>NZ_CDRJSZ010000016.1:0-87014 GCF_976954375.1 Niallia sp. Marseille-Q9988 | reverse complement strand
ATTCACTTCATTCAGGTCTAAATGAACTCTTCTTATTTTCCCTGTATAAAGTAGATATTTTGCAAAATCATTATCATTTTTATCTTCACTGCTCTCCCAATTACGAATATCTTGTAATACCTTTTTCCAACATTCATCTGTATTGTCTAAATTTCTTCTACCACTTCCTTTTTTCGGATGATTTACCCACATTTGAAATAATTCGTATAGATTCATTTTTAAACTCCTTATTTTAATACATACCATTATACTTCCTTGAATTATTTGATGTCTTTTTTATTTTCCTAAAAACAAAAAGACCATCTAAAAAATAGTATGTAATCTCGCAATATTTAAAGAGATTGGAAATTTCGGTTCATCTTTTTTTTAAAAGATTAAACTTTTTTCAAGACGGTGCGACTTTTTATAAACAGTTCAACTTTATTTCAAAGCCACAATAACTATTCCCCTGCTAATAAGCCCTTCCCTTAATGGAGAATAAAAAGGGGAAGTGCAGCAATTCTAGGTTGGTATCATAGTGAGGAAACACACAGAATTGAGTTTGGAAATCTTACGGTTATGGATTGGGAAAACGCTTGTAGCCCTATTTGGACAAGGGATTGAACAGTTATTGAGCAAAAGAAAAAGACTGAACCCGTATTGGGTTCAGCTTGGATTTGTATTGATTTTACGATTGAATCAGAATTTAATATATAATGTACTGCCCTCTTCTTTCCGTATCCTTTTCTGTTTAGAGAAGAATCCTTTGATAGGGAGGGATAATAAAGAAAAAAATTCTATCAATCTAAAAATAATGTGCTAGCCGTCTACGACTGTTTAGATTTTTACTTTCCATAAAAATTTACCTTTAGCAAAAACAATACAATCTTGTGCCCTACCTACATATTCATTTCCTAATGTATCCAGTAGATATAATTTAAAATTCAAATCTAAATCAGAATGACCGTATTCGTCCATTTCTAAACGAAGACAATCACTAGATTCAAAGCCAAATCTAAAATCATTTACTATTTCAGATTTTGGAGGAATCTCCAAGCGATAGTCTGCACCTGGTATTTCTTACGTGCTTCTTAACCAATCGGGTGTAATATCATTAATTTTCACATTTATATGGGGATGGGATTTCACTTCATTAAATGCGGATAATAGATTCTTTACCTCGATTGGAGTATAGCTCATTTTTCCTTGTTTAAATTCTTCTACAGAATTATAACCTGTTATAGCTGGATTTTTAATTTCATGTTTTAAGATAAGGCTGTTTTCGTATAGATTGTTGCTTTTTTACTAAACTGACAGTTAAGGATAGCATAGAAAAAAAGACCCTAATAGAGGTCGTTAATTTATACTTCTCCGATTCCCATTGCTAATAACAAAAAGAAGAAAAAGACCAGAGTGGCAATGTTTAGAATTACGCCAATAATAATATTCGACCCTTTTTTTGATAGAATGGCAAAGGTAATTCCAATTATTGTTAAAATACCGAAAATTAATAAAAAAATACCTGGATACTTATTATCTTCATTAACAAAAAAGGATAATACTATGCTAATGCCAACCGTTAATAACGAAAGACGTCCATACTTATTCATTTGGTTCCTCCATTTGTATACATTATAAATGTATTATACCTTACTTTTGAAATAATTGGTAAAAAATATCATTTCAATAGCAACAAAGTTTGCGAAAACAGCCTAAGATAAAATCACTCATTTTTTGATAAACATTTATAATTTCCGAAGATAGATGAAACATCAAACATCGTTAATTTTTGAGATTTCGAGAAGCTACACGCTCCCATCTGTCTATGCCATTTCCAATGTTTTCGATCATTCTGTCAAACCATAGATATCTACAGCACTTTAAACGCTCTGGAAATTTATAATTAAAACCGGTCTGAATAATATGGAGCAAATTTATCTCGCCAATCAGCTAATTGTTCATATGTCCATCTCATCTTCTGTGGGTGGTTCAAAGTCAAACATCTATACAACAGAACGCCTTTACATAAAATAAGTTTCCAATAAAAAACACTCCTGAAAACAAATTCCAAAGTGTTTCAAAATGAGTTTCTTTTATACGGAGATTAAATTGGAATTTCTTTGATTGCTTCTTTGGCACAGTTTGGTTGATCACGTCACAGTTTGCAGTTAAGAGGAAGTTTGTTTTTTATTTAAAAATGGAACAGAATGATAATCCTATAAGCGACCCTGAATTACTGACGTTAAAAACCCGGCGATTAAGGAACTTAATAATCATTACATAAGCATTTCTTTGGTGATTTCTTCAATTGAAATAAAGTATTCACCATCCATAGTATCATTATCTTTTAATCTAATTATTGGATTATCATGGTCGAACATATAAGGAAGTTCTGTCACAGAGTAATCATATAGCCTTTGTAAAATTCGGTTCAACAAATACCTCTGCTTCCCCTCAAATGATAAATTCTCATTGCTATCAAAAAGTATTTTTTTTAATGGACAACAATATTCAAAACAATAATAAGTGCTATTTTCATAGTAGTCAGCTACAATATCCCTTCGGTTCAGGAATTGTGCTAACACACTAATAAGTTCAGATGTATTAAACAGATCCCGTGCATAATGATTTTTATACAATAAATCTTTCAACATAAAACCATTAAAGCAATAGTCAATACGATTTACGTTATGCCCCAACCTCCATCTTAAGTATGGGACATTTTCTTTATACGAATCCAATAAGGATATTATTTCCCCTTTATATACCAGTTCCAAACGCCCTTCAATGGGAAAAAATTCAACTCCGTGGTTTTTTAAAAATTTTGTAGTTTCGTTTTCTATAGATAATAAGTCATAGAGATTTTTGCCAGTATAATCGCTCTTATTAGAGTTCAATCTTCGACCTAAATGAAAAAACAAAACTTGATCTACAGGAGTATTAGGCATCTTTGCATCAATGAAATCATTAATAATATTATTGAATATATCGCCATCTAAATAGGATTCCTTCCGTGATTCTTTTCCTGCCTTGTCAAAAAGAACCGAAACTTCTTTCGTTGTAATACCAAAATAATTGCAGATTCCCTGCAACATCGCTTCACGGGAATTTGTGTCTATAAACATTTTTACCTCCGTTTCTGCAATAACTGAACTTAATTAAAATAACCGGATATTCCGTTTTCCAGTTTTGCACACCCTAAGCACTCAAACATGGATAATAATTAAATTGTATCAATTTTCGCAAGATTATATCAATATAAATCAAAGACTCTTCCAGCATATCTTTCTATTAGCTTAACGAATGCCTTTTATTATTGGTTTTTATATTTATCAATTATCATTTTTCGTAAATCATCGAGTTCAATTATGCCATCAACGCATTTTTTAAGTAAAGACCGATTATCTTTCGTCAATGGTTCAGCTCCCAATGAATTAATCGCTTCAGCATTAGCAACAAGTTTTTCCCTTTCTGCCTTTGTTGTATTAGCAATACTGTATTTATTCATTATAATCGTTCCTTCAGTATTCACTCCCCTTTTACTTCCCATTCCATTCTCTCTTATAAAAAAATTACATTCCAGCCTTTCCGCATTTTCACTCAGATTTGTAACGATTTTTCACTGTATTCGAGAAAAAAATTACGTTCCAGAGTAGAGGGATTCCGAACGACTTCCTGATTTACCTTCCGCCTGAAAAAATAACGAAAAAAACCAGATAAAACGCCTGGAACCACTCGACTCTATTGCATGTGGAAAACACCTGAAAAGGAATTGAATAAAGCCTGAACCCTTACTGGACAAGGATTGGAGAGACATAGAATTGAGAGAAACGCCTGGATTTGGATTGAAAACCGATTGAAATGGAGATTGATTTACGATAGGATTTTTTCCGATTTTGGAAATAAAAAAACCGAAGGTCTGCCGGAAAAGTACCGGAAAAACCTTCGGAATTGGAACGTAATTTTTATTTAAGAACCCTTAATTTTATCTAAGGAAGGGAACTTTTATTTGAAGACAATATCTATTCAACTGCTAAAATGTTGGTATTTCCACCCCTCTCCCTCCCACTCCCCTCAAACCCTTGCGGTTCTAAGCCCCACCCTCTTATCTCGCCTTTTTTCTTCATTCCATTATGTTACATAGTTCTTCCCCAAACCCCCCATTTTCGCCCTCATTTTTCCATCTCGGGTTGTATCGAATATTCGGACAATGTTAAAAAGTTGGTACCAGAATGGAGAGAAGAATCAGGAGAAAAGACGGAAACCGAAGCCATTTTGGGACGGTCTTACTGTTGGGAAACACACTGAAAAGAGATTGGAAATCCTACGTATTTTTGTAATGGAGAAACCATTGAAACTCTTATTGGACAAGGGATTGGTGGAATATTGAACAAAAGAAAAAGGACTGGATCATATTGAATCCAGCCCCGAATTTTGATTGATTTTTTATTGAATAAACCAATTAGATACATATTTGTTTGCCCGCTGCTCTTCCCGCTTCCTTTGCCGTTTGGAAACCAACTATTTAACAGTAGGTAGTAACTTTTTAGCAGAGGGAAGAGGAAAGTAACAGCTACATCTCTAAGATCATAATGACCCCTTTACATCCCTACCCATTTTTTACATTAGCTTTTTAATACTAACTTTTGATCCTCTATGACATAAACACAATCAGCCACTCTATCAACAAAGGTTCGATCATGCGATACAAATAGTACAGTTCCTTCATATCCTTTTAAAAACCGTTCCAACGCTTCAATACAAAAAACATCCAAAAAGTTCGTGGGCTCATCCAAAATGAGTATATTGTATCTTCCTAAGAATAACTGACACAATATTAGACGAATAGACTCTCCACCGCTTAAATTCCGGACATTCTTTTTTAAATCATTTCCTGTAATATTCATAGAGTGTAGAACAGAACGAATTTTGCTCTCATCGAAATCACTTCTATCTTTCATAAATTCCAGTACAGATTCATCCTTTGTAAACTGATAGTCCATTTGTTCATAAATGCCGATAACCGCTTTTGGCGAAATCGTAATCCCTTCACCACGCTGTAAAATATGCCGAAGCAACGTTGTTTTACCTGAACCGTTTTTACCTGTAATAGCAATGGTCTTGCCTAACGGGAATTGAAAACCCGATTTATCAAGAAGTGTCTTCTCCCCCGCCTTTAGCCTTAACTGATCTGCCATTATCGGAAATTTATTGTGTAATTGCAAAGCACTAGACTGGTGAAATCGAATGATTTGCTCTTCTTTCGGTGCTTCCACCGCTTCAAGTTGTTCTACTCTTTGCTCTATTGCTTTTGCTGCTCTTTGGACTGCCTTTTGACTTGTATCCTTGGATTTCGTCATAAACATTTTATTCGCCTTTGCTTTTGTTTCTTTTTTGGACATATGTCCATTGGCCTGTGTAATTTTTTCAGCCTTCTTCATCTTTTCTTCTGCGGCTTTGATAAGACGTGATTTTTCTTTTAAATACTTGTCATGTTGTTCCTGCTGTTGCCTTTTCTGAAGTTCTTTTTGTACGACGTAATCCGAATAGTTCCCTGTATATTCCGTTACAATTCCATCTTGGACTTCCCAAATCTTCGTCACAAGTTTATCTAATACATACCGGTCATGACTCACGAGTACGAGTGCACCATAATAGTAAGCCAATTCACCGATAAAAAGTTCTACACCCTCTGCATCAAGATGCGTGGTTGGCTCGTCAATTAATAAACCTTCATGATAGTTTGAAAAAAATTGAGCTAGTTTCAGCCTTGTTTGTTCCCCACCGCTGAAATTATTGATGTCTGTTTCAGGGATAGACAGCTTTCCTTTTAGGTCATAATCCACCTCTGCTGGCCCTGGTACAGTTAATTGATCAAAATAAGCAAAGTCTACATGACTTTTCACTTTTCCGTTTGACGGTTGAACTATACCCGCTAGTAACTTTAATAACGTACTTTTTCCTGCTCCATTTTCCCCGACAACACCGATGCGATCAAACTGATGAACAGCTAAACGCTCAATCACTAATACAGTTTTATCTAAATAAGTTAGTTCAACATTTTCTAATTCAAAACATATTTCTTCCATTTTTGCTACCTCCCGAAAATTGGTGATTTCGTACCGATAGCTAGGACCGATACGAGCCTTTATTTCAAGTTAAAGCCCGTATCAAAAGAATAATAAAAATTGCATCGTTTACTCCCCCTATTTCGTAGGATTATTTATATTCCATTTATTGATAATCAAATTGTTATAGAAAATGGTACAGCTATGGGACACCCATTACACTTTTTCGAGTCTAATTTGGCCGTTCATTAGTATTATTTGACTTATTTATTCCTACCAAAATATCTAAGTCAATGGTAATCCTGGAAATTCCACGATTTATAATTTGTTCCATATCGTCCTTGCTCATATTCCAGGAAAGTGGCGACATTTGAGTTAAATTTGTTAAATCTTTTACATTTAGTCCCTTGGTATAACTAATTTCGAAAGTGTCCATAAGATGAAAATGCTGTTTAAAAAGAGATACCGTTTCATCATTTTTATAAGACGTTTTATCTTTCTCATCGAATCGTGCTTCTCGTAGTTCTTTTAAATAATTTGAACGAGGAACAACTTTAATAATGAGACCATTAGGTACTAAGATCCTTTGGAATTCCTTATAATTTGCAGGTGATAGGATATTCAAAATGATATGGCATGATTGATCCTGTAATGGTGAATTTGCTAAATCACCGACAAGCCAAATGGACTTTTTGTAATTGCGTGCCGCCATTCGTATGCCCTCTTTTGAAATATCTAAACCAATTCCTGCAATTGTTTCATTCTTACATTCATCTAAGATCCTTTGTAAATGTGATCCTTCTCCACACCCTGCATCAAAAATTATAATTTCACCCTTTAAAGCATCCATATTTTCAATGATAATTTCTGAAATTTCCTTGTGTAGGAGGGCAAAAAGGTTATTTTCCATAATGACTTTTTGTCGTGCTTTAAATAATTCCTTGGCATAATGGCTATTTGTAGAATGAGTCATCATGTTTACATAGCCTTGTTTCGCAAAATCAAACGTATGATTATTCAGGCAGACTAGGCTCTTTAAATGAGTGACCTTCATTGGACTTTTACAAAGCGGACAACTAAATACATGAACATATTTATTAACTAATTCAGCACTTTTTTCTTTATTAATCATGGTTTCTCTTCCTTTCAAATAAAAAAATCACAAGCATCTGCCTGTGATTTGAGAGTAAAGGGAAAGAGACCCATCCTTATTCTATTAGGGGAGCTATTAAAAGCCGTCAGCAAATAAAACCTGCCCTTGATCTAAACAACGAAAGGTTAAATTAGACAAAAATAAAGAAAGGCAAATAAGTCGCCTTTCCTTACATTACATATTTTCCACACATAAACAGGCAATAAGGATCCACCCATAAGTTGATTGGGGGAAATAAATTGCTGGATGTGGTGAATAACTATGAAATGAAGATTATTAAAAAAGGACAGACTAATCCCGTTTACTCTGCATACACAAACAGAGCCTTTGAACGTATTCAATTACTGGTTCAAAGTTGGGAATCGTAGTCTCATAAAATGTGTCATTTTTTAATAATCCTCCTTAACGTTTAAAAGTATAGTGATTATTATAGGTTCTCTTTTACAAAAAGTCAAAGATAAATAGTGCTTTTACAATTAGAGACGGTTATTTACCTTCAACTTGATATTTATTTTAGTATCTTTTCCGTTTCCGACACAAGGTCATGCAACATTTTAACCGCTTCACTCGTATGATCTGAATCGGAAGAAATTAATGTAACAATCTGGTCGATGTTTTTCTTATAATTATTGGGTTTCTGATTAAAGCTCTCAATCATTCGGACAGTTTTTTTCTCATTGATACAGTATTCATCATTCAAAGCAAATAATACTTGATTTAAACATGAAATAGTTCGGAAGCAGTGCCCCGTAACATATGTAATATCATCCTTATCCACATTGTCCTTCGCAAACATCAAAGAAAAAGATGCTTCAAACATGAAATAGCCGATTATGGCATCCTTTAATGATTTTGGATAAGGGCTAGTCTTAGCTTTTAAATCTGAAATTTGATTGGTACATTCATACAATATTTTACAAATGGAGATTTCCCCCATATACATAACATTTAGATAGGCATGTGGATGTCCTGTATGATAATGAGTAGAAACCTTGCCCTGTAAACAATCATCAATTACTTGAGATACCCTTTTTATATCCCGAAAAATCAAATCTACATGGTACCCTTGAACGACAATCCAACCACCACCATTTATCCAGGCACCCCACTCACCTAAAGATGTAACTAGATTTTCTCTATGGTCATCATCCAATCTAGTAGCAGCTTCACTAACCCCTCTGACATCAAACCCTGCCGATGTATCATAATATATTCCAATATCTATATCGGAAGTTGGGTGATTCGTACCTCTTGATCTTGATCCTCCTAATACCACTCCAACAATGCCCGGGACATCTTTTAATTCATTGTTAATTTCTTGTAAAATGTTTTCTACGCTCAACAATTTTCAACTCCTATTTTTATCCTATGGTTAATAACATTCACTCAGTTATCATCGAAACAATCGGTTTTTCCCAAATAATCCCCATTGCCCAATTCATTCTACGAAAGGTACAATTAGGCAATAATTTTCCATATATCTCATAGTATTTCTGTTCTGAAAGGTACTTGTCAGATGCTAAATGTTCGAGCCACGACTTTGAAGTGTTATACTTGAATACTCTCACAGCATTTTTCACACCGAATTTGAAACAGTTAGGAAGAAATTCTTGGATTGCTCCTAATATGTAAACGTACGTTGGTGGGGTTTCAACCTTAGACACATTATCAAGAATAACAATTTTCCCACCTTCGTACAGCAATTCTTTCATTTGATTAATTACAATTGATATATCCCTCAAATGATGGAAAGTCGTCCTGCTTACGATATAAGCAAACTTATACCCCAAACTAAGATTTTCTGCATCCATCTTCAAGTATGAAATATTCGAACACTGACGCTTCTTGTTGGCAAACTCAAGCATCCCTTCCGATATATCAATACCAACTACCTCGCTAAAGTAATTGGATAATTCATAGACTAATATTCCCGTCCCACATCCAATATCTAATGCTCTCCCTTTTTCTATTGGCATATTAGCAATAAAAAAGGTATTGTCATTCAGAAGATTAGTTACAAAGTCATACTCTTCAGCCACTTTATCAAACTGTGATCCTGTAATACTCATATGTTCACCCCCTCCTATTCAACAATGGGATAGATTTACCTTACCATTTATTTATTTCATTCAACTCTTCCTGTAAATAGTTCATCGTTATAACTCTTTCTTGTTCCCCTTGTTTATCATATAAAAGTTGTTCCATAAATTCCCATATATCTTCCAATCGTCTCTTTCCCTTATAAAAGGTCATTGCTTCAGGATTAATTGAAAAGTTTTGATGAGTTTTCCGATAGATTCTTAAAAATTCATTAAAGTAGGGTTTATCATCTAAGAACATCAAGTCAGCTTCAGGCGGGGCTAGTTTCAATCCTTCCCAATCAATTAATATTAGCTCTTGTCCCGACTGCATTAAATTCCAATTGTGTAAATCTGTATGACATAAGGCCATTCTTAATTTTGAGTTTTTCAAGTTCTGTGAATGCTCCTCAAGTGTATAAATCAGATCATTTAATTGTAGAATGTAGGAATGGATCAATTCCCATACCTCAGACGGAAAATCATTTCTCCCTTTTTGCAATGTTTGTCTCAACATCGGTAAAAATGGAACCTCAAAATCTTCTATAAAAGCATCAGTCCCAATTGGAATGTTATCACTATATGAATGAAGCTCTGTTATGATCTTTGAAAGCTGATAAACCTGATTCTCTGTTAAATCTCGATCCCCAATCGTTTCCCCCTCAATATATTCATAAAGCAAATAAATCCCATACTCATCTTCACATTTATATTTTCTTTCACTTGTCATCATAGGAACGGAGATTTTCCCTTTTAAATTGCTATTCTTTATAAGCCATACCAAGATTGGAACATATTGATCAATCAGAGCAGTCAACTTCGGTGTGGAAGCTCTGCTTTTTTCATATACCTTCAAAAAATAGCTTTGATTTTTATTTGACACTTTATATGCGAGGGATGCCCAACCACCCTGCTGAGGCGACACAACATTAATCTCTATGTCATAAAAGTCTTTTAATATACTTTTTACTTGATTCATCCTAGCCCCTCCAGTAAAAACTTACAACACGGAAAAAGTATAACACAATTCGAGGTTGCCCTTTAATTATTGTAAAAAGCCATACATATGCGTATTAGAATGGTTGAATATGAATTTCAAATGATTTAGTATCTTATTTAAAGCATTATTTATGAGGTGAGGGTATTGGTGAAAGCAGACAAGTTAGCCTCCTAAAAATCAAAAACACATTTTTAGGAGGCTAATCAAATGAAATTTAATCTAATTGAAAAAGAAAAATGGGATAGATTGCCGTATTTCGAGCATTACTTAAATCAGAAGTGCACATTTAGTATTACAGCAAATATAGATATTACAACGTTATTGGAACAGCTCAGGAACAAAGGGATAAAGCTATATCCATCCTTTATTTACATGGTCACTAGAATAGTAAATTCTCATAAAGAATTTAGAACTTGCTTAAAAGATGATGGTACTCTTATTGGGAAAGTTTGTTGCCTAGCTATACAATCTTCCATAATGATAACAAATCATTCTCAAGCATATGGACCGAATTCTCTGATGAATTTCCTGTCTTCTATAAAAACTTTCAAGACGATATGAAACAATATTCAGAGGTTAAAGGATTTTTCATAAAAGAAAATGTACCAGAGAATTCCTTTCCTATATCTAGTATTCCATGGGTTAGTTTTACTGGCTTCAACCTAAACGTAAATAATAATCATAACTACTTATTACCAATAATTACTGGCGGAAAATACTGTAATCAGGAAGATAAAATATTATTGCCTATTTCTTTACAGGTACATCATGCGGTTTGTGATGGATTTCATGCTAGTATTTTTATAGAGGAACTACAGCAACTTTCTAATAACTGCCTTGATTGGCTCTCATAAGTATTGATGATGTAGCTTAATAAATTTAGTTAAGGAGTTGCTTTGGTGACTCCTTTTCTTAATTATATTCAAACCCTATCTTTACCTAGTTCTGATTAGCTCACCTATATTTGACCTTTATTACTCATTCAATGACTGATAAATGTTTTGCGTATACTTCGTGATGGCCTCGTCATAATCTGGATACTTATATCCAAGACTTTCTGCCACAGATTTAGAGTATTTTCTAAATAACTCATAACAAGTAAATAAAGACTTCCACATGTTTGAGTAGCTACTCTCAGAATAAGTTGTGAGTAATGTTTCCCAATCATCTTTCGGTAAATACTGTTCAATAAATTTATAGTTTTTCCCCACACTAAAGGTAAACCCTCGCTCTAATCCTATTTGCCAAGACATCATTCTTAACAGATTAGGCCGTACTATCTCGTTCAAATGGTCAATTGTAAATAGAATTTCTTTTCTAGCCAATCCCTTTACTACATATGTAGAAACCCACCAAAATTCATTGCAGCAATCATCAAATTCTCTTGCTGTGGGCTTTTTAATCCAATACTTCCGATCATTTGCGACCACTTTATTTTTGACAAGACCACCCTTATCAAGTAGGACTTCTACTAGCCCATCACTATTAGAAAAGTAATCATCTACTTCGTTTATCGGAATAAGTGTTAAGTCAATTCTATTGCCATCTTCAAATAGCATAAGGTAGGAAAACCAATGCCCTAACTCCGGCGGAAAAAGCTCCATGTCTTCCGGTTTTTGCATTATCAAACGTTTCCCAAAAACATTCAGCCATTCATCATTCTTTTTGAAGGAATCCATATCTGTTACAAAATAAGAAATATCATAATCCTGCAATGAATCACGGGGAATGTTTTTGTTTGCACGTGAACCTTCCAAAGTTACCAAGCGAATTCGATTATCGTTCTTAGCAAAACTAATGAGCAAATTCTTCATTTCTTGTTCACTTCTCATTGTATTAATCCTCCAATTTGTTGAAAAGTAGTTTATGTGCCGTATACGAAGAAATCTCAGAAAATTACTGTTCTCAGATTTCTATTTGTGTACTTTTTATTTAGCAAACTATTACTATTACTTTTCTACTGAAATGATTAAAAACATGGGTCTTCTGTTTTCATCTTTCATCCCTGGATCATTCCTTACCATTTCTTCCGTAGCCATAGGTTCCTTAACCGCTTTTATTTTAAAACCTATATGAATTAAATCATTAATATAAGTAGAAATTGTACGGTGATATTTGATCACATTCTCGGTTAGAAAAGTTGTATTACGTACTTCTTCTGATTGGTAATTATCCACTGGCCAATGAAGGCGATTTCCTTGATCATCATAATACCAATCTTGTTCGTCCCGAGAAGTAAAAATCGGATGTTCCACGGAAAAAATAAAAGAACCTCCAGGTTTTAAATATTGATAAACTTTTTCGCAAATAGTATCAAACGATTTAATATAGTGAAAAGCTAAAGAACTGATCACTACGTCAAATTGTGCGTCCGAAAAATTGATGTCTTCAATTGGCATTTTAATATACGTAATTAAAGGATCATCTGTTTTTTCACGGGCTGTTTCAAGCATTTTTTCGGATATATCTACTCCAATTACCGAACTTGCTTGGTGTTCACGTGCGTATCGACAATGCCAACCGAATCCGCACCCCAAGTCAAGTACACTCTTATTTTTCAACTCTGGAAATAAGGATTTTAAAACCGGCCATTCTCCTGCACCTTCAAGCCCTTTAACTGATCTTGGCATTTTTTCATATTCAGAAAAAAACACAGCATCATCATATTTGTTTTGTTTCATAATTTAAACATCCCCTATAATACTCTTTCCTTAACACATGTCTATTCCTCTATCTCCCAAGCTGGGTTCCAGACTACTTCCCACAAATGCCCATCCGGGTCCTGAAAGTGACCGGAATATCCACCCCAAAAAGTGTTGTGTGCAGGGTCCGTTATTGTTGCACCCGCTTTTTCGGCTTGTTCTAATACCTTATCTACTTCTTCTTTACTATTTACATTGTGACCAATTGTAAATTCAGTAGGACTTGCTGGAGCCTGTGTAACTTTTGCCTCATATGCAATATCTTCTCGTTTCCAAATAGCAAGTTTCAAACCTGATTGTAGTTCAAAAAAGGCTACTGCTCCATGCTCAAATTCTTTACCTACAATACCTTCTGTGGGTAGTCCCAATCCATCACGGTAGAATTCTAATGCTTTTTCCAAATCATCTACACCTAATGTGATTACTGTGATTCTTGGTTTCATAATTAATGACACCTCATCTTCATATTCATTTTTACCATTAAACTTTTGGCAATAACTAATCCGAGTCCTGTCCCCATGTCCCTGCGTCCACTACCCGCTACTTAATGTAATTTCAAATTACATTCCAGCTAAACCTAATTCTTTATTTGCCATCTGAATATATTCATCCATCCCAGATATTAAGGCAAATTCGGCAATTCCAACAGGGTAAGCAGCATTTAATTCAATAATATGTTCCCTCATCTTAGGCCAATGATACCCTCCAGCTTCTTTGTAAGCCTTGATAAGTGTATCAAGACCTTCTTCACCAAATACTCTGTAATGGCCAACGAAATCAGTGGAAATATCAGCTACCTTTGCTTCTGTCCAATCAATTAACCCCGTTACATTTCCTGAACTTTCAACGAGGATATGTCCTGGGTGCAAATCTCCATGAATCAGTCCGGTTTCTTTTGGCCATATTTCTTCATCATTCAACCACGTCTGCCATCTATTCCATAACGGCTCTCCCACACCAAATTTTTCCTTAACCGCATCCATACGATTCTTCATGATTTGTTTTACTTCCTCTGGTGTTTGAACTATAACACCTGCTTCAGATGTTTTCTCCCTTGGAATGCTATGAAGTGTAGCCAATACTTTTCCAAGCGTCTGATAAAAACATTTCGGTATATTATTTTCATCAATTTCAAAAACATATCTTTTAGCTTCAGGATCAATGGTTCCTGCTGGAACTCCATTTAACTTTTTATACGCTATCAGCTCTTCTGTGTAAATTCCCCAATCAGGAGCTTCAAAACTAGCATACTTGTTTATTAAGTCCAGTGCTGTTTTTTCTGCCTTTGTTCTAGGGAATACATCAAACCGCCTCGGAATACGCAGCACCCATTCTTTTCCTTCCTGATCCTTAGCAAATACCACCTGAAAGTCTAATCCAGATTCATTAAAAACAAAAAAGTCCTCTATCAATTGGAGACCATGTTTTTCTGCAATTTCCAATACTTCCTTTTTTGTTTTACTCATTACTCATCACATCCAAATCATATTTTTTGAAATAATAGAGACAATATTAGTTATGAATATTACGTATATATTGAACCTCTCCCTCATCTTTCACAACTATTCCAAGTTCATTTAAGTCCATTCTTAAATGTTTTATTTTTTTCTTATCTCCTTCTCTAATTGCATTCCTACGTTCATATAAGATGGCATAGACATTTTCTCCAACCGTGCGATCTTCAAGCGTCCAGAGTTTATATTGATCGGCATATGAATCCTGTTCACTCCAAGGATAGTGATGATTCAGGAATTTTTCTCGTATGATTCCTTTTTTTATGTCTGTCTTTTCTCTCAATAATTCTTGTCCTTTATTACCTGTAATGATAACTGTTTGATCCTCCATAAAGATTTCTTTTACGTCTGAACTGTTAATTCTATTTTCTTTATCATCTTTATTAATCAAAATTTCTGTATCACTAATACTCACTTTCAAGGCTTCACTATAGACTGTTAATGACAAAAGAACCCCTATAATCGCACCTATAATCATCAAGACAATAGAAGTCCAAAAAGGGTCAAGTGACTCCAAGAGTACAATGACCTTTGAATCATTAAAAAGCGGAATTTTTATGATGAAATCCAATAATCTTGGAAGAAACCAACCAATCGTTCCTAACACAATAGGAAATAAAACAGCAAAGAGCTTTTCCAAGAAACCCATACCAATTGTGGATGTATCTTTCATATTATTTTTTTACTCCTTCATTCTATTTTTTTTAATAGATGATTCTATTTCCTAAATTAGTGCTATATGACTATTTTTAACACCATTTTAATTAATTCATTTTTATATTTCTCAAAACTAAAGGTTTTATTATGTTTAAGCATACTTTCCTCAATTGCTCCTTGAATCAGGACACAGATCATTTCAACATCAAACTGATTAGAAAACTCCTTCTTTTGTTGCCCATCTAATAGAATCTCTTTGAGCAATGTATATATTGGATCTTCGTCTTCTTCCCCATTGTCAGCTCTATAGAATGGAATTCCTTCTTCATTTTCAACATTAAAGACAATCTCAATTAATGCGATATTATATTTAAAGTTAGCCACTTGATAAGCCAAACACGCTTCAATATATGCAGTTAATTGCGAAGTAGGTGTTTCCTCTTGAACCACTTTTCCACTAATAAAATCCAATTTTTTTTCTAACAAGTACAGTAAAGTTTGATTAATTAAATCCATCTTGTCGGAAAAATGATAAGAAATTAAACCTGTGCTCACCTTTGCCTTTTTGGCAATTTTAGTTAAACTCACTTTTGTATAACCAACTTCTTCAAGTGTGTCAATACAAGATTGAATAATCTGCTCTCTTCGTGCTTCCGCAATAAAAGATTCACCCATTTTTAAAAACATCTCCTTTAAATCATATTACTTATCCAAATAAAATATTGATTGTACAATCAAAATATTGATTATACGTTTTATTTTACTTGCATCTTTTATTATTGTCAAATATGCTTCCATAATTAATGGAGCAGGACTTCTGGGTTTTATTTATTAGGAATTTTAAACGAAAAGAAAAGCAGTTTAGATGATTGGATCCTTATTGGACAAAGGATTATATAATTATTGAACAACAGAAACAAAACTGGACCCGCTAATGGAATCTAGCCTGAATTTTGATTGATTTGTGATGAAAACAACTAATTGTTTAAGGATTGAATACATATGGGTTGCCCGCTGCTCCTTCCCGATACCTTTGCCGTTCGGATACCAACTATTTAGCATGGGGAAGTAGAAAGTAGCAACTATATAGTTGTGCTAGTACGCATTACATACAGTGTGATCCATCAAACAAATCTTCCTAAGTAATTTAGGAGGGGGTTTCTTTTTTCTCCGTCCATTTATTTCTTTAGTTAGTATCCCCATTATCAATTACTTTGAACATCAGGTACAAACAATCCCTATCTCCATTTACCTCATTTATGAAAATCCAAGTCCATCTACTATGTCCCCAATCGAATAATTAACCTTCCCACACCCCTCCTTCCTCACATCACCCTCAAGCCCTTCTCTCCCAAGGGCTCACGCCCCCTTCACATTACCTTCCATTTTCTGTTATAGAATAATTACGTTCCCGCCTTTTTCCCGATTTTCGCCCAAAATTGTACCGATTTCGCAATGATTTTTATAAAAAAATTTCGTTCCTTTTCGAATAAATACGGAGTAGATGGTGAGGGGCCATTTGATTTAAAACGTGTGAAAAAAACACTAGAAAGGATACCGATTCAATAGCGTGAGGAAACCAACTGAAAAAGAACTTGAGTTGGACTAAACCCTTGCTGAACAAAGGATTGGAGGAATATAGAATTAAAAAAACGATTGGATTCGGATTGAATTTTGATTGAAAATGGGATTGGACTACAATTGGAACCCCAACGAATTTTACACAAAAAAACCGAAGGTCTGCCGGGAAAAATACCGGAAAAACCTTCGGATAAGGAACAGGCTCCCCATACCAAGCAAATAATATCAAATTTACAGTCAAACTCTTTGAGCTAGAACCAGCTCGAACTTTTTTTAGTATTGATATAAATCTCAACACGATATGATGATAATGAATAAAAAATGAAAGGAATGATGTGAATATGACAACTTTATATCGAATCAATGTGTTCGAAGACGAATTCCATTCCAAAGTAGTAACAAGGGTTAAATACAATGAAATCCTTGATTATTGGGATGGTCACAATTGGACAAATGGTGGAGTAGGAAGGCATTTGGGTATCACTAAGCTAAAAGATGGCAGGTATGTACTCATTTACGGTACACAATGGCAAGGAGAAAAAGATTATGGGAGGGTTGTTTCGCCAGAGGAAGCCTTACATGAGATATTAAAGTCTCACAATACAGAGCTTTTGACTCTGAAAAAGTTTAAGGATTTGAAAACTTTAGCAGAAGAAAAATAGATTATCGGTGACATTGAATACGAAAGGAAATAAAAGACCTAAAGGAGAACATTCTCCTTTTTATTACTTGAATCTATAAAACTGAGTTAAGATTGAGTACGTAATGCTCTACTGCACTCTTTTCTCTATTTTCCATATTATAGATGTAATATTACAAACCAAACTAAATTCTTTTCTCTCCTATGTTAAAAAAAAATAAACCCTTCCGAAATCCCCCCTCTCCAACCCGCATTCCACCGTTCCAGTTAAAATAAAGATTTCCGACCGAACCCCCATTTTGAGTAATTTCTGATTCAAAAATGACCGTTTTTCCACCTGTTTTTCGGTATTTTTTCACGTTTTTTTGGGAGTAAAAATAGAAATCTCCGATTTACGAAGAATAATAAGAGGAAAAATGAATTGGGGAGATAAGATAGAACATGAAGAAATGAGAGAGAAAAGATGGGGATAAGACATTGGGTCTCTTATTGAAGGGATGCCTGAGTAAACTATTGAGAAAAGCCTGATATATAAGGGATAGAGGAGAAAAAGAGTAAGGAAAAATGAAAGAAAAACTATTGATTTTGTATTGGATTTCTATTGAAAAAGAGAAGAAAAAATCCCGGATTCCTATGGAGGAAAACCCGGGACACTATTGATCCAGAAGCGGAAATCGGAAATGTTTATTTTAACGAAAATCCATTCTGATTCGGAAGTTTCTATTATGGTTAGGAAGGGTTTATTATTGGGTTACACCACCCGTGACATCAAGGCAACACACTCAACGTGCGTGGACTGTAATTGACAACACAAAGGGATGTTGGTGGGTTTATCAATATCCTTTCATCAATTAAATTTTTTACATAAGCCCTTTCAATTTTAAGTTACCAGTAGATATTAGAATATATGTTTTTTAATACTGTTCACTAACTCTATAATTGCTGATGCTTTCCAAACTAATCCTAAGTCAGATTCTTTATTAATTCTTCCACTATAAATTCCAATAAATTTTTTAACTGGCTCAGTATAGAAATCTAAACCCTCCGTTGTGTTTACATCTCCACTTGAACGGTATGCGATAACAGGAGAACCAGATTGTCCTTGTCTGCTTCTACAGTCAATTAAAAATAAGGGTAATTCCTTATAATTAAGTCGGGGTTCCGATGCCACAGTTCCGGTCGCCCATACAGCTGCATTACTTCCTACTTGAATTCCAAATGGGAAACCAACAACACTTACTGAGTCTGTAACACCGACCTTTATATTACTACCTTCTTCCAAAGAATATGGATATACAGCAACATTACTTAATTCTGTTAAAGGAAGGGCAACAAAATCAACTTTATGACCATAAGTTGGATGTTCAATCCATCTTGGAGTAAAGTCATCCTCCAAATACAATTTTTCGTATTTAATAATATGAGATCCAATAGAATTAATCCTATTATGATATATCTCAATTCTATTTGGTACTGCTCCGGTTTCTGGTGATAACAGTGTATTATCTTCGTTATTTTTCCCAGTAACATTGTGCCTATTTGTAATTAATAAGGGACCTATACAAGATGACACTATGAAAGCTGTTCCCGTTGAAAGGGGTATGTCGTTATAATACATTCTGATAAACAACGACATTAATGATTCTTCTGTTATTTGATTCATACTTATCATCCTCTAACATTATTTATAATATTGCAGTTTGTTAATTGATTAACAAAAATTACCACCATAAAATTTCTAAGTCACAATATTATTAATCAATACTGAAATTAAATTCTATAAATAGAAAAAGAACCGAGGGGCATTTCCCTCGATTATTCGTTAACCTCTTCTTTTCTGTTCTAGCTCCGTAAGGAATTCCTTTTTAGAGATTTTCCTAAAAGGAACATCTTTAAAACCAATAAAATTATGGACGAATTCAAGAAACGCAGCTAAGATTAAAGCCAGATAGCCATATTTTTTAATGTATTGCCAAAAATCTGATTCGGTTAAACTTTGAAGCCAATTCCAATTACCATTTATATATGCAAATTCTACACTTAAGTAAAGAGCTATTCCCAAATAAACCAATGACTTAAAAGCAAAACAATAAAGGTCTATTAGTGATATCAAAGCTAGATGTTTCTGTTTTTTTATAAGTTTACCCTCTAATTCACTTTGTTTTCGTTGTAGTTTTTGTTGTCGTTCTTCTTTTCTCCCCATTGGTAAATCCCCCCATTTAGATTTACAGTATAGCAAAAATAGCTTATTAAATGGAAGAGAAGTTTAATAAAATAAAATACCATTTTATTTCCCCATAAACTGGTAGACTATTAGAAGAACATATACTAGAAAGTAGCTAGTCTTTAACCAATATAAAATATACAGTTATCTGTTACCTTGCAGCCGCCATTTTACTAAATATTTAGACTTAGATATTTTTAACAAACCTAAGAAGAAGGAATTACTCAAAATTTTATGATACCCTAAAAATGTAAAAAGACAGCATCGATATGTACTCTTCTAAGATAGGTCATATATTACTGAACAATAAAAAACTCACCATTCTTTATTGTCGGTCAAACCATACTTCACTATATATTGTTATAAGTGATTTTATGTTTTACTTTCCACCTCTCTGGCGATTTGAGTTATGACGTTATACTTTTAAACTAAACTCCGCCCTTTAGTTTTATAAATACCACAAAACGAGCGTTAATTTATAACGTCAATGAAAAAAAGTTCTTGATCAACGCCACCATTAGTTTAATCATTCTCACGGGGTTCATTTTATTACTTTAATCTTCTTCAATAATTCAATTCTACCAATGGTTTTATATTGTTCGTTAATAAAATCATTTACATCTATTAAATATAGATACAGATTTTGAAGGAAATGCTTAAAATCACTAAAAGCAATATCAGTAACATATTTTTCATCATAAAGTTGCATATAAAAATGAAACCAATCAAAATGGAGTGGTACCGGATACCCCAGTTCGATTAAATGTTTTTCTATGTTGTCCAAATAGCGTAATTCTGGTATTGCCTCTCTTTTATCGCTATATAATTCTTCCTTTTTTTCTATTACGCTTAACTCTTCAACCACACTTAATATCGTTGGTACAAATTCAAATGGATCAAAACATTCAGGGATATTTGTAAACTCACTTTCTTCAAGCAATTCCGAGTAAAACTTTCTTATATCTGAAATGATTTCCTTATTATTAAATATAACACCGCATTCGTAATTGTTATTGCTATTGAAACTAAAATTAGCAGAACCTATGAACGCAAAATTATCCGTTATAAAGAACTTTGAATGATTAGTTGTTAGTTTGGCACATAACACAAAGTTTTTAAATATTTCTTCGACTTCCAATTTATCTTCATCAGCATAGCTCATTATTGCATACAGTAAATTCACCCTTACCCCTAAATTTGCCAGGTGTGATAGTTTTCGATAAAAACTTTTTTCGTATTGGTTAAAATTAAAATTATAAGTTGCTATATAGATGGCTTTTGTTTCTTCATTACATTTTTGCAACACATCATCCCAAAAATTCGATTCTTTAAAAAAGACCACTTTACCTTCTTGAAAAGGGATTTCTTTCTTCATATTTTTCGTCCTCCCACTTAAACTCACCAATACGTCTTCTACCTTCATAAAGCACAATCCTGCCCGTTTCTTGAAAAAGGAAAATTCGATCCGACCCCAACTATAGAATTAAAATACTGACTTACAATTGTTATCCCTCTATTACAAGAAAGCCAAGAAGGAGTATAATATTACCATAAATGATTTGCTATAGAATGATAGATATTAAGTTATAACTTTGATTACATCCTATAAAAAATAAAAATTAATAATGTCGGTGAGGAAATTATGAAATTATACAATAGGGATTACAATAATTTAACAGAAACTGAGAAGGAAGAATACGCTAAGGTATTAGAAAGAGAAAAAAGAGGCAGAGTTGGAAAAATCTTTGCTAGAAAAAATCTATCTCGGGAATATCCTAAAGCTGTTAGACATTTTAATAGTCTTTTTCCGAATAATTATTTAGACACACTCGATTTAGAAAAAAAGGAAGTAATAGAATTAAATTTAAACAAGTTTTTAACAGGATTAAACGATGGAACAATAAGAAATGAACGTGATGTTGCGAAATTTATAAAGGACGAAAATGCGTACTACATAATTGGATCAATCTTTAATTATTATGATTTTGGACACCACGTTGCTTTTTTATTTCCTGAATTTCAACTAAGCTCTAATTACAAAGTAGATTATTTATTAATAGGAAAAAATTCTGATGGATTTTCCTTTATATTCGTAGAATTAGAACACCCAGAAAAGGATATTACATTAGCTAGTGGAGAACTTGGAAATGCTTTCAGAAAGGGAATAACGCAAACAAAAGATTGGAAGAATTGGTTATATCCTAATTTCAACAACTTTTATGATACACTTAAAAAATATAAAAAAGTTGAAAAACAAATGCCTGAAGAATTTTATGTCCTCGATCCTACTAGGTTTAATTTTGTTGTTGTTGCTGGAAGAAGGGAAGACCTTAACGAAACGACTCGAAGAATCAGACGAGAACATCTCGAGGAACAAAAAATTCGGCTGCTACACTACGATAACTTAGTAGATAATACTTTAGCAATAATTGAAAGAGGAAACTATTAACAAAAAATATTAATTATAAAGCCAAAAAACCGACTGCTAAGGAAGCGACGTTTTTATACTTTAAAGAAACGAATTTTAATACTTAAATCTTTGGACTACGCTCCTTATAGTACCGTCCGAATGGTAAATGGGAATCGATCAACTAATACCTCCTTTCATTCATCAATATCTTTTTTATTAAGTTTACTTAAAATCGAAAACCAAAAAATCAAGTGAGGAGGCCCCAATAGAAATGAATAGATACAGTGTTTTCTTTGATGAGTATGGAAATACCGGTAACAATTTATCAGATATCAACCAACCTTATTATATAGTCTCTGGATGGGTTATTCCTAATGACCTAACCAATCCAATTAGGGAATCAATAACTAAATCTTTAAAGAGCTATAATCCACACTTAAAAGAACTTAAAGGAAAGAAATTATTAGAGACACGTAAAGGAAGACAGTTTCTATGTCAATTAATGATGCAAATGTTAGACATTGGTTGTATTCCTATTTTATCTATAAATCATAAGGACTTTGTAGCTGCCGCAAAATTGAGTTATTTACTTGATGACTGCATTGATCCTGCTGTCCTACATAGTTATAATTTAATGGTAAGTGCAGAAAGTAGAAATAAATTTGCACATTTACTATTAGAGATGTGTCCTAAAGAAGTTGGTAAATTTGCTAATCTCCTTCGAAATCCTGAATTAGAAACACTGAGAGAGTTATTCAATGAGATATATTTGAATCTCTCTAAAAGAAGGTTGAAATATGCCTCATTATTTAATCAAGATCTTATAGATTTTACCGAAGCCATTTGGAGTTTACAAAACGATTTAAACTCTCAACCCCGAAAAGCGGCATCCGCTATAAATCTACCTTGCTTTACATCTCTGTTGTCCCTATTAGAAGACTTCGGTAGAAAAAACGACCTGAATATTGATGTTTATCACGATGAAGTAGTTCAATTCAGGGAAGCTTACAAAAATTACTCGGAATATATGAGCAACGGAACTGATTTTCACTTCACATTAGATAATGGGTTTACAGCTTGGTATGATTTAAAACATACTACTTATAAAGGAATGAAGAAGTCAATCGAGGACCCTTTAATACAAATCGCGGACCTTCTTTGTTCTACTTTGCAAGCATTAATTGTAAACGAAGAAGATATTGAATCAACAAAGGATTTAGCAATAGTAGGGTTTATTGCTATGTCCTACTCAATCAATTACAATACACTTCATTTTATGATGAAAGATGAGAGACTAAAAAAGTTAACTCAATATTGGAAACAGGTTGCTGAGGAACAATTTATTAATAGGTAACCTGACTTATGTATTGGACAATCAAAACTAAATTTTGCAAAATAAAGACCCCTGCCTATTAGGTAGGAGTCTTTTTCAGTAAAAAAGCCTGGCACAGCCATCAACAACACAGTCTCTCAATTTCCTCTTAAAAACCTGTGTTTCCTTTCGTCTTCTGCAAATTCCTTTATTTGTTCTATTTTAGTTGCTACGTATTTTTTTATAGGTATTAACTTAATCCCTAAGTCAATTTGATTAATTATTTCTAAGACTTGTCTCCAATCCGCAGCCTCTAAATCGCTAAATAACTGATCTGCATTGAAGCTTCTACTTCTTTTTAGCCACCATATCTTAGAGAATACTTTCAAGTCTTGATTATAATTAATAAAATTTTTCACTACATCATTGAACCATTCATTTCTAGTATTATGAATTATATCCAAAATCACATTCATCTTTTTAATGTTTTGATGATTCTTCTTTACATACTCCAAAATAAATTTTCTAGCCCGTTCAAAGTTTTGACTATCTATATTAACAAAGAATATATTACAAAAATGCTCAGCAATACCAAAGTAAAGTTCTTTATCTAAAGTGAAATCAAAAACCTTTTCTAAGGGATTCTCTATATTTTCTATATCCCAAATAAACCCTAATCCATTTCGTTTTTTGAATTTCCTATCCTCTTCGGAATAAAGTTTGTCAGTAAGTTCAAGTAAATAGTCTGGGTCTCTACTCAAGATATACTTCAATATTTTACCCTTATAATCAAAATAGGAGTCCAATAAAAATTGTTGGATATACATTTCCATTATGGTTTCAATATTATTAATAGAGTCCAGATATGAGAGCAGAGAATCGTCTCTACATTCAATTCGTACTTTATTAAGTCTTGCTCTATTCTCTATAGTTATTGTCTCTAATAGTTCTTTATAAAAATTTTCTTTTATATTTTGTAGATGTGATAAATTTCCTAAATAAATATATACAGTTTCATCTATATTCTTTATTAATTCAATAAATTGATTAACTAGTTTTGTTTCCAGATATGCCGGGTCTATGTTTTCATAAAAGACAAGCACCCATCTTAATCTGCAAGTGAATGACCTTTTTTCTAGTAGATTGAGAAATTCTTTTACTTGATTCGATTTATTTAAGTGATTTTTAAACACTAGGAAAGGAACATAATTTAAATCACTATTTTTTTCAATTATTAACTCGAGCAGTGTGTTTCCAATTTGATAATTGTGATTGAAATTTTCATCAACAACAATATCCAACACCTTATTTTGATTCCAAGTATTCTTTATAAAACCAATTAGGTACAGATAATTTTCAAAGAAATTCGATACTTCTTCTGTAGATTGCAACAAGAAGGATTTCCGTATTTCTTGTTCCTTTAAATCCTCGTACTTTTTAAAATCATCAAAATCATAAATATCTTTATCACGAATTCTATCCCAATCTATCCTTAAATACATCTCATAAAGTTCATTTCTATATTTAGCTTTAAGTGTATCCATCTTAGAATCTGTTATTGAATTCCTGTTTAAGAACCTTAAATACTTTTGTACAAATAAACAATGTTCAAAAACTCCTGGATCTAAATGCTTCTCAATTAAGATTAGGATATATCCTTTATCAAAAGAAACAATATCTTTATTCTCCGTATACTCTTCACAATAAGATAATAATAAATCTAAACTCATTATATTATTTTTATCGAAATGACTAATTACAGTATCCCATATATGTTTTCTAAACGATTGCAATTTTTCTATATTAGATAATTCATATTTATAAAATGTGATTTTATCCCCTCTTGTAGCTTTAACAACTTCAAAAGTAAATTTCAGAAAAGTTTTAGCTAATTCATAAAATGCTACAGAATATAAAGTATCTCCTTTCTTTACTCCATTTATTAATAACTCGAACAATGTTAGCTGTCTGTAATAACCATAACGTTCATCTTCCATTTCAAATGAAAAGGTTTCACGAAATTTGTGTATTAACTCCGGTAAATGATGAGGTTGTCTTCTAACGAATTCTAAACTTAGTTCAATGCTACTTTTTAATTCCATTGGGATAAATTTAAAATAATTCCCCATTAACTCAATTACTTCATTTTTATTATAAGCAAATTGATTTTGATCATAAGATGTATTGTATTCTTGAACATTTACATCGGGCAATGCCATTATTTTTTCAAATAAATATTCTAATGCTTCATTTTGTAAATAAAACCAAAAAACCTTTAAGAATTCTAAACTTTGCTCAGGGCTCACTTTACTATTTAAATAATTTATAAGTGATGGCCTTACTTTCTCCATTACTTTTTCTGCTCCAAACGAATTGTTCGCAGCAATTACACAATCTTTAAATCGTTCTGCATTTGTTGCAAAAAATTTTTCAAGCAAGAGTTTAAAAGATAAATAATCTTTATCAATAAAAGCCAAGTAAAAAAAGTAATTTGATATATTTTGTTCAGGTACCTTCACATAGTCATACTTTATTTCTACCAATTCCCACTTTTCAAGTTTTTCTATCGTTTCTACTAATTCATAATAATTAATGTCAAATACATTTATTATTGGCTCAAGTAATTGTCTATTTTTATAAGGGAGCGTATGGAAAAACGAAATTACCCCTAAACACTGGATAGTAATTTTATCATCTATATTTATTTTATCGTTAATAAAAGTTGTAAAGTATTTCTCAAAAAGCTCAGAAACATTATACAGTACAGACAAATCCTGTTTTTCAATTGCTAATAATGCCGACATTATAGCTAATCTAGGATTACCATCTGCTATTGCTATTATTTCATTCTGATATCCCTCGTTAAAAACTTTAAATGGTTCAGCTTTTATGATATCTACTATGTGTTCATCCTTAAGTTTTTCAATATCCAATACCGTTTTCGATAAGTTACTGCATAAATTTTTTATTTCATTCAAAGCATAATCTCTTACAGTAATAACTATTTTTAATTTACCTTTTCTATCAGTCTTATAAAAGCCTAATATTTGATTAAAAGCATCTATCCTATTAGCATCATCAACAAATAAAATATAATCTTTATTAGGATTAAAATAATCATATAAGTCTTGTAATAAATCGGAATTTTTATAAGAAATACAGTAGGCTTCGTAGTTTGTATACTCTATTAGTAATTCTCTTATTGTTTCTATGGCTAATTTAGTTTTCCCCACTCCTGCGGCACCGTTTAATATCACAAAATCAGATGTATGTATTGTATTTTTCAACTCATTCTTTTCTTTTTCTCTATGTAAAAAAGAATTATCTAACGGTGTTGCTATACCATTTGAAGCTTTATTATATTCTTTAATAAATGATTCAAGGGAAACAATCTGGCCAGTATCAAATGCCAGATCTAGATATTGATGGACTAAATCACGATGTTGTAAGTGTAATTCCAGAGCAAGTAAATCCAGAGTAATCAATGTTAATGTAATATCTTTGGCTTCTATTAAAGAATTTAATTGATTTACGTTATCACTTTTTAAGTTAAAATTCATACACAATACAATTTCTTTAATACTTTCTATGGCAATACCAGTTTTCTCTTGTTCAAGACACTTTTCAATATCCTCTTTTAATTTTTTTACCCCTGCTGAAATATTTGTAGAATATTCAACAAATATATATTTACCATCGGTAATAAAAAATGAATCGGGGTCCCCTTAGTAGTCTTTTGTTTGCCTGTTTGACTTCCTGTTCTTGCAAAAGATGCATAATTTGAATTACGTAAAATTAAATAGCTATCACATAACTCTTGAAAAACTGTTTCATTTATTTCCATCAATCTATTTTCAATCGCTTGAAGTCTACTCATTTTTTGATTTTCCTTTCTGATTTTAAGAAAATTTATGATTTCAAAATGACAATTGTTTAGTCATATTATACAATTTTGGAAGTAAGCGTAGAGACCTAAAGAAAAACAATTCTTATAGACCAAATTAAGTAAAAAAATCCTTATCGTTCAAAAAGGATAAAGCTTTACTATTTAGTTCAAATTCAAATTTCACTACAAAAGCCCCCTTCAATAAGGACCTGATATGTGGTGGTGAAGCCCAGAATTCACCCTCACTATAGAGGAAGAATTCGACATAAAAAACTCCTGTTTTGCGTTTGGAGCCGCCGTATTTTGTAGTACCAGCAAGTGCATCATCGCACTTCTGAGTCGCCCAGGTCTCGCTTTACCAACCTTTTCACCACAACCCACCTTGCATATTGCAACGAGCACGGGATATTTGAAATCTAATAACTAAAATGGATCTCGTTATTAAGGACAATCTGGGGATTTAATTCCCTTCTAACGGGATGACTTCACGATGGTAATTCGTGAGCGAGGTTGACGGGAAACTCTAATAATTTTTTTACGTCTTTTTTGCATTATCTAATCGCCTACCGATAGATGAATGAGCACACTGCCAGTAATATTAAAATATTTCTTGGATGTCGAATAACCATAAACAAAGGATTTTTGATAATGATTTCGCATCCTAATGTTATTTATTAAAAAATTAATTATATCCTTGTGGCATTATGTAATTAAAAAAGTAAATTAAGAGTTATTTTTAATTCTTTGAAAGTTTGATAAATATAATTAAGCCACCCTTGCCTGGTAAGCATATAAAGGTAGCTTCTGTTCATCGGTAACACACCAATGGACTTTTCAGTAGTCAAATATTAACGTCTTTTAGTTTGTCTATATTCAATTTAAATTTTAAATTTTAATTCTCATCTAATATATAATATAAAAGCTAAAAGCTATTTCCTCATTAAATTCACATAGGCTCCAAAGTTATCAATTTCTTTAACCTCGGTATCTTCAACCATACTATCAGCAACTATAGGTAAAAACTTTTCTCTTAATTGTTTCATCGCAACAGATTTCCTTTGGCTTTTAGTGCTGAGATTTTTAGCTTCGATCACCTCTAAATACTTCTTTTTGTTTTTTGGAGTTAGGATTAAGCCATCTAATTCACAGACAGCTTTCTTATTACTATCTATAAATCTTAATGATCCTGCATAAACTATCGTTAGCCCTTTATAGTTAATATTACTTACTCTATGTCTTAGAGCAGTCAACTCGTGTAAGCCATCCTTATCATCAGGAAAGATTTTTTTAAAATCTCCTATATATAAATCTAATTTACTTAAAGCCTTCTTGCTTCCTATTTCTAGGATAAATGGACATAATTTATTTGAGTAATTGTACTCACAGAAATAATCATTCTTTAATATGTTTCTAAATAAAAATGTAATTATCTTTTTAGTGACTACATCTATCAATGGTCCATTATTAACTTCTTTTAAAGCAAAATGTTTATACTCTAAATAATCATCTACCCCTTGTGATAGTATGCTTAGACATTTATTTAATAGTTTTTTTCCACTCAATGTTTTGTTTAGTGAATAAACTGTTCTATATTTTTCAAAGCTTGGAGAAAAGTTATAACCTAAATAGACATCTGTTCCCAATTTTTTTAATATCTCCATTTCCCTTTTAAAGACATCTACTGGGAAACCTCTCCTTTCTTTTATTCTAAATGTTAGGCTTAAATTTTTTTCTTTATTCCACGGTATTTCATTTTCAATAATATTTGATTCCTCATATAATGGAGATTCTTCAATATTTAATATTAATTTGTTTATTTTTGCTACTTCTCTTAAATCTTCATTACTACTTAAAAAATCATTCAACTTGTTATAAATATCTATACTTCTATATGTACCTACTAACAAAGCGTTATTTTCCAGATATAAAGTATCTTCTAATAATTCGCTAATACGCTCTAAAGTGCCAAATAGATTCGAATTATTTTTTAGAATTTCGTCTATAAACAAACTATGATTAAATAAAACATTTTGTAAGCTAATTTCAATTGGTATATATGAAAAATGGCTATCAAGAACTATATATGAAACTTTTCTAATTTTGTTGTAGAGATCCATCCATTTATCATTTTCGTGATACAAAATATTTTTTACAATCTTTTCGCATATAACTCTATAGTCTTGTAACTCACTTGTCCTACTCAACATATATAATGCATTTAACCATTGTATATGTTGATAATCTAAATCTTCTAGCAGTTTATCAAGCAGTTTTTTCCCTTCACTACTTAATCCTTTTTTTAACCCATTTTTTACTCCATAATGATTCTCTAGAATATAATGGAACCATACTTTATTACTCGAAAATGTATCCTTAAAATGCCCCATATTAGCAAATAGAACTATAAGTTCGATAACTTCAGCAGCTGTTATTTTTTCTTCATATTTTAATTCTTTATCTAAATCCCAAGATTTAAAATTAAATTTAGATCCTAAACCTATCTCACTGTTTTTCTGAACAAAATTTATTAGCATATATTGCAATAATACATATTCGTATCTTGTATAATGTGCTCCGTTATGAATATATCTAATTGCCCCTAATTGGTTAGTATCTCTCAATTTTCTCTCAAGATTAAGATTTTTATTTTGGTAAAGACCTTTAGGAAAATTATATATAATAGGAGTAATTATACCTATACCATTAATATTGTATTCCAATTTCACCGAACTATTTTGCATTATAACTACCTCCACCTAAACTAGCCACTACTAAGTCTATCAAACTAGAATAATAGTTCCCTAATGAAAAACCTTTTAAAATATAATTTTACTATAGATCTTATTTTACACCATTATAAGGAAAAATATTGAAATGGTTTACAAAAAGAAATACAAGGTCATTTACTTTTATTTATTTGTTTGTTGATACACCTTTTTCACACTTGCTTCCCGGAAACTTTTCATTATCGAAAAAAAGACCCTAGCTTTAAAAGCTGGATCTCTTGAGCATATTTCAATATTCTTTTTCTTACGCCCCTTCATACTCCTCAACATTACGATTAATGGTATCAATAACTTTTATAATCCTTCTAACATCATCTATATTATCTCTAAACAATTCAGTTACGCTCCCCAATGATCGGAATGGGTCTTCTTGTAATACTTTCTTTTCAAGAGTCCCATTTTTAACAACATAATCAATGATAAGTTTAACGAATCGCAACTGATTAACATTCAACTTTTCTTCATTCAAGAACTCTGAAAATGCTTCATTAGCTGCCTGTTGATCAAGACCAACTATTTGTCTTACTAGTTTTGTGATAGGTGTATCGCCAAATTCCTTTTTATAATCTTCCTGTGAACCAAGTTCTCCCCAAAGGATTCCTTCAAGCGTTTGCACGTCCTGTTTTGTTAACGGTTTGTTTTGACGCAACTTGTAAATCGCTGTCTGATCTTGGTGTTCTTTTAAATATTGATTAACCTTCTTACGATAATTTTGCAAATCATTTGAACCATAAAAAGGAGTGTCACCTTCACCAATCAAAGTGAAGTTATCCTTAAAGTTCGTGTAATAATCTTTTTGACTTTCTTTTTCTAAGAATTTAACCAACTCCCGTATTGCTTCACGTACTTCTTCAAGTTCAAAAATATTGGCTTCTTCCCAAAAAACATCTGTCTGTACCTTTAACAGAATGTCTCTTTTGACATTAACTTGAGGGATTGTACTTAGCTTTGATAGCTCCTCGGCTGTCTGAACTACACTTTTTATAGGTCTAGTTGCATTCTTTACAGTAAGTTTAGCAAGTTCTATGGAATACATTACGCTATCAAACCGCTTTGCTAGTTCATCATCTATTATTGAAATAATCAATGGTGAGATATGCTCCTGAATTTCACTTACATTCGTTACGCTAAGAGCTTGCCAATTCTCCCGGTTTTTATATTTGTGAACATACTGTAGATGCATTCTTACTTGGAAGTTTTCATCATTAAGTCGACTAATCTCTTGATACACATCTTCAACTAATCTTGACGGTGTCGAATATAAGGTTCCTCTTGAAAATCGAGTGCCTGAAGTTCTTTAATAATATCTACCTTCAAATTAAAGATTCGTTCAGTTAAACCAACTGAGACTTTCCCTTCGATTCCTTTTTGATTTTCTCTAAAAAACTCAAAGTTTCTTAAATAATCAAAAATTAAAAAGTACTCTTTATCCTCACCCACTCCAAAAAGATTTTCACATAGCCGAGTACCTCGGCCAATCATCTGCCAAAACTTTGATTTTGAGCGAACCTTTTTGAAAAATACCAAGTTTACTACTTCTGGAATATCTACTCCGGTATCTAACATATCAACGGATACTGCAATCTGCGGAAACTTATCTTTAGTTGAAAAATCATCAATAAGAGTTTGTACGTAATCAACTTTATAGTCAATTTGAGCAGCAAACTTTCCATTGTATTGGGGATATATATGGTTAAACCGTTCAACAATACGTTTAGCGTGCTTGGAATTATTAGCAAAGATAATAGTCTTACCAAGCTTATCTCCACCCTCAACCTTAATTCCTTTCTCCATTAGGTCATTCAATACTTGGTCGATGGTATTGTCATTAAACAACCACTGGTTAACAGCGGAGTTACTTATCTCTTCGCCTTCTTCTTCATCAAAGGTATCTTCAAATTGTTCTTTCTCTTCATCAGATAATTCATCATAGCGGAGACCGTCATCTAAGATTTTTGAAGAAGCTTCAAATGTTCGATACTCAACTAAATAACCATCTTTTACTGCTTGTTCCAGTTCGTATGCATAAGTAGGAGCACCAGTCTCTAAGCCGAAAATATCGTAAGTATTTTTATCAATTTCATCTTTTGGAGTGGCTGTTAATCCTAATAAGATTCCATCAAAATATTCAAAGATTGCCCGGTATTTTTTATATATACTCCGGTGACTTTCATCAACAATTATTAAATCGAAATGCCCAACCGTAAAAAGCTTATTACCGTCTTTTCGTTTAGTATCATCTATCGCATTCATCATTGTTGGATATGTAGAAAATACCATACGGCTTAATTCCGGGTTATCTTTGTTATCAAGCAAGTTACATAGAGTCATACTTGGAAGAAGATTGTTAAAGTTTTTCTTTGCTTGTAGGACAAGAGCAGTTCTGTCCGCTAAAAACAATACGTTTTTTACCCAGTTATGTCTTACCAAAACATCAACTAAAGATACAGCGGTTCTTGTTTTTCCGCTTCCAGTAGCCATAACCAAGAGTGTTTTTCGTTGTTTTGATTGTATAGCTTCACAGACAGCAAGGATTGCTTCTTTTTGATAATAACGGTTGGAGATATCCTCTTTAATTACAATATCCACCAATGGTCTTTGAATTGTGCGACGATCAATTAAAAGTTGAAGATCTGACTTAGTATAAAATCCAGATACTTTCCGTTCAGGGTAATTCACATCATCCCAAAGGCGGATATCAAATCCATTTGTGTAAAAGATTATCGGTCTTTGACCGTGCATTTGTTCAATGCAATCAGCATATAACTTTGCTTGCTGCTTTCCTTTGTTAGCATCATATGAAGTTTTCTTCGCCTCAACCACAGCAATTGGTTTACCGTTATCTCCAAGTAAAACATAATCCACAAATCCTGTGTTTTGACTGTTTGGCATACCAGAAACTTGATACTCTTCAATTACGTTTTTTCCAAACTCCCAACCTGCTAATTTAAGTTCTAAATCAATGTAGATCTTTCTGGTTTGGAGTTCAGAAATTTCGTCTACTTGGAAATTGTATTGTTCGGTGTTCTCAATACGTTTATCAGTTAAGACCTTACGTAGTTCCTCATTTTCACGCATCAAATCTTCAAGCTTTCGGTCTTTGGAACTCAACTTTTCATATAGTTCTTTATATTCTTCAGGTCTTCTTCTTGGCTCGTCTCCAGTTAAAAGAAGCTCTTCTTTGAACCCTGACTCTGAATAATTATCCGAATAACAATAATCTAACCAATCAATAAATTGATGAAGGTTATGTAGTGCTAGTACAGCCTCATCCCTTGTAATGGAAGAATTAGTATGAACCGCCACATTGCCTAGCTTAATGATGTATTTCATTAAAGGAAAAAGATCTTCATCTATAATTGACTTAAAAGTTGGTTCGTGAATCAAGCTAGATAAATTATCTTGATATGGTACCTTTAACTCACTATCTGAAGCATATAGCCATTTAACTGCTAATTCCAACGCACGCCGTGTTAAAATTGCACAAGTAGCAGGACTTACTTGGAGACTTTTCTCTGCCTCCAAGCAAGCATTTGAAAAACTATTAAATTGAGATTTATCACGAAGATACTCAAAATTGCTTAACAAAAATAGTCCCCCCTTGCTTAATAAAATTTACAAAAAAGTGTTAGACACTAAATAATTCCCCTTTAAAAGCCCTTTGTTTAATGGAGTTTAGATTATTCTCAAGGCCTAATAATCCATTGATTAATAATTGCTTCTGATTTTCAATATTTATTATTATGTTTGAAAACTGTTCTTGTAATTCTAGTGGTGGAACAATTATCTCTAGTCCTAATAAATTTTTCTTTGATATATTAGGCATTGACCCAGAACTTCCCTCAGCTAAAGAAGATACTTTACGTTTAAAAGTATTATTATTTAGTAATCTCCATAGAAAAATAGGGTTAATTGGATTTTCAGATTCCTTAAAGACTAGTCTAAAAACGGTATCAGGTATCATTAGATTAGGTGGAGTATCAAAAACATACGAGCAAGCACCGACTAACTCTTTAGTATTTTTTCTTGTAATTAATAAATCACCTTTTTTAACTTCCAACACTTTTTTTAATGGTGTATCTGAATATAGGGCTTTATTTTCCTTGTATTGATAGACTCCTTTGGTTACTGCACTTAATTTCAGTACCCCTTTTTCTCCTTCTATTGCTGGAAACGATTCACTTTTAGGACTCCATCCACTTTCAATTTTCTCCAGATATTCACCTAAAGGTCTAATACTCCATTTGTTATTCAGAATTGGGTTACCAAACATTTCAGTAAACACACTTTGAGCAAGATTTGATAATGAATCAATTTGTTCAATTCGAAAGTTTATTAATGATTGAGCTTTTTCAATAACCTCTACAATTTTTTCTTGAATTTCTTTTGGTGGAAGAGGAATTTTAATATCTTCTAATACCTGTCTAGAGATATGTGGAATAGTTGCCCCAGTGCAATTATCACGTAAAAATTGTGCCTTTGTTTTTAAAAATATAGCAACATAATGTGTATTAATGTCTACTACCTTACTTTTTAGTACCGCAAGTGTGCTTCCTATCGCTCCTTCAAGGTTATATCCAATAGTACCTGCGTTTGCCCCATCCCAAGCGATAATTACATCATTTTTTGTTGCGTAGACATAATTCTTTTCAGGAAGACAATATTTTATATTTTTATCATTTCGTAAGTCATCAATTTGAATATAACGAATACTCTCTAAAGTTTTTAATTGTATCTGTTCTACTTTTTTTCCCTTTTTTATATCAAACAACTGCTTTAAAGTTATCTCTTTCATATTAATTACTTCCTTCAATCAAGCCTTTTAGTTCTATCAACCCATCTTTAATCTCTTCCTCTAAACTAATTATATTTTTAATAATATCACTTGGTTTTTCATACTCTAACTCTTCATATTCAATTTCTTTATATTTGTTTATTGATAGGTCATATTCTTTTTCTATAATTTCATTAACGGGTACAAAGAAGGATTGCTCGGTCCGTTTTCTGTCTTTATCAGCTTTTATGTTATTAAATCTTTCAAGAATATCAGGAATATCATTTGCTTCTATAGGATTTCTCTTATCGTCTAAGGAGTATCCATCTGCTTTCATTTCATAGAACCAAACATTGTCAGTACCACCAGCACCAGTTTTTGTAAAAATCATTATAGCAGTTGAAACTCCAGCATAAGGTTTAAATACACCCGATGGCATTGAAATAATTGCTTCTAATTTGTGATTATCAACTATTTCTTTTCGAATAGATTTATGTGCATTAGAACTACCAAAGAGAACACCGTCTGGAACAATAACAGCAGCCCTTCCACCTTTTTTTAGCAATCTGATAAACAATGCTAGAAATAATAACTCAGTTTTCTTTGTTTTAGTTATTTTTAAAAGGTCATCAGATACAGATTCATAATCCAAAGAGCCTTTAAAAGGTGGATTTGCCAGAACAAGTGTGTACTGCTCAGTATCCTTATTCTGCTCGGACAAACTATCACGGTAAGCTATATTAGGATTATCCACCCCGTGAAGCATCATATTCATTGCACCGATCCGGAGCATCGTTCCATCCATTTCAAATCCGTGGAACATTTTCTGGTTAAAATGTTCTTTCAAACTCTGAACTAAGAACATATCACTGTGATTTTCTTTTAAATACTCTCCAGCGGAAACAAGAAATCCTGCTGAACCAGCTGCCGGATCCACTATAATATCTTCAGGTGTTGGCTTCATCAATTTAACAATCATATCAATAATATGACGGGGGGTTCTAAATTGACCATTTGTACCAGCAGTAGAAAGTTTGGAAAGTAAATACTCATATAAATCACCTAAAGTATCCTTTTTACCATCTGTATTACTGGCTTGCATTAGTCCATTTATTCCTGCAACTACTCTTGCTAAGAGCGATGGTGTAGGAATTACGAAAATAGCATCCTTCATAAACTTAGAGTAAATAGATCCTTTCCCACCCAAATCTTTAATAAATGGAAAAACTTCCTGTGATACTACTTTAAACATTTCGTCCGGTCCCATATTTGAAAAGATTGACCAACGTAGCTGAGGCTTATCTTGTGGGAAGATACCTTCGTGTTCTATCCCTAAAAGTTCTGCATCCATTTCTTTTTTCTTCTCGTTATCATCTAGGCCTTTGATATACAACAAATATGTAAACTGCTCAATAACAGTTAAAGGATTTGTTATTCCACCTGTCCAGAATGTCTCCCAGACTTTATCTACTTTATTCTTCAATTCTCCCGTAATCATTGTTACACCTCATAAATTAAAAATCATAAATACATATGTAAGTCCTATTATACTATATCTCCACTTGGAAATATAATGGAAACCATCCAATCAGAGTATGTACGAATAGTACTTTTTACCTAAAATGAATTTTTTCTCCAAAACCTTGGTTTTTAAAAAAATTAAAGAATATAATCCGTTTGAAAATTTTAAAGCAAGAAATTTGGAAGTAATTTAACCGATAATTTAACACTTACATACAAGAATCAGTATTGAGCTTACTTTACTTCTTTTTTTCTGACATATACACCACTAGAACAAGGAGAGAGAAATTTGAAAGTTACACGCTACTACGCATCTCAAGAAAATGCCCTAAATGTAAGAACTATTATCCAAGATTTATTAGTTTCCGAGTTAGAAAGAATACTAGTTCAACCAGCTATTGAAAAAAATCCCGGAGAAAAGAAACATCAGTTAGGAAGTGAATGTGCTTGAGACCTACAGATCAAGATTTTCCGTCAAAGAGATTAAACCATAACAAATTTACAGAAAAATTAGTAAGGCTTCGGGTGGAAGGCTACTTATCGCCTTTCCTTCTAGAACAATTTTTAGCCCATAAATCTGGGGGGATAACCAATGAAAGAAAAAAACATTAAATCTTTCCCAGGTCAGCAGAAAGGAATTATTCAAATACTTGTTAAGCACACAGATACAGAAGAAGAATCTGTACAACTAAGATTTGATTTAGAATTTGACGATCAGGAATCATAACTATTTAAGCTTAACCGTATAAAACCCACCGCTTTCCGTCAAAGATGAAAAGCGGAGGTGTGTTTATGCGGAAGAAAATTAATATTCAAACCGAATCTGAGATGAACCCTGTTGCTGATATTTGGGTGCAACATTTAATTCAACGAATAATTGTTGAGCAATTAGATGTTCATCATAGGATACAGGCAAAATTACTTTATCAAGACATTGTAAAGGAAAGAAGGAACAATGATTCAAGTAATAAAAAACAAAAATAAGTATAAGGTTTTTTTTCGAAGAGTAAGTACCGCCAACCAAGATTTATCTATGCAAGAATCGGCTGATGCAATGTACAGAGAGAAGTACTTAAGCAGTGAGATATTACTTATGAATGAGGATGGAGTTTCTGCTAACAAACTGGATATTGAGAATAGGCCACAAATGAAAAAACTAATTCAAATGATCATTAATAATCAAGTTGAGATTGTCTATGCCTTTGACCGCTCAAGATTGTTCCGGGACTTTTATGAGTCCAATTACTTTGTTTCACTGTGCAAAAAACATAAAGTGAATATTTTCTTTACATCAGCAGGGAATGGTCATCAACAGGCTACAGATAGCACACTTCTTGAAGGCGTAATGAATATTGTAAGTGATGTTGAGGGGAAAAACATTGCTAGGCGAACGGAAGAAGCGAGAAAAAGATATCCTCCTCGTAAGCTTGGATACATAAAACAAAAAGAGACCAAGCAGTACATTAAGGATCCTAGTAAAAATGATGCTTTACTCAAATTCTTTGCAGCAATCAAAAAGGTTAATACACACAAAGATCTGGAAGAAACACTAAAGGAATATAAAAAAATCCTTAAAACTACTCCAAATCAACTAATAAAAATTGCAAAAGATCCTTTTTATGCCGGATATGATTTGACAAACGGGAAGAATAAACTTTCACACATAGAGCCTTATTTAAGTTATGAGGACTTCGAAGAGTTACAAGCTCACAATACCGTGCTTTTAACTTATCAAGAAATTGAACGCTCTTTAAAAAATCAAGACATTTACGATATCAGTTGCGGAATTTGTGGGAAGCCAATGAAATTTCATTTGAATATCCCTGCTGAAAAAGCCTGGTACTCCTGCTCTCGAAAACACTCAAAAACTTTTATAGGAACTGAAGATTTATTTCTTATTATTAATAAGTCACTTGAGAAAATCATTGAGCACTTAAATACAGAAATGCTGCTTAAAGATTCAAGGCATTTCTTCCAATTAATTCGAAAAAATGTTGATGCAGAACTGAAATCACTAGAAGTAAAAAAACATAATTTAATGGAGAAAATCATTTTTGATACTGATGATTTTACGAATTGGAAAGAGAACCCTCACTACGTTGAAATAACAAAATTAGAGAACATACAAAAGGATCGTCTTAACCTAATCGAAGAAAAAGAGGACCTTTTATTAGAAAATGAGAGATTGGTAAAACTAGTAAAAGATTATTTACATAAATGTAGGCAAACAAATCCTTTTTTCCTAACTTCGTTGCTTATCCGAACATTATATGTTTATCCAAATGAGGTAAACATTGAAGTTAGCAAATTTGACTATCTCCAAGATATTCGTTCCCAATACATTTTTAAAGGAGATGATTTACTTTGAAATTAGCATTTGCTTATATTCGTCGTTCTTCGTATAAGCAACAAGAAAATAACAGTGTCGAAATCCAGAAACAGCATATTCAAGAATTTGCCAAGCGGAATCAACTCTTTGTCCCTAATGAACTAATTTACATTGAAGATGTTACAAGTGCATATTCCAAACGTGCTGCTCAACGAAGAAAGTTGATGGAACTGGGAGAAAAAATGGTTGAAATGAATATACCGACTGTTATTTTTCACGATATTTCCCGGATGGATCGTACTGGTTATTCCTTTACTATTGATTTTTACCGCCCAATGCTAGAAAAGCTGCCGGAACTAGAAGTCTATACAACTGACTCGAATAAACCTATTGATCCTGAAGACACTAGTATCAAAATGAATTTCTTGTTATTTCAACACGAATCAGAAGTAAAATCTGAGCGTGCAGTAGGTAATTTAACAACTTTTTTAGAAAGTAAAGAAACATTTAGACCCGGATCAAAAACTCCTTATGGATATAATCAGATTAAAAAACAAAAACACCAACAACAATTGGAACCCAATGAAAATGCTGACATTGTATCTTTTATTTTTTTCCTGTCTAGCTGGGGGAAATCCTTACAAAAAATAGCCATAATTTTAAATGAAGCAAATATTCCCTCACCGAAGGGAGGTACTTGGCGGTCCAGCACAGTTGAAAATATCCTTAAAAATCCAGTTTATACAGGAAAATTAATCTGGGATATACCTAAACGGACAGATGGTGGAAAAAAGCAATTTGTTTTTGAAGATTCACATCCCGCAATTATAAGCAAATTCCATCCACAGTTAATAAAGTTAAATAACCAACTTCAAAAAACTTTTGGCAGAATAGATACACCGTTTCTTTTTTTAAACAAGGTGAAATGCAGACATTGCGATCAATTGTTAAGTACTCAAAATGCTTCGACCAGACGAAATGGTATCAAGTATCCGTATTATTACTACGTATGTAAGAATTGCGGTTATAAAGTGAACATCCAAGAAGTTCACGACAGGTTTATCCCTTTGATTTTAAAACGTGTAATGGAGCTATTATCTAGTCACCAGATAGAACTTCAAACCTTATCATTTATTAATCAAATGATTGATGAGGTTGAAGACAGTATCAGCTCTAAAGATCAACTCTTAAAGAAACTCGAGGATAAACTAAAAATTGCAAGAGAACTTAAAGATCGAGAACTTGAGCTGAAAATTTTGGAATTTATTCATCAACACAAAATTTCTTTAAAAGAATACACGATTTGCCAAGAAAATTTAAAGACAACTTATCAACTTGTAGAAAAGGATCAGTTCTTTTCCAGATTTAATGAGATACTGGATCATCGATTAGGGACAGATGAGAAAAGACTCATCATCCTGTATTTTGTAGACTACCTTGTTCTCTCTACTGACCAGGAACCACAATTACATTTCAAATCAAATATCTTCTCCAATCTAATTGATTAACATATTGGATGAATTATCGAAATGTAATAGTTGATTATTGGACAAATAACCGAACATTTAGCTGTTGGAAATAACGCCAATTTAGACTATACCCAGAACCCCTATAACAAGGGGTTTCATTTGAGGCTTGTTCGGTACTTTATCCAGATTGGTATACCATTACGGACAAAGTATCGAAAAATTATTATTAGTATGGACGAACTTCCGAAATTTATACATAGGTAAAATGAAAAAGGAGAAATCAAAATGTACTTAAACTCAACTCAGATAAGCTCAGCAACTATTGGCAATGCTATAGTCATAAACCCACCAACATCTCAATACTTTACTACTTTTGGTGGTGAACGCATTATGAGATGTGCAATTTATGCTCGTGTATCCACTGAGATGGAGACACAAAGAACTTCTATCGATAATCAAATCGATCTATTTCGAAATTACGCTGCCCAAAATAATTGGGAGATCGTAGAGATATACACAGACAAGCAATCAGGAACAAAAGGAAACCGTCCAGGTTTAAAAAAACTGATTGATGACGGTAAGGCTGGTTTATATGATGTGATATTAGCTAAGGAACTTTCCAGGTTAGCTCGAAACGGAAGATTGTCTTATGAATTAAGGGATACCTGCCTACTAAATAACATTCATATTGTCTGCCTTGATAACTCGATTAATACAATTACCGGGGACGTTCAGAACTTTGGTCTTTTTGCTTGGCTGTATGAAAATGAGTCAGCAAATAGCAGCCGAAGAAATAAGGCTGCCAAACGCACAAAAGCTAATAGAGGTTTATTTGTAGGTTCCAATCCACCTTATGGATACTACTCTGACAAAGGTAAGCTAAAAATTCGTGACGATAACACACCGGAAATTGTTAGACGAATTTTCGAAGAATACCTGGATGGAAAAGGAATGGATTCCATAGCTAAAACCTTCACAGCTGAAAGAATCCCTACTCCTTCTCAAATCGCGAGAAAGTCTAATGCATCACCTTTATGGCACGCATCAACAGTAAAAAACATTTTAAACAATCAACATTATTGTGGTGACCTTGTTCAAAACAGAACTGAAACTGTATCCGTTACAACAACAAAACGGAGAATTCTTGGTGAAGACAAAGCTACGATACAAGAGAATACTCACGAGCCTATCATCTCAAAAGAGACATTCCAGGCCGTCCAAAAGATGCTTCAAACAAGAACTCGTACAAGTACAGCCCCTAAAAAGCATCTGTTTACGAATATTTTGTTCTGTGAAAATTGCCAAAAGGGAATGTGGTTCAAGGCTAATCAAAAAGGCTATAGGTGTGGCGGCAATATTAAACACGGAGATACTTTCTGCGAGAATAGAGTAGTTATCCGAGAAAAAGAACTAGAAAACATTATCATCGAAGATTTACAAGAGCTTTTTAAATCTATTCAAGACGATGAGTTCCTAAGAAGCTTACAAAAGAGACTCGATCAGAAGAAATTTCTGATAAATAATGAACTCAAAAAAATTGAAAACAAATCAAATAAATTACGTTCTAGAAAGAAAGATTACCTTGATATGTATGCTGACGAAATACTATCTCGGGAAGAGCTAGTGGAATATCGTAAACAGATTGATCAGGAAGTATCAAATTTAGAAACGGCTAAGATCAAGTATCAAGAAAAACTAGAAGAATGCGAAAGTGAGAACTATGCAATTGATTTAGGTAAGAAGCTTAAAGAAGTTTCAATACTAAACGATTTAACTCCTCAAGTCTTACACTCACTGGTGAATAAAGTCACCTGTAGCGTTGATGGTAATCTTCGTATTCATTACAATTTCGTAAATCCTTTCGAAGAACAGGAATAGGCAACAACCACAAGGATTAGTTGCCTTCTTTTAAAATGAGTTGCGAGATACATTCGACGTGCATTGTCTGCGGAAACATATCCACAGGCTGCACTTCTTCTGTTTTGTAGCCCCCGTCTTCTAATATCCGCAAATCGCGAGCTAAAGTTGCTGGATTACAGGACACATAGACAACTTTTTTCGGCTTCATATCAAGAATAGTCTGTAGTAATGCTTCATCACAGCCTTTTCGTGGTGGATCTACTACTAAAACGTCTGCTTCATTTCCTTCTTTATACCAGTTGGGGATAACTACTTCTGCCTCTCCTACTGCGAATTCCACATTGTGGATATCATTTAGGCGTGCATTGTTTCTAGCATCTTCAATCGCTTGTGGAACAATTTCAACACCGAATACTTGGCTAGCTTTTTTTGCTAAAAATAATGAAATGGTTCCAATTCCACAGTAAGCGTCTATTACTTTCTCTTCCCCATTCAAATTTGCATACTCCAATGCCTTCTCATAAAGCACTTTTGTTTGTTCTGGATTTACTTGGTAAAAAGAGCGGGCAGAAATAGCGAATTTCACATCGCCAATATAATCGGTAATGGTTTCTTCTCCCCAAATCGTACGCGTTATATCTCCCATTATTACATTCGTTTTTTTGTTATTCACATTGTGGATAATTGATTTGATATTTGGCACTTTTTGCACAATTTCATCAACAATTGCTTTGCGATTGGGGATATCCTGTGTACGAGTGATTAATACAACCATTACTTCCTTCGTAACGAGCCCTCTTCTCGCCATAATATGACGTAACTCTCCTTTATGGCGTGCTTCGTCATAGGCGCGAACTCCATATTTCGAGCAAATAGCTTTTACTGTATTGACGACATAATCATTTTCCTCTTGCTGAATCATGCACTGTTCCATATTAATGATTTGGTGGGAGCGCTGTTGATAGAATCCGCCAATAAGGCCACCCTCCTGCTCACCGATTGGAACCTGTGACTTGTTACGGTAACGCCAAGGATTTTCCATGCCTAGGGTTGGATGAACAGTCGTATCAATTTTGCCAATCCGCTCAAGAACATCTTTCACATGCTTATGCTTCGTTTTCAATTGCCCTTCATAGCTTAAATGCTGTAGTTGACAGCCCCCACATTCCTTGTAAATAAGGCATGGAGCTTCTACACGATAGGGACTTCTTTCTGTTATCTCCATTAAACGGCCGAAACCATAATTCTTATTTGTCTTAATTACTTTTACTTTTGCTTTTTCACCTGGCAATCCATTGGGGATAAATAGTGGATAACCATCTACTTTTGCTACACCTGAACCATCGTGTGTTAAATCTTCAAAAACTATATCTATTATATCGTTCTTTTGAACGGGTAATGTTTTACTCATTATCGTCTTCCTTTACATCGATATTTCCGAAAAAAATAAGCGTGGTAATTGTACCATATTATCAGGAAAGCGCAAGCTTCTTCACTATGGAAAAATTAAAGGAACTAAAAAACAAAAAGTGAGGGGATTTCTTCTTCCTCTCACTCCTCGATATTGTCTGTTTGTGATGCTTCTTTATAATCCTTCAGTTCAGGTCGGTCTTCCTCTCGAATTTCTTCAATTGGCACAAATAACTCAAAATGGCGATATAAATTTATAAATTCGGCTGGTAATAAGCCGCCAAATTCTCCATCAAGATTTAATTGAACCTTATCGTCAGAGCTAACTTTAATATGATTCGCATTCGTATAAATGACGTTCGGGTCATTTATATGTTCCCCACGAAGAGCAAGTGTAGCGATTCGAATGAAATCTGCAAGGTTTGCCTTTTTTAATATTAGCAAGGAGAAAAGACCATCATTAATCGAAGCTCCAGGAGCTAACTTTTCAAATCCACCAACTGAATTGGTAAGGCCAACTAGAAATAACATAGCTTCCCCTTCAAATAGCTTCCCATCATATTCGATTTTGACATGCGTTGCTTTAATGAAAGGCAGCATTTCCACACCTTTTAAATAGTATGCAAGTTGTCCTAACATCGTCTTCAGTTTACTCGGAACCTCATAAGAGATTTCCGTTAAATGTCCACCACCACTTATGTTGATGAAATATTTATCATTCATTCTTCCAATATCAATTGGAATTGTATCGCCCTTTGCGATGACTTCCACCGCTCCCATAATATCTCTTGGAATATGCAGCGCTCTTGCGAAATCATTTGTCGTTCCTACTGGAATAATCCCAAGCTTGGGGCGATATTCCTGCTCAGCCATCCCATTTACCACTTCATTGATGGTTCCATCCCCACCAGCAGCAATAACAAGATCATATCGTCTTTCTACCGCGACTCTTGCTGCATAGGTTGCATCTTCCGGACCAGTTGTGGCATGACAGGAAGTTTCATATCCTGCCTCTTCTAATCTTTTTAGCACCTCTGGCAAATGTCTTTTAAAAGCTTCTCGACCTGAAGTAGGATTATATATTATCCTTGCCCTTTTCATTTTTCATCATCCTATAATCAAAATTCATTTTTTCCATAGCCACTAACATCATATACGATAGCACTTGCTTAGGCAATTTTTAACTCTAGCTACTACCATGTTATGTGACAACTTAGAGTAAGTGTCCAAGATTAGCATTTCTTCCCATATTATAACCCAATCTATTCGTTCACCATACTTTCCTTTCCACTATTGCTTGATTTTTTCTATTAATCAAACGTTTGATTAACTTTTTTCCGACAGCATGAGTCAATATTTTATGACTATTGGGAAAATCTGCAACAATATGGGACATGGTTCGATAAGATTAACTAAGGTTCCATAAAAGGATGATTTTCCTCAGAAATGCTTTATTCTTTGAGGCAAATCTATCCCTTTTATCTTCTTTAATGGTAAAAAGCAAACATGGATAGATGTTTTACCTTGTTAATGATTTGTTAAATCTAATGATCCACTGTTAAAAACATGGATAGCAGGACTTCCTTTTCCCTTTTGTAAAATCGCAGTTGTCTCACTTTCCGCCTTTTCATCCTCTGTACTTGTATATTCCCATTCCTCTCGATCTCGATTGTTGATGATTGTATCATTGACAGAAACTTTAACATTCGCTGTTTCATCTAATATTAAATCAATTTGCGGAACATTATTGACTGTCCAATTGCTTTTTAATTCACGGGGATTTAAGGTAATATCATTATTCAAATCAATAATATCTAACTTCTTATTCGTTGGCACAAGTATCGTGGTATGTATAGAAGAATAGTCTGTATAAAATTCAGACATTCGATAAGGCAGTTGTTTTATACGTACAAATAGAGTATCTCCCTTTTGAGACACATTTAGATAATCCTCTGGCTTCGAAACTTCCATTTCCTTCGATTCTACGGTACGAAAAGTTCCGAATAATGATAGAACATTCTCATTTGTTCCTTCTATTGTAATCGGATTTTGTTGACTTTCTGATTCTATGACAATTCTTTTGATGTTATCCTTCATTGCATAATTAAATTCTGGCAAATCTTTTGTTACTTCTTCTCTTTTTAACCCTTGTTCTACAATATCCAAAATACCTGTGGATTGCAGGAAGACCATCGATATTCCTGCAGTACCAATGATACCAACGATAATAATACTGAATAGATCAAAGCTTAAATAAGGTTTTTCTTGCTTGGAGGAAAACAAGTATAATAAAATTTCCATTCCAAGAATAACTAAAATAATTGGCCACCAAACTTTTAATACAGTGATAATCTGCCAATCAAAAAACTGTGTAAGTAATAGAAAAACTCCTAGAAATACTAAAGATAGGCCCATTGAAAAAGTGCCGACCCGCCATTGTCTCATTCTATTCTCTCCTTTTGTAGCCATTGGCCATTTGATTGGAATAATCAAATGCCAATAGCATAATCTATCTTTTTATTTTCGCGAGATTTTTACATTTTTTTCTTTTTTGTACCCTTTAATAAATGAATTCCACCTAATATAAGAACAAGACAAACAATTCCTGTCTGAAAATATTGGTAAAAAAAGAAACGTATATCAATATTTATTGTTTCTCTAATGATAGGCGAAAATATTGGTAGGATAATATTAATCATTAAATAATAGAGACCAATAACGAGTAGCCCAATTCCAAACCATTTCTGATAGTTAATTAGATAGGCAATGACAGGTACATCCTCTAGCTCTTCTTCTCCTATCTTTGACGCTTTTTGCAATCCATCAAAGAAACTATAGAACCAAATAATCGGGATAACGAATAAGAAGAGACCTAATCGTAGTTCATTGAGAATAAAGATAGAGAACAAGAAAGCTGCCATTAGCTGAATCCCTCTTTGCTGCAGACCTAAATATAAATGACCCGCACCTGGAAATACAGATAAGAAGGTGGCGATAAATTTACTTTTCTTCCCTTCTTCCTGATTCTTTTCAAAATCTTGAAAAATAGTAATGTCCTCAAGCTTTTCCCCTTTCAGTTTCTTATTAAACTGCTGGGAAACATCATAAAATCCGTAAATCCAAATAACCGGTAAAATTGCCAAGAATAATAGAAATTCATTCGTATAGGTTAGAAATGTGATAAATAAAATCATAATTCCTAGACCTAGAAACGCCGTCAATAAAGTTATTCCACGGTATACTAATCCTAATTGAATATGCCCTAAACCAGGAATAAACGATAAAACAATCGTATAAAAACGCTCGGACTCGGTTGTTTTTACTAATACAGGTGCTGCCTCTCCAGCTTCCGTATGATTAGTAAAATTCACCCGCTCTTTTAAATAGCTACTGGTCGTTATTAATGTATCGAGAAAACTAATACAATAGATAATAAAGCCAATAACAATTACAATAAATGTCCACTGGCCGTAATACCATGAACTTTGAATGATGATGGACATAAATGCTAGTCCAAATACAGCAAGCCCATATAAAAAGCCTCGTAGCTTTTTCCCAATGTAGAAAAGACCTCCGCCTGGAAAAAATGCTAAGATTGTTGCAACAATCGGGTTTTTCATTTCTTAAAATCCTCCTTTTTACTACCATCGAATGAATCCATCCAAGCAAATGTCTTATCCACTAAACCGCCGGATTTTGGCTCTTCTTTCAAAGATACTTCCGCTTTTTGGATTGTTTCTGTATGTTTTATAATCGATTGAAAGAATCCTGCCGACATCAGTATCAATGTGAGACTCGCGGCAATGGCATAATGGAATATGGATGATTGATAAAAAGGACGTTTCTTTTTCGCGTCTTTTTTCCTATCCATATTTTCATTGGTTATTTGCTCCATAATATCATTCATAAAGGCTACTTCATCTGAAATTGAAGGAAGTTTCTCCTCTTTCATGTCTACTGCATCTATATATAATTCTAAGCATTGATCGCATGTATACAAATGATCTTCAAGTAGAATTCTTTCTGTCTCCTTTAATTCATCCCTTACATACTTCATCCAATAGTCTTTAGAATAATGTGTTGTCATAAAAAGTCTTCCTCCTTCCAATGCGTTTTGATCCAAAGCCTTGCGCGATATAGCTTCGTTTCAATCGTTTTCACTTGCACATTTTGTTCAGAAGCCATTTCTTGATAGCTTTTTTCTTGAATATAAAAACCGTAAATGACATCCCTATAATTAGCAGGTACTTCCTTAAGCCTTTGTTGGACAAGCTTTTGTCTTTCCCGCTTTATCACTTCTAATTCTACATCATCAGCAAGTGAGCCTCCTATGTGAGATTCCAATTCTTCTGCCATCTCTTCTTTTCTTCTTTGCTTCTTTCTTCTCATATCAATGGCATGATTGACAGCAATTCTTGTAATCCATGTTTTAAAACCTTGATTCTCATATTTGGGGAGAGAGGTATAGATTTTAATAAACACTTCCTGCGCCGCATCTTCCGCTTCTTTCTGATCCTTCAAAACACTGTATATGGAACGAAACAAATAGTCTCGATGCTTTTCTACTAACAGTCGAAATGCGTGATCATTTCCTGCCTTTACTTTATCAATTAATACTTGATCACTAATGGCCTCTCCCCCCTTTCTTAGCCATTCTATAATAATAGACGTAAACGGATTGTCATCCCCCTACACTCTTTTTATTATTTTTGCTTGCTTCTTCCTTTTATTTGGATTGCTCTCCTTTGTAATAGTACCATTATTACTTGAAACTTTTTACCACTTCTTTCGTATTTACTCTATAGCAAATTATTAAAGGAGAATGTGTATGCATTATTTATTTGCGTTACTGGCTTTAACACTAAATCCATTCCTATGGAAAAGCCATCTAAAAAAACAAAGATTTCTCATTTTTCAAGTTATACGATTGCTTGCTGGGCTTTTAATTATTTTTTGTCTTGATTATTTTCAGCTAATCGATCATTCCTTACAGGCTCTATTTAAATATGGTGCTATTTATATTGCTTTCTTCTTATTTTTAGATTTACTTTTTGGAAAAGTAAAGGGATATAAAATAACCGGAATTCTATTTTTATACTTTGTCTTATTTAGTCTTTACGTCCAATTTATCTATCCATTAACTATTACCGGCGATAAATATCGATTTGTACAAGAAAAAGCAACTGTTATCGACAAAGAAGCTGTATCTACAAATGAGAAGCATATCGTCGTTGTACCGGAAAGCTATGCACGTTATCGAAGCGAGAAAAAACTTGGGGAGCTTGCCCATCCTTCTTATTATGATTTAGGAAATTCCACTCTACAAAAAATCGATGATCATCTCTATTGGGTAACGCCGATTGAATACACAGGATTTTTCAAATGGGTAAAAGGAAGTGATGTTCCTGGCTTTATTAAAATGAGTGCAGAGGATGAAAATGAGGATGCCATCTTAGTTCAATCATCCATGAAGTATGTTCCGTCTGCATACTTTAACGAGGATTTAAAAAGGCTAGTCAGAAATAAGCATAAAGATATGATTCTGCTTGAGGCAAGCTTTGAACCCGATGATAACGATAAACCTTATTATGTTATTCCGTATGGTCAATATAATAAATTCCGAGAAATTATTGATATTAAAGGGATTTATATCATTGATCCAGCTACTGGAAAAATAGAGGACTATGCTATGAACAATATTCCTGATTTCATTGACCATGTCATTCCTACAAGTGTTGCTGAGGACTGGAATGAGTGGTATGGAAAATATATTCATGGTTTCTGGAACACTCTTTTTGCAAAAGAAGACATGAAATTGCCAACTGCTTGGGAAAATGTAGACGAAGTAAATGGTGTATTTAATGAAGACTTACAATTGCATTGGTTTACTGACTTCACTCGTCCGAAATCAGACAGTGGTAGTATGGTTGGTTATTCTATGATTAATGCTCGCACTGGTGCTCTTACTTTTTACACCGAAGCAAACGGCTCTTTAAATGGTAAATCTGCTATCAATGTAGCGGAAAAAACCTTCCGCGCCCAAAAATACGAAGCTGGCACTCCGCTGCTTTATACAATTTATGGGCAATTCACATGGGTTGTCCCGCTTATGGACAGCAATCATGTATTAAGAGAAATTATGTTGATTAATGCAAAGGATGAAAAGGTGTATAGTTATCATACTGAAAAAACAAAGCTTTTTAATGATTATAAATATGCTCTTGTCACCCTTTTAAAAAATGATAAAACTGTCCCTAATAATATTGCCGAACAAAAGACAGTAACGGGAACGGTCAGCTATGTATATAAATCTGAAGTAGAAAATAGCACGATTGTAAAATTCATGTTAGATGGAAATAAAACCATTTTCCAAGTTTCATCAAATGATTTTCCTTATAGTATTTTCCTAGAAAAAGGGATGCAGTTAACTATAGATTATGTGGATACAGAAGAAGTGATTGTTACGGTTGAAAAATTGGTAGTAAAAGAACAAGATTTAAATCCATAACATTTATTTATAAAATAGACTTTTAAAAATTAAATAAAAAACAGCATCTTTTATTTATAATATAGGGAGAAGGAAACAATCTTCTCCCTTTTGCTGCATAGAATAAAAGAAGAAAAAAAATATTGTTTAATTCTAGTAAACTTAAGATTATGTCAAAGGAGAAATGCACTTGATTATTATTATCCTAGCTTCTTACTTAATCGGTTCTTTTCCAACTGCCTTAATTATCGGCAAGGTTTTTTATGGTATAGACATTCGTAAACATGGCAGTTTTAACCCAGGAGCTACTAATTCTATTCGCGTGTTAGGCAAAAAAGCTGGGATTGCCGTTTTACTACTTGATGTCGGAAAAGGAGCGCTAGCCACATGCTTACCATACTTGCTAATGGTAGATATAAATCCGTTATACACTGGATTAGTCGCTGTCATTGGTCATTGCTTTCCAATTTTCGCTAGATTCCGTGGTGGAAAAGCAATTGCAACTACAGCAGGGACCCTTCTCGTTGCCAATCCAGCTTTGTTTTTCATTACCTATTTTGCATTCTTCGCTGTTATTTTTATAACAAAATATGTATTCTTGGGTAGTATTTCAGTAGGAATAATCATTTTTTTATATGCGCTATTATCTCCTACCATCCAACATGACTGGCTCTTTTTCTTGTTTTTAATACTATTAATCTTTTTACATCGCTCTAATATTCTTAATTTTATTCATCATCAAGAACCTAAAATTAATGATAAAAACATAAAAAAGGATCGAATTAACCCGAAGAAAATAGGCTGATTCCCCTTAATTGGACAAGCTTTTCAGGAAATTGTTGATTACGGACTTTTCCTGGGAAATACTGTCGAATGAATGGAAATCAAAATAAAGAAGTTGCTCTTTTAAGAGTTGCTCCTTTATTTTGATTTTGGAGGTTGTGGAGGGAAGTGCTGGGATGGGGATGGTGGTTTGGCTGATTTATCGCTAGTTCGGCTGATTTCCTTCTTACTTTGGCTGATTTATCGCTAGTTCGGCTGATTTCCTTCTTACTTTGGCTGATTTATCGCTAGTTCGGCTGATTCCCTTCCTACTTTGGCTGATTTATCGCTGGTTTGGCTGATTTCCCTCCTACTTTGGCTGATTTATCGTTGGTTTGGCTGATTTCCACGTTCGACTAGAATATATACCACTATCCAAGCTAGTTTTGCCATCCTCCCCCTCTTTTCCCATTAAAAAAGCTGCCAGCAAAGTCGTTTTCAACATTTGCTGACAGCTAAAGGGGAGATAGATTCCCTTCTTATCTTTTATTCATTTCTTCGACTAATAATTTATTAACCATTTGTGGATTTGCTTGTCCCTTTGTCGCTTTCATCAATTGACCAACAAGAAACCCAATTGCTTTTTGTTTTCCATTTTTAAAGTCTTCAATGGATTGAGGATTGTTATCCAATACTTCGCCGATGATTTTCAGCAATGCACCTTCATCAGAGATTTGCACTAGCCCTTTCTCTTTAACAATCGCTTCCGCATCTCCGCCATTTTCAATCAACTCTTTAAAAACTTGTTTTGCAATCTTACTGGAGATTGTTCCATTTCCAATGAGCTTTATCATACCAGCAAGATTTTCTGGAGTTAGCTTTACTTCTGCTAGCTCCTTTTGCTCTGCGTTTAAATAGGCAGAAACATCGCCCATTACCCAGTTAGAAGCAAGCTTTGGCTCCGCTCCATTTGCAACAGTGCCTTCAAAGAAATCAGCCATTTCCTTCGTAACGGTTAATACTTTCGCATCGTACTCTGGTAAGCCCCATTCTTCCATATAACGCTTTTGTCTTGCATCTGGTAATTCTGGAATTTCCGCACGAATTCTTGCTTTCCAATCTTCGTCGATATACAAATCTGTTAAATCTGGTTCGGGGAAATAACGATAATCATCTGAACCTTCTTTAACACGCATTAGCAATGTTGTACTTGTTGCTTCATCAAAGCGGCGTGTTTCTTGATTAATGACACCACCTGAAGAAACAACCTCTCTTTGTCGTTGTTCTTCATACTCTAATCCTTTGCGAACAAAGTTAAAGGAGTTTAAGTTTTTCAGCTCCGTTTTTGTTCCAAATTCCTCTTGTCCTACAGGACGAATCGAAATGTTGGCATCACAGCGCAAAGAACCTTCTTCCATTTTACAATCAGATACGCCTGTATATTGAATGATGGATTTCAATTTTTCCAAGTAAGCATATGCTTCATTTGGTGTACGAATATCTGGCTCAGAAACGATTTCAATTAATGGCGTTCCTTGACGGTTGAAGTCCACTAATGAATATCCTTTCTCATGATTCAGTTTTCCTGCATCCTCTTCTAAATGCACACGGGTAATCCCAATTTTTTTCTTATAGCCATCTACTTCAATTTCAATCCAGCCATGCTCTCCAATCGGTTTATCGAATTGTGAGATTTGATAAGCTTTTGGATTATCTGGATAAAAATAGTTTTTACGGTCAAATTTCGTCTCCGTCGCTATTTCACAGTTTAATGCCATAGACGCTTTCATGCCATATTCTACAGCTTTTTTATTTAAAACAGGTAGTACGCCAGGATAGCCTAAATCGACTACTGTCGTATTTGTATTCGGCTCAGCACCGAAGTGATTGGGACTTGCTGAGAATATTTTTGATTGTGTTTTTAACTCTACATGGACCTCTAGCCCAATGACTGTTTCAAATTCCATCTTTTTCACCCCTTACAGCGTTGGTTTTTGTTTATGATAATCTGTAGCTTGTTCAAACGCATAAGCCACTTTATATACAGATGCTTCATCAAAGTGTTTACCGATAATTTGTAAACCAAGTGGCAAACCGTTAGAGAAGCCGCAAGGAACCGATATACCTGGTACGCCAGCTAAGTTCACTGGAATCGTTAATATATCGTTTGCATACATCGTTAATGGATCATCCACATTTTCTCCTAACTTAAAGGCTGGTGTTGGAGTAGTTGGTCCAATAATAACATCATACTTTTCAAATACATCTTCGAAATCTTTTTTAATTAATGTACGTACTTTTTGTGCTTTTTTATAATAAGCATCATAATAGCCAGAGCTTAAAGCAAAGGTTCCAAGCATAATTCTGCGCTTCACTTCATCGCCAAATCCTTCTGCACGTGAACGCTTATACAGATCGATTAATGTTTCCACATTATCCGCACGATAACCATATCGTACCCCATCAAAACGAGAAAGGTTTGCAGATGCTTCTGAAGAAGATAATAAATAATATGTAGCAAGGGCATATTTACTATGTGGCAAGGAAACTTCTTCCCATGTTGCGCCTAATTTTTCTAATACCTTTAATGCATCTAAAACAGATTGGCGAACTGTTTCGTTTACTCCTTCTGCTAGATACTCTTTCGGCACAGCTATTTTCATGCCCTTAATATCTCCCGTTAGGCCTTTCGTAAAATCAGGAACCTCTACATTTGCCGAAGTAGAATCCATTGGATCTAAACCAGAAATAGCATTAAGCAAGAAAGCATTGTCTTCTACCGTACGTGTAATTGGTCCAATTTGATCAAGTGAGGATGCGAACGCAACGAGACCAAAGCGAGAAATTCTTCCATATGTAGGTTTTAAGCCGACAACCCCACAGAAAGCTGCTGGTTGACGAATGGAGCCACCAGTATCTGATCCAAGGGAAAATAGTACTTCACCCGCTGCAACCGATGCAGCAGATCCACCTGATGATCCACCAGGAACTGTTTCAAGATTCCATGGATTTTTCGTTTTTTGGTAATAGGAATTTTCCGTGGAAGATCCCATAGCAAACTCATCCATGTTTAGCTTTCCGATTGTTATAGCTCCAGCTGCTTGCAGCTTGTCCATAACTGTTGCATTATAAATCGGTTGGAAATTCTCTAAGATTTTACTCGAACAAGTTGTTCTTAAATCCTTCGTAACAATATTATCCTTTATCCCAATCGGCATTCCGAATAGGCTCCCGGAATGTTCCCCATTTACAAGCTTGCTATCTAGTACGCTAGCTTGTGATAAAGCATTTTCTTCATCTAATGTTAAAAATGCTTGTACTTTCCCATCTACGTCTTTTATGCGATTATACGATTCTTTTACTAAATCTGTAACAGATATCTCTTTCTTATGTAATAGTTCCTGTAAATCCGTCATCTTTTGATCAAAAAGACTCATATGATTTCCCCTCCTTACTCAATGATAGATGGCACTTTAATTTGTCCATCCTGATGGTCTGGCGCATTGCGTAAAACTTCCTCAACAGGTAAGCCCTTTGTTGGTACATCTTCACGTAATACATTTTTCATATCTAATACATGGGAAGTTGGTTCAATTCCCTCTGTGTCTAATTCATTTAGTTCTTCTGCAAAAGAAATAATAGCATCCAATTGCTTTTGAAAATGCTCTGCTTCCTCATCCGATATCGCAAGTCTAGCTAGATTCGCAACATGCTTTACTTCTTCCTTTGTAATTCTTGACATATATATGTCACCTCCATCATTATACGTACAATACAATAATCTGATAATAGCAAACAAATCATTAGGAAAGCAACCGAAAGTAAGATTATATCTTGTAAGAAAGCCGTTTCTTTATAAATGATTGTTTTCCTTGAAAAATGTTTATCCATATTAAATGTACATAGTCTTTACAATTATACCATTTTGATTTAGTTGGTCGCTCCGTTCATTTCTATTTTAAAGTAAAAATAGAGGGACCTCCCTCTTTTTATCGGTTATTTTCCAGCGAGGAAAGGAGTGGCTCATACATCATTAACGCATGATTTTCTGTAATATACTCTTCCTCCAATAATACACCTCTTCTATTAAATTTTTTTCGATAAATTTGATTATGGCGAATATAGCCGCCGAAATAGGCTGGTGTGATTTGATGCTCTTTTTCAAACACTTCATAATGAGATAAACTAGGTGCTGCCCCTAGCCATTCCCCACTTAAATGGGTATTTGTTACTTCTAAGCATAATTGAAAAGTAGTATCTGTTTCATTTTTGATTTGTAGGTCTAAATAATTGTAGGAACAAGTCGCGCCACTACCGAATGGCTGTGTTCGGTTGGAATCAGGGAAAACATCATAACTATGGCGATGCCTTTCCACCACTGTTAACGGAGTATGTAATGTCATCCAATAAATCAGATTAGAAAGCTGGCACAGCCCTCCTCCAACTCCAGTACGATAGCTCCCAGAATACAGAACCATCCCGTCTACAAAACCCTTTTTATAAGTGGGCTTGCCTATTGTTCTCCAATAAGAAAAGGTTTCTCCTGGTTCTATGACTATCAAATTTATTTTTGAAACCGCCACTTTTAAATTAATAATTTTGTTATACTGCAGCCTCATATCAACATCCTTTAATTCTCTTAGTAGCATTGTTTTATGGGTAAAATAAGAATGGGGTAGTAATGCCTTTTGCTTTTTCTTTGCATAGTGTTTTCTCGCTTTCATCCATTGCATATATCTCTTTGTGGTATAATATTTTTTCCCGAAATAAAGACGTAGGGCTGACCTTTTTTTGGGTCTTAACGCTGTAATATTCATAAATACGCTCTCCATTTTTTCCCTTTTCTCCTTTATTTCGCTAACTATTTCGTAAATCCTTCTTTTTTCTAAGAGGGTTGTTAAGCAGTAAAAATCCCTTATACCCGAGACAGAAATTGCTTTATTTTTCTCATTCTTGGCAAATAGATAGGAAATTCACGCAAAATCCGATACAATAGTTAATATTTAGAAGACTAAAAAGCTAGGTGACGAACAATGAATGAATTAGACTCTTTAAAATTAGAAAACCAACTTTGTTTTCTTTTATATGCAAGTTCACGGGAATTAACGAAAAAATATAAGCCCTTGTTAGAGGAGCTAGATGTAACCTATCCACAATACCTAGTTCTTTTACTTCTATGGGAGCATAAAAGTCTTAGTGTGAAGGAAATGGGAAATTACTTATACCTCGATTCTGGTACACTAACGCCAATGCTTAAGAGAATGGAACAGCAACAATTACTCCAACGTAAGCGATCCCTTGAGGATGAGCGTTCCGTACTCATTACCTTAACGGACAAAGGAGCTTCTCTACAGCAAAAAGCAGCATGTATTCCAACCGAAGTTTTCAAGCTTTTTGGAAAATCAGACGAAGAAATCACTGAATTAAAGCAATCACTATTAAAGCTTTTGCAAAACCTCACGTAATGCACCATGATTTAAAATAGGATAGACATAAAGAGAGCAGATAAAAGTTTAGGTACTTTCATCTGCTCTCTTTTTATGCTTCTATTAAGCTGTAACCACTTCTAATTGAACATCAATATTTCCTCTAGTTGCTTTAGAGTAGGGGCAGAAGTTATGCGCTTTGTGTACAAGCTCCTCTAAAACATCCTTTTCAATTCCAGTTCCTTTTACAGATAATTTTACAGCTAATTTAAAGCCTTGATCTGTTTCATCCTTTAGTAAGCTAACACTAGCTGTTGTTTCAGAGTCAAAGTTTACTTTTTCTCTCTGCGCCATTAATTGTAATGCACCATCAAAACATGCCGAATATCCAGCTGCAAATAATTGCTCAGGGTTTGTCGCATCCTCCAATTCCTTTGCTCTTTGAGTTCCTGGCATCGCTGTATCAAATTGAATAACATAGTCTTCTGACTCTACTCGACCTTCTCTTCCACCAGTTGCTGTAACAGATGTTGTAAGAATTGTATCGCTCATGATTATTCCTCCAATAATTTATTATTTTCCGCATATACATTGTACACAATATAATTTCACAAAACAAATATTTTGCACTTTCTTTTCATATTTACCCTTTTCAAAAAAAGTAAACATGCCTACAACAATTATTTTAAACAAAAAGGCCCAAAAAGATTTCTCCTTTTGAGCCCTTTTCTTACTTACTAAACCATTTTCCAATAGTCGTAAATAATCCCTTTTTCTGACTATCTTGCGAAGATTCCTCTTCTACTGTATCGTTTGTTTGTTCCCCGATATAAATATCTTCTTTATTAATCGCATGATCATAAGCAATTAATAAGCCAATTTCACTATCTGCCTCTTTATTGGTTACAATCGTGTATTCCATTTTGGCTTGATTAGCTTCCTTAATATATTTCGATAAGTATGAATAGTCTAAATGACCATTTAAATATAACTTCGCACCTGTATTCTTTTTCATCGCATCAAGTATTTCTTTGTAGGGCGATGGTTCAATTACTTGGGATTGATTTAGTGCAATCACAACTCTTTCTCTTAGAGTACCAAGAAATTTTCTTCGTTCCTCTGGCTTTGTTTCCTTTGCCCCATACATTCCCTTTTGCATATAATCATCTAAGTTAGGGTTTGATGACATGTTCACAACTCCTTCAAATAGATTCCTTTTCTCATACTATACTCTACTCTGCTGATAAAAAACCTTGTACCTTTTTGAAATTTTTTTGTCATGATACAAAAAGAGAGAGTTAGGCATCAGTTATTCCACTTTTCAAGGGAAGCATGATGATTAACTCTCTGACATTATCCTCTTAACCTTCAGTAAGTACACCGTTAGCTTATAAAATTCGAGGAAGAAGGTGTTCAACTAACCATAAACGAGAGATCAAGAGTTCCCATTTATGGAAGTATCCCTTTATTGATAAATATGAATAAATGGTTCTTCTGCATCAACATCACGAACAATTAATGCTTCAGGGCCATATACGGAGGTAATGCTAACCTGCACAGAAGAGGTATTATTTGGCGGAAAATGTTCCATAACCTTCCCTGCAACAAATTGAGTGAAGCCGAGTGCTTCTGCTTCTCCATAAAACTGAATCGGAATCTCAATACTTAAATTCTGCATTTCATCATTCACATAGAAAGCTCTTCCGACAACTCCATTAAAGTTAGGAAAATAATTTTCAATGTCCTGCTTAAAATAAGAAAATGCATCCGCTTCTGACTTATATTGCGTATCTGAGCTTGGGAATAAAATATATTTTTCATTAATCTCTTCCCAATCCCCTATACTTTTGCTATCACCTGCAACCTTAGCATATGAAATAAAGTTTCCAGGAACAACAGAGGAGCTTTCCTTCTGCTCAAAAAGAGAAATAATGATTGGAACCTTTTCAAGTCCTTCCACTTCTCTAATTCTTTTTACTACCTCTATTGCAATTTTTTTCCCTTCTTTTTCAAGCTTTGTTCGATCTATTTTCAGTTCTTTTGCCGCTCCCTTTTCTACATAGGAATAGACTGAATTCATAGCCAAACCAATTGAAATTCCACCAAGCTTTAAACTATTATCATCGGTTTTCACTAAATAATCATGTTCGAGGATATGAGCTAAATAAATGGGCTCTTTGCCATTTTCCTCGCCAGCTGGATTTAACCCCTTTGCATTCTTGCTAGACTTTCTCCCAAGCCAATTGGTGATTAAACTGCTATCTAAATACTGGCCTTCTTGGAAAAAGTATTGTTCTGGATCATATGCATTTTGTGCAATTCGCATTAATCCTGTTTCAAATTCAGCAATGTCATAGCGGGTATTTAAATTATTTACAACCAATCCCCTTGCTTCAGAAGCTTTGAATGGAACAACTACCTTATAATAATCGTCAGAGATTTTATAATTTGGTATAATCGCTGTTTCTGTTGTATTACTATCTACGTCTTCTGTCTTTACTTCTTCTTCTTTATTAAAGTTAGGTGCACAAGCTGATAGGACTAATATTAGTCCAAGCACCATCATTACGTGTTTTTTCATTCACCAAACACACCTTTGTTCTTCAATTCTTCCATAAGTTTTTCCTCATCCCATACTTCAAGACCTAACTGTTCCGCTTTTGTTAATTTACTTCCTGCATCATTTCCTGCAATGACTAAATCTGTTTTCTTACTGACACTTCCTGTTATTTTACCACCTAATAATTCAATTTGTTCTTTAGCTTCATTACGAGAAAGTTGTTCTAACTTTCCTGTTAAAACAATGGTTTTTCCAGCAAATACGGAATCAGCATCTTCTGTCGTTACTGGTAATGGACCCGTATATTCCATGTTAACACCATAGGTTTTAAGTTCATTGATTAATTCCAGCACTTCTTCCTGTTCAAAAAAAGTGACAATGGAGTCAGCCATTTTTTCGCCAATTTCATTAATAGCCGTTAACTCTTCTTTTGATGCTTTAACAAGCTGGTCCATATGTTTGAATTCCATTGCAATTGTTTTCGCTGCTTTTGCTCCCACATGTCTAATTCCTAAGCCAAACAACAGCCTCTCAAGGGAATTTTGCTTTGAAGCTTCTATTGCTTGCAATAAATTATTCACAGACTTTTCGCCCATTCTTTCTAATTGAATGAGTTGCTCATAATCTAATGTGTATAAGTCCGCAACATCTTCAATTAGTTTTTCAGAAAATAATTGGCTCACTACTCGCTCACCAAGCCCGTCAATATTCATAGCATTTCTAGAAACAAAGTGAATTAAGCCTTCCCTAATTTGCGCAGGACATTTTGGATTAATACAGCGCAATGCTACTTCTTCCTCTAATCGAACAAGTTCACTATTACATTCAGGACAATGAGTAGGCATTAGAAATTCTTCTTCTTCACCGGTTCTTTTTTCCACTAAAACATTCACTACTTCTGGAATAATATCACCAGCTTTTTTGACAACAACCATATCGCCGAGTCTAATATCTTTTTCCCGTATTAAGTCCTCATTATGTAGTGATGCTCTTTTCACCGTTGTTCCAGCAACCTTTACGGGTTCTAATACAGCAGTTGGCGTCACAACACCTGTTCTCCCCACATTCAGTTCAATGGCAAGAAGCTTTGTCATTACTTCCTCTGCGGGAAATTTGTATGCTATCGCCCATCTCGGACTTTTTGCAGTTGTTCCAAGCTGCTCTTGCTGAGCTAAACCGTCTACTTTTATTACAATACCATCTATTTCATAGGGCAAGTGTGGACGTTTTTCCTGCCAGCCTTCAATATACTGTAAAACATCCTCAATTGTTTGACATTTTTTTCTTTCTTTGTTTGTTTTGAATCCAAGTGTATCGAGTAAATCCAGTCCTTCACTATGGGATTGAACACCAGTCTGACCAACATCCCCAATGGCATAAAGGAAGATATCCAAGTTTCGAGATGCCGCAATGCGCGGATCTAATTGACGTAAAGAACCAGCTGCAGCATTTCTAGGATTGGCAAATGGCTCTTCCCCATTTTCATCCTTTATTTTATTAAGTGCCTCGAAGGATTTTTTCGGCATAAATGCTTCGCCACGAACCTCTAAACTGATCGGTTGATTTAAACGTAGGGGAATAGAACGAATCGTTTTCAGATTCGCCGTAATATCCTCTCCAGTTGTTCCATCTCCTCGCGTTGCTCCTTGTTCAAATAAGCCATTCTCATATCGAAGGGAAACAGCAAGCCCATCTATCTTTAATTCACAGACGTATGAAAAGTCTTCCCCAATAGCCGCACGAACCTTTCGATCAAAATCGCGTAAATCCGCCTCATTAAATGCATTCCCTAAGCTCAGCATCGGTTTTTGATGCTGAACCTTTGAGAACATATCCAGTATTTCTCCGCCAATTCGCTGTGATGGAGAATCATTTGTTCTTAAGCTCGGAAATTGTTCTTCCAAACGGATTAATTCATTTAATAATGCGTCATATTCCGCATCAGGAACAGAAGGATTGTCCAGAACATAATATTCATACCCATACTGATTTAATAAATTATGCAGTTCTTTAACTCGCTTCTCTGCAAGAGTTTGTTCCATATATCCTTTTCCTTTCCTTATCCTTTTTGAATCGGTGCAAATTTAGCTAATAGTCGTTTAATGCCTACTGGGCTTGGAAAAGCAATGTCTAGCTCTTTTGAATCGCCTTCCCCTTTAACACTAACAACCGTCCCAGTACCCCATTTACCATGGACTGCTTTATCGCCTACACTCCATCCGATTCCTTCTCCACCTGTTGCGACTGTAGCAGGACGGATAACTGCCTTTCTCGTTGGCTGCTGTTGGGAATAAGAAGTTCGAGAGCCGCTTTGTGCTGGTGACATTCTTTGTCTATTCGAAACAGGATTCACACCTTCAAGCAAATCTTCCGGAATTTCTTTTACAAACCGAGAAGGTGGATTCATATTGGTACGTCCAAATAAAGTTCTCATCTGGGCATTTGTTAAATACAATTGCTTCTCTGCCCGTGTAATTCCTACGTATGCAAGACGGCGTTCCTCTTCCATCTCTCCTTCTTCCATTAATGAACGAGAATGTGGGAAAACTCCTTCTTCCAAACCAATTAAGAAAACAATTGGGAATTCTAAACCTTTTGCAGAGTGCAATGTCATTAAAACAACAGAATCTGCTTGTTTTCCATCATCATCCAATTTATCAATGTCGGCAACCAATGCTAAATCTGTTAGGAAAGCAATTAATGATTTATCGTCATTAGCATCTTCAAAGTTTTTCGACACAGACATAAATTCTTCTATGTTTTCTAATCTACTTTGAGCTTCAATGGACTTTTCCGCTTTTAACATGTCTACATAGCCGGATTTATCAATAACTTCTTCGACAAGTTCTGTCACAGATAAATATTCCTGCATTCTTGTATAATTTTGAATTAAATCACGGAATTCACTTGCAGCCTTCGTAATCTTTGGACTTAAGCCAATTAATTCAACGGCCTCTAATGCTTGATACATGGACATATCATGCATTGCTGCGAAATTAGCGATTTTATCAACTGAACTAGAGCCAATTCCACGCTTTGGAACGTTAATGACCCGTTGGAAGCTAATATCGTCATCCGGATTTGCAATCAGACGAAGATAAGCAAGTGTATCTTTAATTTCCTTTCGATCGTAGAACTTTATACCTCCAACAATCGAATATTCAATATTTGACTTAAGAAGCATTTCCTCCATTACACGTGATTGTGCGTTTGTTCGATAAAGGATAGCTATATCCGATAAGTTAAGAGATGTTTCTCTTCTTAATTCTTGAATTTTCCCAATAACAAATTGCGCTTCCCCTTGCTCACTATCAGCTCGGTAATAGTATATCTTGTTGCCATCTTCATTTTCTGTCCATAAATTTTTATCTTTACGACCAGAATTATTGGCAATGACCTGATTCGCGGCTTGCAGAATTCGTTTTGTGGAACGATAGTTTTGTTCCAGCATTACTACTTTTGCATTTGGATAATCCTTTTCAAAAGAAAGGATGTTGGATATATCTGCACCACGCCATGCATAAATAGACTGATCAGAGTCCCCAACTACACAGAGATTGCGGAATCGGCTTGCTAAAAGTTTTACTAGCATATATTGTGATCTATTCGGTTGCGATAGGTAAGACTTTGAAGTAATCTCCATCTTTTCCCCCGCTTAGCACCGTACGTGAGACTTTCACCTCATACGGCGCCCCATCAACTACTAGCTCGTTACATTATCAATTACACAGTTGCCCACTTTTTTACGAAGAGCGTTAACTTTACTCAGTTGTTCTTCATTAAGATTCAGTACATTAAGGTACTTATTAATGGTGTTTTCCTTTACCGCATGGATTAACTTATGGACTTCCTTACATATAAATATAAGGTTTTGATAAGCGTCCGTTCCACCTTTATTTCTAGGCTTTTTATGATGGAGTTCCATTTCCCCAATGATTAAATCTTTACGTGTTATTGCACATTTACCTAATTGAGCAATATATTTTGAGAGTCGATTGTCATTGTATTCCATACTCTCCGATTTTATTGGGTTTTCCATCAAATAATGTACCATGAATGGCGATACAGCCTCTTGGCTATTGTGAACCAAGATTCGTCCACTTTCGGTATAAGAGTTTTTCTCCTGAGTAAAGTTCAAAGGGCTTTTGTGTTTCACCCCATCTATCGGGAATAACATCATGCCACACGCAAAGAATTTCTTTTTATTAAGATAATCTTTATATGCTTTTTGAAAGAATGGTGTGATAACTCCCTTTGAACTCTTTGCTTTTTTAAGCTTGTTATACAGGATTCGTTTGACTGAGTAAGAAATTTCACTGAAATCCTTTGTCGTATGTGTCGCATACCGATAATAATTGTGAATTCCCAAGATAGTTGAGTTAAATTTAGTTACTTCAGCCTTATTCGGTTTTCTTCGAATAAATTCAGCTTTTGTTTTTATTTTCTCAATTACCTTGCGTCGTGATTTATCTGTCATATGCGATTTAACAACACGCTTTTTGCCTTTTGGAACTACTTTGAACTTAAACCCTAGAAACTCCGAATAGTTCTTACGTAAATTGACTACTCTCGATTTCTCATTGCTGATTTCAAGGCCTAATCTTTCCTTTAACCACTGCTTAGAAGATTCAAATATAATAAATGCGGTTTTGTGGTCTCGACAAAAGATTTTAAAGTCATCTGCATATCTTACAATAAACATTTCCTTTAACTTGGTATACCTTTTAAGGGTGGCGTATTTCACCGTTTGGTCAAACCGCTGTTTTCCACCAATTACACGTATCTTTGTGTAATCCTTTCTCGTCTTAATTGTTTCCCACTGATTACTTATCCACCAGTCGAATTCATTCAATACTACATTTGAAAGTAACGGAGAAAGAATTCCTCCCTGTGGAGTTCCCTTAGTAGGTTTCCCAATTCCTTTAACCTCAGCTTTGAGCATCTTACTTATAATCGAAAGAATACGTTTATCCCTAATTCCAATCGTCCATAGTTGTTTAAGCAACTTCCCATGATCAACGTTATCGAAGAAACCTTTAATATCAACATCTACTACATAATGTAGTTTGTTTTTGTTTGCTAATGTTACAGCCCTTGAATATGCGTGGATTTGACTCCGATGAGGTCTGAATCCATAGCTATGTTTATGAAAGCGAGCCTCGCATATAGGTTCAAGAACTTGTAATAAGCATTGTTGAATAAGTCTATCTTCAATAGTAGGAATTCCTAAAGGACGAATGCCGCCATTTGGCTTTTGGATTTCCTTACGTTTCACTTTATGAGGTTTATAATCATCTAGGCGTTTTTTAACATATTGTACAAGCATATCAGGGCTTCTAAGTCCGATTTCGAATATAGTGTTTTGATTCACTCCCGCTGTCTTACTTCCCTTGTTTTTCTTGATGTTACGAAAAGCAAGTTTAACATTTGCAGGGTGTAGAACTAATTCATATAACTTATTAAAAGTTTTTCCTTCCGAACTTAGCTGATATAACTGGTCAAACATGTCTTGTGTGTTGTAATACTCATTGTTTCTCAGCTTTTGACTTTTTAACTTCTTCGGCTTCGCATGGGTTTCAGTCAATTACTCACCTCTTTACATTCCCAAATTGGGTTTGTAATTTCAGCTTTCATTTCTCTTAGTCATACTCGAACCTGAAATTTCTGTTTTAATAATGTCGTCTTCTAACAGTTGACTAATGGCTATCCCTCCACTGTTTGTTATAACAGTTTCTTTGGTACTGTGCCATTACCTTCACCGACATAAAAGAGGTTATACATATACACTTTCGACATATATGCTTTCCCTGCTACCGCTTCATAGAATGCAAACTCTCCACGTTATCGGCTTACCACGTTCCAAGAATCCTATCTGTTCATTCACAATCCGTAGGTGATTCCTCTAGCCCTGTTAGCTGGATGATGCCTGTAACATCATAAGGTATTTCATAAAGACAAATTTTACTCTACCTCACTAACCCCGACATGCGGGACTATCCGTTTCGAATAGCTATATCTCTAGAGCCGTACATTCGGAATTTCGTCAATAGATGGCTGTGACATCTAATTTCTCACCATAGATTGTCTTGTAGAACCCCGGTCTATCAGCCATACCCCCTGCCTCCAGAGAGCTTTCCTCGTCTTTCTCGTTAGGATGACCTTCAACCGACTTCACCGAGCTTATAACCCTCAAGTGTTTTGCACCACCTGAACGCTATTCGGAGGATTAGGCGAGCCTTTCAGGGCGTTACCCCATCATTCGACTCTTCAGATTCTTAGTTCTCCTAGCATTACGCTAGTGTCTAACCTTTTCAGTTAGAAACGTGTCGCACTATCCTGATACTCATCTACATGAATATATTGAAACTTACGTTGATAGTATTCTAAAACTTCTGGTACTCTTTGAAATAGATGGATTGTCTGCATGATTAAATCATCGAAATCCAAGGCTTGGTTTTTGCGCAAGCGTCTTTGATACTCTGTATATACATCACTAACAATTTGTGAAAAGTAATCGCCTGCAGTCTTCGCAAATTCTTCTGGAGTAACAAGCTCATTCTTTGAAGAACTAATACTTGCTAGAATAGCACGGGGATCATATTTCTTCGGATCAATGTTTCGGTCTTTCAGGATGCCTTTAATAACAGACTGCTGATCTGTTGTATCCAATATCGTAAAGTTTCGGTTATAGCCAATTCGATCAATATCTTTTCTTAATATCCGCACACACATCGAGTGAAAGGTTGATATCCATATATCCTCACTTGCTCCGCCTAAAACAGCTGCTATTCTCTGACGCATTTCCTTCGCCGCTTTATTTGTAAACGTAATTGCTAAGATATTGTATGGATTAACCCCCTTTTCCACCATAAGATAGGCAATTCTCTGTGTTAAAACTCGGGTTTTCCCACTTCCTGCACCTGCCATAATTAATAAAGGACCCTCTGTCGCTTTAACAGCTTCCTTCTGTTCTGGATTTAATCCATTTAGTATTTTATCTGTTAAAAATTGCATCTTTTCACCACCATAAGAACATATATTCTATTTTAACCTAGCTTCATTGGTTATTCAACGATAACTCTTTTTTATTTCGACCGTTCGCAATGCGGCAGATATGTCTGTGTAAATTATATTTCCGACAACAATTACATCTGCATAATTTGCCATTTCCTCAGCCTGTTCGACTGTTTCAATACCTCCACCATAGAACAGAATGGTTTTACTTAATTGACTCTTTGCAGCTTTTACAATCGAAGGTTCTCCATATGCTCCGCTATATTCCAAATAAAAAATGGGCAAATGAAACATCTTTTCTGCCATTAAGGCATATGCTGCGATATCTTCTTCGGATAATTCTGTCTGGGCATTTGTTAATTCCGCTACTTTACAGTCTTTATTTAACACACAGTAGCCTTGAATCAAAAATTCATCCCAATCCATAAGCTCGCCATATTCCTTCACTGCTTCATGGTGAAGACCAGTTATCCATTTTGTATCCCTGCTATTTAAAACAGTTGGAATAAAATATAAATCAAATCCGGGTGAAACCGAATCTATTGTTGACACTTCTAATATACAAGGAACAGTATAGCGACGAACACGCGCCATTAGATTTAGGACATTATCTAATGTTATGCCATCCGTTCCTCCAATGATGATTGCATCTGTACCAGATTCACATAAACGATCTAGCGCTTCATCTGAAATTTCCTTATTCGGGTCTAATTTAAATACATGACGCCATTCGCGCACATCATACATGCAAACTTCCTCCATTCTAACCTTTACATCATTTCATTATAGCATTAGATATTCCATCAAAAAAGAAATCCTTCCGTTTAACTGCTTGTAAATATTTCTTGGTGATTAGAAAAGCGGAGGACACCCGTTTAGGAGCGTGTGAGGTGGACCAACTTTTCCTCAGATATAGGAAAAAACATGGTCAACTCTAGTGAACCGATGTTGACTTATCGTAAGGAAAGGTTGTGAAGCCCATCAGCTTCTAGGTGCCCGGAGCTGGACACCAAATCAACTTCATAAACTTATGCTTTCTTAACTCTTAAAAGGAATGGAGGAAACCCCTCTCTTTTCTATTGGACGAAAAGGAGGAAGCAATTGTTTCATTTCTCACATAGTAAATTAATCATTGTTTTCATCAAAAACTGTCTAGAATTCAAAAATAAAAGGGTTGTCCCGAAAAAGAAAATCGTTCAGATTTAGTCTTTTTTGGGACAATCCCTTTCGCAATCTTATTCTTCTATTTTAGTTGGATCTTCTTTCTTAATTCGTGCTAACGCTAATTCATATGCATCATTTCCATAATTCAGGCAGCGTTTAACGCGGGATATAGTTGCAGTGCTTGCACCTGTTTCTTTTTCAATTGTATGATACGTATTTCCTTCCCTTAGCATTCTTGCTACTTCTAACCGTTGGGAAAGGGATTGAATTTCATTGACTGTACATAAGTCATCAAAAAACTGATAGCATTCTTCCAATGATTCAAGGGAGAGAATGGATTCAAATAATTGATCCAACTCTCTTCCTCTTAATTTATCAATTTGCATAGGAAACCTCCATTTTTTATCCATTATTTTTATCAAAGGCAACATTTTTAATAATCAGCCTTACCAATAGTCAATCATTATTTCAACGTTACGGCGCTCTTTAGTCCAGGAGTCGAAGGGATTATATTAATCCACGTTTTCCCAGGTACAAAACCTACCTGTTTATCTCCTTTAAATGGGAGAAGTCTTCCTTCAACATTTTCCCAATGAACTTCCTGCCATTTTCCTTGCTGCAACAAATAGGCGTTGCCGCCAGATGTTAAATCAATTTCTTTTCTTCCTTTATTATCAATAACCTTATGACTAGTTTCAATTATAAACACATTATCTACTGCCACGGATGCATTTGTTTCATAATCAACTGTTTGTTCCCCATTAGAGAATCGAATATATTTCTGGATATCATCTTCATATAAAAACTGTGAATTAAAGCTTGGATTCGTACCATAATTAATACTGACAGAGGTTGCCTCTTCGCCCTCTATTTCCTCTAGTTCTTTTGTTTTTAAAAATTGTAATGGTTCTGGTGCTCCTGATAACGAATAATTATTCTCCTTTGCACCCTTCTCAATGTTGGCAAAGCTTATGTAAGAATTATGCGGAGCAACTCGATCAGAGGACCTTTTAAAGAGGGTTCCATCATACTCCATGCCGTTTAAATTATCAATATAACCGTTTGTAAGCAGTTTTTTTGCTTCTGGACTATAGCCATGTGCAATATACAAACTATTATAACCCTTTGCAAGCTCGATATAATAGTCTCGTGAACTACGGACAGGCCCAACTACTGTAGGCTTTGTACTTTGAAAAACCGCTAGAAACCGAGTAACTTCACCTTCTGCTAATACTTCATACACAATATCTGCATCTGTCAGTCCTGTTTGTGGTCTTGCATCAGGATGATTATTAACCATAACAGTAACTGCACGGTCTGTACTTTCTGTATTGCTAGGCAAACCAGTTAATGGATATAAAGTAGCAAGGTCTGTTAATCCCTCTTCTTCCTTAGCACCATTGCCGGTTTGATTACCATTATGTTTTCCTACATCCTTCGGTTCGCTGTTGCAGGCCGTTAAGGTAAGAAGCAGAAATAGAAAAACAAACCATCTTTTCTTCATAGTCCCCTCCTAGTAATCCATCAACATGATGTTAAATGGTCTGTGTCGTTTATAACATCTACTCCCTTTATGGGAGTAAATCCTTACTTATTTAATATATCAGAATATTCTAATTAAACAATAGAACTCTTTTATATTTTAACGCATTATCGCTGGAAAGAGTACACTTTTATTCATAACATCAAATAAACCTTTTTGCGTAATCCGAATATATGGCAAATGGGTGGAGGTGAAAAACACAATGGTATAGATAGGATCCTCATACTGGTAACCTCTATCTTTAATATACTGCAGTAATTCCTTCTCTTTTTTAATAAGCTCCTCCATTGGCATAGCAGCCATCATTCCTCTTAATGGCAATGGAATTTCAATGTCTACCTTTCCGTTTTTCACCAGAACAATGCCTCCACCTATCTCCTTTAAGCGATTAAATGCGGTTATCATATCAGCATGGCTTTTTCCTAATAAAACTATATCTCCATCTCCTGTATAAGAGCTAGCCATTCCGCCAATTTCCTTTGTAAATCCCTTCAATAAAGTGTTGATTCGCCATTCTCCCTCTCGATCTAAGAGCATAAAATAACATTCATCGTGTTCCTCTGTGAGAATTGCATCAGAAACGTTAATCGAGATGGAATATGGTTTGGTAATTACTGCATTCTCTAATCTTATTCCAAAGGGCATCGAAAATTGCATGTCAAGGCTATTTACATTCCATTTTATATCAAGGGGGGTTAAATTAAATTGCTCCCACTCAACCGATGGATAGGCTTCCTTTATTTCTTTACGATCTTTCTTCACCCAAATTCCTTTGGCTAACACAGAGACAGGCGTTGGATTATCTTTCGCCTTCAGTAAGTTGATATTCGCAACTCTCCCTGTTGCAATGTTGCCATGTAAATGTTCAATCCCATGAAAGTTAGCGATATTAATGGTTGCCATATTATAAGCATCTATTAATGGTACACCATGATCCATTGCTATTCGAATGAGCTGATCAATATGCCCATTTTCGTAAAAAGAGGACGGAGATCCGTCTGTAGTTAACATTAAACGATCATACTGATCAATTCCCAATTCTTTCATTTCCTTTAGCAATTTAGGCAAATCTGGTCGGATAGAAGAGTACCTAAGACTTACTTTATACCCTTGAAGCAAACGATTCAGCACCTCTTTCCCTGTCATTGCTTCATGATCACTATCTACTCCCAGAAGCATTAATTTTGCGAGCGTTTTCTCAGATGCTCCCGGAAAATGTCCCTCGATTCGCTTTCTCAGACGCTTTGTCTCCTGCATCCAGTGAAGCATCATATCATCACCGTCTAAAAGTTTCGGCCAGCCTGTTAATTCTCCACCTTGAATTACTGCATCATTCTCTATCCAACTTTTTACATTTCCATGGGAAAAAACTTGCTCTTCATCTTGTAGCTCTGTTTGTGCATCATATCTACTCCACCATAATATCGTAGATGGAATGTCCTTCATAAAGTTCAAAAAAGTAAACGCTTTCTTTTTTTCTAACTGCATAGCCAAAACAAGGTTATCATTCACATATGTAGTTGTACCAAATTGTGATGTATATTGGGCTAAGGTTAGGGGATTATATATTTGAAAAGGATGAGCATGTGGTTCTATATATCCTGGAACTAAAAAAAGTTCTGTGCAATCAACAATTTCTGCTTGATCTATTCGGATGGGCATGTCATTGCCCACATAAATGATTCTATCTTGATATATCCAGATATTTGCTATAAGCCACTTGCGTAATATCTGATTTAAATAAGTTGCATTTTTTAGAATGATTGTGGGGGATTTTTCACCATTCAAAATGGATACATGGTCACGCAAAACTTTGTTTTTCCATCGATATCGCTGAGCTAACACTACGCTTCCTCCCTTTTCATGGTCTGTCTCATGTATATAAAAAATGGAACGATTTCTCTTTGAATATATTAGGAATTGCTATGTAATTTCCTAAGATTAACATTATTTTACCATATAAAATATTAATTCATATTACTGTTTTGTTAAATTTATGTAGGAGGAACGAAACTTATGAATCCAAAACAAAATATAAGTTTAATTAATGCGCTTATTCGTATTACTTGTGGTTGTGCATTCCTTGCATGGAGCACGGCAAAAATGACGAAGAAGCCTTATCGACAATCATATTTTCTAATTGCATTGCTAGCTGGGATGAAAATCGCAGAAGGTATCGTCCGTTATTGTCCATTAGTTGCGCTTTATGGAAAAAAGGATGAAATGATGCCTAAATTCCAGCACAAACACACGCAAAATCAAAGCTCTCACAGTCCATCACCATCTTCCCACGATTCCGAGGCAAAAGATTCTTCTTCCTCTCATGGAGTTGCAGAAATGATGGAACAGTTTAGTCCAGAGAAAATATTTTCTCCAGACGATATGAAAAAATAAAACATTGCTATGGGCTATCCAATATATCGGATGGCCTTTATCTTGTTTATGTTTAGGAATGCCTTAAGGTGGTAAATGCAATAACATAAAATGAACGAAGGAGTTGATAAAATGGCAAATCCAAAAAATCCATTGGATCTATATTATAATGATGAATTTCCAAAACAATATCAGGAGCCTCCTGGTGTACAAGCTAAAATGGATCCCCAGCCTGATTGTGGGGAAACAAGCTATAAGGGCTCTGGAAGATTAAAAGGACGAAAATCATTAGTAACTGGTGGCGATTCTGGCATTGGTCGTGCAGCCGCCATTGCTTATGCCCGTGAAGGTGCTGATGTAGCCATTAATTACTTACCAGCTGAACAAGAAGATGCTGATGAAGTAAAGAAATTAATCGAAGCAGAGGGACAAAAGGCAGTGCTGATACCTGGAGACTTAAGTGATGAGAGCTTCTGTAAAGAATTAGTGGATAAAGCTTATCAGGAATTAGGTGGACTAGACGTATTAGCTTTAGTAGCCGGAAAACAACAGGCTGTTGATGATATTCTAGATTTATCAACAGAGCAGCTCCGAAAAACCTTTGAAGTAAACGTATTTTCTTTATATTGGGTAGTGAAAGCGGCACTTCCATACTTGCCAAAGGGAGCTTCTATTATCACAACCTCCTCTGTTCAAGGCTATAATCCAAGTCCAAACTTATTAGATTATGCCCCATCCAAATTCGCCATTAACGGCTTTACTCGAGGCCTTGCCAAACAATTGGCTTCTAAAGGAATCCGAGTAAATTCTGTTGCACCAGGCCCTATTTGGACAGCCTTACAAATTACAGGTGGACAGCCAAGTGAAGCTATTCCTTCATTCGGCCAGCAAGCACCTTTGAAACGTGCTGGACAGCCAGTTGAATTATCAAGTACTTATGTATTTCTGGCATCTGATGAATCTAGCTATGTTACTGCTCAAATATATGGTATTACCGGTGGGATTGAATTGGCTTAAGTTTAAATGGGGGAAGTGTCTCTGTTACCTAGAGGTTGGATTTTTTATGTTGTTGGGCTTAGAGACGACTCCTCTGTTACCTTGAAGGGCGCTTTTGCTTGATTTTGGGCTCTGAGACGACTCCTCTGTTACCTTGAAGACGGCTTTTGCTTGATTTCGGGCTCTGAGACGACTCCTCTGTTACCTCGAAGACGACTTTTGCTTGATTTCGGGCTCTGAGACGACTCCTCTGTTACCTCGAAGACGACTTTTGCTTGATTTCGGGCTCTGAGACGACTCCTCTGTTACCTCGAAGACGACTTTTGCTTGATTTTGGGCTCAGAGACGACTCCTCTGTTACCTTGAAGGGCGCTTTTGCTTGATTTTGGGCTCAGAGACGCTTCCTCTGTTACCTCGAAGACGACTTTTGCTTGATTTTGGGCTCAGAGACGCTTCCTCTGTTACCTCGAAGACGACTTTTGCTTGATTTTGGGCTCAGAGACGACTCCTCTGTTACCTTGAAGGGCGCTTTTGCTTGATTTTGGGCTCAGAGACGACTCCTCTGTTACCTTGAAGGGCGCTTTTGCTTGATTTTGGGCTCAGAGACGACTCCTCTGTTACCTTGAAGGGCGCTTTTGCTTGATTTTGGGCTCAGAGACGCTTCCTCTTCCTCTATTACCACACCATATACCATTAACAAAAGAATCCCCATATGCAATCATCGACTAAATCAATGCTACATACGGAGATTCCTTCTTATTTTATCGCTTTAAAGCCGATGTCATTTCGATAAAAAACGCCATCGCTCTCTAATTTCTCTAGCTCTTTATATACTTTATCCTGTGCATCTTTTAAAGTATGGCTCTTGGCAGCAATTAATAAAACTCGACCGCCATCGGTTGTAAATGCCCCTGCTTCATTTAAGTTCGTTCCAGCATGAAAAATAGAGACATCTTCCATTTTGTCTAAGCCATGGATAACAACGCCTTTTTCATATGCCTCCGGATAGCCTTTTGACGCAATAACTACTCCTAGCATATCCTCTTCATACCATTCAATAGTTGGAGTGTCTCCATTTAATACAGACAAAATAACTTCCACTAAATCGGACTTCATGCGCGGTAAGATAACTTGTGTTTCTGGATCACCTAGTCTTGCATTAAATTCGATTACCTTTGGCCCTTTATCTGTAGCGATTAAGCCAGCATATAAAATGCCTGTAAATGTTCTGCCTTCTGCTATCATCGCTTTTGCAGTTGGTTTGACTATTGTTTCAATTGCCGTTTGCACGATTTCTGGATCGATGTGTGGAACAGGAGAATAAGCTCCCATCCCCCCTGTATTTGGCCCTTTATCTCCATCAAAGGCACGTTTATGATCTTGGGCAATTTCCAAAGGTATTACCGTATCTCCATCCACAAAGGACATTAAAGAAAATTCTTCGCCAGCTAAAAATTCCTCAATAACGACTGTTGCAGAAGCACTTCCGAATTTTTCGCCAACAAGCATTTCCTGGATGCTCTCTAGTGCCTCTTCCATGTTCATTGCAACAGTTACACCTTTTCCTGCTGCTAATCCGTCTGCTTTAATAACAATTGGTGCACCTTTTTCCTCAATATACGCTTTCGCCGCCTTATAATCAGAAAAAGTTTGGTATTCTCCAGTTGGAATTTGATATTTCTTCATTAAGTCTTTAGCGAATGATTTGCTTCCTTCTATTTCAGCGGCACGTTGATTTGGGCCAAAAACTTTTAAGCCAGCAGCTTGAAACTGATCAACCACCCCAAGAAGTAACGGTACTTCTGGACCTACAATAGTTAAATCAATCTTTTGCGTTAAGGCAAAATCGACCAGTTTCGCTACCTCTGTTTCTTCTATCGCAATACGTTCTGCGACATCGGTCATTCCAACATTTCCTGGCGCCACAAAAACAGTTTCCACTTTTTCACTTTCCCTTATTTTTGTACAAATTGCATGCTCCCGACCACCGCGGCCAATAACGAGTACTTTCATTCTCTTATATCCCCCAAGCTTAAAGATATTAATGTTTGAAATGTCTTACTCCTGTTAATACCATTGCAATTCCATATTCATTTGCTTTTTTGATGGAATCTTCATCACGAATACTTCCACCTGTTTGAATAATCGCTGTAACTCCTGCTTTGGCAGCCGCTTCAACCGTATCATCCATTGGGAAAAATGCATCAGATGCTAACACTGCACCCACTGCTTTCTCACCAGCCTGTTCTAAGGCAATTTTTGCAGACCCGACGCGATTCATTTGGCCAGCACCAACCCCAAGTGTCATTTCTTTGTTATTCACTACAATTGCATTTGATTTAACATGCTTAACGATTTTCCAGCCGAATTTAAGAGCTTCCCACTCTTCATCTGTAGGTTTCTTCTCTGTAGGGATTGTAATCGTTGCATCATCTAAAGAATAGCGGTCAAAATCTTGTGTTAATAATCCACCCTCAATAGAAGTGAATTTCATTTCTTTGCTGCTACCTGTTTCAAAAGGAATCGTTAATAAACGAATATTTTTCTTTCCTTGTAAAATGTCTAAAGCCTCTTGGGAATAAGAAGGGGCAATAACAATTTCTAAGAAAATTTCATGTAGTTTTTGAGCTGTCTCTGCATCTACTTCTCTATTTAACGCAATAATCCCACCGAAGATAGAAACTGGATCTGCTTCAAAAGCTTTTGTGAAAGCAGTAAAAATATCTTCTCCTGTTCCAACTCCACATGGATTACTATGCTTAATCGCAACTGCAGCAGGCTCTGCAAACTCTTTTACAATTTGGATTGCTGCATCTGCATCGTTGATATTGTTATAAGATAGTTCTTTTCCATGTAATTGAGTTGCATTAGCAATCGAGAAATCAGATCCAAGTGGTTTACGGTAAAATGCTGCCTTTTGATGTGGATTCTCTCCATAGCGCAAGGATTGCTTCAACTCATATGTAACTGTTAATTTTTCTGGTGTTTCTTCTTGCGTAAGCTCTGTCATATATTCTGCAATCATAGCATCATAAGCTGCTGTATGACGGAATACTTTTGCTGCAAGTCTTCGTCTCGTTTCAAACGATACTTCCTTATCTTGCTTTAATTCAGAAATAACGGTTTGATAATCAACAGGATCTACCACTACCGTTACATACTGGTGATTCTTTGCTGAAGCACGAAGCATTGTTGGTCCGCCGATATCTATATTTTCAATCGCATCTTCCACCGTTACATCTGGCTTAGCAATCGTTTGTTGGAAAGGATATAAATTAACACAAACGATTTGAATTGGGTCAATTTTATGCTCTTCTAATTGGGCAATATGGCTTGGCTCATTAAATTTCGCAAGCAACCCACCATGAATATACGGATTTAATGTTTTCACTCTTCCTTCTAGAATTTCAGGAAATCCAGTGACCTCGCTAACACTCATTACAGGAATCCCACTATCTTGAATTGCTTTTTTTGTTCCGCCTGTAGAAATTAACTCAAATCCTAATTCATGTAGCTCTTTTGCAAAATCTGTAATACCTGTTTTATCAGAAACACTAATTAACGCTCTTTTTTTCATCATTATTCCCCCTGATATTTCATGCCTGTTGATATCTTAAGTATGATGGTCTTTTTAGTTTATCTGTTCGTCTATTGATGGAATACTTCTTTTTTATGAAGTAAGTGTTGTATAACGCTTGGATAAAGTCGGTGCTCCAATGCTTGAATTTTTTCCTGAATGCTTTCTCTTGTTTCTTTGTCTGACAAAGTAATGGCCTCTTGGGCAATGATGGGGCCTGTATCCATTCCAGCGTCAACGTAATGAATCGTGATGCCTGTTTGCGAAACTTTAGCCTTTAATGCTTGGCCAATTGCGTCCTTGCCTGGAAAAGCTGGCAATAGCGACGGGTGAATATTGATAATTTTTCCAGAATAAGCTTGTAAAAGTGTTTCACCTATTAATCTCATATATCCTGCTAGAACAATTAAGTCAACTTCATTTGCTTTTAAATGCTTTAAAATCTCTCGTTCATAGTTTGCCTTTTCCTGATAATTCTTCGCTGCAAAAACAAAGGTAGGTATTTCTTCCTTCATCGCTCTATCAATAACAAAAGCTCCCGGTTTATCAGAGACTAATAGGGTAATAGAGGTATTTAGCTCCTCTCGTTTTACCGCATTTACTATTGCCTGAAAGTTTGAACCATTACCAGAAGCAAAAACAGCAATCCGCTTCATATACATTCCTCCAACACTATTTGAGGATGATATTTATTTCCCCGTCATCTGTTACTTTACCAATTGTATACGCCTTTTCCCCAATACGAGTAAAATGGTCAATTACTTGCTCCTCTTCTTCTTTGCTGACAGCAAGCACCATTCCAGTGCCCATATTAAAGATGTTATACATTTCTTTACGATCGATTTCACCAATTTGCTCCATTTTTTCAAAAACAGCTGGTACTTCCCAGTTTGATTCATCCAGTTCCATTCCGAAGCCTTCTGGAAGCATTCTTGGAATATTTTCGATAAAGCCGCCGCCAGTAATATGAGCAAGACCTTTAATCTCAAATTCCTTTAAAGCAGATAGCACTGATTTGACGTAAATTTTAGTCGGCTTGATCAATTCTTCTCCTAACGTACAACCGAATTCCTCGATATAATCAGATAGAGACATATTGGCTTTGTCAAAAAATAATTTTCGGACAAGAGAGTAGCCATTGCTATGAATTCCATTTGATGCTAGGCCAATCAATACATCTCCAGCTTGGATTTTTTCGCCAGTTACTAGCTTTTCTTTTTCACAAGCTCCGACAGCAAATCCTGCTAAATCATATTCTTCCTCATCATACATTCCTGGCATCTCAGCAGTTTCACCGCCAACTAAAGCACAGCCGGCTTGTTCGCAGCCATCTGCAATTCCTTTGACAATCGCCTCGATTTTACTAGGGTCTGCTTTTCCACAAGCAATATAGTCAAGGAAATAGATAGGTTCTGCCCCTTGAACGACAATATCGTTCACACACATTGCCACAGCATCAATTCCAATTGTGTCATGCTTATCAAGCATAAAAGCAAGCATTAACTTTGTTCCTACTCCATCTGTCCCTGATACCAAAACAGGATTATTTAAATGAAGGACAGATAAATCGAACATGCCGCCAAATCCGCCTAATCCACCCATAACACCTGGACGAGTTGTTTTTTTCACATGCTTTTTCATTCTTGTCACTGCTTCATAGCCTGCCTCTATATTAACTCCTGCTTGTTTATAAGCTTCAGCCATTTTATGCCTCCTAAAATATCGAAAAGTCTAGTTTGATTCAGGTGGAAAAGCGACATTTATTCATGCCGCTTTTCTTTTATTTTTAACAGTTAAAGAAGTATAATTTTTTTCATTCCATTTGGATCTTAGCTTCTTATCTTTATACTTTCTCGTATGGATGATCCGCGTTGGGATAAATTTCTGTTGGGTACCTACCAGTAAAGCAAGCAAGGCAATGTCCTCTATTTTCCCCATCATCTGTTCTGCCAATTGCATCAATCATTCCTTCTGTGCTTAGGAAGATAAGAGAGTCAGCTCCAATTAATTCACGAAGTTCTTCTACTGAATATTTCGATGCAATCAACTCTTCTTTTGTTGATGTATCAATTCCATAGAAGCAAGGATTTTTAATTGGTGGGGAACTGATTAGGACGTGCACTTCTGTTGCTCCTGCTTCTCTTAACATAGTCACAATACGTTTACTTGTTGTGCCACGAACGATTGAATCATCGACCATAATTACTCTTTTTCCTTCTACTACTCCGCGTACAGCAGAAAGCTTCATCTTAACACCTTGCTCACGAAGAGACTGGGAAGGCTGAATAAATGTTCGACCAACATAGCGATTTTTAATCAAACCAAGCTCATACGGAATACCAGTAGCTTCCGCATATCCGATTGCTGCTGAAATACTAGAATCCGGTACTCCAGTTACTACATCTGCTTCAATAGGTGCCTCGATTGCTAATCTTTTCCCAAGATTTTTACGAGCAGTATGCACATTGATTCCATTTATATTGCTATCCGGTCTAGAGAAATAAACATACTCCATTGTGCACATGGCAATATTAGAAGCGACAGAGAACATCTCTGAACGGAAGCCGTTGTCATCAATGATTAAAAGTTCGCCTGGTAAAATATCACGAACAAACTCCGCTCCGACTACGTCAAATGCACATGTTTCAGATGCAACAACATACGCATCTCCTAATTTTCCTAAAGAAAGGGGACGCATGCCATTTGGATCTAGGGCAACCATTAATTCTGTTTCCGTTAAGATAAGAAAAGCATACGCTCCTTTTATCATTGTCAGCGCATTTTTCACTCTTTCCTTAAATGCCGAAAAACCGCCTCTTCTAATTAAATGGGCAAGAACTTCTGTATCAGAGCTTGTTTGAAAAATACTTCCTTGTGCTTCAAGCTGGCTTTTTAAAGCTGTCGCATTTACCAAATTTCCGTTGTGGGCAAGTGCCATGCTTCCGCTTTGGAAATGGAACAGAAGAGGCTGGACATTTTCATATCCTCCGCCTCCTGCTGTTGCATAACGTACATGCCCAATTGCAGCTTTTCCAGACAATTCTTTAATTGCTTCTTGGGTAAAAATTTCGGAGACTAACCCTTCTCCTTTAATTCCTTTTAACTTTTCCCCATCTGTTGCTACAATACCAGTTCCTTCTTGGCCACGATGCTGTAGGCTATGCAGTCCATAATATGCTAATTGAGATGCATCCTCATGTCCCCAAACACCAAAAATGCCACATTCTTCGTTTAACCCTCTTATTTCAGCAAGCATGGAATTGCTCCTCTCCAGGCATCCATTAACGAATCAACCTGTTCATTTACTAGAATAGTTTCCCCTTGGCTTATGGTAAGAACGGCTGTATCTGTAACTTCTCCTACTAGTGTAGCAGGAACTAATTTTTCAAAAGTCTCTTTGTTTTCTGGTTTAATAGAAAGCAAGAAACGTGATTGTGATTCACTGAAAAGTGCTGTTACTGCATCTTCTTTAACATTAACTTTTGCTCCTAAGCCTTTTGAGCTAATTAAGCTTTCTGCAACAGCAACTGCCAAACCACCCTCAGCTAAATCATGAGCGGACTCAACAACGCCTGTGCGAATTGCTTCTAGAACTGCTTGTTGATAAGCTTTTTCCACTTCTAAGTCTAAGGAAGGTGCTTTTCCAGAAATAGATCCTTCTAGCATTTTTTGCAATTCACTTCCACCAAACTCTGCTTTTGTTTCTCCGAGCACATAGATTAAGTCCCCAGCTGCTTTAAAACTTTGTGTAGTGATATCTTTCGTATCTTTTACTAATCCAACCATTCCAATAACAGGAGTAGGGTAAATAGCTGTTCCATTCGTTTCGTTATATAAAGAGACATTCCCGCCGATTACTGGTGCATTTAATGCTAAGCAAGCTTCGCTAATTCCGTCTGCTGCTTTTTCAATTTGCCAGAAAATCTCCGGTTTCTCTGGATTTCCAAAATTCAAGTTGTCAGTAATAGCAAGTGGTTCTGCACCAGAACATACGATATTGCGAGCTGCTTCTGCTACTGCAATCTTGCCGCCTGTTTCTGGGTCTAAGTATAAGTATCTCGCATTACAGTCTGTTGTCATTGCTAAAGCTTTTTTCGTTCCGCGAATACGTACTACTGCTGCATCAGAACCTGGTGCAACTACTGTATTAGTACGAACCATATAGTCATATTGATCATAAGCCCACTCTTTGCTTGCAATAGTAGGCTGCTTTAATAGATTAATAAGTGTTTCCCCATAGTTCTTTACAGTAGGAATATAGTTTTCCATCACTTGGAACTCCCGGTAATAAGCGGGTTCACTAGATGGCTTATGATAGACAGGTGCATCCTCTGCTAAAGCATCTGCTGGAACATTTGCTACTACTTCTCCCTTATGAAGAAGACGAAGCATTTTATCATCTGTTACAACACCAATTGCTACTGCCTCTAAATCATATTTATGGAAAAGATCTTTGATTTCCTGTTCTCTTCCTTTTTTCACAACAATCAACATACGTTCTTGTGATTCAGAAAGCATCATTTCATAGGCAGTCATTCCTGTTTCACGCTGTGGAACTAAGTCTAAATTCATTTCAATACCAGAACCTGCTTTACTTGCCATTTCTGCACTAGAGCTTGCCAGTCCTGCAGCACCCATATCTTGAATACCAACTAATGCATCTGATTGAATCAATTCAAGACACGCTTCAAGAAGAAGCTTTTCCATAAATGGATCTCCTACTTGAACAGCAGGACGCTTTTCATCGGAGTTCTCTGTTAATTCTTCAGAAGCAAATGTCGCACCATGAATACCGTCACGACCTGTTTTTGCACCAACATACATTACCGTATTACCAACACCGTGTGCCTGGCCTTTTTTAATATCCTCATGATTAATTAAACCAACACACATTGCATTAACAAGCGGGTTGCCTGCATAGGAATCATCAAAAGCAATTTCTCCGCCAACTGTCGGAATACCAATACAGTTACCATAGCCAGCAATTCCTGCAACTACTTCTTTAAATAGATATTTCGTACGTTCATTATCCAATTCTCCAAATCGTAAAGAGTTAAGAATAGCAATTGGTCTTGCCCCCATCGAGAATACATCACGGATAATTCCACCTACACCTGTTGCAGCTCCTTGATATGGTTCAATAGCTGATGGATGGTTATGGCTTTCGATTTTAAACGCTACCGCTTGGCCATCGCCGATATCTACAATCCCTGCACCCTCACCAGGTCCTTGTAATACTTGAGGTCCTGTTATCGGAAACTTCTTTAATACAGGCTTAGAGTTTTTATAACTACAATGTTCTGACCACATAACGGAAAATAACCCGATCTCTGTATAGTTAGGAAGGCGACCAAGAATTCCTTCTACCATCGCAAACTCTTCATCCGTCACACCCATTTGTTTGTAAATTTCTTCTGATTTAATTTGTTCTGGACTTGGCTCAAAGCTGAACGACATTTGCTTCCCTCCACTGACTAACGATTGATTTAAATATTTTCAGACCATCTGCTCCACCTAATAGCTCATCTACTGCTCTTTCTGGATGTGGCATCATGCCAAGGACATTTCCTTTTTCATTTGTGATTCCAGCAATATTTTCTAAACTTCCGTTTGGATTTGTACCATTATAAGTAAAGACAATTTGATTATTTGCTTTTAAGTTGGCTAATGTTTCTTCATCACAGTAGTAATTGCCTTCTCCGTGCGCAATCGGGACAGTGATTACTTCGTTTTCCTTATATGCAGAGGAGAACATCGTATTATTATTTGCTACCTGTAGTTCAACTGGCTTACAGATAAACATTAAACTTTCATTTCTTCTCATTGCACCAGGCAGTAAACCTGCTTCTAATAATATTTGGAATCCATTACATACACCAAGAACTGGTTTGCCTGCTTCTGCTGCTTTCACTACTTCTTTCATTACATTACTGAATCTTGCAATCGCTCCTGTACGAAGATAGTCACCATAAGAGAATCCTCCAGGTAGCAATATTCCGTCAAATCCTTCTAAACTATCTGTATCATGCCATACATATTCTACTTCTTCTCCAAGCTCATCCTTTACCGCATGGAACATATCAACATCACAATTGGATCCTGGAAATACGATTACTGCAAACTTCACTGTGCAACAACCTCCTCCACCTCATAGCGGTAATCCTCAATTACTGTATTAGCAAGTAGCTTTTCACACATTTCCTTCACTAGCTCATCTATATTTCTTTCTGATTTATCAATTGTTAACTCTAGGTATTTACCGATACGTACATCTTCTACTTCTTTATAATTTAACGAATGCAAAGATCCCTTCACTGCATTACCTTGTGGATCTAATACACTTTCTCTCAATGTGATATATACTTTAACCTTAAACATGTTGACTTCCCCCTAGTCTCGCTAAAATATTTTCGTATGCATCTGTTAGATTACCTAAATCACGACGGAATACATCCTTATCTAATTTCGCATTTGTTTCTTTATCCCAAAGTCGGCATGTATCTGGCGAAATTTCATCAGCAAGAAGAATATTTCCATCTTTGTCTTTTCCAAATTCTAATTTGAAATCCACTAAGTTAATTCCCAGTTCACCAAAAAATTTGCTTAATACTTCGTTTACTTCTAGTGCCTTTTTCTTTAAAAATGCAACTTCCTCTGTTGATGCAAGCTTTAATTCTTCGATATGGTCTTCCGTAATCATTGGATCCCCTAGTGCATCATCCTTGTAGTAAAATTCAACCAATGGCTTTGATAACGGATTGCCCTCTTCTATTCCTAATCTTTTTGAAAAACTTCCCGCTGCTAGATTACGAACAACTACTTCTAATGGGATAATATCCACTTTCTTTACAAGCTGTTCCGTTTCGGACAATTTTTCGACAAAATGTGATGGAATACCAAAGTCTTTTAACTTTAAGAATAGTAAACTAGTAATCTCATTGTTTAATCGACCTTTGCCTGTTATAGTCGCTTTCTTCTCACCATTAAAGGCAGTAGCGGAATCTTTATATTCCAGCCAAACAATATCCTCATCTGAAGTTTTATACACTCTTTTTGCTTTTCCTTCATACAATAAAGCTCTCTTTTCCATTTGAAGAGTCTCCTTATCAAAAAAATTAGGGATAAAACGAAAAATTCTTACTTGCGCTATCTTGCTTAAAATTCGGTATATTCAGTTTCAACTGTTTGTAGTAGAGCTGTCATTTTATGTGACAGCTCTTATTTTTTTATAATCCAAGACGATCAAAAATCGTATCAACATGTTTAATATGGAAGTGATAATCAAAGCAATCATCAATTTCTTCTTTTGTTAACTTAGAAGAAATTACTGCATCGCTATCTACTAGCTGACGGAACGGTACTTGCTTTTCCCAAGATTCCATTGCCCTAGGCTGTACAGTGTCATACGCTTCTTCTCTTGTAAGCCCCTTATCAATTAGCGCAAGTAATACTCGTTGTGAGTAAATTAAACCAAGCGTACGATCCATATTACGCTTCATGTTATCAGGGAATACAGTTAGGTTTTTCACGATATTGCTGAAACGGTTTAACATATAATTCAATGCGATCGTTGCATCTGGAATAATGATACGCTCTGCAGAAGAATGGGAAATATCTCTTTCATGCCATAATGGGACATTTTCATACGCTGTTAGCATATAACCACGAATAACACGTGCAAGACCTGCCATGTTTTCTGAACCGATTGGGTTACGTTTATGCGGCATAGCAGAAGACCCTTTTTGTCCTTTAGCGAAAAATTCTTCTACCTCTCTTGTTTCACTTTTTTGCAATCCACGAATTTCCACTGCGAATTTTTCAATAGAAGTAGCGATTAAAGCTAGAGTAGACATATAATCCGCATGACGATCACGTTGCAACGTTTGCGTAGAAATCGGTGCTGGTTTTAATCCTAATTCTTCACATACATATTGCTCCACAAAGGGATCAATATTAGCATAAGTTCCTACCGCACCGGAAATCTTGCCATATTCAATTCCTTCAGCTGCTGCTTTAAATCTTTCAAGGTTACGTTTCATTTCTTCATACCATAGGGCAAGCTTTAGGCCAAAAGTAGTTGGTTCAGCATGAACTCCATGTGTACGCCCCATCATAACGGTGTATTTATGTTCTTGTGCTTTATTCTTCAAAACTTCAATAAAGTTCTCTACATCTTTTAATATAATCTCATTTGCTTGTTTAATTAAGTATGAAAGTGCTGTATCAACAACATCTGTAGAAGTTAAACCATAATGTACCCATTTTCTTTCTTCTCCTAGTGTTTCAGATACTGCTCTTGTAAATGCTACAACATCATGTCTTGTATCTAGCTCAATTTCTTTAATGCGCTCGATATCAAACGAAGCATTTTCGCGGATCTTTTTAACATCTTCTGCTGGGATTTCACCAAGCTTCACCCAAGCTTCACATGCCAAAATTTCTACTTCTAACCATGCTTTAAAGCGATTTTCCTCTGTCCAAATGTTTCCCATTTCTGGTCTTGTGTAACGATCGATCATTGTTTATCCTCCGATTTTTTCTGTCTGCACATTCCATACGTTTGTATTCTCGATTTCATCTAATGCTATTTCAACAGATGAGCGAAGTAAGGTTGCATGCCCCATTTTCCTATTTTCCTTTGGTTCCAGTTTTCCATAAAGATGAATTTTCCAATCCTGTAAATCAGGAATCCTATCAATCATCTGTCCTTGATGTTGACCGAGAATATTAACCATGACAGCAGGTCTTAATAGTCTAGTGCTCGCTAACGGCCAATTACACACCGCACGGATATGCTGTTCAAACTGTGAAGTCTCGCACGCCTCAATTGTATAATGCCCAGAATTATGTGGTCTAGGAGCCAACTCATTAATATAAATCTCTTCGTCTTCTGTCAGGAACATTTCTACTGCTAGTGTTCCTACTAAATGTAGATTCTCAGCAAGCTTACTTGCTTTTTCAATCGCTAAGTCTTTTGCCACGTCGCTAATTCGAGCCGGAACGATTGATTCATGCAAAATATTATTAAGATGGATATTTTCACTAACTGGAAAAACAGTAGCCTCTCCCTTTCCACTTCTAGTGATAATAACCGATATTTCCTTATTAAAAGGAATCCATTTTTCTAATACACAAACTCCATTGTTTAAAAGCTTTTCCGCTTCTGTTATTTGACTGCTTTCTTTAATAACATATTGGCCTTTTCCATCATAACCTCCACGGGCTGTTTTTAAAACAGCTGGATAGCCTAATTGTGCTAAACCACTATAAATATCACTTGTTTTTTCAACAACTACATATGGAGCTATCTTAACTCCAGCTTGCTCTATTGCTTTTTTTTCCTTTACTCGATCCTGTGTAATTTCAAGAACAGCAGAACCTTGTGGAACGTTAGCATTATTGGTTAACCAATCTAGACAAGCTGCATCTATATTTTCAAATTCATAAGTTATTACATCACTTACTTCTGCTAATTTTTTTATAGCTGATAAACTATCATAGGCATCGATAATTTTATAATCAGCTACTTGCCCACAAGGAGAATCTTCGGTTGGATCTAATACTGCAATTCTAAACCCTTGTGCTTTTGCAGCGATTGCCATCATTCGTCCTAACTGACCGCCACCTATAATACCAATTGTTTGACCTGGCAGTATTACTTTATTAGACAAGCTCATCACTACTTTCCATTACTTCTTTTTTTGTTCTTTCTCTCATGGAAAAAAGTCTTTCTGCTAATTCTAAGTCTGTAGCACCTAGTATTTGGGCTGCAAGAAGTCCTGCATTCGTCGCACCAGCTTTACCAATTGCTACAGTAGCAACTGGCACTCCACCAGGCATTTGTACAATTGATAATAGAGAATCCAGTCCATTTAAAGCTCTTGATTGAACAGGAACTCCTATAACAGGCAAAGTTGTCTTAGCCGCAATCATGCCTGGAAGATGTGCCGCTCCACCTGCTCCGGCAATAATTACTTTCATTCCTCTATCTCTCGCGCTTTCGGCATATTCAAACATTAAGTCAGGAGTACGATGAGCAGAGACCACTTTTTTCTCGTAATCTACTTCCAGTTGATCTAATATTCCACACGCATGCTTCATTGTTTCCCAATCTGATTTACTCCCCATGATAACACCAACAGATGCGGTCATGTTCTCCCTCCTGATTCCATTTAAAAAGCCCTAGCCAGAACACTTTTCTACACTAAAAGAGAGAAAGTATCTGTCCAGAGCTTAAATAAACCTGAATAAAGTATACTCTACTTTTTTCAGCTCGTTTTCATTCACTTTCCCTCATAGTCCAGTATTTTACGGTTACCGGGTAGAAACTTATGGGCCATATTCCCATTATTATATGAGGGCTATTTAATTTATTTTATTTCCGTCTTTTTTAATTAACACTATACCATCTTAACAAGCATATTTATATATTGTCAACAGTAAATGTCGAACAATTAATATAAATATGATTTTATTGTTCGTGATTTAACCTTCTAGCTGTATTGCTTCAAAGATAATTTGTTGTGATACTGGCTCATAAGACATTTGACCATTCACCTTTATTTCCTTAAAAACCGGCTTTTCCATCCGTTTTATTGGCGTATAACCTTCCTTCTTCATTCTTTCTAGACAATCATTAATCGTCTCATTTATTTGTACTTCAAATCTTTTTTTCTTACTCATTAAACAATTTTCCCTTCTTAACACTTTTCACCCAGAATCCACCATAAATCGCTTTTGGCTCATATGCAATTATAAATGCTTTTGGGTCCAACTCTTTAATTGTCTGATATAATTTTAATTCATATTTTCGAGGAGTCAATATTTGCAAAGACATACGATCGCCTTCTAGCCCCTGTGCAGCCCATGTTGTTACACCATATCCTTTAGTTCTTAAAGAATTAGGCAAATCTCTATCATATTCCTTTGTTATAACATTAACTGTTATATATCCTAAAGCTAGCTTCTCCTCAATTTTCATTCCAACAATTACTCCTATACCATATCCGATAGCATAGGCAACTAAGTTCTGAATTTGATCCAAATTATCCAAAACCAACCCTAAACCTATAACATAAATGACTACCTCTATCATGCTGATAAATGCAGCTAAATAACGTTGGCCCTTTAAAGTTAAAATCATTCGTATCGTAAAAAAAGAAACGTAGACAATATTGATTATGAGAATAATCAATACCATCGTAACACTATTTTCAAGCATGTATTTGCTCACTCCCATATGTATTTACTATTCCAATATTATACTTATTATTACCTAATAAGAAAGAAGTAAACAATTTTATATTCTTCAATAAAAAACAGATAAATCTGAAAATATATATAATAGAAGAAAGTCGGTTTTTTTTTGAAAAAACTCACTAATATTGTGGCTGATTTCTTCATTTATTTTAGTAAGGAGATATATAATTGTTAACTCCATTATTTGATGTTTAAGTACGAAGTAATAGGATGAATTAGCGAAATGAAGTAGCTATGTCCCCAATTTAATATATTGTCTAAAGTCACAAAGATATAATCTATTACTCATCACTAGTTAGCGCATCTGTTCTGATTTAGTATTTTATTTACGTAAAAAAAGACCTAAAAGCAATAAAGCTTTTAGGTCTTTTAGTGGCCTGGCGACGTCCTACTCTCACAGGGGGAGAACCCCCAACTACCATCGGCGCTTTAGAAGCTTAACTTCCGTGTTCGGTATGGGAACGGGTGTGACCTTCTCGCTATCGCCACCAGACTTATTT
>NZ_CDRJSZ010000015.1:0-94717 GCF_976954375.1 Niallia sp. Marseille-Q9988 | reverse complement strand
TGCGCTACGGACGCACGATGCGCCGGGGAGGAAGCTAAGCCTCCTCGCTGCGCTGCGGGGTCTCAGCCTTTCCTCTATTTCCCGCAGGAGTCGAGCGTCCTCCGCTCCATTTCACTTCGTTTTTAAAACTTTTTCTAAAAAAACAAACACGAACTATAATGTAATTTAATTACATTATAGTTCGTATTTGTTGTTGATTGAAATACTTATGTCCCAGCCTCTTTTTTCTTAAGCATTAACAGTTGGTAGAATCGAAGCACCCATCAAGTATTCATCTACTTTTCTAGCTGCTTCTCTTCCTTCATTAATTGCCCAAACAATTAAGCTTTGTCCTCTGCGGGCATCACCTGCTGCGAAAACACCTTCAAGATTTGTTTCAAAATCACCGTATGCTGCAGCAACTTTTCGATTCATTGTTTCAATACCAAAGTGCTTTAATACTGGCTGTTCAGGACCTTCAAAGCCAATTGCGATAAAAACTAACTGTGCTGGCCATACTTTTTCTGTTCCGGGAATTTCTTTGAAAATAAATGTCCCATCTTCTTGCTTTATTTTTTCCATTGATACAGTGTGTAATTCTTTTAATTTACCATTATCGTCTTTTACCATCTTCTTCGTCTGAATTCCATACTGTCTAGGATCTTCCCCAAACTTCTGTTCCGCTTCTTCGTATGCATATTCTAATGTAAAGACATTTGGTGCTGCTGGCCACATATTATCACTTGTGCGCATTAGCCCAAGCTTAGGATGTTTACCAAATTGGACGACGCTTTTACAGTTTTGGCGAAGAGCTGTTGCGACACAATCAGCTCCTGTATCTCCCCCACCAATAACAATGACATCCTTGCCTTCTGCATCAATAAAGTTTCTATCTCTCAAATTAGAATCTAGCAAACTTTTGGTTACACCTGATAAATAGTCCATTGCAAAGTGCACACCTTGTGCATCTCTACCTTCCATTACTAAATCTCTTTGCTTTTGAGCACCAGTACAAAGAATCACAGCATCATAGTTTTCTCTTAATTCTTTTGCAGTTATATCTTTTCCTACTTCTGTATTGGTAATAAAATCAATACCTTCTTGGGTAAGAAGCTTAATTCTACGCTCTACGTCTTTTTTCTCTATTTTCATATTTGGAATACCATACATTAATAACCCACCTGGTCTATCTGCTCTTTCATAAACGGTTACAGAATGGCCAGCTTGATTTAATTGATCTGCACTAGCAAGTCCTGCTGGACCAGACCCAATGATGGCTATCTTTTTTCCTGTTCTCTTTTGAGGAATTCGTGGTTGGATCCACCCGTTTGCAAACCCCTTATCGATAATAGTACGTTCGATATTCTTAATCGCAACAGCTGGATCAGAGATTGCAACTGTACAAGAACCTTCACATGGAGCTGGACATGCACTACCAGTGAATTCTGGAAAGTTATTTGTCTTTAATAATCTGTCTAATGCTTCTTTCCATCTCCCTTTATATACAAGGTCATTCCACTCAGGGATTAAGTTATGGATCGGGCAGCCAGATGTGCTTCCGGCAATTTCCATTCCAATATGGCAGAATGGTGTAGCACAATCCATACATCTTGCTCCTTGTCTTTCTAGTACCTCATCAGCGAAAGGAGCAGAATATTTTTTATAATCTTTTAGGCGGGAAAGCGGATTTCTCTCTTCCGCTTCCTCCCGTTTAAATTCCATGAAACCAGTTGCTTTACCCATTCTGTTCTCTCCTTTCTACTGCACTAATACGGTTATTTTATCTGATTGTTTTTTTTTGTCTTGTTTGGAATTATTCTCAAATGCTTCCATGGAAGCTGCTTCTTCTGATAATCCACTTTCTAGTCCTTTTTGGATGTTTGCAATCATTCGTTTATAGTCTTTCGGAATTACTTTAACAAACTGTTGTACATAATTTTCCCAATTAGCAAGTACTTGTTGACCTACTAAGCTATCTGTTTCTACCACATGTTTTTCAATTAGTCCTTGTATTCTCTCTATTTCTGCTCGATCTTCTAGTGCTTCAAAAATAATCATTTCTTTATTGCATAATGTTTTGAATTGGTCTGCGTCTTTCGATAATACATAGGCTATGCCACCAGACATACCAGCTGCAAAGTTTTTACCCACATCTCCTAAAATAACAACTTCTCCACCAGTCATATATTCTAAGCCATGGTCGCCAATGCCTTCTACGACAATATTTGCACCACTGTTACGTACGGCAAATCGCTCTCCTGCTTTTCCATTTATAAATGCTTCTCCACCTGTCGCACCGTAAAATGCTACATTGCCAATAATAACATTATCTTTTGCTGTATAAGAATTTATCGCTGATGCTTTAGCAACAATTCTCCCACCGGATAGCCCTTTTCCGATGTAGTCATTCGCATCTCCTGTTAAATAAAGACTCATACCTTTAGGGATAAACGCGCCGAAGCTTTGACCTGCTGATCCGGTGAAATGAAGATTAATTGTATTTTCTGGTAATCCAGATTCTCCGTAATGCCTTGAAATTTCGCTACCTACAATGGTACCTGTAACTCGATTTGTGTTTCGGATTGTATAATGTAAATCTAATGTTTCCTTGTTTTTTATCGCATTTTGAACTGCTGGTAGAATCTTCTGTATGTCTAAGCTTTCATCAATCTTGTGATTTTGCGGTGTTTGGAATGTTCTTGGACCATCCACTTTATATAATAGCTTAGATAAATCTAAGTCCTTCGCTTTCCAATGCGTTTTCGCTTCTTTGCTAACAGTAAGCACATCTGTTCTTCCGACCATTTCTTCTACTGTGCGGAATCCTAACTGTGCCATTAGCTCACGTACCTCTTCTGCAACAAAGCGCATAAAGTTTACGATATGATTAGGATCTCCAGCAAATTTATATCGCAATTCTGGATTTTGTGTTGCAATTCCAACTGGACAAGTATCTAAATGACATGCACGCATCATCACACAACCCATTACAATTAACGGAGCTGTTGCAAAACCAAATTCTTCTGCTCCCATCAAGGCTGCAAGAACAACATCTTTTCCTGTCATTAACTTCCCATCTGTTTCAAGGACGACTCGACTTCGTAAACCGTTCAACATTAATGTCTGATGGGCTTCTGCTAAACCAAGCTCCCATGGAAGACCAGTATGTTTAATACTTGTTTTAGGCGATGCTCCTGTTCCCCCATCATAACCACTCACTACTATAACATCGGCAGCACCTTTGGCAACACCTGCTGCAATAGTTCCAATTCCACCTTTTGAAACTAATTTAACGGAAATGCGTGCATCTCTATTCGCGTTTTTAAGATCATGGATAAGCTGTGCTAAATCTTCAATGGAATAGATATCATGGTGTGGTGGAGGAGAAATTAATCCTACACCTGGCGTTGAGCCACGTACTTCTGCAACCCATGGATATACTTTATTTCCAGGCAACTGTCCGCCTTCACCAGGCTTTGCACCTTGGGCCATTTTAATCTGCAATTCTTTCGCATTGATTAAATAATGACTTTTAACTCCGAATCGACCAGAGGCGATTTGTTTAATATTGCTTCTCCGATTATCGCCATTTTCATCCATTGTATAACGGGATGGATCTTCTCCACCTTCTCCACTATTGCTGCTTGCACCTAATCGGTTCATCGCGATTGCCAATGTTTCATGGGCTTCTTTACTTAGAGAACCAAATGACATAGCTCCTGTTTTAAATCTTTTAACAATGGAATCAACAGATTCCACTTCATTAATATCAATCGGCCGTCTTGATGGATCAAAAGCAAATAAATTACGCAAGAAACTCATGCTTTCCTCGTTAGCCGCTTCAGAAAATTGTTTAAATAATCCGTAGTCACCTTGTCGACATGCCCACTGTAACGTATGGATTGTTTTTGGATTAAAAGCATGGTGTTCCCCGCCTTTTCTCCATTGGAAATCACTTCCAGAATCTAATGTTTCATCGATTGATTCTTGATAGCCTAATAAATGCCTTTTTGTTGCTTCTTCCGCAATAATATCTAATCCGATACCACCTAGCTGAGAAACAGTGCCAGTAAAGTATTGATCAATTACTTCTTTGCCAATCCCGACTGCTTCAAAAATTTGTGCACCACGATAGCTTTGTACAGTAGAAATACCCATTTTAGACATTACTTTTACTACGCCTTCTGTAACTACTGTATTGTATCGCGCTACAATTTCTTCATAGGAAAGGGATAAGATGCCATCCTCTACTGCTTGATTATATGTCGCATATACCAAATATGGATTAATAGCATCCGCACCGAATCCAATTAGACTCGCAAAATGGTGTACTTCTCGAACTTCGCCAGACTCTACAATAATACTTGCCTTCGTACGAAGTCCTTTTTTAATTAAATCTTGATGCAAAGCACTAACAGCAAGTAGAACAGGAATAGCTTTTTCTTCTCTATTCATTGCACGATCAGATAAAATAAGCAATGATACACCTTGTGTGATAGCTTCTTCTGCCTTTTGCATAAGGTTGTTTAAACTTTCCTCTAAATTATCTGTAAATAAAGCATCTATTGTTCTAGCTGTAAACTCAAGTTTAGCATTGGTGCGTAATTGTTCAACATCGCCATTAGATAGAATCGGTGTTTTCAGTTGTATTCTATGACAATTGCTTTCATCTGGATGTAATAAATCACCTTCTGCACCTATCCAAGAAAGAGTCGAGGTTACTAGTTGTTCGCGAATTGCATCAATCGGCGGATTGGTTACTTGTGCAAATAATTGTTTGAAATAATTAAATAATGACTGTGGCTTATTAGATAATACAGCAAGCGGCGTGTCATTTCCCATTGATCCAATCGGGTCTTTACCTTCTAATACAACTGGAATCAGATTTTTTTGCACATCTTCATACGTGTAACCGAAAGCTTTTTGCCTTGCAAGTAAATCAGCAAATGTCTCCGCCTTTTCTTCTATGTTTTCCTCTAAGCGCACAACTTCCTCTAGCCACTCTGTATATGGATGCTCAGAAGCAATCGAGTTTTTAAGCTCTTCATCGGAAACAATGCGTCCTTCTTCTAAATCAATCAACAGCATTTTTCCAGGACTTAAGCGCTCTTTATAAAGAATATTTTCTTCTTCAACTGGAATAACGCCAACCTCTGAAGAGAAAATGATGTAATCATCTTTCGTGACATAATATCTTGCTGGGCGTAAGCCGTTACGATCAAGAATCGCGCCAATTTGTTTACCGTCTGTAAAAGTAATCGCCATTGGACCATCCCATGGTTCCATTAAGCTACTATGATATTCGTAAAAATCTCTTTTTTGTTTTGATAAATGCGGATTCTCGGTCCAAGGCTCTGGAATCATCATCATTGCCGCATGAGCCGGCGTGCGACCAGATAGAATAAAGAATTCTAATGCATTATCAAATACGGACGAGTCACTACCATTGGAATCTAAGATTGGTAACACTTTTTCTAAATCAGCTCCAAAAACCTCTGATGCAAATTGCTGCTCCCTTGCTTTCATCCAGTTAAAGTTGCCTCGTAATGTATTTATTTCTCCATTATGGATTAAATATCGATTTGGATGAGCTCTTTCCCAGCTAGGAAATGTATTTGTGCTGAAACGAGAATGTACAATTGCGAAAGCTGAAACAAATGCTGGGTCTTGCACATCTAAATAAAAGCTCTTCACTTGATCGGAAGTTAATAATCCTTTATAGACGATTGTGCTTGATGAGAGACTCGCAAAGTAAAATTCTTTTTCTTCCTCGCTTCCCCACTTTTCTGCTAGTTTTCTAATTATATATAATTTTCGTTCAAACGTTAACTTATCTTTATTTGATTGATTGGATTGAATGAATACTTGACGAATCACCGGACAACTTTCTTGTGCAACTTTTCCGATTTTTCTGAATTCGGTTGGGACAGTTCTCCAACCAAGAAGTACTTCTCCTATCTCTTCAATATATTCGTTAATCTTTGTTTCAATTTGATTTCGATTTGGGTCATCCTTTGAAAAAAAGACCATTCCAACTGCATATTTTCCACTCTCTGGTAGATTAATATCTGTTAATTCTTTTCGAAAGAAGGCATCTGGAATTTGTACCATTAATCCAGCACCGTCTCCTGTTAATGGATCACTACCTTGCCCACCACGGTGATCTAATTTACAAAGCATGCTTAATCCTTTTGTGACAATGTCGTGCGTCGCTTCCCCTTTTATATGAGCGTACAGTCCGATTCCACATGCATCATGTTCAAATTCCGGTCTATATAAGCCCTGCGCTTTTTCCATTTGGTTGTACGTCATTTCAACCACCCCTGTCAGATTTTCTAACAAATTTTTTTATTCAGATAATTCAATTATACTATACAAATTCATATGTACAATATATCATTTAGATAGAAACAATCTAAAAATGAGATAATTAAAAAGAAGGTCGATAAAAATGGAACTGAGACAACTAAAATATTTTATTGAAGTAGCGGAAAGGGAACATGTATCAGCCGCTGCGGAACATCTGCATGTTGCCCAATCTGCTGTTAGTCGTCAAATTGCTAACTTAGAAGATGAGTTAGGTGTGCAATTATTTGAGCGGGAGGGTAGAAACGTGAAACTGACTTCCATTGGAAAGATATTTCTAACCCATTCTCTTGCCATAGTCAAATCGGTTGACCGTGCCATTGAACAAGTAAATGCCTACTTGGATCCAGAAAGAGGCTCTATAAAAATTGGCTTTCCAACAAGTCTTGCAAGCCACTTACTACCAACGGTTATTTCTGCTTTCAAAGAAAAACATCCAAAAGTGAAATTCCAATTGCGGCAAGGATCCTATCATTTTTTAACAGAAGGGGTAAAAAATAGAGACTTAGATTTAGCCTTCTTGGGTCCAGTACCAACAGACGATTTTTTATTAACAGGAAACATATTGTTCACTGAAAAAATATTTGCTTTACTACCAAGTAATCATTTTTTAAGCGAAAGAAGATCCCTTCGCTTACGGGATTTACGCAATGATGAATTTGTTTTATTTCCGGAAGGCTATATTTTGCAAAAAATCGCTATTGACGCTTGCAAACAAGAAGGATTTTTACCGAATATAAATGCGGAAGGCGAAGATTTAGATGCGATTAAAGGATTGGTGTCTGCTGGTATGGGTGTAACACTACTGCCAGAAAGCACTTTTTATGATACTGTTCCAAAGTTTACGGTGAAAATACCAATTGAAGATCCGATAATTAATCGAACTGTCGGAATTATCGTTCCGAGCAATCGGGAATCTCCACCATCTGTCCAAACCTTTCGTCGATTTGTCATCGACTTTTTCACTATTTTAGAAAAATATCAATAATGGGATGGGATAAGGGTCTCAAACTTTTAGTTAAAGTTAGACCCTTACTTCCCTACCCATTATTTATTTTTCTAAAACTTCCTTCACTAAGGAATGGAAAATAGATAAAGCGTGATTGATAGGCTCTGGGGTTGTCAAATCGACACCAGCCTTTTTGAGAAGCTCGAGTGGATAGTCAGAACTTCCACTTTTTAAAAAGTCTAAGTAGTTTTCTACATCCCCTTTCTCTCCTACAATTAATTTATCAGCTATATTTATCGCTGATGCAAAACCAGTTGCATACTTATAAACATAAAAAGGACGATAAAAATGGGGAATTCTCGACCATCCATACTTCACTTGCTCATCAATGACTAAATCGCTGCCATTATATGCTTTAAATAATTCCTCATAAGTTGAATTGAAAAAATCCAATGAGAGAGGAAGCCCGTTTTCTGCTTGCTCATGCACTGTTTTTTCAAATTCGCTAAACATTACCTGTGTAAAGAAGGTACCTTTAAAACTATCAATAAAATGGTGCAGTAAATGCTCTCTTTTTAATGGATCCTGCTCTAATTTTAATAAATGTCTTATTAACAATACTTCATTCACAGTAGAAGCGACTTCCGCAACAAAAATGCTATAGCCTGCACTTATTTGTGGCTGATGTTTACTACTAAAATAGGAATGCATCCCATGTCCACATTCATGAGCTAATGTAAATAAGCTATCTAAATCGTCCCGATGGTTTAGCAGAATAAATGGATGTACACCATATAATCCTAAATTATAAGCACCTGAACGTTTCCCAGGTGTTTCCCGTACATCTAAGTAACGCTTTTCTTTAAAACTTTTTAGCACTGCGATATATTCTTCACCTAATGGTTTTAATGCATCCACCATTATTTGAAATGCGTCATCATAGCTAATCTCTTCTTTGGCTGCTTCTCCGACTAATGGAACACTTAAATCATAGGCATGCAGTTCTTTGAGCTGAAGTCGCTTTTTGCGAAACTTCATATAGTCATCCATATAAGGTAAGTTCTTTCTTGTAGTCTCAATTAAATTATTATACACTTCTACTGGGACTTGGTCTCCAAACAAACTTTTTTCTAAAGCAGAAGGATAATTTCTTAATTTTGCTGTTTTTACATTATTTTTCACTGCAGCACTAAAGGTTGTTGCAATCGTATTTTTCATGCCTATATATGGTTTATAATAGGCTAGGTATGCTTCTTTCCGTACATTTCGATCTTCACTTTCGATTCTTTTTGCATACATTCCCCTTGTTAGCTCAATTTTTTCTCCATCTTCATTTGTTACTTCTCCAAATGTAATATCTGCATTATTTATCATTCCGAATACATTGCTCGGTACACCTAATGCTTCTCCTAGTTCGGACAAAATCTCTTCTTTTTCTTTGCTTAATACATGCTTCTTATAGCGAAAAGACTCTAATAAGTCTTTTTCAAAATAAGCTAATCCTGTCTCAGCTTTTATGTAGGCTTTTAATTTGCTTTCTTCTAATGACAATAAAAAAGGCATAAAAAAGGAGGTAGCTCTACTATATTTCTGCCCTACATAGCGAGCTTTTTCAATTAGACTTTGGGCATGGGTATTACGCGTATCTAAGTCTAATAGAAGCATTCCATAAGCATATACTTTTCGATAGATAAAACTAGTTTCCTCTGATAAAGTAAGATATGCTAATAAGCTTGCCCCGTCTGAAATATTACTATTGAAAGTGGCAAGCTCCTCGATTTTTTTCTCCAATAATTGAAGATCGTTTTCCCAATCTTCTTCTGTTTTATAAATATCCCTCAAATTCCATTTTTCCAAATCTGTAACTTCTTCCCTTGTTTTATATGTATTCATAAACTTCCTCCTATTCATTGGTTTTCTATATTTCACTTGTTATCATGAAATGAAAAGATATGTTTATGCTTAAATCATACCTAGCCATATCCTATTATGTAAAGTATAAACGCTTCTATCGAATTGTACGGGAGTTTTCCAAAATTATCATTATTGTTCCATAATACTTTTTTTCAATACTTGTAATAATTGGAGGTCGATTGAACGGAATTTGTCTAATAAATAACAAAGCTTTGAAGAGAATCCATAAGAAATAGCTTGCCAAACTTCTAGAAACTATGTTATATTAATCAAGCGATGAGCTATATTGAATAAGTCAATGAACATTATTGCGCTATGTGGAGCGTAGTTTATTGCCTCAATACGTAGGACACATTTGTAGTGTCCCTAACTGCCGATAAACTTTTGTTTATTGGCAGTTTTTATTTTTATATGTCCATACAAAAAGCTATCCTTTTTTTGCAGGGAAAAACCTCACTGATTTTTCAGAGTGAAAATACAGTGAGGCATCCCATTTAGGATAGCTGTTATGTTTATTACAAATATAATTTATTACGATTATTATGCGGTTAATTCCTTTAACTCTTCTGTTAAACGATAAAATTGTTCCTTGTCACCAGCAATTAATGTTTTGTCAATTTGTTTTTTTAGCTCAGCTTTTCGAAAGTCGTAAAGGGCTTTTTCTAATACCATTTCAGCGAATAAAGAATCAACTACATTTCCTACAGACTGTTTTGGAGCATTTAATAAATACTTTTCCATTTGAATCAACCCCTTGTTCTTTTTTACATTATAGCAGTAATTTTCTGATAATTCAAATACTTTTTTTCGAGGAAATTTATTCCTTTTAAAACTTTTATAAAAAAGTGGATTTATGTATAGGCTATTGTCTCTTTTTCATGTATTCTTGATAGAGGTTAGGAAAGGGGAGTTCAAAATGAGTTATAAAATGATCGTATTAGATATGGATGATACTTTATTAACAGATAACCATACTATCTCAGATGCAACAAAAAAAGCTTTAATGCTAGCACAAGAAAATGGCGTTAAGGTGGTCCTTGCATCTGGAAGACCAACATATGCTATCGAAGATGCTGCAGAAGAGTTGAGGCTTGCTGAATATGGGAGTTTTATTCTTTCTTTTAATGGTGCAAAAATAACAAATTGTAAAACGAAAGAAGAACTATTTAGTAGTACATTACCACCAGAAACCGTTCATGATCTTTATGATTTAAGCCAAAGGGAAAATGTGTGGATTCATACTTATATGGAGGATGAAATCATTACACAACAGAATAATCCATTCACTGAAATCGAAGCAGATATTACCGGCTTACCTATTAAGACAGTTTCCGATTTCAAACAAACTGTTTCCTCTCCTGTCGTAAAGGTATTAATGGTGAAAGAAGAAGAGCATCTTAAAGTAGTAGAAGCAAAGCTACAACAAGAGTTAGCAGAACATTTAAGTGTCATGCGCTCTAAACCATTTTTCCTTGAATTTACGGAATTAGGAGTTACTAAAGGGACAAGCCTCGCCATTCTCATTGAAAAACTGGGCATTACAAGAGAAGAAGTCATTGCTATTGGTGATAGTTATAATGATGTAGCGATGATTGAATTTGCTGGCCTTGGTGTTGCGATGGGAAATGCCCCTGATGATGTAAAGGCGCTTGCTGATTACGTGACAGATACTAATAATAACGATGGTGTTGCAAAAGTTATCCATACTTTTATTCTAGACCCTGTTACTACCAAGTTAGTGTAATTATATTGTTTGATATAATTTTATCTTTCAGTAAAAATAACAAAGGAGTATACCTAATCAGAATAGGTATACTCCTTTTAACATAGCAATTACTTATATCCACTAATTTCGTTACTCACTCTTCCTCGTCTGGATCATTAAAAACTTTTATCGTTTTAAAAGCCAAGTTCACTTTAAAATGAAGATTCCAATTACTACGAAGGACCTCTATCTCATGGTCTTGAACAGCAACACACAAAACAACATCTCCATCCCAATCCATTAATACATATTCATTTTGGTTTGAGAATAATTTATAGTCTTTATGTGCTATTAAATTCCAGCCAAAATTTAGCGTGTGGCTTTTATTAGACATTAAGATGCTCCTTTATTTTCCTTGTAAAGGAATTATTTCACTTCAACTGTCCAGCCGAATGGATCTTCTTGTCTTCCATTTTGGATATCAGTGATTATCTTATATAAATTCGATGCCAATTCTCCTGTTTCTCCATTATTTATGATTATTTTTTCTTCGTTCCAGAAGAATTCACCAATTGGAGAGATAACAGCAGCTGTTCCTGTACCGAATGCTTCTTCTAATTGACCGTTTTTATGGGCTTCAAAAATTTCAGCAATCGAAATTTTTCTTTCTGTAATAGGAATATTCCAATGCTGAAGAAGCTCCATAATACTTCTTCTTGTTACCCCCTCTAAAATGCTTCCATTTAACTGAGGTGTGACTACTTCTCCGTTTATTTTGAAGAATACGTTCATTGCGCCAACTTCTTCAATATATTTCTTTTCTACTCCATCTAACCAAAGAACTTGAGAGTAGCCTTTTTCATTAGCAATTTGTTGTGCTTTTAAGCTTGCTGCATAGTTACCAGCTGTTTTTGCTGACCCAGTACCACCTGCAACTGCACGTACATATTCATTTTCAACGAAGATTTTTACTGGTTTAACGCCTTCTTTATAATACGAACCTACTGGTGATAAAATGATCATAAATTTATAGCTAACAGATGCTGCTACACCTAAATAAGGCTGAGTAGATATAACGAAAGGTCTTATGTATAAAGAGGTTCCTTCTCCATTTGGAATCCATTCTCTATCGATATTAATTAATTGTTTTAAAGCATTTAAGGCAAACTCTTCATCTATTTCAGGTATACAAAGTCTGTCATTTGATTTATTTAAACGCTCCATATTTTTTTCTGGTCTAAATAAAAGGACTTTGCCTTCTTTCGTTAAATAAGCTTTTAACCCCTCGAAAACTGCTTGTCCGTAGTGGAAAATAACAGAAGCAGGATCTAAAGTAATCGGTTGGTATGGAAGAATTTGTGCATCATGCCATCCTTTATCGACTGAATAATCCATCATAAACATATGGTCAGTAAACACTTTACCAAATACTAATGTTGCTGGATCCGGTTTTGGTTTCTTTTCTTTTGCTAATGTTACAGTGATTGTTTGTTCTGTCACGTTCCATTCTCCTTATCATAAATATTATTTCTATTTATTATAACGCAAAGTTTCTATAGAGAAAGTAATTTTGATAAAAAGTTAGAAATTATTTTGCGTAGCTAAGGAAATGATAAGTAACTTTTTTGAAAAAATTTCCACAAATCATTTTATAGCTGTATTAAAAAAGCCAATAAAAAAACAACCAAATCTACATTATGTAAATTTGGCTGCACTATTAATTCCAATGCTTTGTATCATCTAAAAGTTCATCAATTTCTATGTCGATTAAATTCCATGAGGATATTTCCTGCTCTAAATCAGTTGTGTTTGTTAAAATTTCGTCAATGTCGGTTCTAATTAAATGCATGATTGCCTCCTTTAAAACCGTCTTAATTCTGTCTAGAGATTACGCCTAATATAATTTCCAAGCTGGAAACGGTTATATTTATTATAGCATTTACCCCTGTTTACATATAATAAACCTGCTTTACAAATTGATTACACCTTATAGACAAAATGATGAAATTCTTTATTACAACGAGAAATTATAAGAACATGTTATAATAATCAATACTATCTATTACAATGGATATAGTTTTAAGAGGAATTGAGCTATCTCTGTTTCTCTTTCGTTTAATTCGTTAGAAATTAGCTGTCTACCTTTAGTTTATCCATTTTCACTTGATTCATTCGTTATGCATGGTCTTCTCTTTGGTTATACTGGTTAGACAACTGGAGGTTATTCAAATGACAAAACTATTAAAATGGGTACTCACCCTTCTTATCATATATGCGGCATATAATTTCTTTATTAAAGAGAGGGAAGATACTGCGATAAATACGGTTTCTGAAGAAATAGAAAATAGTATTAATCAAGAATCTATTACTTCCTTTATTCAGACACTTACAAGAGAATTAAATGGCCTAAAGTCAATTTTTCAGGACGCACAGGACTTTCTCCCAGACTGGAATGTGGAGAAACATTCCGCAGATATTCCTAAACCTGTATTGGAAACACCAAAGGACTATCCATTTTCTATCTATAATATTTCCCTTGGAGATGAGCAACAAAAGGTTGAAAAGTCACTTGGCGCTCCGCAACGAGTAACGGAAAATGAATACGGAATTTCTTGGATTACTTATCATAACAATTATCATAACTTTGTAATGATAGGTTATGATGACAATAATAAAGTAGCGGCTCTATATACAAATCAGGATTTAATTGCTTCTAGTTACGGTATCAAAAAGGGAACGAAGAAAGAACAAGTGTTAGATACATTGGGTGAGCCTTTAACAGAGTTAAGAAAAGGACTGGTTTCTTATAAAATGGCTGAAGATCGTGATTATGAAATGTTTGCTCTCGAAGATTCCTATGTCACTGTTTTTTTTGATAAACATGAAAATAACACTGTTACCGCTCTTCAAATCATCAGCTCTTCCTTAGAAGATAATCGGAAAGATTTTTATGTGGATGGTACTGAGAATCTCAAAGAAGGCTTTGAATATCAATTATTTGATTTAACAAATGCAAGTAGAGTAAATAATAATTTAAATCCTTTAACATGGGATGAAGCAGTAAGAGAAACAGCCCGCAAACACAGTTTAGACATGGCAGAAAATAATTATTTCAGCCATACCAATCTTGAAGGCGAATCACCATTTGATCGGATGCTTAACGATGGAATACACTACAGTATGGCAGGCGAGAATTTAGCTTATGGCCAAAACAGCAGTGTTTTTGCACATGAAGGCTTAATGAATTCAATGGGGCATCGCGAAAATATCTTACAAAAGGATTTTGCATCCTTAGGCGTCGGAGTTGCCTTTAACAACGATGCTCAGCCATACTATACAGAGAATTTCCTTACAAAATGAGGATTGGACAAAAACTAAGTCGTACCATTGAGCTATAGACACTTAGCTTTCCTCTCCATCCACTTCGTTTTAAAAGCTATTTCCTAAAAATATTGATTTTCCTAGAAAAATCAATTAGTTGGAAAAAAGGAGCATCCTGAATTTGCATAAACTCCTGTAAGATCAGCAAGAGGCCCACGGAAAGCAAGTGTATTCAGGATGCTAGAATGATCAACAAACGTGCCTGAAACCGTCTTTTTTAACAATGATAAAAAATGCGAACAGCTATACTTTATTTAGTATAATCGTTCGCATTTATCACTTGCTAAATAATATGATTCCTACCTCATTTTGCGCAATTTTTCAGTTTCTGTTTTCTGTCTCAGGAAATTAATCAACTAGCTATTTACCATTTACCCTCTACTAAATAATTAAATTTCCAATCATCCATATTAAGAAAAAGCTAATCACAATGGATAAATTTGCAGCAGTGCCGACAAAGCGTTGGTTATATTTAAACTCTATGCTATATGGAAGCACACAAGATGCCATTGGTAAGATTAAACAGATTAATATTGTGTAGCGGAACATTTCTTCAGCTGGCCAAAGAAAAAAAGCGAGAAATCCTAATAAGAGACCGGTACCATACCTAATCCCAAGTACTCTTCCAATTCCTTTCCAATACTTCTTGTCAATCGAGAAATTCAAATAGATGCCAAGCAATAATAATGAAAGTGGCATATTTGCTTTCGAAATAGTACCCGTTACATCGATTATTTGATGAGGCAAGTGGATACCTGTAATATTAATGATGAAAATAAAAACATATGTCATCAATGGTATGGATTTTGAAAGCTGCCCTGCTACATGCTTTGCACTAAGTACTGTTCCTTCTTTCGAATAATAACTCCCAATTAAATAACTAATCCCAAAAGTAACGATAGCATTGCCAATATCAAACATGCCGAAATACTTGATTCCTTCCGTCCCCCAAATTCCTTGAACTAAAGGATATGCAAAAATGCCAATATTAAATCCAGGGATGAGCATTCCTAACATCCCTTTTTCCTTATTTTCTTCCTTTCGAAATAAAAAAAGTCCGAAAACACTAATGACTATTCCATAAAATAGGCCAAGGAAAACTAACAAAAGCAAGGAATTCTCAATAATAACATTATGTAAGGTAGAGATAATTAAACAAGGTAAAGTGATATTAAAGATAATCCGAGCTAATCCTTCTCCATCCTTTTCTTTAATAATATTTTTCTGTTTAAAGAAATAACCGATTGCGATGATAATAACCGAATACAAAAATTGGGTATTAAAATTTTCCATTCTCTAATTTCCCCTAACTATTAAGTTACAACTACTAATGAACCTACTATACTACTATTCGGATTGCTTTTAAAGGCTTAGTTTCGAAAAAAAGGATTGGATGCGTGACAAGACAAATAATCTTATCAAACGAATCTAATCCTTTTTAAATGGTTCTATTTAAAAGCTATTGCTTTCACTTACAGTATTATTTATTTCTTTCAATCTGCGAATATCAAGACGAATTAATAATGACACTGCCAGTGATACAATAAACATACAAGAAAATACAAGCAGTGTTCCTTGATAGCTACCTGTCGTATCACGAATCCATGATACGATGCTAGGACCAGCAACACCGGCAGCGGACCAAGCTGTAAGAATGTATCCGTGAATAGCGCCAAGTTGTTTTGTACCAAATAAGTCGCCAATATAGGCTGGTATAGAAGCAAATCCTCCACCGTAACAAGACATAATGATAAATATAATGATTGAAAAAGCAATGTAATGATGCAAATGAGGAAGAGCAAAGAATGCTACTACTTGTATTGCAAAAAATAATGTATATACATTTGGTCTTCCAATATAATCAGAAATAGCAGCCCAAGCAATTCTTCCTGCACCATTGAAAACGCCCATAATACCAACAAGTGTTGCAGCTCCAGCTACAGACATTCCTGCTAATTCTTGGCCCATTGGAGAGGCAACAGCGAGAATGGCAATCCCACATGTAATATTGATAAATAACATAATCCATAATGCCCAAAACCGTTTCGTTTTTACTGCTTCATTTGCTGTTAACTGTGACAAATCTTCTCTTACTTTCATGTGGCCAGCTTCCACAGATTGCTTAAACCCTTTTGGCATATATCCTTTTGGTGGTGCTTCTAAATATTGTGCGGAACAAAGAATAACAACAAAATATACTGCTGCAAGAATATAAAAGGTATTAGATATCCCAACCGAATTAATCAAATGATTCATTACCGGACTACTAATCATCGAAGCAAAGCCAAATCCCATTATCGCTAATCCTGTTGCTAAACCTCTACGATCCGGAAACCATTTAACCAATGTTGATACAGGAGTAATATAGCCAACACCTAAACCAATTCCGCCAAACATACCGTAAGTGATATAGAGTAATGGTAAAGATTCAATGCTTGTTGCAAATCCAGCACCAGCCATCCCTATCCCAAACATGAAGGCAGAAAGTCTGCCAGCAGCACGAGGACCATATTTTTCGACAAAGTGACCGAGAAAAGCTGCGGATAATCCTAAAAATAAGATAGCGATACTAAATGTCCATGAAATATTTGTTAAACTCCAGTTAAATTGAGCTTCAAGCGGCTTTGTAAAAACACTCCAAGCGTATACAGACCCGATTGAAATATGAATCCCAACTGCAGATAATGCAATTAACCAACGATTTTTTGTTTTCATATAAACCATACCCCTATTATATTATTTAGCGTTCTTAACTTTTAACAAAGCTGTTTTCCAAAAGATTGTTGTTTTTTTAATAGAAAATATGAATTAGTTGCCAAAATAGAGCAGCAAGAAATATACTTAGACTCCTGTGGGATTAGCGAGACAGTCCTAAGGCCCTGCAGGAGCGAAGCGACGAAGCGGCTAAAGCGCAAGGCCAACGGAATGTGAAGGGTATTCCGGCTGCGGGCGATAGCAACAAACTATGCGAAAACAGCCATTAACAATAATAGCTTTATTCACTATAAGAAATAGCAAGCGGTTCTGCCGCCTTTCTAACCCCATTTATCGCTAATTCAACCGTTTCATTTGTATGCAATACAACTGCCATTCTTCTTCCTTTTGTTGTTCTCGGCTTACCAAACACACGCACTTGGGTATTTTCGACCGACAATGCATCATTCAAACCAGTAATTAAGTAAGTTTCACTTTCTTTTGTTGCTTTTATAGTCTTGCTAGCACCAGCAGCATATAATTTTACACCAGTAATGGGATAACCAAGAATGGCTCTAACGTGCAAAGCAAATTCAGATAGGTCTTGGGTAATCATTGTAACCATCCCTGTATCATGAGGTCTTGGTGATACTTCACTGAAATATACGCCATTTGCTGTTAAAAATAATTCCACACCAAATAGTCCGTACCCTCCTAGACTATCTGTTATTTTCTTTGCTACCTCCTCTGCCTGTGCTAGTTGGTCAGCTGACATAAAATGAGGCTGCCATGATTCAATATAATCGCCATCCTTTTGTGTGTGACCAATCGGAGGGCAGTAGGTTGTGCCACTAACAGAACGGACTGTTAAAAGAGTTATCTCAGATTCAAAGGAAATAAATTCCTCTACAATGACACGAGTTTTCTTTCCTCTTCCGCCATCTACCGCTTCTTTCCAAGAGGATTCGATATCTTCCGCACTCTGGCAAATGCTTTGACCTTTGCCAGAGGAACTCATGACAGGCTTAATTACACATGGAAATCCAATCTTATGTACTGCTTCTTCCAGTTCTTTTATGTCATTTGCGAAGGCATATTTTGCTGTTGGTATTTTTAGTGTTTCGCTTGCCAATCTTCTAATCCCTTCACGATCCATCGTTAAATAAGTAGCGTTTGCGGTCGGAACTACCGTATAGCCCTCATTTTCTAAATCTAATAGAGTACTAGTCGCGATTGCCTCTATTTCAGGAACAATATAATCAGGCTTTTCTTTTTCGATAAGCCGTTTCAATTGGACACCATCTAGCATATCTACTGTATATGAACGATGTGCCACTTGGCTTGCTGGTGCGTTGTCATAGCGATCAACAGCGATTGTTTCCACTCCTAAGCGCTGTGCTTCAATAATGACCTCTTTCCCTAATTCCCCAGAACCTAATAACATGATTTTTCTTGCTTGTGAAGTATTTGGTGCTCCTACCACGATGCCAATCCCCCTAAACAAAATAATTATTCCTTTATTCTGCATAATAACGTAAAATCATCCTCTATTCAAGGGTTTTTTTCTCTAATTCCGAACAATTTTAGTTAGGTTGTATAAATAATTCGTATTTTCAACAAAAGTGAAATCGCTATATTTATGTAACTCATCCATTCTTTTTATGGACATACAAAAAAAAGCATCGGAATATTTCCAATGCTTTTTTTAGGTTGCTTTTCTTTTCTATGAAAATAATTACTCTCTACCTACACTTATAAAGTTTAATTGATTAAGTAGCAAATGGATTTATGTGGTCATTTTGTTGCTGTCAGAAAAATGAGAATAAATGAGTTCTCCCCTACTTATGGTCGCTTTTACTCTGCCTCTATATGTCTTTCCGATATAAGGGCTAATTTTATTTTTGTAATATAAATCTTCCTTTTTCAAGATAAACTTTTCATTTACATCCACTATTGCTATATCAGCATCATATCCTTTCAGAATGCTTCCTTTATTTGGATAGAGACCAAAGCGTCTTGCAGGATTAGTACTTGTAATTTTTGAAATCATTTCTAACGGAATTCCTCTTTGCCAATATCCTTCTTCTAGTAACACAGAAAGCGTTGTTTGACACCCTGAAATACCTCCCCATGCTTCGAGAAGATTTCCCATTTTCATAGAGGGCAAAGATGGGGAGTGATCAGAGCCAATTACATCAATCTCTCCCTTTCTTATAGCCTCCCAAAGATTATCTACTTCCTGCTTTGACCGTAATGGTGGTGCACATTTTGCAGCTGCTCCTAGCTTCTCTAAGTCATCCATTGTTAAAGATAAGTAGTGTGGACAGGTTTCCACACTTATATCAAGCCCTCTTCGTTTTGCTGCTAAAATTGGCTCTAGAACATCTGCGCTGCTGATATGAACAATATGCAGCCTACATTTCGTTGCCTCTGCATAAGCAATGATACGTTGGACTGCTTCTATTTCTGAAAAAATCGGTCGAGCATTCGAAAAAGCTAATGCTATATGGTCACTTTCCCTATTAATCTCCTTTCCTAAAAACTCTGTAATCGTATCACTTTCCGCATGGACAGCTAAAATACTATGTAATTCTGCTATTTTTTTCATCGCCTGTAAAAGTGTGCGATCATCAGCACTTTGAAAGTCATCGATTCCGCTATTGGACATAAACGCTTTAAAGCCAATTACTCCACATTGCAATAGCTTTTCTAGTTCATCTAGATTACCAGGTACAACTCCGCCCCATAACCGATAATCAATCACTGATTTTTCTTTGGCCAACCCATTCTTTAGATGAAATGCTTGTTCTGATGTTGTTGGTGGATGACTGTTTAACGGCATATCAAAGAATAATGTTGCGCCGCCAGCAGCTAAGCTTTTACTACCGGTTTCCAATCCTTCCCACTCACTTCTTCCTGGCTCATTAAAATGCACATGTGAATCAATAATACCAGGAAACAAATATAAGCCTTCTGCATCAATGATTTGTTTTGCTTTAGTTTCCTTGATATGTAATCCTATATCTACTATTTTCCCATCTTTTATCAAGACGTCTGCTTTTGATAATTTCTCCTCATTAACAATGATTCCATTTTTAATTACTAAATCAAATTCACTCAAAATGCTTCAGCTCCCTCGATATGTCTGATATCCCCAACCAGATAATAATAAAGGAATATGATAATGCTTTTGTGTTTCGTCTGTATAAAAACGAATAGGGATTGTCGTTAAAAAGTTGTTTTTCACTTCTAATCTTTGAAAGTATTCTTTTACAAAAAATACTAATTCATATTCTCCGTTATCCACTTTCTCTAATAATATAGTATCTACTCTGCCATCCTCATTGGTTATTCCCTTTGAAATAAAACTTCTAGCTGAATCTGTTAATTTCCATAATTCTACTTTTATTGATGCTCCTGGTTTTCCTTGTGTTACATCCAATACATGAGTTGTGATTCCAGTTTTCATATTTATGCACCTTGTCCTTTTGTCTCTAGTTTCACGATATCATTTAATCGGAATTTCGAAATGGCAAATATTTGCGTTAAGGCTGTTTGAAATTCTTGCTCTTTTGAATGATTTAATCTGTCCTTCATCGCTTTATAGATGCTGTCCTTTGTATGTCCCTTTACTGCTAATATAAATGGAAAGCCAAATTTTTCGGAATATGCTTTATTTAATGCTGCAAATTCCTGATATTCTTTTTCTGAAAGTGCATCAAGTCCAGCTCCTTTTTGCTCTTTTACGGATGAATCCGTCATTTTCAGCTTTCCTCCTAAATCAGGATGTGCTCGAATTAAGTCCAATTGATCTCCAATAGGAGCCTCTGTTACTGCCTGTACCATCAATTGGTAGAGTACTTGTAGACTGGGAAAGGGGTGATAATCCCATGTCTTATTGGCAATCCAAGGACTATACTCAAATACCCAACCGATTTTTTCTATAAACTCTTGTCGATTCATTCCATTGATTTCTTCTATCGAATACATATCCTCATTCCTTCCGTATAGGCTTGATTAATCTTTTTGTGTTAAAAGGTCGACTGCCCGTAAAATCCCTTCATAGCCTGTGCACCGACATAGATTACCAGATAATGCTGTTAGCACTTCTTTTTTAGTTGGTTGTTCCTTGTCATCAAGCAAAGCTTTTAAAGCTATAACCATACCTGGGGTACAATATCCACATTGAAGAGCCCCTGCCTGCAAAAATGCCTCTTGAATTGGATGAAGTTTCTCTTCTGCTAAACTTTCAATCGTAAAAATCTCTGCATCCTCTATTTGATATGCCATGATTAAACAGGAGTTCACCAATTTTCCATTCATAATGACAGAACATGCTCCACATCTTCCTACCTCACAAGCTATTTTCGTTCCTGTCAGAGATAAAGAATCTCGAACAATATCGACTAGACGAGACGTTGGAGAGAGTGATAGTTCTTGTTGTTTTCCGTTGACTTTAAAGCGTGTTACTCTTTCTATTACCTTTTTGCTTTCCATTACACTCCTCCTATTTCGTTAATATTCTATGTTAATCTCTTTCAAAATCATCTCTGATTGAACCGGCAGCTTATTCAGCCAAATTCCAGTAGCATCATGAATCGCGGAAACAATCGCTGGCGCAACTGCAACAGTACCAATTTCTCCTACTCCTCTTGGTCCATATATATCACCACTAACTAAGTCTTCCATTGCAAAAACATTGGTTTCTTTTGGAATATCTAATATAGTCGGAATCAAATAAGTATCAAGGTTTTCTGTCATATAGCGGCCATTTTCCATAACAGCGTCTTCCATAAGCGTAAAGCCTAATCCCATATTAGCACCGCCTTCAATCTGGCCTAAATAGCCCATCGGATTTACAACCGGGCCTGCTGAAATGACATGGTCCATTTTTACGACCTTTACTCTCCCTGTTAAAACTTCTACCTCAACTTCTACTGCTACACCTGCAAATGTATATAAAAAATGTCCTCCATCAATGGAATGGGGAGTAGTTGGAAAATGATAGCTAGTAGTAACAGATGGAAGCTCTTCAAGAGATGTTGCCAATTCTTTATAGGTCAATAACAGCTGGGCTTCCTTATTTTCTTCACTCAGCCAAATTCCTCTTTTGCCAAGGCTAAGATTCTTAATCGGTGCATTCGTTTGTTTTCCAGCAGCAGTAAGTATTTTTTCTATAAAAGGAGTTTTTAATTTATTTACACCTAGCCATACCATATTTGTCGCTCTAGATGCTGTCGATGATCCGGAATGAGGCACTTTTGCGGTATCTCCAATGATTATTTCTACATCATTTGTGTCACAGTTAAATGTTTCAGTCATGATCATATCAATTGTTGGAATTAATCCTTGCCCACATTCCTCAAAACCAAAGGAAACCTCTAATCTCCCCTCTTTATTTAGGGATATGCAAGCACCAGATGGGTCTGGTCTACCATAACCAAGTCCTCCCCCGTGCATTGTGATGCTATATCCCTTCCCTTTTAGCTTCCAGTCACTCAAAGATTGCCATTCTTCATTCTTTTGAAGAATGGGTGATTTGATGATTTCTGTAAGAACTGCATGTGCTCCGTCAGTAGGAACTATCGGCTGTTCAACAGGTCCGGGATCATCTGTTTGCCGCAAGTTTTTTATGCGCAATTCTGTTGAGGATATTCCGATTTTTTCTGCTAAGCGCTCTATCTGTGTTTCTAGGGCAAAGGTGATTTGATTTCCGCCAAATCCTCTAAATTCACCTGCCACACCGTTATTTGTATAAACAGAATAACCCTTTACATCTATATTCTCGATACGGTAGGGACCAGCACTATGCTCTACAGCAAAATCAAGTACAGCAGGACCTAATGTAGCATAAGCACCTGTGTCCGCAATGATTTTCACCTGATGTGCAAGTAGTTTTCCTGCTTTATTTGTTCCTGTTTTCATCTCAATTTTCATTGGATGCCTTTTTAAGCCAGCTTTTATAGAAACTCTTCTAGATTGATGAATCTTTACTGGTCGCTTCGTTTTTAAGGATAAGATACTAATATACGGCTGAATGTTCAGTTCATCCTTGCCTCCAAATGACCCTCCAATCGGACTTGAAATGATGCGGATTTTTTCAGGTTCCATCCCTAGAATTCTAGAAAGCTGTAATTGATCTTTAAAACCATGCTGCGTTGGAGCATATACAGTTATTCCGCCATCGTCATTTGGAACTGCTACCCCTCCTTCTGTTTCCATATATGTATGCATTTGCCTTGGTGTATGATATGTTTCTTCTATAAGGAATTCACACTCATTAAATATGTCCTCTATTGTCGTTTCTCCCTTTCTAAAAGCAGCCTTGTGAAGGAGATTACCATCTTTATGTAACTTTATAGAAGATTCCGTCAAAGCAATTTCCGGATCTGTAACAGGTTGTAACGGACTATACTTAACTTTAATTAAGGAGATTGCCTTTTCTGCAATTTCTTTTGTTTCGGCGGCCACTGCTGCAATAGCATCACCCACATACCTCACTCTGTCCTCACATAAGACTGGTTGATCTTGTATGACAATTCCGAAGCCATTTAAGCCTGGGACATCCTTATGTGTAATTACAGCTGCAACACCAGGAAGTAATTCAGCTTCTCCTGTATCAATCGATACAATTTTCGCATGTGGATGCTCACTTCTTAGCACTGTCCCATATAGCATTTGCGGAAAACTCATATCTGTTAGATACTTAAGTTCCCCAGTTACTTTAGGTGCACCATCTCGGCGAATTTTCCATCTTGCGCCTGCGCTAGTTATATCAAGAACCATAAAATTACTCCTTTCTTTGCTTTTTAACAAAATCTTTTATAGTTGCAAGAAATAGGTTTGCTGCAACTTTTTTACGATAGTCTGCTGTTACAAAGGGATCAGTATAGGATGAAAAATCATCTTGAATCTTTTTATATAAACATGACCAATCAATCTCTTTCATTCCTTTATTAAGCTCTTCTTCCGCTAAAGTAAGTCGACAAGGGAGATGTGCGCCTCCGCCTATTGATAGCTTTGCTTTTATGTTGTATTCTTCATACTCTAGATATCCTGCAACAGAAATAATAGCTGCAGTAAAGGTTTCTCGTCTGCCAATTTTTTTAAAGAAGGAGTAATTTTGTGCATTAATGATTGGAATAAAAATATTTGTTAATAATTCAGATGATGGAGGAGTTGGTTTTGCGAGCCATTTTCTTAAAGAAATCATCTTTTCCTGTTCGCCATTGTAAAAGGATAATTGTGCCTCTAAAACCAATAAAACCGGTATCGTATCTCCAATTTTGCTACAAATATTGCCACCGATTGTTCCTCTGTTACGCACTGCAGGAGCGGCTATCTTTTCACAAGCTTCTGCAAGAATAGAAGCATTATTTCGAACAAATGAGTTATTCAAGCAATCAGAGATGGTCATAGCTGCACCAATTCTCAAGTATAACTGTCCATCCAATTGGACTTCTTCTATTCCTTTTAATTCTGGCAATTTCTCTGTGCTTATTAGATGTTTTGGTTTTTCTACACCAGCTTCCCAATTAATTTGGAGAATAGTTCCACCAGAAATAATCGTATTATGTTGGACAATTAAATTCTGAATGTCAGATAAATTGTTAGGTATCTCGACTGAAGTTGGATACGTTTCGGCAGATATTTTCATCTTGTTCCCTCCTTGCTAGCGCTTTTTCATAATCGCTTTTTGTATCTATATCGATAAAATATATTTCTTCTGAAAATTCAATCTTTTTCCCTTGCAGTGCTCCATTGTTTAATAGTTTTCTAGCTCCCCAATCTCCTTTTAATGGTTTTATATTTTCATATACATTTGGATGGAATAAAATTGGAGGCATTATTACTCCATTATACATGCTTGCCACATATTCTTCTGGTGGTTTTAAATTGATTTTTACTAGTTTGCTTAACATATTTGCAGTCACAAACGGCTGATCTGCTAAGCATACAAGGATTTTATCAGACTTTCTTTCTACTGCAGCCGCAAATCCAGCCTTTAAAGAATAAGATTGCCCTAGATCAGCCTCTTTGCATCTAATAATTTCCCCTTTTTTTCCGAATAGTTGATTTTTATTTTCTAGAGATATCCAATCTAAAGTGTCATCTGGTTGAACAATGACTAAGGAATAATCAATAAAAGAAGCGGCTAATAATTCGGATAAAGCTGCATTACCAATCGTATTCTGCCCGAGGGTTAGCGATAATTTATGTTCTCCCATCCTACTGCTCTTCCCAGCAGCCAAATAGATCGCTGTAATCATTGCTTAACCATTGCTTCAGACTTTTTCGTATTTTTCAGCTGAATTAATTCCGCTACAATACTAATCGCAATTTCTTCCGGACTTTCTGAATGTATAGCCAAACCAACTGGATAACGAATCCAGTCTTTATCCTTTTTTCCAGCTAATAATCTTTCCGACCTTTTTTTGGATCCAAGGAGGCCTAAGTACTTTGTCTTTCTAGCTTGGAAGTAATCGACTATTTCTTGATCCTTCATAAAGCTATGCGTCATTGTAAGAACATAATCATTTTCTGTGGGGTTTATTGCTTCCATTACTTCCGTTGGCGAGCCAATAATATATTCTTTGGCATATGGAATATTCTCTTTCTTACAATAGCTTTGTCGCCAATCTGCTAAAATGACATAAAATCCTGCTTTACTAGCAAAATGCACAACGGGCTTTGCATCTGGTCCCGCTCCATATAGGATTAATTTGGGCTGAGGCTCGAATGATTGAGTGAATGAAATCATGTCACTAGGAGAGCATATGAATTCTGAGATAAAGGATGTTCCATTTGGATACTCCTTTTTTGCTTCAACACTTATCTTATTTTCCATCTGTTTATTTAATTGATTAAATTTTTTAATAAGTTCTACATTTTCGCCATTATTTAAATGGTGCTGTATTTTTTGAAAAATTTGTCTTGTTTCCATAGTAACCGGCTCTACCATAATATAAATTTTCCCATCACAGCCGACACCTTGCCCCCAAGATAAATCATCTTCAGAGCGTAAATCGTATTCCATCAGAAATGGTTCAGCATATTTTTGCATGTCAATCCTAGCAAGTAAATCCTCCTCAACACATCCACCGCTAAGCAAGCCTTTCTCCATACCTTTATCCGAAATAAACATCATTGTGCCTTCTTTACGATAGGCTGAACCTTCTACCTTAACGATTGTAGCCAAATACCCTTGATTCTTCTTATTACTGACAGAATCAATAACAGAATAATGATCGGAAGACATCGACATTCCTCCAATAGTAAGTTTTTTAATATCTCGGTGTTACTTTTTATCACATATCATGTTATTACATCATATTAATTGCTATATTTTTATATGTCATTGGATTAATTATATAATAAAAACAAATAAATTTAGTCGATTTAAACAAATTTTCTAAATTATTCGTTATTTGTATATTTTTATCCGTCCTTTTTCATAAACAATCTATTTTACTAGCTTAATATATTTACATTTTCTTCATTATCATCTATAATGCACGTATCTTGCATTAATATATTCTTCTTTTCGTCTTTCTTATTTATACTTTTTATTTAATTAAATGAGGTGGACTATGAATAAAGAAATCATTAAATTTATCAGAAAAAATTATGAAATGACCCAAAGAGACTTTGCCCGCGTTTTAAATTGTAGTTTCGCATTAATTGCCTTGGTGGAAGTCGGAAAACGAAGAGTTAGTAAAGATTTAGAAAATAAGATTAGGCAAACGTTTAATATTGACGATCAAGATATCGCCTCCATTACATCAATATTAACGGAAATAAGTAAAGGGCTCCCTCCTTTTATGTAATGATAGTAGAAGAAAATAGAAAGTATTTACAGATCCAAAACGTTTATTCCAAGTAGATGTTTTCTATTTTCTTCTATGTTTAAAACTAATTTTAGTCTGCACCCTTTTTCCTTCATCTAAATAGGATAAAGAAGGATGAAAGGAGGAGTAAAATGCCCATAAATGACCAAATCCCCCCGAACTCAAAGGTCTATCTTCCAAAACTTCCTGCAGAATCTTTAAATAATCAATCACATTTTCAACAAAATTATTTACAAGATTACTTATTAACTCAAAAACTTCAAAATGAATATTTAGCCACTTTAGTAACGAAATTTCAGGAAGAGTCTCTGGAAAAGCAGGAAAAGCATTTTAAGCAAATCAATGCAATTGATTCCAAATTGCAGTTAAATGATTCGGTAACTAAGGACCTATTAACAAAACTTGCTGTATTAGATGAGGATACAGCAAAAATTGAAGAGCAATTAGCTTCCCTTGTAACACTATCCAAAGAACAAAAAGAAATAATAAACGAAGAATCACTTCGCAACACTGCTTTATTTGACCAGTTAACATTTCAGGAACAAGACATTTCCTTAATTGCTAAGAAAATGGATGAATTTAATGATCTTGCTACTGATATGAAAACGAAATTGGATGAAACAGAGTCGAGCTATCATAACATATCGGAAAAGCTGGATATCCAAGAAATCTTTCACAAAACGATTATTGAAAACATCGAAGAAACAAATGGTAATGTAAATAGGCTGAGTCGACAAATAGAACATATGAAGGAAATTCTGTTTGAAAGGGTTCATTTTTTAGCCGAAAAAATTGAAAACAATGTGAAAAGCATTGCACAACCAATCCAACGCTTCTTTCTTCATTCAGAAAAGGATGAAACAATGAATAAATAAATACTATAAAGTTGTGTTTTCGTATTCAGACGACTTAATGAGCGTTTAAGGATGAGGCAAAAAAATTGTTAGCTATTGATGGTTGTTTAGCCACCAAATAAATTAATCCTCATTTCATTTTATGGTTTATATTTTTTAAGCGCCCACTATCTAGTGATGACTACGGCTAATAACAACTGAAAACAGTCATTAATAAGCTAATTAAAAAGCCAAACAATCACACGAAAGGATGATTGTTTGGCTTTTTTCTTTTGGCTGAATTAGTTATGCCCAGCATATTTTTAGTCAAGAATTTTTACAGATACTTGTTTTCTTCCCCAATTTAATGCTTCAGATGTGCTTGCGACATGGACATCGATTTTATTTCCTTTTATCGCACCGCCAGTATCACCAGCGATTGCTGTACCATACCCTTCAACATATACTTTAGAACCAAGTGGGATTACGTTAGGGTCAACGGATATAACCTTTTTATTGGGATTATCTTTTAAATTTATACCTGTAGCTGTTATACCAGAACAACCATTACAATCTGCTGTATAAGCGGTAGCAGTTACAGTAATTTCTTTTGAGCTTGCATCAGTATTTGTTTTTTCTGTCTTTTCAGCCTTTACCGTATTTACCGTATTCTTTGTCTTTACTGTATTGTTTACAGTTTGGGCAGCTGTTTTTGTTTCACTTTCCTTTGAAACTTTACTTTTTGAAACAATCAATACGTCACCTTTATGTATTGTATCGCTTTTAAGTTTATTCCAGCTCTTAATTTGTTCAACGGTTGTATTATATTTTTGAGAAATCTTCCAAAGATTATCTCCTGCTTTAACTTTATAATTCTTCACTTTTTGAAGTATTAATGTTTCGTTGACTTTGATGAGATCACTTTTTAAGTTATTCCATTTTTTTATATCTGTAACACTAACATTCTTCTTTTGTGAAATGGACCAAAGGGTATCTCCTTTTTCTACTTTGATTTCTTCCGCACCAACAAACGGAGCAGCTGTTGTCAGTAATGATGCACAAGTTACAATAGAAAAAATCTTTTTCATTTTTATACCTCCTCGAAAAAGCTCTAGTTGAGCTAACGGTATAATCTTAACATGAAAAAGCTCAAAAAAAAGAACAGGGAGTTGTTAATTCGATTACTTATATGACAATCAATTAACAATCACAATACGAATCGTCAGAATAATGAATTAATTAACCTCTGTTTGAATATAATATAATTTTTAATATTTTGTCTCTCACGGCTAACTGCCTATTATCGTAGTATGCATTGTCCCCTTCTAGCCACTTTTTCCTTTTTACCCACTGTTTATTTGCTTATTTACCTTGCTATTCTGTCCCAAATAGTTCCGAATGGTTTAACTTACAAAGAGCAGGTGATGGAAGACTATCCCTGCTCATGGATGTTTCGCATAATCTTAGTCTACTGCTGGTAAAGTGATATGGAAGCTTGTCCCTTTTCCTAGTTCGCTTTCTATATATACTTTGCCATTTAAATTTTCAATGATTTTAAAGCTTACCATTAAGCCTAGCCCGTTTCCGTCCTTTTTTGTCGTGAAAAATGGCTCGCCCAATTTCTTTAATTGTTCTTTTGACATACCAATCCCGCTATCTTTAATGACAATGCTAATGCTGTCATTCTCTTTTTTCACGATTATTTCGATGAAACCACCATTTGGCATTGCTTCTACAGCGTTTTTAATAAAATTCAAGAATACTTGCTTTAATTTATTCTCATCACATTCTACGAAAAAATTTGGATTTTCATAGGAGCGATGTAATTGAATTTTATTTTTCCGAAGCTGGTAATCTAAAATGGAAACGACATTATCCATGATTGGGAGTAATGGCTTCTTTTCTAATACAGAAACTGTCGGCTTCGATAAAAGCATAAATTCTTCTACTATTGAGTTTACCCTTTCGATCTCCTCTAAAATAATATCAAAGTATTCCTGTCTATCCTTTGCGGTTTCATCCATGCTTAGAAATTCAGCATACCCTTTAATAGATGTTAGTGGATTTCGAATTTCATGTGCAACGCCAGCAGCTAACTGCCCTACAGCTGCTAATTTATCTTGTCGATGAAGAATATCTTCCGTTCTCTTCTTTTCTGTTATATCATTTCTTATCGCTAAATATTGGTAAGGTTTATTGTTTTTATCTAAATAAGGGACAATGGTAGTATCTACCCAGTAATAAGAACCATCTTTTCTTTTATTTCTAATTTCCCCTTTCCAGATATCCCCTTTCCCAATTGTTTGCCAAACATTTCGGAAAAACTCTTTAGAATGGTACCCTGAATTTACGATACGGTGTGTTTTTCCAATTAGTTCCTCTCTGCTATAGCCAGATATCTCACAGAATTTTGAGTTGACATTTGTAATAATCCCTCGTTTGTCTGTAAATGCAATAATACTCGATTGCTCTAATGCATAAGTAATATCACTCACTTCACGGACAGACTCTTCCAATTGGTGCTGAACCTTTTTTTGCTCTGTTATGTCCCTACGAATGGCAACATATTGATAAGGAGTACCTTCTTTATTTAAAAACGGAACAATCACCGTATCCACCCAGTAATGAGTACCGTCCTTTGCTTTATTAAGCAGTTCTCCTTTCCAGATTTGTCCTTGCTTGATCGTATTCCATAATTCACGGAAGAATTCAGGTGAATGATGACCCGAATTAACCATGCGATGATTTTGACCAAGCAATTCTTCACGACTATATTTCGACACTTCTATAAATTTATCGTTTACATATGTAATAATGCCGTTATTATCAGTAAATGCCACAATCGCCGATTCATCCAGGGCATGCTGCATATCTCGCACATTAATCGCCCCAACATCTGTACGCTCACCAATCAATGTACTTGTTCCAATAAGTCCGCCTAAAACTAGCACAGAGATAAATAATGCAATGTAAATGATAAAACTGCTTTCATAGGAATCCTTTGCAATGGCAACTTCTGGTGCGCTAATATTAGTTAACAGGATAAAATGGCTGATTAAACAAACACCTGTCATTAATAAGCTACATAATGGTCGTATCCACTTTTTTAAGTAAACAGAAAGCTGTACTGGGTAAAAAGAAAGCCAAATGGAGATAAAAAAGCCAACATACAATAAAATAAAACTTACTAATAATTGTGGAAGTTGATAATACACTTTACTGCCAATGGAATAAAAACCAATAATAGAAACCGATAATATAGATAAGCTAAAAAAGAATGCAGATACATAAATTCTTCTTTTCTTTTTCTCCTTATCTAATAACGCATAAAACGCCATCCCGCTAAAACAAATACCGACTACCATCGATAAGATAGTAATAGGAATATTATAGTTGGCAGTGGCATATACGTTCTTAATCATCATGTCAATAAAACTTAATATCCAAAATCCAAACCCAATCGTAAACGTGCTTGCTAAAAATAAAAATCTACTATTTTTCTCCCCATTTTTCACTAGTTGAAATAAGTCAAAGGAAGAATAGCATGCCATATAGACGATTAGGATACTAATAAAAATCAATATGGAGTTATACAACAAAAAATCCTCCTAATCTATACCAAAAAATAATACACCCCTAAAGTAGGATAATAGGCTACTTCAGGATTGCATTCTATTTGATTGTAAATCAAATAAAACAGATAAGAAAGTACTTTTCTACAAATCATTCACAATTTAGTCACAATAATGACTATATGGTATTCTTTTAATATTATACTAGGATTATTGGATGGTCAGATTATTAATAGAGGGAGCAATAATTAGCTTCTATCAAATCTATTTATTATTATCTTTGAATAGAAATATGGGGGTTTAACAAACTGCAATCAGTGGGGAATTACCAGCACTGATTGCAAGTTACAACAATCGATAGTTTAGAGATTAATTACTGATTTGAGGAAGCTCTCTCATTTCCACCGATGTTTGATCTCCGCACAATGGACAAAGAAGATCATCTGTAGCAAAATCCTTTCTCATCCAGCCATTGCATGAATTACATGCATATACTTCCATACTCATCAAGACTTCTTCTGGTTTTTCTTCTGCACCTTTCCGATTAAAAAACATGTGAGTGCCCCCTTTTTTCTTTATTATTGCCACTACTTCCATTATTTATGTATTAATAGATATTTTTGTCGTTTAAACAGCACTAATAGATGCTTTCATTTATTGTATAACATGTTCCGAGCATAACGCTTTGAAACTATTTATCAAAATACGGAATGGAAATGTAATTTTCAAGTGGCAAATATGCTTGCTTATTTGCCAAGCTCCCCCATATTCCTTATTCACAAATAAAATATTGCTTTAACTTAACTAGACACAAATTTCTATCAACTCTATTTTTAAAGCTAACAACTATGATAAAATAAGGGAAAACGATGATAAAAGGAGTCGCAGATGTCAGTAAAGTTGTATTATTCCATGCCCTATGAAACAAAATGGTCAACCCAAATAGAAGAAGTAATTGAAACAGAAAATAAATTTTTTGTGATTTTAAAAGAAACTGCTTTTTATCCAGAAGGAGGTGGCCAGCCAGCAGACACTGGTACAATAGATGGCATTGATGTGTTAGATGTTCAGATTAAAAACGAGCAAATTTATCACCTCGTTGAAAGAAAACCAGTAAATACGCATGTAGAATGTGAATTAAATTGGAATAGAAGATTTGACCATATGCAACAGCATACGGCACAGCATCTTTTATCCGCTGTACTAGAAGAACAATACAATATTCCGACAGTTAGCTTTCATTTAGGGAAGGATTATACGACGATTGATGTCGATACACCTGAATTAAATACAGAGCAAATAGATAAGATTGAGCATATTTGTAATACATATATCATGAAAAATCTAGAAATCAAAACATATTTTACTACACATGAAGATGTGAATAAATTCCCTTTAAGAAAGCTTCCAAAAGTAACAGGGGCTATAAGAATCGTTGAAATAGCTAGAATTGATTTTTCTGCCTGTGCTGGGACACATGTACAAAGAACAGGTGAATTAAGCAACTTTAAAATAGTGAAGACAGAAAAACATCGGGGTCAGACGAGAGTGTTCTTCCTAAGTGGATGGAGAGCCATTGATGACTATCAAACTTCCCATTCGATATTAGATGATTTAAGCAACCATTTTAAAACGAATAAGCAGCAACTTCAAGATCGTATCAGTAAGCTAGAATTAGAGAAAAAAGCTGTCAATCGAGAATTAGAAACACTTAAAGCAGAAAATAATGCATTTCATGCAGAACAAATTCTTGCAGAACATAACGAAAAAGTTATCTCCCTTAAGTTTGAAGAGAAAACAATGAAGGACTTATCAACACTAGCTAAATATATATTACAAAAATCTAGTCTTGTCATTCTTTTCAGCTCAGAAATTGACAAAAAACTTCTACTACAGCATAATGGGGAGTTTCCCTTTCATTGCGGGAAGCTTCTTCGGGAAACTATCCAAGAATTCGAAGGCAAAGGTGGCGGAAACGAAATCTTAGCACAAGCTACTTTCCCTTCCGTTCAGCAATTACAAGCCTGTTTAAAAAAATTAAATGTAACCTTATTAAACACCTTATAAATAAAAAAGTCGATGACAATTAGTGAATTTGTCATCGACTTTTTTCAATTAATGTAAAATCTGTTGCTTGCGACTTTCAAGCATGATGGCCACTTTAATCATAAAATAGCTAATCTCTTCTGGTAGTTCTTCTTTAATCGGTTTTAGTTTTTCCGTCCCAACTTTCCGCATAACATCAACAATCTTCATTTGATCTTCTGGCTTAAGAAAATGAGTCCAATCAACCTCCAACTCTTCTTCCCCACATCGAAGTAAATGATTTTCTACTGTTTGCATATTTAAATCTCTTTCTTTTGCAATTTGCTTTAATGATAATCCACTATTCCATAATTCTAGCGTTACTAAGTGGGAATTTCCCACGCTTTTTTTGGTTTGTTTTTCCCTTTTTCCTAACAATGATTGATCGCTTTTTACTGCAGTAGTAAAATCAGGATGATCGTTTTTAAACTTTTTGATATGTTCTATCATCATATCTCCATATTTTTGCAGTTTATGATCGCCAATTCCTTTTATTTCACTAAACTCCTCCTGTGTTACAGGCATTGTCATTGATATATTCCTTAACGTTTGGTCAGAAAAAACAACAAAAGGAGGAACGTTTTCTGCTTCAGCAAGCTGTTTTCTTATACCTCTAAGATACTCAAACAATGCGTTATTTTCAGATACTTTCACTGTGACGACTTGTTCTTTTCTTTCGACTGTTAATCTACCTAAAAGTACCTCTTTTCCCTTTTTGGAAACCTTTAATATTGGCATTGCACCTGAACTTACATCAATATATTGTTCAGAAATTAAGAATTCAATAAAATCACTGATTTCCTTTGCGGATTGTTCCTTCATCAGTCCGTACGTTTTTATACGATCTAAATGAAAATCCATTAATTTCTTATTTTTAGAACCAGTCAATACTTGGGCAATCATTGTCTTTCCAAATCGCTCTCCCATTCTAATCATGCAAGACAGCACCTTTTGGGTATCGACTGTTACGTCAATAACATTTCGTTCATCCGTACAGTTAGAACATTGCCCACACTTTTCCGTATGCTCTTCCCCAAAATAATGTAAAATATATTCTTGCAAGCAATCTTCGGTATGACAAAAATTAATTATAGATTGTAGTTTATCGATGTCTTGCTTTTGTTTATCCGCATCATGTATCGTTTGATCAATCAAGAATCTTTGGATGCGAATATCTTGTGCAGAATATAATAATATGCACTTACTCGGCAATCCGTCACGCCCCGCTCTTCCTGCCTCTTGATAATATCCCTCCATGTTTTTGGGAAGCTGATAATGAATAACATATCTTATATTACTTTTATCAATGCCCATCCCAAAGGCATTTGTCGCAATCATAATCGATACATCATCTTTTATAAATGCTTGCTGCTCCGTTTCCCTTTGTAAATCACTCATCCCTCCATGATATTTCGAAACAGAATATCCCTTTTTCAATAAACGGTCATAGAGCTTTTCTACCTCTTGTCTTGTTGAAGCATAGATAATGCCAGACTCCTCTCTATTTTTCTTTAGGAAGGATTCAAGAAATTTCCCTTTGTCTTGGCCTTTTATAATCGAAAAGGACAAGTTATCACGGGCAAAGCCTGTCTTAACAGTATTTTCCCATGGTATATTTAATAATTGGCATATATCTTCATGAACTTTAGGAGTTGCTGTAGCTGTTAGCGCTGCTACAAGTGGCATTTCAGATAATTTATTGATCATGTGTCCAATTTTTGCATAGCTTGGTCGAAAATCATGGCCCCATTGTGAAATACAGTGCGCTTCATCCACTGCAATAAATGAAATGGTAACTTCTTTTAATATATCCATAAAATAATCTGCTTCTAGTCGTTCTGGTGCAATATATAGTAATTTATAATGTCCATTTTTTATATTATAAACTCTTTCCTGCACTTCTTCATTATGTAACGTACTATTGATGAAAGTAGCGGGAATACCAACTTCCGTTAGTGCATCTACCTGATCTTTCATTAAAGAAATCAATGGCGATATAACAACCGTTAATCCTGGGAAAAGCATTGCAGGTATTTGATAACATATGGATTTACCTCCACCAGTTGGCATTATCCCTACAACGTTCTCCTTATTTAATAAAAGCTGAATAATTTCATCCTGTCCTTTTCTAAAATCATCATATCCAAAGTATTCTTTTAGAATACTACGGGCTTTATTCATCATCATATAAAACTCCCCACTTTTTCCGAACATTTCTTTAAAACATTGTATCATTAATCGAACTAATTTTGAATGAATCAATTGGGATTATGGGCTTGTCCAGCATTACTTACAAAGACATGTATCTTTATAAATTGGAGGTTTTTTGTTAATAGGCAGCCTGAGAGTATCTTACATGCTCAAACTCAGACTGCCATGTATCCAATTATTTTGCTTCTAAAATCTTAAGAAAGCTACTATTTTCCTTTCTTATAGCCAAGCTGCTCCAACGATGATTAATAGAATGAATAAGACAACGATTAATACAAATCCATTACCAAAACCACCACAAGATGCTACTGGAGCTGCCATAGGTGCAGCATACCCACATCCACAAGAATTATAATCATAACCACCAAAACCGTAACTCATTTATAAAACACTCCTTTTTCTATCTTTCTTAGTATCCAAAACCAACGTAACTAGAACCTACAATTATTAATAAAATGAATAGCACTACTAGTAGAGCAAATCCTCCACCAAAACCAGCTACTGGGCCACCACTCATTTATTCCACCTCCCTCATACACATAAGCATCATATGAGTCTAGAGATTGTCCTGTTTGGGCGCTCGCAAAAAAAATATAATATACTTGTTTATTATGTAGGAAGAGGCTGGGACAAAACTAAATAACCAATCTTTAAAGACGAACAATCTCTAATTTAGCCCTTAAATAAAGCTACTTCTCATGATGGTTATCTAAGTTTTTAAATATAGTTAAGTGTAAAAACTAAGTCGTTCCATTGCGCTACAGACGCTCGCTTTCCGCGGGAGGAAGCTAAGCCTCCTCGCATGCGCTGCGGGGTCTCAGCCTTTCCTCTATTTCCCGCAGGAGTCGAGCGTCCTCCGCTCCATTTCACTTCGTTTTTAAACTTTTTTCAAACTGAAAAACACGAACTTTTATGTATATTAACTATACAAAAGTTCGTGTTTATTATTAGTTGAAATGCTTTTGTCACAGCCTCTTTCTGCTTGTTTAATTTGATTAAAAGAAAGGAATAAAAGCCAGTGCAGCGATTAATCCTAAAGAAACTCCTACAGCTGCTGCTCCCCAGCCCCAGCCCCAACCCCAGCCAGGTCTATAACCACGTCTATACCCATATCCAAATCCACCATAATTTCTTCTGTTTCCTCCAATTGGTCTAATATAGACTTTATTTGGTGTAACTCTTTCAATTACTCCAGTATGAATCTCTCCACTATGAGTACGGATACGAACACATCTTCCTACACCTCTAGAACATTGATGATAAAAATTATTACCAGACATCTATCACACCTCCAACGTTAATCTCTAATATCCTATGTACAAGTCTAAAAAAAGTATGGACAACTATCTTGTAGAAGGTGCGGATATTTCAGCAAAATCTTTAATAAACATATTAAATGAAAATATTCTACTTATTAATTGCATATTTGTTACTAAAAAAGGTTATGTATGAAAAGAAAAGCTTACATATTCCAAAAAAAAACGCAAATAATTTAAAAATAATTTCTTAAGTAGCAGAATGAAAAATAAGTAAAGTAAAAAGGAGTTTTTAATATGTTAGAAGCAGCCATGTGGGGGGCAATTGCTAGCTCTTCATTGCTTGCAGGTTCTGTCATAGGATTATTTCTTTCCATTCCAAAAAGAATTATTGCCTATTTTATGGCTTTAGGAACAGGTATTTTAATAGGTGCCTCTTCTTTTGAACTTTTAATTGAAGCTGTAAATAAAAGTGGTATGTTTACTACTGCTATCGCTTTTTTAGCAGGAGCATGTTTATTTACCATTATTGAAATTTTCCTTTATCGAAAAGGCGGATCTAATCGAAAACGATCACATAAAAATCCAGAGGGACATTCAGGTTTAGCGATTTTTGTCGGTACTTTAATGGATGCTATTCCAGAATCCATGATTATCGGTCTTAGCTTGTTATATACACAAAAAGTGGATCTCCTATTTTTAATAGCAATTTTCATCAGTAACTTTCCAGAATCTTTATCTTCCACAGTAGGATTAAAAAAAGATCAATATTCACATAAAAAAATATTAATGCTTTGGAGTAGTGTGATTGTCATTTCTGCTATTAGTAGCTCAGTTGGGTATTTATTTTTAGAAAATGCTTCCCCTACTATGCTTTCAAGCATTCAGTCATTTGGGGCTGGTGGATTAATTGCGATGGTTTGCTCAACTATGTTGCCAGAAGCATTTGAGCAAGGAGGATCTACCGTAGGATTTGTTGCATGTGTAGGATTAATTTTTTCATTAAGCATGAGTCATATTGGATAGCGGCTGCCGAAAAACATGCTATGTTTTTCGGCAGTTTTACTAGAGGTAAATATAATTAGTATTACTTTGCAATAGATCTTGATGTAGTTACATGTAAAGCAGGATCTTTTGCTTTTCCTTTTTTCTTAGGAAAAATATATAAGTTTAGTGCACCTACAAAGAATGCCCCTCCAACAATGTTACCAATCGTAACTGGGATGAGATTGTGCAATGCATTTGCAACGGTAATTGTTTCTGGATGAGGAACAATTAGAGAAATGGCGAAAAGAGCCATATTTGCAACACTATGCTCATAACCTGAAATCATAAAGGAAAATACAATTAATAATGTTGCAATTATTTTCCCGACATCTCCTTTAATATTCATTGGTATCCAAATAGCTAAACAAACCAACCAGTTACAAAGGATTCCTCTAATAAACAATTCTAGTGTTGTAGCACTCATTTTTGAATTGGCTACATCCATAAGCCAAGTTGTTTTGGGAGCTAAGCTAAATAATCCAGAATAAAAGATTAATAAAGCAAAAAATAGCGCGCCAACTAAATTACCAAAATACGTAGTAACCCAATTATAAATGGTATCCTTCCAACTTGTTGCTCCAGACAAGGTGCTCATTGCAAAAGCCATGGTGTTGCCAGTAAATAATTCACCTCCACCATAGGAAATAAGTACAAGAGCCATACCAAAAAATAAACTAGTCATCATGTATGTTGCAGGTGAATGAACATCAAAAAAGGGTTGTGCTAAACGATAACATAGCATTAAAGCAAATCCGATATATATTCCTGCTAAAATTGCTTTTACAAAATAACGGAAAAAGGAATCATCAATTGTTTCTTTCTTTTTCATCGCATAGTTGATCGCTTTATCGATAGGGTGTATATCCATTGTAAAACCTTCCTTTCTGTATATAATAATTATACAAAAGGGAAAATGAATTACATTGTGAAAATATGAACATTTCTTAACAATTCATTTATTCCAAAAAGGCACACCCAATACTTTCAATATGATATGTACTTTTTGACCACATCCACTTACACAGCATAAGTTATCTTGATTAGTGTGTCGTGGTTGTTAATTTATTGTTCTGTTGAATGGCTACAGAAAACTGAGATCTTGGCTTTGTAAAGCTAATTTTGATACCGGATTTTTTCATTTTATTTACCAATTCAACTAGCTGTTTTTTAGCCATAGTAACTACTCCTTTACTTCTTATAATAGTTTTAGTGTACTAGAAATTTATGAAGAAATTATGAACAAATCATAAATAAATTTAGACATTATTCTTGTTATTTTAAAAATTTCTTAACCAAGATAATACGTTCTATATTATACATTCTATCCTTGGAAAGAAAACCCTTTATTTTTTGATTATTTTTTACCCTATCCACCTATTATGATAAACATGTTTCCTTTTTTCCATCAGACATATTACATATTTTTATATAAGAAATTCCTATACCGAACCTGGAAACTCTAAAACCAATTGCAATTAGACGCACTTCCTCTAAGAATATATTATTCCCTACTGTTATTTAAATAGATAGAATAGAACGAAAGAACAATTTGATATGTAAGCTTATGAGTATGAGTAAAATGTTTGTGGGTAGAAAATAATTTACCCTCTGGTTTGGTTGGTGGTCGTTAGACCGCCAACCAAACGCAAGCGCGGTAGTATGAGCAAAAATAAAGAAAAAGGGACTTTCTTTTTGTATAGTAGTGTTTGCGGACAAAACATACAAAAGGAGAAAGTCCCTATGAAACAAAATACCATAAAACTACCTACATTAAAAGAAATAGAAAGTGATTTATTTAAAACATTACAGGAAACTTTTTCGGAAGTTCTCGAGGAGCTGTTAACTGGGTATGACAGAGAAATAGCTGAACAACGAGATAAAGGAAGATATCAACTCAAAGATAAGAGAGCGATTCAGATGGACACCTTATTTGGATCTGTTTCAATTAAGCGAAATTACTATTGGGATCGTATCGGCAACAAATATGTCTATTTATTAGATCAATATTTACAGTTTGAGGGCGGTAAAGGATTTAGTCCAGTTGTGGAAGAAATGGCGATGGAATTGGCGGTTACTGGGCCATCATACAGACATGCATCTTCTACGTTAGAAAAATTACTTGGATACTCTGTAGCTAGTCATGAAGCGATTCGTCAACATTTATTACAAACAGAAGTTGTACCGAGCTTGCCAATCGAACCAAAAAGAAAGGTATTATTTATCGAAGTAGATGGCTTATTTATTAAACGGCAAGGTGGTAAGAAGCGCGGACGAGAAGAAAAGATCGCAGCTATCCATGAAGGTTGGTCTATGAATGGAAAGAGAGCCAGTCTTGTGGGAAAACGGCATTTTATTCATAAAGCAGAAGCACCTTTCTGGGAAGAGTTAGAACAATTTTTAATGGATACGTATCATTACGATCCAACTACTCATCTTTTAGCTATCAATGGGGACGGAGCTAGTTGGATAACTGCGTGCAGAGAGTATTTTCAAAAGAAAGCTTTTTTCACGATAGACAGATTCCACGTAGCTCGAGAAATCCAACGTATTTTTAAAGAACATCCTAGATATAAAGCGATACGAAAAAAGCTAGCTAAGTATGATGGAGAGGGATTATTAGTAGAGTTAAATAGTGCAGTGGCGACCCTGGATACAGAGAAAAAAGAAGAACGATTAGAAGCATTAATTAACCAGCTTTCTCCATATCCCGAGGCACTTGGAGACTATAGAATTTGGTTACAGGAACAAGGAATAGATACGAGTGATATGCGTCCGATGGGCAGCGCAGAAGGAACCATGAGTGTGTTTGCCAAGCGTCTGAAAAACGGAAGGGCATGGAGTGAAAAAGGAATAGATGCATTTATTCGATTCATGGTTGGCTTAAAAGATGGATTAGATATTAAAACACTGATCGGAACAATGACGAAACGATTGGAAGAGAAGGAATCAAATCATATAAAACCAAAATACTACCGTGAAAAACTAACCAAAACAGCAGGACAGGCAACAAGACAAAACATTGCCTATTTGAGTCAAACAACAGGAAAGCCACTATATCATGCGTTAAAAGCATTACAAGGATTTTAAAAAGGATTGTCGACGTTTAACTGTAAACTGTATTCTAAAAGGTTATGGATTTTAACAACATAGAAAACGCAGAGTGGATTGGAGCGAAAGGCACTTGACTCCTGCGGGACATAGAGGAAAGGTCGAGACCCCACAGCCGGAACGGCGAGGAGGCTCGACTTCCTCCCCGCGGAAAGCAAGTGCCTGTAGCGGAAAGGAACGGTCTATTGATCCCAAAAAATTTTACGAAAACAGCCTGACTATAAATAGAGTAAGTATAGAAAGCGTTAACAATAGAGATAGCAAACACACTGAAAAAGAGAGAAATTCCGACGATAAAAAATTTCTCCCACAAATACTTGACTCAAACAGCTTATGAAAATAATTCGCGCTTCTATTCTAAAAATGATATAATTTGAAGGATATTGTAGTTTGGAGGATTTTAAATGATAACAGTTACGAATGTAGGTCTTCGATATGGTGATCGTAAATTATTTGAAGATGTTAATATTAAATTTACACCAGGAAATTGCTATGGATTAATTGGAGCAAATGGTGCTGGAAAGTCCACTTTCCTAAAAATTCTTTCTGGTGAGCTAGAAGCACAATCTGGAAATGTTTCTTTAGGTCCTGGTGAAAGACTTGCTGTTTTAAAGCAGAACCACTTTGAATACGAAGAACATGAAGTGCTTAAAGTAGTAATTATGGGTCATGCAAGATTGTATGAAGTTATGCAGGAAAAAGATGCTATTTATATGAAAGAAAATTTCACAGATGAAGATGGTATGAAAGCAGCTGAGCTAGAAGGAGAATTCGCAGAACTTAATGGTTGGGAAGCCGAATCTGAGGCTGCCATTCTTTTAAAAGGTCTAGGAATTGGAGAAGAACTTCATTCTAAGACAATGGCTGAATTAAACGGTTCCGATAAAGTGAAGGTCTTACTTGCACAAGCTCTTTTCGGTGAACCAGATGTTCTTCTACTAGATGAGCCTACTAACCATCTTGATATAAATGCGATTAAGTGGTTAGAAGAATTTTTAATTAACTTTGAAAATACGGTAATTGTTGTGTCCCATGACAGACATTTCTTAAACAAAGTTTGTACCCATATTGCCGATTTAGATTTCAGCAGAATTCAAATTTATGTTGGTAACTATGATTTCTGGTATGAATCTAGTCAATTAGCAGCTAGAATGGCAAATGATGCAAACAAAAAGAAAGAAGAAAAGATCAAAGAGCTTCAAAACTTTATTGCTCGTTTTAGTGCAAATGCTTCTAAATCGAAACAGGCAACTTCTAGAAAGAAATTACTTGATAAAATTTCGTTAGATGACATTAAGCCATCTTCTAGAAAATATCCATATGTCGCCTTTACACCAGAGCGTGAAATCGGCAATGACTTATTAAGAGTTGAAAACTTATCAAAAACAATTGATGGAGTAAAAGTACTTGATAATGTAAGCTTTATTATGAATAAAGATGATAAAATTGCGCTCGTTGGTCCAAATGAAATTGCTAAAACCACTCTTTTCCGTATTTTAGCAGGCGAATTGGAGCCAGATAGCGGCACTTATAAATGGGGAGTTACCACTTCTCAAAGCTATTTCCCTGCTGAAAACTCAGAGTACTTTAGCAATGATGATGCTACACTTGTGGATTGGCTCCGTCAATATTCTCCAAATGACCAAACAGAAAGCTTCTTAAGAGGATTTTTAGGTCGTATGTTATTTTCAGGTGAAGAAGTGTTGAAAAAGCCTAGTGTTTTATCAGGTGGAGAAAAAGTTCGTTGTATGTTATCTAAAATGATGCTAAGTGGAGCAAATGTACTTCTTTTAGATGAGCCCACAAACCACTTAGATTTAGAATCTATCACAGCTTTAAATAATGGTTTAATTAATTTTAAAGGTTCGTTGATCTTCACTTCTCATGACCACCAATTTGTATCTACAATCGCTAATCGTATTTTGGAAATTACGCCTAGTGGACTTGTTGATAAGCAAATGAATTATGATGAGTATTTAGAAGATGCCGATTTACAAAAAAATATAGCTGCTATGTATAAGTAATAAAAAAAACCGGGATTCCCGGTTTTTTTCTTATCCTCTAAAAGAATGTGTTATGCTCTTCTCTAATTTAGCTATTTACAAATGCCCTTGTTTCCCATACTGGTTATCTACTTTATTTAAATACTCAGGTGATATAGACACTCGAAGCGCCGAATAGGATACGAGCGATTACATATTATATTTGCTATTTAGTTTATTCTGCCTATCGAGGTTACCGTCTAATTGCTCTTCTCTTCATATAAAAAAGAAAGAATAACGCTAACGGAATAATAAAGACGATTCCGGGAAATGAAGATTTCTTCTCTTCTCTTACAGCTTCTTCAGGAATATCTTCTTTAAATGTTTCCTCTGCTGGCAACACTTTTGCTAATTGTATCGATTGTAGAATATCGCCTTTGTCATTTTCAATCATTAATACACCACTTGAGGATACTTCTTCTTCCCCATTTGTCCGAGCAACTGTAATTTTCTCCTCTTTCGTTGTTTCATAAGTTGTCCCATTTACAAAAAACGATTTTCCAGCAGGAATCACTTTATGTGTATATTGATTAAAACCAAAATCAAATAAATCCTCCGTATCATTATATACATCCCGCTTATAATTCCCTTTTAATACAATAGCTACTAGTTGTAGCTCTCCATTATCTGCTGTTGTTGCCAATGTTTGTTTCGACTCATTAACAAATCCGGTTTTTCCACCAGTAACCTTATCATATGGTCTAGACCCATTTACCATTTGATGATGACTAACTAAGGTCGTGTCCCAAGATAATCCATCCCATTTTAATTCATTTGTTCCAAATATCTCTCTAAACGTTTCATTTCGCATTGCATATTGCGTAATTAATGCTAAATCGTTAGCCGTTGTATAATGCTCTTTATGAAAAAGACCATTGGGATTTTTGAAGTTTGTGGAATGAACATTTACTTCTTCTTTTAAAAACTGATTTATATTCTTTTCAAAATTACTAATTGAACCATCAAGATATTCTGCAATAGCTACTGCTGCGTCATTTCCAGAATTAATTAACATTCCATCAAGCAAATGTCTTAATGTTACTTGTTCCCCTTTTTCTAAATAAACTCTTGTCCCTTCTGTTGAATATGCGTTGTCACTAACTGTAATGACATCATCCATATTACCTTTTTCTATTGCATAAATTGCTGTTGCTATTTTGGTTAAACTCGCAGGATACATTCTCTTATATCCATTCTTTTCATATAATACTGCTCCCGTATCACTATCTAATAAGAATGCCGCCTCGCTTACTAGTTCTGGTTCCCCATTTTCTTTTGCTTGACTTATTGTAGGAAGACATACTAGTAGTAATACGAAACAGATCGTGCTGATTGTTTCTCTCATTTTCCCCCACCTATTATTTTTCTGTGTTTAAATACCATGACTATTGTACCAAATAAATTTAAATAATAAAGAACATCTATCATTTTGTCACAAAGTTGAAATCCTTTTGTATTTTAAACAATAAATATTGATCTATACGTAAAGGGTACTACTCACTTGTTAAGCCCCTTAGAATAGCTGTTGCATTTTTCTTGATCTTTTTACTGACTTCCATTAAGAGAAGGAATACTGCCATTAAAAATGGTAGGAGATAATAGCCGACACGATACAAAAATAGGACAATTAGCATCTGTTCTGACTCTACACCTAATGATTCAATCCCCCATAAAAATATTAATTCAAAAGAGCCCATTCCCCCTGGAATCATACTGATAATGCCTGTACAGGCAGCAACTAAAAATAACAAAAAGAAATCCCCGACAGAGACAGGAAGCGCAATTAGTTTTGCAATTAAAAATAAATAGGAAAACAAGAAAATCCATTCCATGAGCGACACACATATTAAACCAATGATTTGTTCTCTTTCAAAAACAAAGTTATGTAATTTTACCTTCTGATAACTAACGACCAAAACAGGAAATATTAAGCCTACAACAATAATGCTAGCAAATATCCAAATATGTTCATCTATTAAATTTAATCTTTTACTATATAAGATAGCAATCCATGCCAAAATACTAATCCCTGTTAAATAAAATAAAGTTACAACAGCAATCCCTTTTAATAATTTCTTACGATCTGTTTCATATTGCTTGTAAAAAAAGTTTCGTAAAGCGATACCTATTAGTCCACCAAAACCAACTAAGTTAGAAATTGAATTGCTTATAAAAGAATATTTCCCTAATTCTACAAAGGGAATATCCTTCTTTAAATGCTTTGCAAGATAAAAATCGTAAAAAAACATTGGTAAGGTTGCCATGAACCCCCCTATCACAATATAAAACAAGCTCTGAATAGGGATTATCTGCAAGTATCCATATATAAGGTGTATATCTGTTGAAACAATCATATTCTTTATTTCTCGCACAACGATGATAAATAGGACAATTGGTAAGAGTATCTTAGCCATATTAATCCAGATTTTTTTCATACCGTTTGACATATTTACCACCTCTTACATGATGTTTGAATAATTCTATCCATTCTGACCTAGGATTAATCATATATTAAAAATATTAGTAAAGAAAAGGAAATTTTTAAAACTACTTTCTTTCTATCAATCGTTTATTTCTTATCAATAGTATGGTCAAAATGTAAATCACTATTCTATTAAAAGGAAAACTTCTCCTCTTCTCCAATTTTTACTGTATAAATTTTATACACCTTCACACTATTGTATAACAGTTTGATAAAATAACCAAAAAATTATATAACAGTTGTTTTCGATTTTTTTTACAACCCCTCCTTAACCATCTTTGCTTTTTCGTCTTAATCCCTTGATATTATTGATGTTCACATTTATGCCACAGAATATTCGCAAGATGTACACATTTATTGTGATAGTTATCACATAAAATCTGTTATAGTTAAAACAGAAAGAAAAAAGCTTTCTGTTATATATTTTTATTAAATCATGAGGTGATTATAATGGAAAAAGTAGAAACAACTAATTATTGGGAAGGCTTTAAAAAAGGTTCTTGGCAAAAAGAAGTAAATGTTCGTGACTTCATCTTAAAAAACTTTAATCCGTATTTCGGAGATTCTACATTCTTATCTGGTCCAACATTAGAAACTACACAATTATGGGAACAAGTAATGGAATTAAGTAAATTAGAAAGAGAAAGAGGCGGTGTTTACGATTTAGATACTGATATCGTATCAACGATTACTTCTCACGGTCCTGGTTACTTAGATAAAGCAAAGGAAAAAGTTGTTGGTGTTCAGACAGATGAGCCTTTCAAACGTTCTTTCCAACCAAACGGTGGTATTAGAATGGCAGTTCAAGCTTGTGAATCTTATGGCTATAAAGCAGACGAAGAATTAGAAAAATTCTTTACCGAACACCGCAAAACTCACAATGCTGGAGTATTTGATGCCTATACTGATGAAATGAGATTAGCAAGAAAAGCTGCAATCATTACTGGTCTTCCAGATGCTTATGGCCGCGGAAGAATTATTGGTGACTATCGCCGTGTTGCACTATACGGAGTAGACTTCTTAATCAACGAAAAACAAAAAGATAAAAAAGCTACAAGCTCCGTTATGACAGAAGAAACTATCCGATTAAGAGAAGAACTTTCTGAACAAATTCGTGCATTAAACGAATTAAAAGAATTGGGAGCAAGCTACGGATTTGATTTATCAAAACCAGCAGCAAATGCTCAAGAAGCTTTCCAATGGGTATATCTTGGCTACCTTGCAGCAATTAAAGAACAAAACGGTGCAGCAATGAGCTTAGGACGTGTATCTACATTCTTAGATATTTATGTAGAAAGAGATTTGGAGAATGGCACCTTAACAGAAAAAGAAGCTCAAGAAATTGTCGATCACTTTATTATGAAGCTTCGTCTTGTAAAATTTGCTCGTACTCCTGACTATAACGAATTATTTAGTGGTGACCCAACATGGGTAACAGAATCTATTGGTGGTATGGCTAATGACGGAAGACCTTTAGTAACAAAGAACTCATTCCGCTTCCTTCATACATTAGACAATCTAGGACCTGCTCCAGAGCCAAACTTAACAGTTCTTTGGTCCACTCAGTTACCTGAAAACTTTAAAAAATTCTGTTCTCAAATGTCTATTCAAACGAGCGCTATCCAATATGAGAACGATGATATCATGAAACCTCAATGGGGAGATGATTACGGTATTGCGTGCTGTGTTTCCGCAATGGCAATCGGTAAGCAAATGCAGTTCTTCGGTGCACGTGCTAACCTTGCGAAATGTTTATTATATGCAATCAATGGTGGTAAAGACGAGAAATTTAAAATCCAAGTTGGTCCTAAATTTGCGCCAATAACTTCTGAATATCTAGACTACAAAGAAGTAAGTGAAAAATTCGATAATATGATGGAATGGTTAGCTGGACTATATATTAACACATTAAACGTTATCCATTATATGCATGACAAATACAGCTATGAAAGAATAGAAATGGCTCTTCACGACACAGAAATCCTTCGTACAATGGCTACAGGTATTGCAGGATTAAGCGTTGTAGCAGACTCATTAAGTGCAATTAAATATGCGAAAGTAAAAGTTATCAGAGACGAAAATGGTCTTGCTGTTGATTTTGAAACAGAAGGCGATTTCCCTAAATACGGAAACAATGATGATGCGGTTGATAGCATTGCGGTTGGTATTGTTGAAAGCTTTATGAAAAAATTACGTAAACATCAAACATATCGTAATTCTATGCATACTATGTCTATCTTAACAATCACTTCAAACGTTGTGTATGGTAAGAAAACTGGTAATACTCCAGATGGACGACGTGCAGGTGAACCATTTGCTCCAGGAGCTAACCCAATGCATGGACGTGATACAAAAGGAACTTTAGCTTCTCTATCTTCTGTAGCTAAATTACCTTACGATTACTCATTAGACGGAATTTCAAACACATTCTCTATTGTGCCGAAAGCATTAGGTAAAGAAGATGATATCCGTGTAAATAACTTAGTATCTATCCTTGATGGCTATGCAACAAAAGCGGGTCACCACTTAAATGTTAACGTATTTAACAGAGAAACATTATTAGATGCTATGGAACACCCAGAATTGTATCCACAATTAACTATCCGTGTATCTGGATATGCAGTAAACTTTATTAAATTAACACGTGAGCAACAACAAGACGTTATTAGTCGTACTTTCCACGAATCTATGTAATGTAAGTTTGGTCGAGGGATTATTCTTAATCCCTCTTCCCTACCTCTTACAGTATTACTTCGAAATTCCGTGGGTCTATTATAAGGAGGAATTAATCATGAACGGCAATATACATTCAATTGAAACATTTGGAACGGTAGATGGTCCTGGTATTCGCTATGTTGTGTTTACACAAGGCTGCTTACTTCGCTGCCAATTTTGTCATAACGCAGACACTTGGGAAATTGGTACTGGGAAACAAATGTCGGTTATGGACATTATGAATGATTTAAAAACATACCTTCCTTTTATCGAACCTTCTGGTGGAGGTATTACTGTAAGTGGCGGGGAACCGTTACTACAAATTCCATTTTTAATCGAGTTATTTAAAGAATGTAAAAAACTCGGTATTCACACAACCATTGACTCTTCTGGCGGTTGCTATTCTAAAGCTCCCTTATTTCAAGAACAGTTAGACGAATTAATGAAATATACCGATTTAGTTTTACTCGATTTAAAACATATCGACCGTAGAAAACATATTAAACTAACAGGAATGGGCAATGATCATATATTAGATTTCGCCAAATATTTATCAAACAAAAAAATCCCTATCTGGGTAAGACATGTATTAGTACCAACTATTAATGATACGGAAGAAGACCTAACAAGATTAAGTGATTTTATTGCCACATTAGAAAACGTAGAAAAAATCGATATTCTTCCTTACCACAAATTAGGTGTCTATAAATGGGAAACACTAGGACTAGAATATCCTCTACAAGGAATTGAACCACCTACCCAAGAATCTGTTGAGTTCGCTACTACTATTCTGAATAGAAGCATGTAGATAAAGCTTAAATAAAAGAGGCATGGTTTTGAACTGACCTAGCCAAATGAGACATATATAAAACACCTATCCATATTAAATTTAACACTTTTTCATTAATTTGATATTGGTTCTTTACTGGAAATAGTTCAGGCACTTTGTCACTTTACTTGGAGCCTCTGCGGGCATAGATTCTTTAGCCAGGAAGCCAGATATCTCAAAGAGAATCTGGCTTAGCCATAATAGGCTATCATGCCCGCATCTCCAAATAAAGTGCATGTCTTTTCTACATGCAAAGTGGATAACCCCGAAATCCTTTAAGCTGCCTTTAATCCAAATTCTATTGGAGTTAAGTAGCCTAATTTTGCTTGAATCCTACCCTCGTTGTAATGATGAATGTACCCATCTATTCTAGAAATAACTTCTAAATTAGCTAGGGTATTAAACTTACAATATTGGAATTCCTCTGTCTTTAAATTTGAATGAAATGATTCAATCACCGCATTGTCCCAACAGTTCCCTCGTCTGGACATACTACCTACTAAATGATGTTCCTTCAAATAATTTTGAAAAGTATACGATGTATACACACTCCCCTGATCGGAGTGTATAATAACTCCTTCTGGCTGATTGCGTTTATCCAAAGCATCCTGCAGTGTATCAATTACTAATGTCGTTTGTTGATGATTATAAATCTTATAAGCTACGATTTCATTATTATACAAATCCATAATCGTAGACAGATATAATGTTTCGCTGCCATACTGGATATACGTAATGTCCGTTACCCACTTCTCATTTGGTTTACTTGCACTAAAATCACGATTAAGAATATTAGGTACAATGACTTCACTTTCTCCCTGCGATTTCCACTTGCGTTTTGGTTTCACCTTACACTGCAAATGATGCTTCTGCATAATGTTTTGAACTGTGTTCCTATTAAGATGAATATGATGTTCTCGCTTTAGAATAGCTCTAATTTTCCTATGACCATTTCTATATTTAGTAGCCTTACAGATTTCAATAATTAAATCTTCATGTTCATTCCGATATTCACCAAACCCTTTAGTCCAACGATAATAGCTAGCACGTGGAATCCCTAAAACTTTTAAAATGGAAGTAACGGTATATTTTTCACGAAATTGTTCAACCAATTGTACTACTAGCCCTTTATCGACTCCTTTCTCATCGCCATATACTTTTTTAGAATTTCATTCTCCATTTTTAGGTGAGTTAGTTGATTACTTATTCGCTCGTCCTTACTTAAAGAATCGGGCCCATGCCCAAATGTATATTGTTTACCAATTGGCTGATCAAACCGATACATTTCTCCATTTTTGTACCATCTCATCCAAGTTTCAATTTGAGTTTTATTTTTGATTTTGTATTTGTTCATAATTTCCCGTGTTGTTAATTTTCCTTCAAGCTTATCTCTTACTACCGCCCATTTAATCTCTTTTGTATATACAGTTTTTTTGCCCACGCAAAAACACCTCCGAATAATGTCACAATACTTATCTCAAGTATTGCCATTTTGGAGGTGTTTTATATTGTCTCACTATTTTAGGTTAGTCCAGTTTCACAGCATGAAACCATACCTCTTTATTATTCCTCTAATTAAACATTTCTGTTTGCATATGGAGGATAGGGCGGAAATGGTGGCTGCGGTCGGTTACCATGGTGTTTTTTTCCTATCTTAAATTCATATTCAAAGGATACAGGAATATTTAAAAAAACAAAATCAACATCAAAACCAAAAATTTTAAACATTTATTTCCCTCCTTTTGATTTTTTCGTACAATATATTATCATATTTACATATTTTGTACTTTCATTATAGAATATGCTAAATCTAAGGACATGCTTGTGCAAAGTTCTTATATTGATAAAGAAATAATAGGATAAATTGCTTTTTATTAAAAAAGGAACCGAATAAATATTCGACTCCTCGTTTTTTCTATTATGCTTTCCACCATTCGTCAAACATAGAAACTGGAACTTGTCGTTTATGCTCTGTTACTAAATAGCGTGCTTCTATTTTTTCAGCAACGTCTGAACTAACTTCTTTTCCTTCTAAATAATCATCTAGTTGATCGTAAGTTATTCCAAGCTCTGTTTCATCAGCTTGTCCCGGTTTATTGTCTAATAAATCAGCTGTTGGAACTTTTAGATAAATTGCTTCTTCTGCATTTAATTCTTTTAATAGTTGCTTCCCTTGTCTTTTAGACAAGCCTGTTAAAGGTAGAATATCAGCACCACCATCACCATATTTTGTAAAGAAGCCTGTAACAGCTTCAGCTGCATGGTCCGTACCAATAACAAGTAGATTCTCCTGGCCGCCAATTGCATATTGAGCAATCATACGCATTCTAGCCTTTACATTTCCTTTATGATAATCGGATAATGATGTTTCACTCATTCCATCAAATACTTCTTTTACACCATCGACCGGCGTTTTTACATTAAATACATATTCTTTGTCCGCTTTGATAAATTCTAATGCACGTATCGCATCTACTTCATCTGCCTGAACTCCATATGGTAGTCTTACCGCAATAAAGGTTGCGTCATATCCTTCCTCACGTAATTGTTCCACTGCAAGTTGTGCTAATCTCCCAGCTAATGATGAATCTTGACCACCACTTATTCCTAAGACAAAGCCTTTCGCTTTCGCTTTTTTTGCATAATCCTTTAAAAACTGGACTCTTTTTTCAATTTCCTCTTTCGCATTAATTTCAGGTTGGACATTTAAATCCTTCATAATTTTTTGTTGTAAGCTACTCATGATTTTTCCTCCTTATTTTCGATTTTGAATAGTTACCTTTACTTTTTCTAAAAGATTCATTTTATTTTCCCAACATAATGGGCTTAAATCTACAGGGTATTCTTCTGGATTTAAAGAACGCTTATATTCATCCCATAGTATTTCTAAGCTTTGCTGTGAATACTTTTGAATCGCAAAGATATCAGGCGTATCATATACTAATTTTCCATTTATAAATATATCTTGGTGAATATCTACAGCTGTAAAATTCGTAACGAATTTACTGATATACGTATGGGTTGGATGGAACATCTTTAAACGCTCTTCCGTTTCTGGATGTTCCGATTCTAAACAAATATAATCCCCTTCTGACTTCCCATTTATATCGTTTATAATTCGATATACCCTTTTTAGCCCAGGTGTAGTCACTTTTTCTGGGTTGCCACTAATTTTTATTGTATCTTGCATCGTACCATCCTCGTCTTCTATCGAAACAAGTTTATAAACACCACCAAGAGCTGGTTGATCATATGCAGTAATTAATTTCGTGCCAATTCCCCAAATATCTATTTTTGCACCTTGTGCTTTTAAGTTAATGATTGTATATTCATCAAGATCATTACTTGCAACTATTTTTGCATCTGTAAAACCTGCTTCATCGAGCATTTTCCTTGCTTCTTTCGATAAGTAAGCAAGGTCTCCACTGTCTAAGCGAACACCGCGAAAATTAATGCTTTCTCCTAATTCTTTCGCCACTTTAATTGCAGTTGGCACACCAGAACGCAAAGTATCATAGGTGTCTACTAAAAACACACAGTCCTTATGTCTTCTTGCGTATTTGTGAAAAGCAATATACTCTTCATGATATGCCTGAATCATGGAATGGGCATGTGTTCCAGAAATAGGTATTCCAAATAGCTTCCCTGCTCTAACATTCGAAGTGGAACTAAAACCGCCAATAAAGGCAGCGCGTGTACCCCAGAGGGCTGCATCTAACTCATGGGCACGTCTGCTTCCAAACTCCATTGCTATTTCATCACCAATCACATTTTTAATTCTTGAAGCTTTAGTCGCAATCAATGTTTGGTAATTCACAATATTTAAAATAGCTGTTTCTACGATTTGTGCTTGCGCAAGAGGTGCTTCTATTCTCATTAATGGTTCATTTGCAAAAACAACTTCGCCTTCTTTAACTGAACGCAAGCTGCCAGTAAACTGTAAATCCTTTAAATAAGCAAGAAAATCCTCTTTAAACCCTTCTTGTCTTAAATAGTCAATATCATTTTCTGAAAAATGGAGACTCTCTAAATACTGAATAACTCTCTCCAGTCCTGCAAATACGGCATAGCCATTATGAAATGGTAATTTTCTAAAATAAACTTCAAAGACAGCATTCTTTTCTGCAATACCATCTTCCCAGTATGTTTCTGCCATATTAATTTGGTATAAATCGGTATGTAACATTAAACTGTCATCTTCATAATTAAAACTCATTATAATCCTCCTGCAACCCTTAAACGACTAAAGGATCCTTGCTCCTAGTACATTTTTAAAGTGCTCCAATGCCCACTGATGGCCAATTTCATTAAATGTTGCTACGGCATTTTCATATATATGGATATTATACCCATGATTATAAGCATCAACAGCAGTATGCAATACACAAATATCTGTACAAACGCCAACTAGATAGATATCTTTTATTGACCTTTCTTGCAATTTAATATGTAAGTCTGTGCCAGCAAAAGCACTGTATCTAGTCTTATCGATCCAATAAACATTGGTTAACTCTTTATTATTTTCATATGTTTTTTGAAGTGCTCCATACAACTCTCTTCCCTTGGTTCCAGCTATATTATGAGGTGGGAAAAGCTTAGATTCTGGATGATAATTATCATTTAATGTATGCAAATCAATGGCAAACACCGTATAATCTCCATTTTCGATAAAACGCTCTGTTATACTCACAATTTCTTTTTCTATCGCAATGCCAGGTATCCCACATGGTAAATTGCCCTCTACAAAGTCAAAAGTATAATCAATATTAATTAGAGCTTTCATTAAATCCCCCTTCATCTTCCACTTATGATAATAAAATAAGATGATTTCGCAAATTTTGTTTTATCTGAACAAATGGGAGTATATCTTATAATTGCTGATAGTTGATGCACTATTTAATAGTTACATCTATTACATCAAGTTCAGTAATAAACGAATTTATGAAACATCCGCGGTTTTATTTAAACTATCCTTTATTATACCATTCATTTTATTTTTTCCTATTGTAAATACTCAATTCTTCTGATTTTATTGAAAGGAAATCCTCCGCTTTTTATAAAATGGTAAATAATCACATTGTTTTTGTGTTACTAATAAATTGTCATAAATATTTCATAATCTCTTTAAAATTCTACTATAGTCCCAGTTGCAAATTGCTTTTCAACGGTGATTTCGATATAATTTTATTGTTCACTAATAATGAGGTGTATAAATGATTGATTTATTATTAGACTTTACATTTTTTCCTAGTTATCAAACGGTTTACTATACATTTTTAGTAGGTCTAGTACTGAAATACTTATGGGATTGGAATATAAAGACTACCATCCAACAGGAATTCTTTGCGACAGAACAGAAATTGTCGCTAGATGTTTCAATCACAACAATAAATATGAATGTTCAAAAATATAATACTCCTATTTTGCACTGGATTGTTAAAAATATCCGTAAAAGAATAGAGAGTTCTCATGATGATCCTGAAAAACCTAATTTCTCCATTGTTATCTAATATTTAACTAACAATTTGGAGGAATTACATTGAAAAAATTATCTAAAAACACTTTATTAATTATGCTGTTAAGTTTTTCAACTATTTTACTGAGTGCATGTTCATCTTCAACAACAGGAAATAATGATGGGTTTTTCCATAAAATATTTGTTGAACCTTTCATTGCAATTATTCATGGTACAGCAGACATCTTTGCTGGAAGCTATGGTCTTGCGATTATTCTTATCACATTAGTGATCCGCTTAGTCCTTATGCCATTAATGCTAAAGCAATATAAAAACCAACAGCATATGAAAGGAAAAATGGAACTTATTAAACCTGAAATGGATGCTATCCAGAAAAAAATCAAAAGCACAAAAGATCAAAAAGAGCAGCAAAAACTACAAATGGAAATGATGGATTTATACAAGAAGAATAATATTAATCCCTTAAATATCGGTTGTTTGCCTATGCTGATTCAAATGCCAATTTTAATGGGTTTCTATTATGCAATCCGCGGTTCTCATGAAATAGCTAGCCATTCTTTCTTATGGTTTAATTTAGGTCAATCTGACCTTATTTTAACTGCATTAGCAGGAATTGTTTATTATCTGCAGTTTAGAGTTTCTCAAAGTACTATGACACAAGAACAAAAAAAGCAAATGCGCATAATGGGATTACTATCTCCTGTCATGATCGTTATGGTTTCTTTAAATGCACCTGCAGCTTTACCGCTCTATTGGACTGTCGGCGGTATCTTTCTAACCTTTCAATCCTTGTTAGGGAGAAAGCTATATCCTCCACAACCCATTAACGCAAAAGTAGTTACAGAGAAATAATGATAAAGGACAAATTTTACTGAAAGCTATTCTAGTAAAATTTGTCCTTTTTCTTTCTTCCTATTTGAAAGACTTATTTATAAGATTAAAGCAAGTTTCCAACCTGCTAGACAAAATAAAATCCCTCCAAAAAAGGTTCCTAAAGAATAAAGGAAAAAAGCTCCATTTTTCTTTTCTCTCATTAATGTTACAGCTTCAACTGCTAATGCTGAAAAGGTTGTATATGCTCCCAAAAAACCAACTGCCATAATAAAATATATACTTGTATATACCTTCAATCCCACTAGTAATCCTAATAGGAACGATCCACTAATATTTACAATCATTGTTGGAATAGGGATACTTGACTGTATTCTTTTTTTCAATTCATTAATAAGTGCAAATCGACTGATGGCACCAAGAAATGCCCCCAACCCGATTAATAGAAGGTTATTAAGCATTTGATCGACTCCACTTTCTTTCTCCCAATTTTAATCCTATAACTGCAAACATAAATCCGAATACAGCACTACCAGCTACGTAAAATGTTGCAAGTAAATAATTCCCTACAGCTACTAACTGTACAGCATCCATGCTAAGAGTGGATAAAGTAGTAAAAGAACCAATCATTCCTGTTCCAATCGCTGTTGCATATACTGATTTAATCTTTTGTTTTTTGATAATTGCACTGGTGAACCATCCTAAAACAAAAGAACCAATAGTATTTATCACCATTGTCTGAAAGGGAAATTCATACGGAAAAGGAACTTGGCCAACTACATATCTTAATATACTTCCAATTACTCCACCAAGCCCAACATAAAAATAACTCATGATTTATTCATCCTCTTGACTATTATATAAATTATAAAAAGGGTTGTATTGAAAAACAAAAAAGATGTCTCTAAAATGATATTCGTTATGTTTAAGGAGAGGGATTCTATTAGCGAATTGGTCCTCCTATTCATAACTGAATTGCTCATTTAAGACATCTAATCTTCTTATATTGTTTGAAAGTAATCCTTGTAAAATCCGCCGACTTTACCGGTATTATCAACTACAAAGTAAAATTCCTCTGTTTCGTTTTTCACTTCATATTCTTTTCCAACAGTTAACACTCTATTAACAATGTATTTGCTTGCATCGGTATGTATACATTTTACTCTTTTAATGGTTTGTTTATTTTCCCAATTTTGATGTATCATTTCTTTGCTCCTTTCATTCTAGTACTATCCTAGTATAAAGGGAAACCGATACATAGTGCAACATGTTCTCATTATGAGATTGAGTCAAGTTTTTGTGGGAGTTTTTTTTAGCTCCCTTTTTATAAAGTAAAACTTTTAATTTTGTATCCGTTTTCTAAATGTTTTCTTTCATCAAAATTTCGTTTTTTTCTTTTTTAAAAACCTTTTAATCCCTGTAAGGCAAAGTGAATGGGTTTTCCAATCGCTTGATTTAAGTATGGCAGGTTCTGACGCACGGTTTCTGTTACTAATTTTGTGGGTATTTTTCTTTTCGGTCGATGTTCTTTCTTTGATGTATTTAGGCTTTTTTCTTTTTCCCATTTCCCATATATCGTTTGGATGGATAGGTCATCCTTCAATCCAATCCACAAGCGCGCCATGCTCATGACCCCTTTTTTGCTCCATGCTCTTCCATTTTTTAATCGTTTGGCTAATTGATTCATCATCGCCTCTGCACTTCCCATTGGACGATACGCTGTCGTGTCCACACCTTTTTCCTGTAACCAACTACGGTAATCTTTTATGGTTTCCTGATGATGCGTTAAAAAGCCGAGGAAATGCTCTAGTTTTTCTTCTTCTTCTGGTGTATCCATTGTTCCTACTGCGCTATTCAACTCTAGAAGTAATGTTTCTACCTGGTAGTTTTTTAACGCTCTTTTCATGTAGCGGTATCGAGGATGGCTCTTCATTAGTTGCTTCATCGAACGAGCGACATGAAAACGGTCCATGGTGAAAAAGGCGCGTTCCCGAAAATACTCCCGACATGCCGTTATCCAGCCTGCTCCATCGCCATTAATAATAAGCAAGGTTTGGGTAGGATCATACGCATAATGATTCTGTAAGAACGTTTCAAAGGCTTCCCAAAAGGGTTCTTTTCCTTCATAAAGAAAATGCCTTTTATTTCGGAGCCTGACTCGCTTTCCGTTTTCTTTCCATCCCTCGTGTACAGCGGCGAATTTCAACTCCCATCCACGCTTTTTCTTTTCTTGACTCTTCACATATAATCCATCTACTTCTACAAACAATACCTTTTGAAAAGGGCGTTTTTCCTTAGCGGGAAGTACGCTTGTTTGAAGAAGATGTTGCCGTAATGCTTCGTGGCTCATCGCCGAATAGCCTAAAAATTGTTCGAACGTTTCCACCGCCTTTCGATAGGAGGAACCATTCGTCGCTAGTTCTAACCCCCATTCTTCTAGTAGCGGACTAAATCCCTTATTCCCCTGAAACTGTAAATAGTGATCTAATAGACAAATATATTTTTTGGTCACACGATCAAAATAATAATTACGCTTCAGCTCCACAGCTCCAAACGCTGTATCTACTCGTATTTCTCGTTTATCACGTAAAGCAAATCTTCTTTTGTCTCGTTGCTGGGCAATCTCTTGATCCCAATTTTCTAACGTTTGAACAAGGATTTCTTGAAACGTCATTTGGAGTGTTCGAAATAAAGTCTTTTCCAATTCTTTTAATGATGGCATTTTTGTGTTACATTGATTCATGAGAGCCTCTCCTTTTCGTAGTGTTCTAGGCAAACTCTACTTTACAAAAGGAAGCTCTCTTTTTTAATACTTAATTTTTTCCAGCTACCGCGCTCTCGCTTGGTGGCCTTTTTGTCTAGTTGGGGGACTCGTCCCCCAACTAGACAAAAAGGATATTTATTCTCCCACAAACATTTTACTCATACTCATTATGAAACTAAATTCTCTTTTTCCTTTACCATCCACTTAATCTTATTTCTTTCAAAAGTAAACCATTTTCCTGTATATGCTTGTAAAAAAGTCACATAGCAAACGCCATTTATCCAATCTAAGCGTTTGAAATCCATTGCATAATAGGATGTATGATCATACTTGATAACATATAAATTATTATGTTCTTGAATATACATATTATGACCTTCTTTCTATGATGTCGATAATAATCTATACCACAGAAGGAGTATCCATTAAACCAAAAGAGTTATTATGTTAGAAACATTTTTTTGACTGTTTGTTTCTATATGCTCGCCAACTTTCCTCTGTTATTTCTTGTTGCAGCATTTCTTCTTGATTACAGACATATACAAATGCTTGCCAAGTTTCATTGTCCCTATATACTGTCACTTCTTTCCGTACATAGAGATTATCCTTTCCTTCAGGCTCATAATCTTCAAATGCATCAAGTAAAGATACTTCTTCTACTGGGACTTCGTATAATTCGCCATATACTTTTTTATGATTATCTATGATTAAAAAAGGATATTCTAAGCTAGCATCATATAATCTCCCGTAAATCCAAACGTCTTCAGCAACACATGTATAATTTGTCATCATAGAATGATTCAATTCATTCTTTAACAAAGAGCCATATACAAAAACTAGTACGGTGTCATTGTCTTTCATAATCTACTCCTTTCTTTTTAAAATTTTAGATGAAAAATTATTCAAGTATAAAAAGAATACAGGTGGTTTCTTATGTGAAAACCACTTGTATCTATTTAAATCATTACTTATGCTTCAAATAATAAAGATTCTGGATCCTCTAGTAATGCTTTAATTCTGGCTAGGAAGGTAACGGCTTCCTTCCCATCGATAATTCGATGATCGTAGGAAAGCGCAAGATACATCATTGGACGATTTTCCATTCTTTCTGCATCAATTGCGACAGGGCGTAATTGAATTTTATGCATTCCGAGTATTCCAACCTGTGGCCCATTAAGAATTGGAGTAGATAACAAGGAGCCGAACACACCACCGTTAGTAATGGTAAATGTACCACCTTGCAAATCGCTCAAGGAAAGTTTATTATTTCTAGCTTTACTAGCAAAACCTAAAATTTCCCCTTCAATTTCTGCGAAGTTTTTTCGGTCCGCATCTCTTAATACAGGTACAACAAGTCCTTCGTCTGTTGAAACGGCAATACCAATATCATAATATTTTTTCAATACGATTTGATCGCCTTGAATTTCTGCATTTAGTAGCGGCGCTTTCTTTAAAGCAGCTACAACAGCTTTTGTAAAGAAAGACATAAATCCGAGCTTCACATCATTCTCTTTTTGGAACGTATCTTTCCGACGATTTCTAAGTGCCATAATATTTGTCATATCTACTTCATTAAAAGTAGTCAGCATTGCTGTATTTTGTTTTACTTCTAATAGGCGATTAGCAATAGTCTGTCTTCTTCTTGTCATTCTAACTCTTTCTACTCGGTTATCTGTTTCAACGGCAGGAGTGGATGTAGCTGCTTTGGGAGCTTGTGATGGCTGAGCTGCTGGAACTTCAACTTGCTTTTGCTCAAATGCTGCTACATCTTGTGCTCTAACTCTTCCTAACGGATCATTTGTTTTTACAGCAGCTAAATCAATTCCTCGCTCACGTGCCAATTTGCGAGCTGCTGGAGAAGCAATCGGAAGTTGTTTCGTACCCGATAAATCTTCTTGTACCTTAGGCTGTTCTGCTTGTGGAGCTTCTGTTATTTCCTCTGCAACTTGCTTTTCTTCTACTACTTCTACTGCTTTTGGTTGTTCAGCTGCTGCCCCTTGTGCATTTACAATCGCAATTGTTTCCCCAACTTGGACAGTGTCTCCTTCACTTGCTTTTAATTCTTGAATAATGCCACTTTCTTCCGAAATAATTTCCACATTTACTTTATCTGTTTCTAGTTCAACAATATAATCTCCCTTTTCTACGTACTCCCCAGTTTTCTTCAACCATTGTGCTACTGTTCCCTCTGTAATGGATTCAGCTAATTCTGGTACCTTAATCTCTGCCATTTTATTTTTCCCCCTCAATTCATTCCATTGTCAATCAATGCTTCATTTACAATTCTTGCTTGATCTTTACGATGAACATTTGGATCCCCTTCAGCAGGACTTGATCTTCTTCTTCTACCAACATATTGCAAGGAAACAGAATTTGGAATCAGCTTTCTAATTCTTGGTTCCATAAAGCTCCATGCCCCCATATTTTTTGGTTCCTCTTGCACCCATACAATTTCTTTTAAATGAGGAAAACGCTGAATAATTTCTGCTAGTCTTTCTTCCGGGAATGGGTAAATTTCTTCTACTCTTGCAAGATGAATGGCATTCGCGTTTTCAAGATTCTGATATGCTTTATATAAATCAATGGAAACTTTCCCTGTTGACAGAACTAATCGAGTAACAGCTTTTTGATTTTCCAATCCATCCTCTACTTCCAAAATAGATTGGAAAGCTCCATCACTGAATTCTAAACTATTTGAAGCAACATCTGGATTACGCAACAAGCTTTTTGGTGTCATAATAACTAGTGGGCGAACTTCTTCTTTTTTTAGAATAGCTGCCTGTCTTCTTAAAATATGAAAATATTGAGCTGATGATGATAAATTTGCCACTGTCCAGTTGTTTTCTGCTGCTAAAATTAGGAATCTTTCTAGTCTTGCACTGGAATGCTCTGGACCCTGCCCTTCATATCCATGTGGCAAAAGCATAACTAGACCGGATTTTTGTCCCCATTTCGCTCTGCCTGCTGCAATAAATTGGTCAAACATTACTTGAGCCGCATTTGCAAAGTCGCCAAATTGTGCTTCCCATAACACAAGCGTTTCTGGTGCATGAACATTGTAACCGTACTCAAATCCTAAGACGGAACCTTCTGACAATGGACTATTATGAACAGCGAACGATGCCTTTGCAGTTGATAAGGTATGTAATGGTGAATACTGCTCTCCTGTCTGATAGTCATGTAGGATAATATTACGATGAGCGAAAGTACCACGTTCCGAATCTTGACCAGATAAACGAATAGGTGTCCCATCCTCCAAAATCGTAGCAAATGCTAATGTTTCTGCTAAAGACCAATCAATTTTGCCATTTCCCTCTAACGCATCATTTCTTCGTTTTAATACTTTTCCTAATTTATCAAAAATTTGAAATGGAGGAGGATAAGAAAGCAATTCATTATTAATATGTTTCAGTTGTTCAATCGAAACAGCTGTGTTTATTTGTGGTAATTGTCGTTCCACTGAATTAGGTGGATTTGTAATGATTGGATCCTCATGCTGTTTCGGCACTCGTTCATGTGCTTCTTTTAATTTTCCAATCACTTCATCCTTGATAGCTTGAACTTCCGTTTCTTGCATAATATTTTCTGTGACTAGTTTTTCACCATACAGCTTTGTAATAGTAGGATGTTCATGGATTAACTTGTACATTAATGGATTTGTTGTCATTGGTTCATCCATTTCATTATGCCCGTATCTTCTATAGCCAATTAAATCGATTAAGAAATCCTTTTTAAATTTTGCTCTATATTCACATGCGAGCTTCGCAGCTTTAATACAAGCCTCTGGATCATCTGCATTGACATGAATAATCGGTATTTCGAACCCTTTTGCTAAATCACTTGCATAGCGAGTAGATCTAGAATCACTCGATTCGGTCGTAAAGCCAATGGTATTATTGGCAATGATATGAATGGTACCTCCAGTTCGATATCCCTTTAATCCTGTAAGATTTAATGTCTCAGAAACAATCCCTTGCCCTGGAAATGCTGCATCCCCATGAATTAAGATAGCTAAAGATTTGTTTGAATCTTCTTCTGGAAATCCTGGTTTCGTTCTATCATCCTGTGAAGCACGTGTGAAGCCCTCTACAACTGCACCAACAAACTCGAGATGACTCGGATTATTAGCAAGTGTTAAACGGACATTCGACACATTATTCGCTTTAATTTGGCGATCTAAGCCTAAATGATACTTAACATCTCCTGTCCATCCAAAACTGATTCCGATGGATCCTTCAGAAGGAACTAATTGCTTATTTGGAGCATGCTGAAATTCAGAAAAAATCATTTCATATGGCTTTTCTAAAACATGTGCCAAAACATTTAATCGACCTCTGTGTGCCATTCCTATATTAATATTTTGTGCACCATTGATCACTGATTTTGAAATAATCTCATCAATCAACGGTACCATTGCATCAAGACCTTCAATAGAAAATCTCTTTTGCCCTACATACGTTCTATGTAAAAAACTCTCAAATTCCTCTACTTCAATTACTCTTTTTAATAATTTCTTTTTTAATTCCTTATGACACGCAGGCTTTAGGCTTCCAGACTCCACTTTTGCCTGCAGCCAATTCTTTTCTTTAATATCATTAACATGATAGTATTCAAACGCAATCGTCTTCATATAAATATCTTTTAAATACTGAACAGCCTCAAAGCCATTAAATACATGCTTTGGTGCGTCTGGACAAATTAAAGAGGCTGGAATTTTTACTAAATCTTCTTTTGTAAGATTAAAGCGCGATAGTTCAAATAAATCATATTCTCTTTTATGGTCCTTTAAAGGGTAGATATCTGCGGCTAAATGTCCATAAGCCCTTATCTTATTTACTAATGTAACCGCTGCAATAATTTTCTCAACTTGAACCTCGGATTGTAAAGATAAATGATTTGTGCTAGTTTGTTCTTGATGATCAATCGGGGGACCCCATTGATCGAAGTGCTTTTTCATTTCTTCATCAACTGAATTCGGATCTTGAACATATTGCTCATAAAGCTCCATTACAAGCCCTAAATTGGGCCCGTAAAACTTTGGTTGGTATGAGACTGTACCACCAGATGGCTTCTCCATGAAAATTTCCCTCCACCACTTTTAATATCATTTTTATCTTCCCTTTGTTATTGCACAATACACCTTTTATTAAAAAAACTTTTTTAAAACGTTTACATTACTATTCTATCATGGTTTAATTACAGCTTCAAAAGTTTTACACATTTTTATAGTAAAAAAATTAAAAATATTTTTTGCCGCTCCTATCTTGGCAAAAAAAACAATCTTACTAGTAATCTTATGCGGCTTTCATCATTACATGACAAAGGAAAAAAGGAAGTTCAAACCACGTATTTTACACGGTAGAACTTCCTTTTCTTCTATATATGAAATCGAACCATGACTTTTGTCCCTTGTCCAACTTTACTTTTAATCGTTATCGTTCCTTTATACAATTCTACAATTTTCTTAGCTATAGCCAATCCAAGACCTGTTCCGCCCTGCTCTCTGCTTCGGGCTTTATCTACACGATAAAACCGATCAAATACTTTATCAATGTCTTCTTTCGGGATACCAATTCCTTGATCACTAATCTCTAGAACAAAATGGTGGTCTGTTTCATACGTATGAAGAAAAATATTTTTTTCTTGAAAAGAATATTTCACCGCATTATCCATTAAAATTGTAATGATTTGCTGTAAATGCTGTTCAGACACTTTATAAAGATGAAGGGAATCAAGCTTCATTTGAAAGGTAAAATCCTGATGGAGCATTGTAAAATCACGGATTGTGTGTTCTAAAACCAACTTTACTCTTTCCGGCGTTAAATCGGATTCTCCTCTATTTTGTTCTAATCTCGATAAGTCTAATAAGCTGATGATCAATTTTTTTAATCTAGTTACTTCCTCGGTAGATGCCACAAGGGACTCTTCTAAAATGTCTTTATTATTTTTTCCCCATCTATTTAGCATAGAAAGATGTCCCTCTAGCACAGAAACTGGTGTTCTCAGCTCATGGGAAGCGTCTTCAATAAATTGTTTTTGTTGCTGAAAGGACTGTTCAATCACATCCATCATCTCATTAAAAATAATCGTTAAATCGGATATTTCATCTTTTTGACGATAAACAGGCATTCTTTCTTTAAAGCCAGTATTCTTAATTTTTTTCATGGTTTTTGTCATGGAGTTGACAGGTCTTAATAATAAATAGGAAATAAAGTACCCAATAAGTCCACTTATTAATAACGCAGCAATTGTAAACAACATCATGGCAAAACGTAAATGTTCACGAACCTTATCTAATGATTGCAGAGATCTTATGATTTCAACTCTTCCTTTAAATGATGGCAGCTTTAATTCCTTACTGTATACTATTGAGTTCTGCTCACCAATAGAAATATAATGAAATTGCTCATCATTGTATATCTGATTAGGTTCAATGATGGGGAAATCACCATTCATATCAGAAAGGATGGCATGTCCATCATCATCCAATACACGAATAAGCTGATTGTTATTATTTAATTTCTCCAATAAAGCAATATTATCTGTCAGTTCTTCTTCTGTAAGATCTCTTTCCTTTATATTCAGCTGTTGGACGACTTGCTCCATCGCTTGCTTCATATCTGTTTCTTCCTGATTTAATAACCAAGAAGAAACAGTATGGAACTCAAAAAAAGAAAAAATAGAATAAGTTAAAAAAATGCTAACAGATAATGCTAGTGTTAATTTCCACTTCCAAGGTAAAAGAGACACTTTTTTTATAAATTTCATCTCATCACATATCCTATTCCTCTGACCGTTTCTATATATACTTCTTGTCCAGATGGATCAAGCTTATTTCTTAAATATCTTACATATACATCAATCACATTTGTTTCTACTTCTGATTCATATCCCCATATCTTTTCTAATAATTTATCTCTAGATAAAACGATATTTATATTGGTCATAAACATATAAAGTAAATCATACTCTCTTTTCGTTAAGGATAGAAGTGCTTCGCCTTTTTTGGCAATATGCGACTCCACCTCAAGCGTAATGTCTTTGTATGTTAGCTTTGTCACTACTTTATTGGAAGAATTACTTTGTGGATCAATTCTGCGAAACAACGCACGGAGTCTTGCAAGTAGCTCTTCAATAGCAAATGGTTTAATTAAATAATCGTCTGCGCCACTATCTAATCCAGATACTCTATCTAGAACACTATCTCGTGCAGTTATCATTAATATAGGGGTGTTTTTTGTTTGGCGGAGTCTTCTGCATACCTCAATTCCATTTAATTCTGGCAGCATAAGATCTAATAAAATGATATCCCAATCTTCCTCTAATGCCTTTTGAAGACCGCTTCTACCATCTGAACAAACCTCTGTTTTGTAACCTTCATACGTTAATTCTAATTCAATAAATCTCGAAAGATTTTTTTCGTCTTCAATTATCAAAATTTTTTTCATCATACCACGCTCTCTATATGTACATAGGTATCGTTATAAGCGTAATGTTGAAATTTGGGAGAAAAAAATTTCAACAAAACAGCTTTAACTTACCTAAAGATATCGTTATTTTATCATGTTAGAAGCTTGATATACAAAAATTGTTTACGACATTTAATTTTCTTTTGAAAACATAGAATCCATAATTGCGTGCGCTATTTCAACAAATTGAAAGCCAAATAAAGACGCAGCAGTTATGGAACTAAATACGATCATTGCGATGCGAAGAAAATTCATGTTTCATCTCTCCTTTTAATGAAATTTTTGCTTAATGCAATAAGGATATTTCCTATTTACCCATTGCAATGGGATAATTAAGCAACTATATTACTTCTGTTGATAATATAAACATATTTTTCAATGTGCTTAAGTGAATAAAACAAATGGTATACCTCTTTTTGTAAAAAGGCATGAAAGAAACATTAAAATATGATGAGAAGAAAAAATCGGGCATAAAATTTTAGAAATTTAGCCATTATAAAGAAAGTATTATTCGTTCTTTAGAATAATTTGGAAAAAATAGCATAAGAAAATAGGTTTTTTTTAAACTGGTATGTCTATTGTTTTAATTTATTATTTAAGATGAAAGTATTATTAGGAAGTTTAGGAGGTTTCACAATGAATATTGGACGTGCGATTGAAATTATGAATGCGGCGGATATTGTGGATGTTAGTTATCAGGGAGAAAAGATAATCATTCAAAACGTTGATGAGAAAACGAAAAAAGCAAGAATATATACGAAAGCCAATCCTGATTATGAATTAGATGTAGATGTATATCAGCTTATTGAAGAAATATAACTTTATTTTCCGCTTATTTAAAATAAGAAGAATAAAGATTCTTTTCAGAAATAAAAAATAATTGTTGCTAACTTTTAAAATATATAGTAAATTAAGAAACAATTACATAAGTAATTCTTATCAAGAGAGGTAGAGGGAATGGCCCGAAGAAACCTCAGCAACCTTCAGTACCCTACAAAATACTGAAAAGGTGCTAATTCCATCAAGCATAATGGCTTGAAAGATAAGAAGAAGGACCAATAAATAATCAAAGTCTTCTTCTTATAAACGAAGGAGACTTTTTTTATGGATTTTTTCTTCTATTCTTTCTTGGTACGTACTTATTACATAAAAAATCCACATAAAAGAATAGGAGAGTTATAGAATGTATAATTTAGAAACGAAGTTAGCACAAATTGGAAATCGCAGTGAAACAACAACGGGTGCGGTAAATCCACCTGTCTATTTTTCCACCGCTTATCGTCATGCCGGTATTGGAGAGTCAACTGGCTACGATTATACTCGTACTGGAAATCCAACTAGAGAAATTTTAGAAAGAGCGATTGCTGATTTAGAAGAAGGAGATCAAGGATTCGCTTGTAGTTCAGGAATGGCTGCCATTCAAACAATCCTTTCTCTTTTCCAAAGTGGTGATGAGTGGATTATTTCCAAAGATTTATATGGAGGAACATACAGACTGCTAGAACAAGGCTATAAAAAATGGGGTCTGCGATGTACTTACGTCAATACCTCAGATACAAATGCCCTGCGTGCGGCAATATCCCCTAATACAAAAGCGATCTTCCTTGAAACTCCTACTAATCCTTTAATGGAGCAAACGGATATTTCTGAAGTTGCTTCCATTGCAAAAGAAAACGATATTTTACTTATTGTAGATAATACTTTTTATACTCCTATTATCCAACAGCCGATTCGCTTAGGAGCTGATATCGTCATCCATAGTGCGACAAAGTATTTGGGCGGTCATAACGATGTCCTTGCAGGTCTTATTGTAGCTAAAGGAGAAGCACTTTGTAAGGAGCTTTTTTTACATCATAATTCCGCTGGTGCTGTTTTAAGTCCCTTTGATTCTTGGTTATTAATGAGAGGAATGAAAACATTAGCGTTAAGAATGGAGAAACATGAAGAAAATGCAAAAACACTCTCTTCCTTCCTTCAAGAACACGAAGCTGTTGTAGATGTTCTCTATCCTGGTCGAGGTGGAATGATCTCATTTAGAATTCAAAACGAATCTTGGGTAAATCCATTTCTGCAAAATTTAACTCTCATCTCTTTTGCAGAAAGTTTAGGTGGTGTGGAAAGCTTTATTACCTATCCAGCTACACAAACCCATGCTGATATTCCATTAGAAGTAAGATTAGAAACAGGTGTTGATAACCAGCTATTGCGTTTTTCTGTAGGTATTGAAAATGTAAATGACTTAATAAAAGATTTGGATAAAGCATTTTCCATTGCAAAGGGAATTGCCAAGGAGGTAACAATATGAGCACACCATATACATTTGAAACGAAACTACTTCATAATAAGCATAAATTCGATCCAGAAACAGGAGCCGTTAGCGTGCCAATTCAGCACGCTTCTACCTTCCATCAAAAGGATATAGATGAATTTGGCAAATATGATTATAGCAGAAGTTTGAACCCAACAAGGGAAGCCCTAGAAGAAGTCGTAGCAGAATTAGAGGATGGTACACATGGATTTGCCTTTTCTTCTGGAATGGCTGCTATTTCAACTGCCTTCCTCTTATTATCACAAGGTGACCATGTTGTGATTTCGGAAGATGTTTATGGCGGTACTTATCGTATGGTTACAACTGTGTTAAATCGCTTTGGCATAGACCATACCTTTGTTGATATGACAAATTTAGAAGCTGTTGAAGCAGCGGTTTTACCAAATACAAAAGTTTTCTATGTAGAAACTCCTTCTAATCCGTTGTTAAAGGTTACAGATATTGAGGCAATTAGCCTTCTAGCAAAAAAGTACAATGCGTGGACATTCGTTGATAATACCTTTTTAACACCAGCCCTACAAAAGCCATTAACACTTGGAGCTGATGTCGTCTTACATAGTGCAACTAAATTCTTGTCTGGACATAGTGATGTTATTGCCGGCGTTGCAGTTGTAAAGGATCCATCCCTTGCCAAACAAATTGGCTATTTGCAAAATTCCTTTGGTGCTGTTCTTGGTGTACAGGATTGCTGGTTACTGCTTAGAGGAATCAAGACTTTACATGTCCGCATGAAGCATTCAAGTGATGGTGCTCGAATTATTGCAGAGCATTTACGAAATCATCCTTTAATCAAAAAAGTACATTATCCTGGATTTGAAGACCATCCACAATATGCCATCCAGCGAAAACAAGCGTCAAATCCAGGTGCTGTATTTTCCTTTGAGTTACATTCAGAAGAAGCAATGCGGACATTTGTTGAAAATGTGAAACTACCGGTTTTTGCTGTAAGTCTCGGTGCAGTCGAATCAATTCTTTCGTATCCTGCAAAAATGTCTCACGCGGCAATGGATCCTGCTGCTCGGGCAGAACGTGGAATTACAGATGCTCTTCTTCGCCTTTCCGTTGGACTAGAAAATCCTCAAGACTTAATCAATGACTTTGAGGCTGCATTGAAAAAAACAGCGGAGCTACATTATATTTAATGGAGGAATATGATGAGTTTTCTTGATCGACTAAAAAGCGAAATTTTAATAGCGGACGGTGCTATGGGTACCCTCCTCTATTCTTACGGAAAGGATACTTGCTTCGAAGCATTAAATATTTCTCATCGAGAACAAATTGAACAGGTTCATCAAGCATATATCCATGCAGGTGCAGATATTATTCAAACAAATTCATATGCTGCCAACTATTTAAAGTTACAAAGATATGGGCTTGAGGATAGCGTAAAGGAAATAAACAGTACTGCCGTTAAAATTGCCAAACAATCTTCAAAAGATAAGAATGTGAGTGTTTTAGGCACAATTGGCGGAAATAGAGGAATGAAGCCTCAAGCCATTAGCTTAGAAGAATTAAAGCGAAGTTTTCGAGAACAGCTTTATTGTTTACTTCTAGAAGGTGTCGATGGTATTCTCTTAGAAACATTTTATGATATGGAAGAATTAGAAACAGTATTACAAATTACAAAAAAAGAAACAGACCTTCCAGTCATAGCGCAGGTCTCCATACATGAAATCGGCGTGTTGCAAAATCAGTCGCCACTAAAGAATGCCTTTGAGAGATTAGAAGGTTTAGGAGCAGATGTCATTGGGCTAAATTGCAGATTGGGCCCACACCATATGATTGCATCACTCGAGCAGATTCCACTGCCAAAGGATGCCTATTTATCAGCATATCCAAATGCTAGTTTACCAACTTATATTGACGGAAAATTCGAATATAAGGACAATGCGGAATATTTCAGAAAATCAGCTGAAGAGTTCCGTAAACAAGGGGTTCGGCTATTGGGAGGATGTTGTGGAACAACACCTGAACATATAAAAAACTTCGCGGAAGTATTGAAAAATGCTTCCCCTATTACAGATAAACCTGTTACATCTAACAAAGCTATGGTAGATTCTATTGTCCTTCACTCCCCTCCCCCACGGGAATTCACACCCTTGGAGGAAATTGTAAAGGAAAGAGCTTCGGTCATTGTAGAATTAGATCCGCCAAGAAAATTAGATACAACACGTTTTTTTGAAGGAGCAAAAAAATTAAAAGAAGAAGGCATTGACGCCATTACGCTTGCAGACAATAGTTTAGCATCTGCTCGTATTTCCAATACAGCAATCGGTACATTAGTAAAGCAGAATATTGGCCTACGTCCCCTTATTCACATTGCTTGCCGGGATCGGAATATGATTGGATTGCAGTCTCATTTAATGGGATTACATACACTTGGCCTTCATGATGTCTTAGCAATTACAGGCGATCCTGCAAGAGTTGGCGATTTTCCAGGTGCTTCTTCCGTTTATGATATGACATCTTTTGATTTAATTTCGATGATCAAGCAGTTAAATGAAGGTCTCTCATTCTCTGGAAAAAACTTAGGACAAAAGACAGCTTTTTCTGTCTCTGCGGCATTTAATCCAAATGTTCGCCAAGTGGATAAGGCTGTTAAAAGACTCGAGAAGAAAATTGCCTGCGGAGCTGATTATATTATTACACAGCCAATTTATTCAGAAGAAAAAATAGTTGAGTTATATGAAGCTACTAAACATATTGATATACCAATTTATATCGGCTTAATGCCTTTGACGAGCAGCAATAATGCCGAATTTCTTCACAATGAAGTACCTGGTATAAAAATAGAGGATTCGATTCGTCAGGCAATGGCAAATTTAAAAGACAATCCAGAAAAAGCAACACAAGAAGGTTTAACTATTACAAAGTCGCTAATTGATACTGCATCCACCTTCTTTAACGGTATCTATTTAATAACGCCTTTTTTACGATATGAGCTTTCAGTCGAATTGGCTCGCTATACTAAGTTACGAACTGCTGCAACTAGGAGGAAATGTGATGCAACAAATATCATTAGCTGACAAACTCAAACAAAAAATCATGATTATGGACGGCGCAATGGGCACAATGCTCCAACAAGAGGATTTAACAGCTTCCGATTTTGGTGGCGAGGAATTAGAAGGTTGTAATGAAAATCTAACATTAACAAGACCAGAAATCATTTCCAAAATTCATGAAGCATATCTTGAGGCTGGCGCTGATATTATTGAAACAAATACATTTGGCGCAACTAAACTTGTCCTAGATGAATATCATCTAGGACATCTTGCTTACAAACTGAACATAACTGCAGCAAAACTCGCCAAAGATGCTGCTTTGAAATATTCAACTCCCGATTGGCCGAGGTTTGTCGCAGGTGCAATGGGACCTACAACCAAAACATTAAGTGTTACTGGTGGCACTACATTTGATGAGCTTATCGCATCATATGAAGAACAAGCAACTGGTCTTATTGATGGAGGCGTAGATATTCTCCTCCTAGAAACAAGTCAGGATATGTTAAATGTAAAAGCTGGCTTTCTCGGAATTAAGCAGGCCTTTTCAAAGACAGGAAAAGAACTACCGTTAATGATCTCAGGCACAATTGAACCAATGGGAACAACCCTAGCTGGCCAGTCTATCGAAGCTTTTTACATTTCTGTTGAACATATGAATCCAATTGCAATCGGATTAAATTGTGCGACAGGGCCGGAGTTTATGCAGGATCATATCCGCTCTCTTTCTGGTCTTTCAAAGTATGCCGTAAGCTGCTATCCTAATGCCGGCTTACCGGATGAAGAAGGACATTATCATGAAACAGCATCCTCTCTTGCGAATAAATTAAGCGGTTTTGCAAAAGAAGGCTGGCTAAACATCGTCGGTGGTTGCTGTGGGACAACGCCAGAGCATATTCGAGCAATATCGGAAAAAATGAAGGAGATTTCCCCTCGGAAAGTAGCGGAAACAAACTATCATATGGTTTCTGGAATTGAGCCATTCATTTATGATGACCCTACATTAAGACCGATAATGGTTGGAGAACGTACAAATGTCATCGGTTCCCGGAAATTTAAGCGGTTAATAAATGAAGCGAAATTTGAAGAAGCATCAGAAATTGCAAGAGCCCAAGTTAAGGGCGGAGCACATGTTATCGATATATGTTTAGCAGATCCTGATAGAGATGAACTGGAGGATATGGAGCTTTTTATGAAAGAGGTTGTAAAAAAAGTGAAGGTGCCTCTTGTCATCGACTCAACTGATGAAAAAGTAATTGAAAAAGCCCTCTCCTATTCACAAGGTAAGGCAATTATTAATAGTATTAACCTAGAAGATGGGGAAGAAAGATTTCAAGCCATTGCCCCTCTCATCCACAAATATGGTGCCTCTGTTGTTGTAGGAACAATCGATGAAGATGGAATGGGAGTAACAGTGGAAAAAAAGTTAGAAGTAGCAAAACGCTCTTATGAATTATTAACGAACAAATATAAGATAAATGGCCAGGATATTATTTTTGACCCCCTTGTTTTCCCTGTAGGTACTGGCGATGAACAATATATTGGTTCTGCTAAAGCTACTGTAGAAGGAATCAAACAAATTAAAGAAGCTTGTCCAGATGTTCAAACGATTCTTGGAATAAGCAATGTTTCCTTTGGTCTCCCTCCTGTTGGCCGAGAAATACTAAATAGCGTCTTTCTTTATCACTGTACGCAAGCTGGTCTAGATTACGCCATCGTCAATACGGAAAAGCTAGAAAGATTCGCGTCCATTAGTAAAGAAGAAATTGAGTTAGCTGAAAAGCTATTATTTGAAACAACAGATGAAACATTAGCAGTTTTTACCGATTTCTATCGGGATAAGAAAAAAGAAAAGGTTAATTCACTAGAACATTTAACATTAGATGAACGATTGGCTTATTATGTCGTGGAAGGAACAAAGGAAGGTTTACTAGATGATTTGGCAATTGCGCTAAACAACTATAGTGCACCATTAGATATTATTAATGGACCGCTAATGAACGGAATGAAAGAAGTCGGTCGCTTGTTTAATGATAATCAGTTAATTGTGGCAGAAGTTCTCCAAAGTGCAGAAGTAATGAAAGCATCTGTTTCTTTTTTAGAAGGCTATATGGACAAAAACGTTTCAACCTCAACGAAAGGTAAAGTTATCTTAGCCACCGTAAAAGGAGATGTTCACGATATTGGGAAAAATCTTGTCGATATTATTCTCTCAAATAACGGCTATGATGTCATTGATCTAGGTATAAAAGTTCCACCAGCAGAGTTAGTTTCTGCAATTAAAAAGGAAAAGCCAAACATTGTTGGTTTATCTGGTCTCCTTGTAAAATCAGCCCAGCAGATGGTTTTAACAGCAGCCGATATGAAACAAGCAGGAATAGATATCCCTATATTAGTCGGCGGGGCTGCTTTATCAAGAAAATTTACTGATACGAAAATTACAAGGGAATATGATGGATTAGTACTTTATGCAAAAGATGCCATGAATGGACTCTCACTTGCAAATCAACTTACAAATAATGAAGAAGTGCTTTTACTTAAAGAAGAACATAACAGAAAAAAACAAGCACTTTTAACAAAGCCAATCAAGGACCCTGTAAAACCTATTATCACAGGCATAAAAAGAAAAACAATAAATCAAAATGCGCCTATCTTCATACCACAGGATACCAAAAGGCATTTATTAACCAATTATACACTTGGGCATATTAAACCATATATTAATAAACAAATGCTGCTAGGACACCATCTAGGTTTAAAAGGAAAAGTAGAAATGCTACTCTCTGCTAAAGATGAAAGAGCGGTCCAACTAAACAATATGATTGAACAGCTTTTACAGGAAGCAGAACAAAATAACTGGATATATCCTAAAGCCATTTACCGCTTCTATCCTGCTCAATCGGATGGAAATAAAATATATATTTATGATCCAGAGAATGCATCTAAGCTATTGGAAACCTTTGACTTTCCAAGACAAGAAAGAGAACCATATCTTTGTCTCGCAGACTATCTAAAGCCAGTCGAAAGCGGAATGATGGACTATGTTGCCTTTTTTGCAGTTACAGCTGGCACAGGAATACGAGAAGCAGCAGAACAATTAAAGCGGGATGGAAGATTTCTTGAATCCCATGCCCTACAATCACTAGCCTTAGAAACAGCAGAAGGTCTGGCAGAATTAATTCATCGCCAAATTAGAGATAGATGGGGATTCCCTGATCCAGCAACCTTTACGATGAAGGAACGCTTTGCTGCGAAATATCAAGGGCAACGATTTTCATTTGGATACCCAGCATGCCCTGAACTAGAAGACCAAAAAAAATTATTTGGACTACTTTCTCCAGAGGATATTGGCATTACTTTATCGGAGGAATGTATGATGGAACCAGAAGCATCTGTTTCTGCAATGGTATTTGCCCATCCAGATGCAAGATATTTTAATGTATTATCTAGTTCACTGTAATTTAGTAGAATGACCTTTTCTTTATTTGATATGATCGGTAATGAAAACCAGCTGATATTGTTGTTTCAGCTGGTTTTTATTTGTGTTTTGTCTAGACTTTTTTAAACTCCCTTTTTAGAATATATCTTTGGAGTTGTAATTTTTTTGATGTGGATGTTATATTCGTTGGTTTATTTGCATGTGGATTTTATCGCTTGTTTTTAATATTAGTTTATGTTGGTATTGTTGCGGTTTTGGTTTTCATCTTGCGGATGAACGCCATTTTCTTTGACTCCTACTGCTAATATGGTGTTCATCTCCCTAATGAACACCACTTTCCACGCTTCTACTGCTAATGTAGTTTTCATCCCCCCCTCTTGACGCCACTTTCCTTCCCTCATCCAAGCAATACTATCCAATCTCTTTACAAAATCATTAATAAAACAATTCTTAACTCTATTTAAATTCTAAATATTATGGTAAACTTACAAATAATTATTTTATAGACAGAAAGAAGGTTACATAAATGATTCGAGAACTTACAGAGAAAGATCATTCCATTGTCATGGAATTTTTGTTCCAGAATCCTTCAATCAATCTATTTATTATTGGCGATATTGAAGCGTTCGGCTACCATGCAACATTCCAAAAGCTTTGGGGAGAATTTAAAAATGGGGAAGTAACTGCAGTTCTGCTAAAATACTTTGAAAGCTATATATTTTATTGTCAAGATAAGGACAATTTTGATGTAAACGGCTTTGCTACAATTATGTATTCTAATAACAAGCCTGTTACCTTGTCTGGTAAAGCTGAGTTAGTGGAGAAATTTGAAAATCACCCTAACATTACATTAGGAAAGAAAAGAGTCACATATTTTGCACAATGTGGAACAAAAAGAGAATTACAAGCAACCGAAACAATCAAAAACGCAACGATTGTTGATATTGACAGAATTGTAGCATTACAGCATTCCATCGATGAATTTAGCACGACAGATGAAACAAAAGAAATGTTAAAAAAAGCAATTGAATTTAAAACCGGACGCACATATTTTCTTGAAAATGATAGAGGAAATATTATTTCAACTGTTTCAACTACAGCCGAAAATTCCCAATCGGCAATGATAGTCGGTGTATGCACACACAAAGATTATCGGAATAATGGGTATGCTAGTAAGTTAATGACAGCACTTATTAATGATGTATTAGCTGAAAAACAATATGTCTGCTTGTTTTATGACAATCCAGAGGCAGGAAAGATTTATAAAAAAATCGGATTTGAAGATATTGGATTATGGACGATGTATCGTTAAATTATAAATAACAACAAATCCCTTTTGCTGATGTTAAAAAGCAAAAGGGATTTCTCAGTAATTTCCTATTAATTTTATAAGGCTGTTTTCGTAAAGTTTGTTGCGATTACCCGCAGCCGGAATAAACTTCGCTTTCCGTGGGGCTAAGCTTAAGCCTCCGGGGTCTCAGACTGTCTCGCTAATCCCACAGGATTCTTCATGTATTCCGGCTGCTAATTGTTTCCAACTAATTCTTTTTTTCCTATTGAAAAAACAATAATCCTTTAGAAAACAGCCTTTTATAAAAATAAGAACATCAATTTCCCCACTGATATGCTTATCTCCACTACTTAAGCAGCAATTCTAAATCTGTAAAAAGGGAAATGATTTTCTGTAAATGTCTCCATTCTTTTGATTGTATATTTACTAAATCAACAGTGTAAGAGGCATTTACAGTAACTAACCGAACTGTACATTTAACTGAATCAATTCCCAAGAGCTCTTCTTCCCAATTCCAAATTTTCAATCGATATAATTCCATCTTTAAAGCATCGTATTCGTATGGCTCGATTTTATTAAAAACTGGTGGAATGACAATTGGAAATTGACTCCATTCTTGAATTAAATAATTGTGAAGGTCAAAATCGATATGAATACTAAAAGAGTGTTCTTGATTAACCTTATATTCAACAATTAATTTTGTAATTTCTTTATCTGGATGAATCGATACAATATCATCACAAACCTCGAATAAGTCTTTCTTGCGAGAAAGGACAGACTTAATGGAGGACATTGAAATCGGTGTATCATCCTCTCCTAAATAGCGATTTAATTCATTATAAATGACGGAAAGGGTTGTTGGTCCATTAAGCTGCAAAACATCAATTATTTTTTCATACAAAGTATTCATCCGTTTTTCCTCCACTATTTAAATCGATGTATTGATAACTGTTTGTCTCTTTATCTTAAAGCAATATCCAATAATATTCCACAGCTAGTTTTGCTAAATAATGGATAGATAGGTTAAAACGAAAAAGTCCGAATGCTATTAGGATAACTGCTCTTTTTGTCCACCAGTTAAGCGCAGCATTTCTTCAAAAATAACATTACTCATTTTTTTATAACCCGCTGAATTTAAATGAATGCCATCATCACTAATAAAATCAGCAATATTCCCAGCTTTTATAAGAGCTGTTCTTACATCAATGCTAGGAAGATTTAATTGTTCAATTAAATTATTCAAATGAAAATTATATAAACCATGCCAATGTTCAATGCCTCCACAGCAACTTATCCAATGACTAATGGTTGTCCCATATCGATCAGCAATAAACTTATAATAACGTACTGGATCGAGCGGTGGTAATGTTAACAAAATTGGCGTGATATTAGATTGTTTCATTTTCGCTACCATATTGCCGATATTTTCAATGTATTGATTAATTGGCACAATTGGATCGTGGTTACTATCAGGATTTTCCGCCACTTCCTGCCATTTAAAATTGCAATCATTTCCGCCAACATTTAACAATACATAATTTGGTTCTTCTGAAAGAACATCTTTCTCCAATCGTTTCATTAATAAATCAGAATTATCATTAAACACACCTTTATTTAAAATAATGGTGTCTTCTGGATTCCTTACAGAAAATAATTTTTCAAGTATAGCGGGATAATTATCTTTAATGATTCTTACCCTACCTTTTACAAAGGAGACACCCCTTGTTAAGCTATCTCCAAAACAGATGATTTTCATTTAGCATCCCTACTTTTTTTCATTCAATTACTATAATTTATTATAACAGAAAAAAGGTTGTGCGAAAAAAATTTCGATTGTAACAAATTTTTCATAATTATTCTAAATAAAAAGGCTGTATCCAATTAATTTGGATGACAGCCAATATGATTCTTCTTAAGAGTTTTGTATATCGAGTACTTTATCTTCTTCTTTCTCCTCTTTAGGAGTAGCCTGATTTGTTGTACGTAGCGGGATTTCTTTTAAGAAAAACACTAATAAAAAGGCTACCACTAATACGATTGTACCTGTTAAAAATACAGTTGATAACGTATCACCTAAAGCGTCTCTAATACCCTCAATCATTTTTGTAAAAATCGGTTGAACATCTGCAGGTAGACTTGCTTCTGTTTGTTCAAGTAATGGCTTATTCATTAGAGCTTGCGGATTTGCAAAGCCAACAATTTGTTCAGTAATCTTAGGATCAACAGTTGCTAAATCTTTTACTACTGAAGAATTTTGCATCGTATTCTCCAAGTTTGTTTTTAAATTGTTGGACATAACTGTTCCCATTACTGCAATCCCGATTGTACCACCTAGGTTTCGGAATAGCTGTGTAGAAGCAGTTACTACACCTAATTCTTTATGAGACACAGCGTTTTGTGTTGCAATCGAGAATACCGGCATTCCTATACCAAGACCTAAGCCAAATACTATCATACTTAAAATAGCCATTGGTACACTATTCATAAAGATCATAATCGCCATACCAGCTATCATCGTTGGTACTCCAATTAATGCAAAGCGTTTATATTTCCCTGTTTTCGAAATTAATTGACCAATGATAGTACTTGAAATAACCATTACAATAGACATTGGCATTGTTACATAACCAGCATAAGTCGGTGAAATACCTAAAACTCCTTGAACGAAGAACGAAAGATAAATCATTGCACCCATCATCCCAAAGTTCATAATAAAGCCTATTATATTTGAAACAGTAACGATATTATTTTTGAATAAATGTAACGGTAATATTGGATTTTTCGCATTTTTTTCTACCAACACAAATACAATGGCGAAAATGATACTAGCAGCAATTAATCCAAGGATTTGAACAGATCCCCATGCATAATCTGTTCCTGCCCATGAAAAAGCTAACAATAATGGCACAATTGCAATCGTCATAAAGAACGAACCAATATAGTCGATGCTTTGTTTGCCGCTACCCTCTACTTTAGGGAATAATACCATAATCATTCCAAATGCGATAATACCAATCGGTAAGAAGATCCAGAATAGCCAATGCCAATCTAGGTGATCCACTAAATATCCACCTAATAGAGGTCCAAGCACACTGGAAAAACCAAATACTGCTGTTAATAAGCCCATCCATTTTCCACGCTCGCGTGGCGGGAATAAATCTCCAACTGCTGTGAAGGCTGATGATTGAATTATTCCGGCTCCAATCCCTTGAATACCACGGTATGCGATAAATTGAAATACATCATTAGAAGTACCCGTTAAAAAAGCACCAACCATAAATAATAAAATACCAATCAATAAGAATGGCTTACGGCCATACATATCAGATAGCTTTCCAACTAAAACGGTAGCAATAGTGGATGTAAGCATATAGATATTGATCGTCCATGTATAATAATCCATACCATCTAGTATAGATATAATTTTTGGCATTGCAGTACTTACGATTGTTTGGTTAATCGCTGCAAAAAACATCGCTGCCATTATGGCAATCATAATCGACAGTTTTTTCTTTTGTGTTAAATGTTCCATTGCATTCTCTCTTTTCTTTATGAAATTATTAGAAATTCTCGTTTAATAGCTTGAAAATTCGTTTTAAGTGTTGAATATCTTCCTCCGTTAACTTTCGGAAATGTTCCTTCATCTTATTCTGCTGCTCTTTTTTCATATTATTTACTATCTTTCTTCCCTTATCGGTAATAGTAATATTGACCACTCTTCGATCAGTCTTTGATCGATCTTTAGTAATATAATCATCGGCCAATAATTGATCGGTAATAGTGGTAACTGCAGCATTTGTAATGTGTACGCTTTTCGCAAGATCTGAGACATTTTGGGCGCCTTCTTTTTCTAAATGAAAAAGAAGTTTATATTGTGTAATATTTAAATCATTGCTATTTTTATTAAAATCACTTGTTAAATTTTTTATAAATGTGCCAAACATTGCTGCGACTTCAAAAAGCTCTTCGCCATTATGCACTTATCCCCCGTCCTTTCTGTAATTAATTCACAAATAAATAATTAAGAAGTTAATTATTAAGCAATAAATAATATATAACTTAATTATTTACATGTCAATTATTATTTTTATGTTTGTGGCAAATTCTTTTTAGACTATATGAGGAAGGGGACTTCCATTAAAATGATTTGCTCCTTAACTAAGTTTTTTAGTACATAGACACAGAGAAATTCACCGTTACGGAAAAACAAAAAAATGTCTTATTTAACCATCGATTAGAAGCGGGATGTTTATCCCTCTCCATCAATAAATTAGATAAGACATAACGAATTTTATTTAGTTTTAAAAGGGTTTTTCCATTCCATTAAAACTGCATGATTCATTGATTCTTCGTCTTCCAAATATTGTGGCAATATGGTAACAGGTGTTCTTCCACACCGCAATAAAAACGTAATAACAGGATCTTTTACATGACCTGCGAGAACCTGCTCCAAATATTCCTCTGGGGAGAGCTCCTTTCTATACCTTTTATAGCCAGGCATCCTTCCCCCTCCAAGTAATCGGTCTAATCTTAATTCAATAGTTAAGTAATAAGCATGTTGCAAAAGTATCTTTCCAAAACCGAGTTTTCGGAATTTTGGGCGAATGCTGATATCCACCACATATAAGGCATCTCCATGTTCATCATTTGTAGTAATATATCCATTGTCCGTTATTTCTTCCCATGTATGATAAGGCTGATTTGGATTATAAGCGACTTGAAGACATGTTAAGGAACCTGCAAGCTCCCCATCCACTTCCACACAGATTGCTCCTTCAGGAAAATGAGAAAGATGACTAGATAATTGCTCAACATTCCACCATAGCTCCTCTGGAAATGGTGGTGGGAAGCATTCTGATTGAATAGCAATTAATTCGTGAAAATCTTTTTCCAGATAATTTCTGACCGTACATGGAATTGGCTGACCTGTGTCAAAAAGATAAAATTCACTATGAAGCGTCATAATTAGCCTTCCACGGTAGAATTCCAGTCAGGATAAAGATCTGTTCTTCTATCTCTCCAAGTTGTTACAGAACCTTTTTCTCTTACTTCATACAATAAAGACAAATCAAGGTCCGCTGTTACAACCATATCATTATTAAGTTCACCCTCTACAAGAATTCCTTTTGGTGGAAACGGGATATCATTAGGCGTAATGACTGCTGCCTGCCCAAAATTTGCACGCATAAAGTCAACATTTGTAAGCGTGCCAATTGTTCCAGTTACTACAACATATACTTGATTTTCAATTGCTCTTGCATGGCAAGTATAGCGTACACGATGAAAACCGTGGCGATCATCCGTACATGATGGGCAAAAAATCACATCTGCTCCTTTTGCCTTTGCCATACGAACGATTTCAGGGAATTCAATATCATAACAAGTTAAGATGGCAATTTTTCCTTTCTCTGTATCAAATATGCGAAAGGAATCCCCTTTTTCCATATTCCATTCATATTCTTCTGTAGGCGTGATATGAAGCTTTGCCTGCTCTTCTATTCTTCCATCTGGATAAAATAGATGTGCTACATTATACAATTTCTCTTCTCTGCGAATGACATGAGTTCCACCGATAATATGCATTCCAGTTTGAACAGCAAATGACCTGAATAAATCTTGATATTGCTCTGTAAATCCAGGTAGTTCATTAATCGTTAACGCGTTCGTCTCATCCCCCATTGATAAAAGCTGTGTTGTAAAAAATTCAGGAAATAAAACAAATTCCGCACCAAATTCACTTGCTGTTCGAACATAATGCTCACATTGTTTTGCAAATGCTTCAAAAGACTTAATGTTTTCTAATTTATACTGTACGGCAGAAACTCTTATTTTCATTTTCCATCTCCCTTTATATAGCGTATTTTTTTATCCCCAGCCCAATGTTACAACTAACCATTACTGGGATTTTAAAAAAGATCTTCCCCTGCACTATATCCCGATTAACGGGTAATATCACTTCTAATGAATTAGAAGTGTTTTTTATTAAAAGAATGTTTCAAAATAAGATTATGAGTTATTTTTCTATATTTTTCAATGGTTTCACACCAATTTTTTTATGAATTTTCTTTTTATATTTATGTTCTGAAAAGTGAAGTTGTTCATATTATTTTATAATCGATCATTGTTTACATTACACAAAAAAGAATAGAAAAGTAGCTGAAGATTTAAGGAGGGAAATGAATTTGATTGTTTTTATTTATACTTTCCTTGGTTTGATTTTGATAGAAGAACTAGTAGTTATCGGGCTAAAAAGATACATAAATGGATCGTTTAGAATGGAAACATATTTCCGTCATCTTTATCGAACATACAAAGTAAGAGCTGATTTAAAAAAAGTGAGTTAAACCCTGGTTTCTGAACGAAATCAACAATGAAAAAAAATAGCCAAACTACCTTATCAAGTAATTTGACTACCATTATTTAAAGATTGCTCGTTGGCAATCTTTTTTACTTGCTTTCGTTCATTTCATTTCATTTAGTGATTTTACTGTGAGCTGTTCGATTGTCATATCGTCCATTGGTGGATTATGTAAGCCTGCTCGTACGTCTCGGTAGTATCTTTGTAGTGGGCTTTTTGCGGACAAGCTACGTGCACCGACAATGCGCATGGCGATATCGACTACTTCGATTGCTATGTTTGTTACAACTAATTTCACTGCACTTAATTCTGGAAGAAGATGAGATTGCTGTTCTACAGATGATTCATCCCATTTTTTACTTACAGAATATAAAAAGTGTTTCGCTGTTTGCATTTTCAATTCCATTTCCCCAATTTTTGCTCGTACACTTGGGATATCGCTAATGGTTCCGTTTATACTATTTGGAGAATAATTTTTCGCAAAAGTCACTGCTTCCGTTTGTGCAGCTCCTGCGATTCCTAAATAGCATGCTGGAATATGCAATAGCCATGGATTAACTTTTTTCCGTCTTTCCAATTTTTCCACAAAATAATGTGCAGGAATTTCTACTGCTTCAAAATACACATCATTGCTTCCAGTACCCCTTAAAGCAATGCTATCCCATGTGTTTTCTATGCGTATTCCATTACAATCCTTTGGTATCAAAAAATTGCCTACTTCGTCTGTACCCTTGATAGATGCAGTAACAAGAAAAAAATCCAATACAGGAGACATAGTGGTAAAGGATTTATGTCCATTAATCACCCAATTTTCTCCATTCTTTTCGGCAGTAGTTTGTGGTTTTCCACCTCTTGTTGGACTTCCTGTTTGTGGCTCTGTTGCGGCACCATTTATTAATGCACCATTTAGCAATTGGTTATAGACTTCTTTAAGCGTCTCCTTTTGCCAGTTTGCCTCATACATATTTCTAACAACGCCCATATGCCATCCGATAGATAAGGCAGTAGATCCATCCCCTTGTGCAATTACCTCTTGGAATCTTACTAATTCATACAAAGAAATTTCTTGTCCGCCAAATTCTTTAGGTATTGTTAAGGTTGTGTAACCAGATTGCTGCAATTCCTTCATGTTTTCAAAGGGAAACGATCCATTTTCATCAACTTCCTTTGCTCTCTCAAAAAAATTTCTACTTAATTCAGAAAGCTTACTTACTCTTTTTGTGAAATCTTTTTCTTCATTAAAAAAATCAGTCACTATACCGACATCTCCCTTATCAGTTCATTTATAAAGCTATCATAGCATTATTTCCATTGACTGATAAGCAAAATGCAATGTCAGCATTATAGAAAGATACTTAGCTTCTATTTATGATATTTGTTCTATTTTCCATGCCCGGTGGTTCCTCTGTATAGCCTTTTTTGGCCATTAACTCTGCCCCATGTACCCCATAATCATAAATTTGCGTAATAAGGGGGATAAAGGTTACCGATAAGTCCTTCCGCAAACTAAATGTTGTTCCAATAGCATTACTGCCTAGTCCAAAACTACAAAACAAACTAATGCAATACAACATTAATTTGTCTGAAAAGGGAGCAATGGTAGAAACGGTTGGGCTTCCTACCCAGGCTATCGGAACTTGAATATCATCATCCATTAATTTTTTCGAAAGCTTCGTAATAATTTTCTTGGAAAGCTCTTTTCCTTGTGTGAAGAATTTTTTTATCTCTGGGTCTCTAGTTACTTGGGCAAACCCAGTAATTAATTGTTGTCCAATACTGTTGCTTTCAATGGATTGATAGAGAAAAGAAACTTCTACTGTATTTAACACTCTTTTATCCCCAAAGATACTATTTCCTTTTAAGTATTGTGTACTTACAACCATGTCCACTTGTTCTGGCATAGACACTTGTGGTGGACGGCTCAATGCACCCTTTTCAATTAAAAGCTCGGTGCACTCTTCATAACAACGCTGGGTTGTTACAGATAATTCTTGGAATAATTGAATAATGTCTTTTCGATAAGATCTTGCTAAATGTAATGCATGTAGCCCCATGCCAATTTCTGAAAGCATTCTCATTATTTGCAGAGAAAAAGTTGGTTGAAACAGTGGGGGTGCTTGTTTATTTACATCTTTCTCAGAAAATCCATTTGGAATTTTCGCTCCCTCTGCTTTTAAAATTGTTTCAATTTTTTGTATCTCCTTCGCTAGTTTAAGCATATGGCTTTCATAATAGTTTTTTTCTTTTTTATCTTCATTAACAGAATGGAAATATTCTACCATTCGCAAAAACATCGTTTTTTCTTGATAAGTCATCCATAAAGTTGCGAGTTCGGATGATGTCAATATCTCTTTTTTATTCATACAGTACCCTCCAATTCATTCATAGTATTATTATTTGAAATGAAATAGAAATTATGAATAATAAAATTAATAAGTTGTGAACCATAAAACCCTCTGTAATCGATAGACAATATAGCGAAAGAAAGGTAATTTACTTTGTGTATCTACATCCCTTGTATATTCTGCACCATCATTTGTCCATAATCTTTGAAAGTAGGATTTCGTTTCTATCGCTACTTTTGTTTCTTTTTTGGCGATAATTTTAATGTCTGTTTCCAAGTTAAAATCATAAAGATTTCTACGCGTAAAATTAGCGGAACCACTAATAATGGTATCTGCTGTTTCTCTTTCTATTAGCATAATTTTCGGATGATATTGTTCTTTTCCTGTGTTATACCATTTAATATGAATATTTTTAGATACTTTTGATTTTCTTAGCTCTGCTACAACTGGAATATTGGGCAAGCCACTTTTTTTATTGCCAAAGGAATTTTGATTTGGATCCAATAGTAAATAAATATGCACCCTTCTCGCTGCCGCTGCTTTGATTTCATCGATAACATTTCGATCTGCTAAATAGAGGATTCCTATCCAAATAGAATCTTTGCTATCTGTTTTACTGATTTCTTCTAATACATGTTTGCCTATTTTCCCTTCTGTCAGTAATTGAATTTCTATCTGTGTATTTGTTTCAGGTTGTTTTGGGATCCGTGGCAAATGGAGATGTTCATTCAATCTAGCTGCACTCTCTTCACTTTCAAGTAAATCATTAATTATGTTTCCGTCAACACGAAAAGCTATGTTTGAATGATAGCCACTTGCATTATGAATATTCCCACTCGATATGATTGCAGCATTTTCCGTAATTAATAGTTTTCGATGATTTGCTTTTACGTTTAATAGTTCTAAATAGGATAGCACGGTAATCTTTTGCTCACTTTTTGCTAAAAGATTAGGTAAATGACCATTCCCATTTGTTTTCCCCCACTGTCCAAACATTCGCCAAAAAGCAGAATAAAGTGGATTAGAATCTCGCAGCTTCTTTACATTTGTTTCGATAACTTTAATACCTATTTGTTTTAAATCATTTAATTCCTCTGATGGATAGGAACCATAGATTGTATTGATTTTATCCGTTAATAAAACAATACTAATGGAAGGATTATCCGTTTTTTTCTTTATTAGCGCTTTTGTAAATTCTTCTACTAAGGGTGGATAGACTTGGTCTTCATTTGTATCTTTATTAAATAACTCAACTTTCGCAGAGTGATATCGGCAAATAAGCCTTGATATAATTAGGAAGGCCAGCGATCCACTGTTCAAGTTGACTTTGAATTATTTTTTTGATTTTCTTATTCGTTTGTTTAAGTGCATCTTGAAGAAGCTCGATCAATTGCTGTAATGCGACAGCCCAATCAAGTTCATTTACTTCATCGCATAATTCGTAAAACAGACCACCTATTGTGCGTTGATCGGTATTACAGCGATTCTGCCACGACAGAACGATAAAACGAGAAAACACAATCGTTGTATGGCAAATAAGCGCGTCATATGAACGGCTTTGGAATTCTTTTTCAAGTTTCAAAAGAGATTTGGCCGCCTTAAAGAATACCTCGATATCCCAGCGCATTCCATAGATTCGGACGATCTCCTGTTCTGAAAGAGTGCAGTCTGTGCTGAGGATGGCAAGCCAGTCGCTTTTCTTATTTCTGTTTTGAATGAATACCACTTTAATTGGTGTTCCATTAGCCATCATCGTATGGATGGAACGAAGAATTCCTTTCTTGGATTGAATGGGTCCAGCTAGGTGGTATAGTTGCTTTAAAGAAACCATCTCCCCGTTTACGTTATAACGTTGTTTTGTTTCTTTGACCATACCAATTACGTCTAATCCTTGATCCACAATAGACTTTACAAGTGGTGGCAATGTAAACCAAGAATCCATAAGGACATAACTTGCATCTATCCCATTGGCTAATGCACGTTTAATCATGTCAGGAACTTGTTCAGGCTCAGTTTGTAATGCATTTTCTCGACGCTTGTATCCACAAGTACGTTTATCAATTTTTTCAGAGATACCATTGATTTGAGACTTTTTTGAACTGACTAAAGAAAAGTCAATTGGCATAAATGTATAGCCATCTGACCAGCCCAAAGTGAGCATACGAAACCCCTTAAAGAAACGCATTTTCAGGGAAGCATGATCAAAACAACGAGCGAGAAGCTCTACCTTTTTACTACGATTTCGGTCATACGCAGAATCATCGATAATCAGTACTTTTGGACGCTCTTTATTCGTAAGGCGAGTCACCTTTTGAATAGTAAAAATGCTCAACAGTAGTAAGAAACGGCGCCAATTAAAAGTTGATTGGTTTAAAAAGCGATAGACGGCATCTTTGGCTGGAAACTGATCGGCTTTCTTTGAATCAAGAAGTGAAAACCAATTTTTGTGCTGGAAAATCAAACAGAAAACAAGCTGAAATAAGTAGGAACAGCTGAAACCGAAGGATTTTTTAATTCCTGCTTGGCGCAGGTGTTTATTCATTTCAAGCTCAGAAAAAACCGAATTAAGTTCTTTTGGTAGTTGATTGTTTTGGCTATTTTGGTCTATCATATAGGGAGCACCTCTTCTGTATGGTAGTGTTTTCTCGACAATTACACTATACCAAAGAATGAGGTGTTTTTTCATTTTATTAAACACTGTCAAGCAACATATTTAATAGACCATAGACGCAATACAACTAACGATTTGCACTTATTTTTTTGGTGCGAAAGTTGAGTAAATAAAAACATATCCACTACTATAAATTTCTTCGCTTGTTGAATGTCCTTTAGCATCGTATGAAACACTTCATGTTGAACAACTCTTTTATTCTGTTTATTTTTGTAGGTGATGTCTGTTAATAGCTCAATATCTTCTACTTGATGGATAGCTCCCTCTACTGACATCCCAATTGGAAGAGGTTTTTTCACATGATAATATATAGTACTACTATATATAATGATAAAAAGCAGGAATAAAATACCAACTATCCGTTTCATCATTTTCCTCCCCATTTGCTTCATTTCTAAAGCGGTTTTCGTTGTTAAAGACTTGCCATTCACTTTTCACGGGGCTAATTCTCAAAATCAGTGATTTATGGTTGCTTAATATCTATTTAGTTTTTGCAATAATAGGAAGGATAATCATCTGTGGATGTAGAATATTTTTTTGAAAAAATGATGAGTTTTCGCAAATACATGATACAATATAAAAGCAAAAAGCATTTACATAGGTGAAGGAGATTACGAAAATTGATTATTGGACTATTAATTATACTCGCTTATTTAATTGGATCTATTCCTTCTGGACTAATAATAGGCAAAACCTTTTACAATAAAGATATACGAGAACACGGTAGTGGGAATTTAGGCGGTACCAATTCATTTCGAGTTCTTGGCAAGAAGGCAGGCTTTGCGGTAACAATTTCCGATATATTGAAAGGGACAATCGCAACATTGTTGCCAATACTTGCTACTCTTATATGGAACATTGACATAGAGATAAACCCGCTAATTTTTGGGATATTTGCAGTAGTTGGTCATATGTATCCAGTATTTGCTGGTTTTAAAGGTGGAAAAGCAGTTGCTACGTCTGCTGGCATTCTTCTTGGTCATGAACCACTTTTATTCCTTATTATTTTAGCGGTATTTTTTCTTACACTATATATATCAAAATATGTTTCTTTATCTTCCATGGTTGCTGGTCTCGCGGGACTTATCTATTCCCTTATCCTTTGGGACGATAAATTATTAATTTTTATTCTTGCCGTACTAACGATTTTTGTTGTTTATAGACATCGTGCCAATATAAAAAGAATCATTAATAAAACGGAGCCAAAAGTAACCTGGCTATAAAAAGGACCGATTTCGGTCTTTTTTTTATTTTACAAGTTTAATTTGACATTAAATGATTTATTTCGTCATACCTTTTACTATAATCGTTAAAGGGGCGAATAAGGATGACCAATCATACTGTAAATTACAAGAGTACTATTGAAGGTGCAGAAGACTTTGAAAATAAATTAGAAATGGTGGAAACGAAACTCCAGGAACAAAAAGCAAATATGGAGCATTTAATCGAATGTCTACAATCTTTAACTCTTTCTACAACCTATAGTGAAAATATAGCCAAAATGGTTTGTAGCATAACACATGAAGTACGTAACCCGCTTACGTCTATTAGCGGATTTTTGCAACTAATAAAACAAACAAATAATCTTCATTCCATTCATCAATACACGGATTTAGCACTAAGTGAATTAACACGAGCCAATGACTTAATTACCGATTTTTTAAATTTATCTAAATCTGAATCAAAGGAAAGTCACCCACTATCTATAAATAAATTAATCAAGGAAATGTCTTCTGTTTTTAAGAGCGAAGCAAATTTAAAAGGAATAATCTTACATATTGACTTAATATCAGACGAACCATTATGTATAATTCATGAACAGCATCTTACCCAAGTAATCGTAAATGTTGTAAAAAATGCCTTTGAAGCAACGGAAGCAAATCATTCATCCAATCAAAAAGAGGTGGTTATTCAAACAAAAGTTTCTAGGGACCATCTCTTGGTTATAGTAAAAGATAATGGATGTGGCATGACAGAGGAACAGCTGAATCATTTATATACTCCGCTTAAAACGACGAAAAAAAATGGAACCGGCATGGGCCTTTATGTCTGCAAAAAGCTGATTGAGAAATATAATGGTACTATGAAGGTCCAAAGTGCTATAGAAAAAGGGACAACCATTACCATACAGCTGCCATTCTACTTTTTAAAGGAACAATAACTTCCTTTGTGATAGAGAACAGTGGCAGAAAAAAATCAATCAATTCCTTGTTCTTTACTTACAAATGTATCAATATTTGTTATGCTATTATTTGTAAAGTGATTTTAAAATTGTTTTAAAGAGGCTGATGATGAATAAAAGAAAAATAATCTACATGTTCTTCCTGATTGTTGCATTATGCATACTAGTGAGTGTGGGGATGTCAAAGTTTTCCCCTTCTACCAGCAAAGAATCTCATTCTATTTCAGGTAGAAACATTCATGAATTAGCAAAAGAAGAAAATAAAAAAATTACAATAGCAGCTATTGGCGATATACTTATCCATGATCGAGTCTATAATGATGCTCGAGAAGGAGATTATTATAATTTTGATAAAATGTTAGCTAATCTATCCAGTGAATTAAAAAAACCTGATTTATTGCTTGCAAACCAAGAAACAATTGTCGCTGGAGAAACGATTGGGTTATCTGGCTATCCTACTTTTAATAGTCCCCACGAAATTGCCGATACCATAAAAAAAGCAGGTGTTGATATTGTTACTACTGCAAATAATCATGCTTTAGATCGCGGAGTAAAAGCGCAAAAGCTTTCCATTGATTATTTAAATCAAATAGATCTTCCCCATGTTGGAACCTATTTAAATAAAGATGATCAAGATAAGATAGTTGTTTTAGAAAAAAATGATGTCAAGATTGCTTATTTAGCTTATACCTACGGTTTAAATGGGATTCCCGTTCCAAAAGGAAGCGAGTATATCGTTAATGTAATAGATAAAGAAAAAATGAGTAACGAAATTCAACGGGCCAAAAAAGTTGCAGATGTTATAGTAATGGCAGTTCATTGGGGTAACGAATACGAGCGTTATCCATCTAATGAGCAAAAAGAATTGGCACAGTTTTTTATCGATGAAGGTGTTCATATTATTTTCGGAAGTCATCCGCATGTTCTTCAGCCAATCGAATGGCTAGAAGGAAAGAATGGGCAAAAAGGTTTAGTTGTTTATTCGTTAGGGAACTTTTTATCTGGACAGGATGAAGAATATCGAGATATCGGTGGAATGGTAACTATTACGGTGAATAAACTGCAGAGAGGAAATTCGACTACTATTACATTGGATCAGCCTACCTTCTATCCTACCTTTGTTGCAAGTAAGAATGAAAGCAATTATATCATGCATCCATTGGTTACTTCAGAAGAAGCCGTTGATAAATACGGTGCTTCTATTTATAAAAAAATAATGGATCATATGCTAATAGAAGGACAAGCAGAGTAAAACCAAATGCAATTATTCGATAATTATAATAGAATCCTTTATAATTGAAATATACCAATAGTAATAGATTGCTTCCTTAGCATTTAAGGAGCAAAATTCATAAGAGGTGTGAAAACATGAAAATTGTGATTAGTGATAAAGCTGCCGAATGGTACAAGGATGAAATGCTGTTAAAAGATGGAGACTTTATTCGTTTCTTTGCTCGTTACGGCGGATGCAGTACAGTGCAGCAAGGTTTTTCTTTAGGAATTTCCAATGAACAGCCTGTAAATATTGGCGTAGAAACGGTAAAGGATGGAATTCATTATTATATAGAAGAAAAAGATTTATGGTATTTTGATGATAAAGATTTATTTGCAGATTTCAATGAAGTAGCAAACGAACCAGAATATCGTCACGCACAGTAAGTTTTGAGCTAATGATAAAATACCTAAAAAACAGCGAAAAGGTAAGTTTCTCTCACCTTTCGCTGTTTTAATTTTGGTTATTTCAAAAAATAAGCTCGATATAATAAGCGATTCTGTATTGTTTATAGTTTGAACATTTTCCATTCCATACATTTACGCTTTAGAAAGTAGCATTCAAAAATCTATTTTAAACGCTCGGAAATACCCTCTTCTTTCAAAATTTTCTTTTGTGTATCACCCAATAAGTCAAAATGAGAATAGCCATCTTTCCGATAATGGATCCATTCTTCCTTTAACCCATACTTTTCGCCCCAGCTTTTTAACTTTTTTATATCGGAACATCCTACTTTTGTAACTGTCTTACAATCTGGGAAGCGATCATCTAACCAGTAATGAGTTAAAAATGCAATTTCCCCATTATCTATTCTTCTTTTCCACTCTGTCAGCTCTTGTCTTTTTAATCCAAAGGCCATGAAAGTAATCTCCTTTATATGGCTTTACTTGTCTGTTGGTTGCTTTTTAATTTCTTCATATTTATGAAACCATTCGGGAAAAATCTTCTTAAAAGGTTTCGGTCTAAATGTTTCCTTCGATACGATAATATGTGTCGTAGTTCCTTCCACACAGATTTCTTCATTCTGGTTGATAATCTGATATCCGTAAACTGTTTTTATCCCATCATTTGTTTCCACCCAAGTTTTAACCTTTGCTTGGTCTCCATAACGTAACGGCTTTTTATACATTGCATAGACATCATAGACTGGTGCAAAATACCCTTTATTTTCCATTTCTAAATAATCATAGCCAATGTCCTCAATTAGCCCTGTTCTACCTCTTTCAAAAAATTTAAGATAATTCGCATGATATACAACACCCATAGCATCTGTGTCTGCATAATATAATTCAATGTCTCTTATTGAAATAAAAAAATTATCCATTTGTTTCATACCGTCCTATTCTTCGATTTTCCGTTTATATCCTTGTAAAACATTTTCTATATCTTCAGCAATCAGTGTAGAAACATCTGCTTCCATTCCTTGCTCTAATTGCTCGGACAGTCGTAATGCTTGTAATTGCACTGCTTCATCGATAATATTAGTGGCAAATCTTCCATTTCCTTCAGTTGAAACTTTAGGCAGTTGATTCTTTAATATGGAGATAGCTTCTTCTGATAACGAATAATCATATTTCGCTGCATACATTTTCATTATGTCAATCAATTCCTCCGCTACATAATCAGCAAAATGGATAAACTTTTTAAACCTAGAAGTTAAGCCAGGATTGCTTTGTAGTAATGCAGTTATTTCATTTGGGTAGCCAGCCAGGATTACAACTAGATTCTCATTATGCTTTGTCATTTCCATCACTAATGTATCTATGACCTCTTTACCAAAATCTTGTCCACCATTTCCTAATAAGGAGTAAGCCTCATCAATAAATAACACGCCACCAAGTGCTTCTCTAATTTTTTTTCTTGTTTTTATAGCAGATTGACCTACATATCCCGCTACAAAGTCTGCCCTGCTTGTTACAACCAAATGTCCTCTCTTTAAGATTCCACAATCTTTAAGGAACTGAGCATATAATTTCGCAACAGTAGTCTTTCCTGTACCTGGATTCCCTGTAAATACAGCATGTAGTTGTATGGGCAAATTCTTTTGCGCCTTCTTTTGTCTTAATTGCTGAACCTTTACAAATGCTATAATTTTCTTTATTTCTTCTTTCACTTTCGATAATCCGATTAGTTCATTTAATTCTGTCGCTGGATTGATTGGTTTTTCCTTGTCATCACTAACAAAATCCGATTCTTGTAGCAATGTATATTTTAAGATTTCTTGTTGATTTGATTTACGGGAACCTTTGCTAAATATGGCATCAAGAACAATATTGCGAACAGCTCGAGCGTTTCCAAAGCTTTCATCCACTTGTTCCCTCTCAAGTCTTTTTAATAATGCTTTTTTACCATCTTCTGTCATAACATAGTCATTACTCGAAGCCATTCTTTCACCAATTGCTAATAATTCACTAGGTGTATAATCAGGTAAATGAATCATATTAGAGGCTGGAAAACGACTTCTTAACCCATGATTACCATCTAGGAATTGACGCATTTCCTCTGGGTAGCCTGCTAAAATAACAGCAAACTTACCACCAAACTCAGACCCTGTCATTAAGGAAACAAGCGTATCAATTGCTGTCTGGCCATAATCATTACCAGATTGTCCCTCACGTTTTAAGCTATAAGCTTCATCAATAAACAGAACGCCGCCAACTGCTTGTTTAACAACAGAACGTACATTTTCTTCTGTTTGTCCCATATAGCCACCTATTAATTGGGATCGATCTGTTTCTACAACCTCTGCGCTAGGCAATACACCTAGTTCATGATATATCTTGGCCATTAGACGGGCAAGCGTAGTTTTTCCAGTACCTGGATTACCTGTAAAGATCATGTTTAGACTTAATGCATCCTGAATCATATAGCCTAATTTTTTTCTTGCTTTTTGGTAGCTTAAAAACTGATAAAAATCCTGTACTCTTTTTTTTACTGTTGCAAGACCGACCATTTGCTCAAGTTGCTCTAACGAGGAAAGTGTCGTCTGTTTTTCTTCCTTTTCTTCTACAAAAAGGCTTGCCCATTCCTTTTTAAGTTCTTGAAGCTCTTCTATTAACGTTTTTACACTTTCATAGTAAATCGATGTATGAAACACACCACTAATAGATTCGGCATACTCTTCAGCAGATTTCAATAGCTCAGACGTTTTCTCAATCACTATTTTTAGCGTTTGTTCAATGGTTTCATATTTCGCAACTGCCTCTTTATTATCGTAAACAGTAGCATTTATTCTCTGTTTCTTAATATGTGCCACTTCATCTTCCATTTGCTCTAAAAATGCGCGACAATTATTTATATATTGCTCTGCAATTTTGCGTTTTGCTGTTCGATTATCGGTTTCGCGAATATTAGGGAAGACAAGCTGATCGAGCAAGTGGCTGAAATTCTTCCAATCATATTGGGAAAGATATTTAAGAGCCATTGTATTGTCTGGGTTTAGCTCAATAGCTTTGTTTAACCATGCGACCGCAATTGTATCCTTTTGATTCCCATGCATCCTGGATAATGCCGCTATCGTTAATAATTGGGAAATTTCTTTTCCATTCTGTGCTTCATTTAGCGTTTGAATCGCATCTAAGATTTTTTTTTCATTTTCTACGAAACCATGCTCTTCAAACTCTTTCTCTAACAGATAAATTTCTTGATCTTTTATATTTGGTTTTACTTGTTCGTTATTCATATGTTCACTTCACTTAATAAATTTAGGATATACCTTTTTAATACTAACATATTCCTTTATTTTCGTTAATGATTATGTACCTTTCTCATAGGATTTATCTTAGTAAAGTACCTTTCATCCCTAATATCATTAGTACAAGCATTTTTTCCTTTTTTCCGTCAAAAATAAAGACAGCAATTACTCATTCTTTTCATCAAAAAAATGAGTGATTGCTGTCTAATTATGGTTTATATTTTGAGGAGACAATTATTCCCCTTTTGTTTGAATTACTTGAGCATGTTGTCCTGATTTATCTTGCATTTGCTTTCCTTTGTTTCCACCAAAGCTTCTTGATTTTGTCCCAATATGGCTTGGTACAAAGTGTTTGCTATCTTTTTTAGGATTACTCATCTAATCAACTCCTTCTTTTATATTTTGTACAAAAGTACAAGCAGAATAGATGGTAATTTCTAGATTTTAATATTAACGAGCTTTTTTCAAATGCTTTCTTTCTAATCGTTCTTCAATTTTTTCAATTGCTTCTCTATCCTTTAATAATTGCATTTTATTCTCTAATACTAATTCTTGAAATGAACGTTTGCGAGGTTTTCTC
>NZ_CDRJSZ010000014.1:0-145928 GCF_976954375.1 Niallia sp. Marseille-Q9988 | reverse complement strand
TCCAAGTAAAGTGACAAAGTGCCTGAACTATTTCCAGTAAAGAACCAATATCAAATTAATGAAAAAGTGTTAAATTTAATATGGATAGGTGTTTTATATATGTCTCATTTGGCTAGGTCAGTTCAAACAGTCTATTTTTTTAACCAATAAAGGCTTCCATCTGCCTTGCGATCAAGAAATCCATATTCAATTAAATATCGTCTAATCAGAACATAGTCCTCATAAATTGTTTGTAAGAGCTGATTTAATTCTTTTTCCGAATAGCTCTCCTGTCCTTCTAATCGCTTTGCTATTTCACGAAGAACCATTAACTTTTGCTTTTGTTTCATCGGAAATTTACTCAAGACTCCTGCATTAAAATACTTAGCTGCTATTTCTTCCTGCTCTGCTTCCGTAATATTGTATCGGTCATCTACCATCGTAGCTGTTTGATGAATGGGGACAAAACTAGGGGCATGATTGTCCTTTTCCTTCATTAACTCTATAATCGCCAGAAAATTTCTTGCTTGCCGTTCCTTTTCCTTCAGAGCAAAACGATGATGCCTAATCGTTGAAGCACTGCCAATCTCCAGTTCCTTTTTTACCTCTGCATCACTTTTCCCTTGATAAAACAGCTCCAGTAATTTCGTCTGATGCTCCGTTAACCCTGTCATCTTTTTATCAAGACCAATCAAATAATGAAACACAGATTGATGCGAACCCTCAATATGACGCTTCATAAACTTCTCCGCCTCATATAATTTGCCATCCACTGGATAGATAATGCCCTTCTCTACCTGCTCCCCACACAAAAGACAAAGAAACGAATCATCTTTCTCTATATATCCCTTTTTTAATTCATCTATTGTTGCGTTTTGAAAAAATGATGAAACATCCATAAAACAAACACCTCGTTATTTTGTTTGTTATTTTATAAACAAAATTATATTTCGTTAGTAATATAATAAACATTTTTAGATTATCCGTCAATATTAGGGGGGATATTTTGGTGGACTGGGTTTTTGGCATTTCCTTTACGTATGGGGAAGGGACAACTACTACTATTGTCTCTGATGAACGATGAACACAACACTACTTTTCTCTTTGATACCATTGCTTTTGGTTTTCATCTCCTTGATGAACGCTACTTTTCCCTTTGATACTGCAGCTTTTGGTTTTCATCTCCTTAATGAACACCACTTTTTCCTTTGGTTCCGTTGCTTTTGGTTTTCATCCCCCTGATGAACACCACTTTTCCCTTTGATCCTGCTACTTTTGGTTTTCATCCCCCTGATGAATACCACTTTTTCCTTTGGTTCCGCTGCTTTTGGTTTTCATCCCTCTGATGAACACTACTTTCCCCCTCCTCCCTCCAAAGTCCTGCGTTCATCCCTATTCCTTCCTCTCCCACTCTAGCAATCTCCTAATAGACTTACCAAATTAAGTATATTAACATAGAAGAAACAACATTTATGGAGGATTCCTATATGAATATTCTTTGGGATTTTGATGGTACATTATTTGATACATATCCTGCTTATACAGAGGTTCTTTACAAGATACTTGGAGAAAAGATAGAAAAGGACTCTATTTATAAAGAATTAAAAGTTTCCTTTTCCCATGCGATTCAATTTTTTGGATTAACGGAACAGCAGATAAAAGAGATTAAGACTATGAATAAGGAAATCGATGTAAGTGCGGTAAAGCCTTTTCCAGGTGTAGAGGAGATTTTAAAAAAAGCGGATACGAATGTGATTATGACACATAAAAGCTATGCGGGAGTTACTCATTTTCTTCGCCATTATGGATGGGAGAAATATTTTGCGGAAATCGTAACTTTGGAGAATGGATTTCCTAGGAAGCCTGCAGTAGATTCCTATCACTATTTACATACGAAGTATTCGATTGATTTAGCGATTGGTGATAGAGAATTGGATTTAATTCCGGCAAATAAATTAGGGATTCAAACCTGTATGTTCCAAAATCAATGTGAAATTGCTGACTTTCATCTAGTAGACTATGCTGATTTTTTCACCGTATATCCTGTGACAGATAAAGCATAACGTAAAAAGGAGCCTTCCAAGAAGATCGATTCTTCTAAGGAAAGCTCCTTATTCTAATACTATTTCCACAATCTCTGGTCGATTAAAAATCCGCTGGGGAATTATGCTATTACCTAAACCTCTATTAACAATCATTACCGTTTCTTCTTTTTTATACATGCCGGCTGTATATTCGGGCATAAAGCCTTGATCTGGTGCGACTATTCCGCCGATGAACGGGAGTCTTACTTGCCCTCCGTGGGCGTGACCAGTTAAGACTAGATCCAATTTTTCATAGAGGGAAAACAACTCTGGTCGATGGGACAGCAGCAAATTAAAATGTTCCTCAGAGCGGTGGCTGTCGATAATTTCGGATAGTTCCTCTTCACCTGACAAAAAGGTTGGGTCATCTACCCCAATAAGATTCACGGTTTCTTCCTTTATTTTCACTAGCACCTGTTCATTTCTTAAGACATACACGCCTGCTTTCCGTAATTTCTCTTCTAAGTCAGAGAATTTTCCTGACCAGGATTCATGATTTCCAGTTACATAATAGGTTGGGGCTATTTGGATAAGCTCTTCCATTAATGTCATGCTTTTCTGTTCATCATAGTCTTTCGAATCAACAAGATCACCTGTGAATGCAATGATATCAGGATTTAAGTTTTTTACTTTCCTTACTAAACGGTTTTGATTTTTTCCAAATTGTTTACTATGTAAATCCGATAGTTGCACTACTTTAATCGAGTCTTTTATTTTTTCAGATGAAAGCTTGAAGGTTGAGGTAGATAGACTATTATTTTGGTAATAGGAAAATAGCATAAGGATACATATGCTTATGCCCACTAGTAACATTCTTTTTTTCATCCTTACTCTCACTCTTTCTTCCAGCTCACCTCAAAACCACCTTGCAATCCATCGCCGGTAATAATGAGCATATAGGTTTCTGTGTTTTTTGCCTCAAAGGTTAAAACGGACTTTTCCTCATTACTCAGCCCTATCCTCCGATTCTTTTCATCTATTAAATAATAGCCAAATCCACCGCCATTGCGATTCGTAAAATCAATGTAGATTGTTATCTTTTCTCCTTTTTTTGCTTTAACTGGGATATGATCTTCTCCGTTAAAATAAGAAAAATAGGCTTCATAGGACTGATCGCCTCTGACCGTATTCCATTCTTTTTTTACTGTAAAATCAGGAATCGTTAACAAAAGAAAGAGAATAGGCGTAAAGGCAAATGTCCATTTAAATGCGTTTAGCTTTGCCGCTAATTTAATTCCTATATAGAATAATAATGAGCAAATCAAGCCAATGGTTGCAGCTATTAAAGGGTATACATTCCACACAATCGGTAAAAACAGACAAAGCCCTGCTAAAAGATACAATACAATTTCTAGTTTCGGATAATATTTTGCTATACGATCAATTATCATAGAAACAAGAATCCCCACACCAAAAAAAGCAATCCAAAAGAAGGGATTTTTGATTTCATGGGAAAATAAATATAAATCAAAGCTGGATAAAAACATATAGCAAAAAAAGAGTGTGGCAGCAAACCCAGCTCCTGCTAGCTTTATTAAGACATATCCCATTCCCTTGCGGATATTCTGACTATCTACCATATTTGTTCCTCCCAAAGGATAATTACTACCATTCTATCAAAATAAGGAAATAAATTGTTAAAAACTTGAAAATTATTGAATCATTTAAAATCGATTATTGTTTTTATATGCATTTAACAAATAGATGATTCCTTTTTTCTTAATCCTTCTCGTTTTAAATAATGCCAACTAGGTCATACTTATTTTATGTATCTTTCGGGAGTGAAATTATGACTTGGTTTCCTTATATTTGTTTCCTTGTTACTATAATCATCATATGGTTTATGCCAAAGCATCTTACAAAAGTGGAAATATATGTGACTTGGTTTGTCGTTGGCTTAATTAATTTAAGCTCAGATATTATATTAAGTTTTGTATTCCATCTGTATGAGCTTGGACCAAAAGGCGTGCAATTGTCTGTTCATTTTATTGAACTAACACTTGGTTCCACCCATGGAATCATTTATTTAAATTTTATGCCCCATGATGTTAAAAGATTTATTCCTTATTTTTTCGCTTGGATTGCCTACTCTATTCTTTTAGAGTCTGCCCTTCTTTACTTTGGGTTCATTACCTACAGTGGATGGAGCTTATGGTATTCAGGAATTTATTATGCAGTTGCATTGGTTTATACAAGATGGCACTTAAACTTTATTCGAAGTGGGAAATAAGGATGAAAAGCAGAAGCGAAGCAAGAGGCGTTTATAACCAGCCATTTTGCTTCGCTTCTGCTATGGCCTCCATTCTATTTTTTGCCCCTAATTTGCTAATTGCTTCTGAAATATAATTGCGAATCGTTCCTGTAGATAAAAATAAGGCTGCAGCAATCTCCTTCACCGACTTCCCCTCTTCCACCAGAATCAATACTTCTCTCTCTCGCTTTGATAATGGATTATCTTTTCCGATACTGCCAAAAATCAATTCGGAGGCAAATTCCCTTTTTCCATTCATAATATTTCGGATCGCTTCTGCAAGCTCTTCGCTCGGACCATCCTTTAATAAATAGCCATGAACATTGGCATTTAGCGCCCTTTCAAAATACCCAGGCCTTGCAAACGTTGTTAAAATTACCACTTTACAAGAGGAATTTAATGCTCTTAACTCCTCTGCGACTTCAAGACCACTTTTAATAGGCATTTCAATGTCCAATAAGCAAACATCTGGCTTAAGTTCGGAAATCTGCTCTAATGCTTGTTTGCCATTTTCCGCTTGGCCAATAACTTCCATATCCTCTTCAAAATTAAGCAGTGTTCCTAATGCGCCTCTGAGCATTCTCTGGTCTTCTGAGATAATAATTCGAATCATAATATCTCCTCCTTTTGCCTTTCCTTTCTTATAATCGGAACGACAATGTGAATAGTCGTTCCGTGATTAGATGCAATACTCCATTTTCCATCTACCAATTCCAGTCTCTCTCTCATTCCTTTTAATCCATTTCCGTGGGACTGTTCGATATGTAAGCCTTTGCCATTATCCTGAACAGTTAGCCCGACTGTCCCAGGATCTTGTTGGATAGCTATTTTACTCTTCGTTGCATCACTGTGTTTAACAATATTAGTAACAGCTTCTTTTAAACAGAGACTGATAATATTCTGGGTTAAAAGGGCTACCTCGCCATCTTCCATTTCGATGGTTATGTCTGCATCAATTCCCGCAGTTTGTAACGTCTTTTGAACTTCCACTATTGCTTCTCGGATGGTTATAGCCCGCATATCAGATACTAGCTCACGAACTTGTTTTAATGCCGCACGAGAAATTTCTTCCATTTCCTTCGCCTCTTTCATCGCACTATCTGGTTGCGGCTTCGCCATTTTGCCAACGAGCTGGCTTTTTAGTGTCAGCAAAGATAGAGTGTGGCCAAGCGTATCATGCAGATCACGAGCAATTCTCATTCGTTCTTCTCTTTTTACTAGATAACTAATTTGTTCATTTGCTAAATCCAGTTGTTTTTCTAAATCCATGCGCCGATTCATCGAGCGGATTCCAAAAGGAGAGATTAGCATGATAATAAAGAACGGAACCATAAAAATAAGGGAGTAAGGATTGATGGCATTCCAACTAATGACGATTGGAAAAAGTACTGAAAAGACCAAAAGGCTATAGAAGTAATAAAAATTTTTTTTGCCCGAATAATAGCCAATGAAATTAGCTGGGAAATAGCCCATAAATAATAGATTAGGATCATAGTAGATACTAAAAATCAGTACGATCAAAATTTGAATAACGAGCCAATAATTAAAGGAGTTCTCTTCTATATGCGTATACAATTGCCGGTATGAAAGAAGAAATATAAGCACAAGAAGAAAACCAATTATTTGCTTCGTCCCATCTTCCTTTATCATCTGCATAACCGGAATCAATATGTAGACTAAAAAGATATAGGGGAAAAAGCCAAACCTTCTTGGAAAAAGCTCGAATTTCTTCTTGGTATCCATATCTTCTTACACCGCCTCTCTTTTTTTTCCAATATAAGTTGATAATACCATAAATAGAACGAGGTACCCGATAATCATCAGATAACTAGAAAAAGATGGATAGTGATTTCTGATTATTTCCCATGCTCCGTTGGCAAAATGATACGAAGGAACCCATTTTGCCACTTGTTGCATAAAGGATGGGAACACCTCAATTGGCATCCACATTCCCCCAGTTATCGCCATAGACATATATAATAGATTGCTAATTCCTGAAGCTGTTTCTACTTTTTTAATCGTGCCAATAATTGTTCCAAGAGCTAGAAATGGAAGAGATCCAAACAGAATCCAGATACCACAAAATAGCCACTGTGAAAAAAGAAGACTCACGTCATTGATGAGGATTCCTGCCGTAAATATAACAAGAATGGAAAATAAATGAATCACTGTTTGAGCAACCATTTTTGCACCATAGTAAATAAATTGGGAGAGTGGCGTAATCTTTAAAAATATCGTCCAACCTTCTGCCTTTTCCTGAACGATTTTAATTCCTAACGTCATCATACTTGATCCCATAATACTGAATGTCGTCATCGACATTAAATAATGTAGATTCCATAGTCCGTCATCTTCTCTGGGTGCTATAAAAATATTTGTAAATAAAAAATAGAAGAGGACTGGAACTAATAAGGACCAAAAAATATAGTATTTATTCCGAAGCATTCGAACGGTCTCTGCTTTACTTTGCATCCAAAAGGTGTTCATTGCTGTCTACCTCCTTCGTATCTTCCATTAGCTGTGAAAAAACCTCTTCCAATCGACCAAGCTTTACTTCAATATGATGGATATTCAGTTGCCTATCGAAGATTTCCTTTAGCAGTTGATCAGCGTTTGTTGCGACAAGGGTTACCGTTTCCTTCTCTTTTTGCACTTCTGCAACAAATGGCAAAGTCCGATAAAAATCGATGGGATATGAAATTTTCTCTTGGAATCTCACCCTTGGCTTCGTCAATTTTCCCTTTAAGTGCTCAGGTGTCCCGTCACCAACTACTTCGCCTTTATTAATCATAATGATTCTTTCCGCTACTTCATCTGCTTCTTGCAGGTAATGTGTTGTAAAAAGAATTGTTTTTCCTTGCTTATTTAATTCTTTGATTTTTCTCCAAAAATTTTCTCTTGCCGTAACATCCATGCCAACAGTTGGCTCATCTAAAAACAGTAAGTCTGGATTACCTGCAAGCGCCAGTGCGAAGTTCAAACGTCTTTTCTGGCCACCTGAAAGCTTTTCTGTTCGCTTATTCCACTCCTCTTCATGAAGACCTGTTAGTTCTAATAAAGAGGACAATTCAAGAGGATGTTGATAATAGCTTTGTATTAATTGAATCAATTCCTTTACTTTTAAGCTATCCATCACACTGACTTCCTGCAGCATCCCTCCTACCCTTTCCAATACTTCTTTGTGTTTAGAATCCTTTTGAAAAAGGGAAACAGTGCCTCTTGTTGGCTTCATTAGCCCAAGCATCATCCGCATTGTCGTCGTCTTTCCTGCTCCATTCGCACCTAAGATTGCCACCATTTCTCCCTGTTTGATTGAAAAAGATACGTCATTTACTGCCTTCTTCTGCTGAAACTCCTTTGTTACATTCTTTAGCTCTACGATTGTTTGCAAGCTTCCCACCTCCAGATTCTATCTTTATTGTAGCTTGCAAAAAGAGGGCTGATTAGTCGCAGATGTCAGGAATATTAGGTGACAAATGTCATTTTTTCATAAGAATCTGTTATAACTGAATGTTGATTTTACTGTCTTAAAAAATTAACGAAACAATTCCGCTTAAATTGAGAAATACACTCATTTCCTTAAAAATAAAGGAGGTTTTTCCGTTTATCGAATTAAATTCTTCAAATTTTGTCTTATTTTCAACAGCTAATCGGAATATCTCCGTTTATATCCGCTACTTAAGCTCACTCTATATACAATAGCCGGAAATTCTCCGCTTATGAATTCTCATACTAATAAAACAATAATAAACCCTTTAATAAAAAAAGCTCTGGTTATCAGCCAGAGCTTTTTTTATTCTCCTCTTATCATGATTAAAAACGATACATCATTCGCATTTGTAAAGGAAGACACTTTGTGAAATCCAAATTTTTCATATAAAGCAATTGCTCTTTTATTAAAGGCAGCTACAGTTAGGCGCAAAGGCTGAGTTGTCTCGATGGAAGCTATAATAAATTGGAGAAAGGCAGTTCCCTGTCCTCTCCCTGTTAAGTCTGGGCGCATACCTAGGCCAATATCCAGGTACCCTTCTGGATATGCATGAAAAAAATAGCCGATTGGAACTTGCGCTGCATAGCCTGTGCAATAAAATCCAACTAATGCTCCGTCCTTATAAAGGGCATAGTACGGATTTTCCGCAAACTCCTGTAATGCTTCCTCTGTTACTTCACTATTATATAGGTCATATGGCGGCAAATATGTCCAGCTAAGGATCTCCCTCGCCACTTCTTCGGTTATCTTATGCAAAGAATAGCTCATTGTGTTTGTTCTCCTATAGGCTCATTTCTAGTAAAGCCTAGATATCTTGTTCCTTGACATTGCAGTTCCCCGTTATCTCCTTCTATCAGCATACCAAATTGTCCGCCATTTACTTGAAATTCCGTACGCTCACCACTCGGAAATTCAAATGTAACATAATAGTGATTATATGCACGGGTATTTCCCCCACCATGAACACTCGTTCTTTTCGCAACTACTTTTGCAGGTGTAGAAAGACGAGGTTGATTGTTATTTTTGCTCCACTTTATAAGTCCCTTTATGATCCTAACTACAATAATACCAAGGATGATTGCAAATATAGTCGGTACGATAGCGAACAGGATATTCCCTGTAGCAATAAAATCCTCAAACGCAAAGAAATTCCCCATATCTCTCATCTCCTCTAATGAAGAAATTTTTTCCTTTATTACACTATATCATTCCTTACGCATCACTTAGTCAAAAAGTTTCATCGAAAACCATACTCACTTCGAAAAAATCCCGCATATAAAATAAACAATATTAACAAATAGATATAATTACATTAATTTTATCAATCATATAATTGACTTATTTAAGAAAATTAATTAATCTATCATAGAAAGGAGGTTGATATTTAGTATGAATTATCCAGTTATAAATGATTGTCCTGTCTGTCATCATGAACTCCATGTAACAAAACTTGAATGCACTAATTGTCATACGACGATTGAAAATCGATTTCATCTGTCCAAATGGCACTCTTTTTCAGAGGAGCAAATGCATTTTATTGAAACCTTTATTCTTTCAAGAGGAAGCATTAAAGAAGTCGAAAAAAAGCTAGGTATTTCTTATCCAACTGTCCGAGGAAAACTGGATGATATTATTGAGATTATGACAGGTGAAGAAGCAAAAGAAGAAAAAGTAAGCACCAAAGAGGGACAAAGAAAAGCAGATATTTTAGAAAAGCTAGAGATGAATGAAATAACAGCGGACGAGGCTATCCGATTAATGAAGGATCTTTAAGGAGGAATGAAACATGAATGACGAAATAAGACGAATTTTAACAATGGTGGAAAACGGCAAATTAACATCAGACCAAGCAGCTGTACTAATCAATTCATTCGAGGAAAAAATAGAAAAAAAGCCACTGCTTGAAGATAGCCCTTATCTAAACCGCTTACTTAAAGTACGTGTCCATTCAGAAACAAATGACAATATAAATATAAATGTTCCGATTAGACTTGTGAAAGTACTGCTTCAAACGGGAATTGGAATAGCATCCAAAATTCCTCAATCCCAAACCTATACAGAAAATATCGATGTAGAATTATTACTTGCTGCGATTGATAGCGAATTAGTCGGCGAAATTGTAAATGCTAAATTAGCAAATGGCGACAGTATCAATATTTATGTGGAATAGTGGTGGAAGACATGGTAAAGGTAATTGTCCAAACCGATAAACATAAACGTTTTTCCCTTGTTCTCCCTCTTTTTCTGTTGAGTCCATTCCTTGATATTGCCTTATCGAAACAGTTATGGAAATTTACTCACCACAAAGGAAAAAATAATACAGTTGATGCGATCTATACGAATATAACGGAAATAAAGTTTTTATTGAAGACTTTAAGTAAAGAGCTTAAAGCTGTGTCACTTGCTGAACCACTTGTTGATATTCATTTGAAGGATGGAACTTACGTGAAGGTGGCTATTACATGAAGCATGATTTTTTTCAAAAAAAATCTAGTGCTCGCAACACTAGATTGTGTGAAACTTCATTTTAAATTAGATAGATTGCCTTTCCTGCACTCGTTAGATTGGGAGAGGCATTCTTTTATCACTATAGCATAGGACAGGAAAATTGTGAATTACTGATGGGGTGCTCCTGGCGGATAGAAGCTTGGCGGCATTTTGATCCATCCATGCTCTCTCATTTTCGTTTTCAAATCCATCCCATAAATACTCTTCTCTGTATGGAAGCGAATCCACATTAACCCAACATCACTGCGGACACTTTGTGTGATATTTGTAGCGCACATGACAATATTACTCGTCACTTTCGCTGCTAGTAAGTTCGCTATTTCCATATCCGTCGATTTAGCGCCCAAAGGAATAGCATTTGGGTCCGACTTGGGCTTCGATTCAGCGGAATTGGAAAGTGGGACTCCTTCTTTTAACATAAATTCCTCTAAAATCTTACGTTGCTCGGTTGCTAATTCTTTAGCCTCATTAATTAATTCCATTAACACATCATCTGTTGTCGTATTAAGCGCCATTTCCAATACAGGAATTTCATCCGCAATTGCAGCCTGATATGTCCATAAGCCCATTGCCTCTCCAATATGCAGTTGCGATTTCGGTTCTGAGTCAAATCTTGTTTTAATATAATCGAGAAGCGCTTCTATTTTATGTGCCATACTGTACACCTCTTAGCATTTTTACCTATAATGTTTACTTCTAAATGGGATTTTATTCAAAGAATATAGAATTATTCCTTCTTGAATAGTAAAGATATAGAATTCCTAGTGGAAAAAAAGGGAAAGCAGCCTTTGTTCATTCACTTATTTATCCTTATTTGAGCTTTATAGGATTATTGTAATTAACGGCGTGTCTTTCCCTTTGAATTTTGGTGATTTTTTTGTGGATTTGGTACTTTTGCTTGCGACTTTGGTACTTTTGCTTGCGGCTTTGGCACTTTTGCTTGCGACTTTCATGCTCTTGCTTGCGACTTTGGCACTCTTACTTGCGACTTCGGCACTCTTACTTGCGATTTCCACTCTTTTACTTGCGGCTTTGGCACTCTTGCTTGCGGCTTTCACTCTTTTACTTGCGACTTTCACTCTTTTACTTGCGGCTTTGGCACTTTTGCTTGCGACTTCCACTCTTACTTGCGACTTCGGCACTCTTACTTGCGATTTCCACTCTTTTACTTGCGACTTTGGCACTCTTACTTGCGACTTCCACTCTTTTACTTGCGGCTTTCATACTTGCTTGCGACTTTAGCACTCTTGCTTGCGACTTTCACTCTTTTACTTGCGGCTTTGGCACTTTTGCTTGCGACTTTCACTCTTTTACTTGCGGCTTTGGCACTTTTACTTGCGACTTCCACTCTTTTACTTGCGACTTTGGCACTCTTTCTTGCGACTTCCACTCTTTTACTTGCGACTTTGGCACTCTTACTTGCGACTTCCACTCTTTTACTTGCGACTTTCACTCTTTTACTTGCGACTTCCACTCTTACTTGCGGCTTTCACTCTTTTACTTGCGACTTCCACTCTTACTTGCGGCTTTCACTCTTTTACTTGCGATTTCCACTCTTTTACTTGCGGCTTTGGCACTTTTGCTTGCGACTTCCACTCTTTTGCTTGCGACTTTCATACTCTTGCTTGCGACTTTGACACTCTTGCTTGCGGCTTTCACTCTTTTACTTGCGACTTCGGCACTCTTACTTGCGATTTCGGCACTCTTACTTGCGACTTCCACTCTTTTACTTGCGACTTTGGCACTCTTTCTTGCGACTTCCACTCTTTTACTTGCGGCTTTCATACTTGCTTGCGACTTTAGCACTTTTGCTTGCGACTTTCACTCTTTTACTTGCGGCTTTGGCACTTTTACTTGCGACTTCCACTCTTTTACTTGCGACTTTGGCACTCTTTCTTGCGACTTCCACTCTTTTACTTACGACTTCGGCACTCTTTCTTGCGACTTCCACTCTTTTACTTGCGACTTTGGCACTCTTTCTTAAAACTTCCACTCTCTTCCTTACACCTCTCACCACTCTTTCTTAAAACTTCCCCACTCACCGCGAAACCCCAAGCTGCTTTCTCACCTCTTCCAAAGTTGGCAAGGTTCTGGCGCGCGCTTTTTCTGCTCCTTTTGCAAGAATGGCATCTATTTGCTCCGGGTTTGCCATTAATTCATTATATTTTTTGCGGGGTTCTTCTAAAAAGCGATTCATGACATAAAACAATTCCTTTTTGACTTCTCCCCATCCGACGCCATTTTCGTATCTTTTACGCATCTCTTCCGTTTCTTCCACGCTTGCAAACTCTTTATACAAAGTAAACAGAATAGACGTTTCTGTATCTTTTGGCGCTTCTGGAGGCAAGGAATCTGTCTTGATTTTATTGATAAGCTTCTGCAATTTTGTTGGCTCTTCAAAAAGCGGGATCGTATTATGATAGCTTTTGCTCATTTTTCGGCCATCTAACCCTGGTAAGATGCTCGTGTCATCATCCACAATATATTCTGGCAATACAAAGGTTTCCCCGTATTGATGATTAAAGCTTTCGGCAATATCTCGTGCAATTTCCACATGCTGAATTTGATCTTTGCCGACAGGCACCATATTTGCCTGGAATGCAAGAATATCAGCAGCCATTAAAATTGGGTACGTAAACAGCCCCATGTTTACACCATCATCTATATCTTTTCCTGCTAGTTTATTACTGTCGACAATTCCTTTATAAGCATGGGCCCGGTTCATCAGCCCTTTTGGAGTAAAACAGGCTAAAATCCAGTTCAACTCAAAGATTTCTGGAACATTGGATTGGCGATAAAAAATCACTTTTTCCGGATCTAATCCAAGCGCTAACCATGTTGCCGCAACTCCATATGTCAATGTTCGAAACGTTTCTCGATCATGAATTTTCGTTAATCCATGATAATCTGCGATAAAATAAGCCGCCTGATCCTCGTCATTTTCCGCTAGCTTTAAAGCTGGCTTAATGGCACCTATATAATTACCTAAATGAATCTGGCCCGTTGGCTTAATTCCAGTTAAGACGATGTTTTTCATTTTCTGATCCTCCTCTTATATTTTTAAAGCAACACAAAAAGGGCTACCCATCCTGTAAATAAGGACGAGTAACCCGTGGTGCCACCTTTATTCGTTTATAAAAATAAACGCACTTATCCGTACAGAAACAAAGCCGTTTCTTATACTTTGTCTTTTTTAACGGTAAGACATTCCGCGCAGCCTACTATTTGTTCAGCTTTGTAGCTCCGAAGCCCATTCAGCAATCAATCCGTACTGATTCGCACCAACCATCAGCTCTCTTTACACATTTCCATTGCTTACTCTTCTTCCTCATCGCTCTTTTATATTAGCTATATAGTAAATTATATGGGAAAAAAGGTCAAGAGTATTTCACTCTTGTTAAATGATTTTATGGATTGCCAATTCCAGATGGCACGAAGCGGAGCCAATGGCTTAAAAACGTACAAAAAATCACTTTTTTTTACTTGATATGGGAACAAAATTTTTTCAAAGGAATATAAAATTGCCTCTTGAATTTCCGAATTGTATCTGTTAGTATCTTTATAAAGTTAGTACTAACTTGATAAATTTGTTTATAATGTCTTTATATATATGCTTTGATTGGAATCAGTAGTGCCTATTTCCCTGTTATTAGAGAGTCAATGGTTGGTGTAAATTGACACAAAAATAGACGCGAATTACCTCCAGGAGCATTCTTTGTGAAAGAATTTTATTCCATTAGCGAAGAACGGATGAGCCGTTACCCATAATGAGTGGAGGAATAGTCAATATTCTTCAATTAGGGTGGTACCACGTGCATAAAAGCAACCACGTCCCTTTTTTTAGGGGCGTGTTTTTTTGTTTTTTTATCATTAATTTAACGAGAGGAGTAAGAAAGATGAGTCCATTTATTGAACAGTTAACAGTTGACCAGAAAAAAGAAATGCAGAGGCAACTTGATGTTTATCGTCAAGGCGTGCAAGATATTATTCCGACGGAAGAACTAGCAGAAAAAATCGCAAAGTCACTTGTGACAAATACCCCGTTAAAAGTAAAGCTCGGCCTTGATCCATCTGCTCCAGATGTTCATCTCGGCCATACAGTTGTACTGAATAAACTGCGCCAATTCCAAGAAAACGGGCATACGATTCAATTAATCATCGGTGATTTCACCGGCAAAATTGGTGATCCAACTGGAAAATCTTCTGCTAGAAAACAGCTGACAGATGAAGAAGTGAAGGAGAATGCGAAAACTTATTTTGAGCAATTCGGCAAAGTACTGGACATGGAAAAGGTCGAGCTTCATTACAACTCTAAATGGCTCTCTTCCCTTTCCTTTGAAGATGTCATTCAACTTGCTGGAAAAATAACCGTTGCCCGCTTGCTAGAACGGGATGATTTTGAAGAGCGGTTAGCATATGGAAAATCGATTTCCTTGCATGAATTCTTCTACCCACTGATGCAAGGCTATGATTCCGTGATATTAGAGGCAGATATTGAACTTGGCGGCACAGATCAGCATTTTAATATTCTCATGGGACGCCACTACCAAGAGAAGTTTGGGAAAGAAAAGCAGATTGCGATATTAATGCCCCTTCTAGAAGGGTTAGATGGTGTTGAAAAAATGTCGAAATCGAAGAAAAACTATATCGGCATCGATGAAAGCCCATCTGAAATGTATGGAAAATCAATGTCTATCCCTGATCCATTAATGAGCAAATACTTTGAGCTTATTACAGATATTGAGCTTGCTGAAATAACGCAAATCAAGAAGGATTTACATGCTGGTTCTCTTCATCCTAGAGACGCTAAAATGCTGTTGGCAAGAACGATTGTCCGGATGTACCATGGAGAAGAAGCCGCCGAAAAAGCAGAGCAGCAATTCATCACTATTTTTCAAAAAGGCTCCTTACCAGATGACATTCCGACCATCCATTGGACTGGAAAAAATCCTGAATCGCTCATCCAGCTTCTAGTTGACTTAAATCTATTAACTTCCAAAAGTGAAGCAAAGAGGATGATTCAAAATGGAGGAGTTCGGATTAATGGAGAAAAGGTTGAGGATACGGAACTTGAGGTCACAATCCCTAATGAAATAATTATCCAAGTTGGAAAAAGAAAATTTGTAAAGTTGCTTGGATAATATACAGGAAATGGGCTAGCAACTAGCCCATTTCCACTAATTACGAGCTTACTGTTTCGCCCCCATTTACATGGAGGACTTGCCCTGTTACAAAACGAGAATCATCGGAAGCTAAGTAGACAAACGTTGGAGCTAATTCAAATGGCTGTGCTGCTCTTTGCATTGGGTTATCAGTACCGAAAACGGCAACTTGGTCAGAAGAAAAGCTAGCTGGAATTAACGGTGTCCAAATTCGTCCTGGTGCTACTGCATTTACTCGTATTCCATCTTTGATAACGCTTCTCGCAAGGGCACGAGTGAAACCGACATTTGCTGCTTTTGTAGCAACATAATCAATTAACAGTGGTTCCCCTGCATATGCAACAACAGAAGCCGTATTAATAATGCTGCTTCCCGGCTTTAAATGAGGAAGTGCTGCTCTTGTTGTATAAAAGTGGGAGTAAATATTAACCTTGAATGTATTATCAAATTGTTCATCTGTGATATCCGTTAATTTCGCCTGTTGAAATTGAATACCGACATGGTTACAAAGAATATCCAACTTTCCAAACGTTCTTACCGTTTTCTCCACAATGTCAATGCATTGCTTCTTTTTCCGTAAATCTCCTGGCAATAAGAGACATTGCTGCCCTAATTCTTCGATTCTTCTTTTCGTACGATTTGCATCCTCGTGCTCATCTAAATAAGCAATCGCCACATCTGCCCCTTCTTTTGCAAAGGCAATCGCAGCAGCTGCACCAATTCCACTGTCTCCCCCTGTAATTAACGCCACTTTCCCTTTTAGCTTTCCACTTCCTATGTAGTGGTCATTTTCGATAATCGGTTTGGGAACCATATAGCTTTCTAACCCTGGCTGACGGAGCTGTCTATTCTCAGGAAAATTAATCGGAATTTCTTCATACTTTGTTACTTTTCCGTAATTCGGATAGAGCGGATATGGATTGGTTTGCTTATTTGCTTCAAAAAGTTCTTGGATTTCGGTAAGCTGGATATGCTTTTCCGATTGATGATTTCGTTTTTCTAATAATTCATAATATGCTTCCGGAACTTGATACATCGAATCTCTCGGATCATTCACATAAAAGGACATACAGACCCCTCCATTTATTAGTAGTAAATTATCCTATGTTACGCTGCTATTTTGGTGCCTAATTATTTACTATGCAAAAAAGGGAAAAGCTCTCTTTTTAGGAAGTCTGAATACGTTAAAGGAAGGAGGGGTATTGAATGAGATATGAATTTAATCCAAAACTAAAATTATTGCTCATGAAACAATCAAAAGATACGGTTAACATGACGTATATCAATCATAAATGGCCGATGCCAAAAACAACGATGAGACCACCTTATTATAAAAAGCCGATTTATGAAATGCATTTTCCGAAGCTTTGAAGGTATCCAAACTTACTAATCAACCATTCTCCAATAAAAAAGATTGGGAATAATTTTTTATTGGAGAATGTTCGTTGACTGGAGTCTCTTGAAATGCAATCAAAACTTTTCATTCTATCTCAGATATTATCTTCTTTAATAAATCTACTGGTAAATCATAGCTTAAACGGCCATTAAGGGTATTATGTAATTCAATTGTCACCCCACTCGCTTCCTCTTTACTCTTTTTTATTCTTAAGACCATTCTAGGATCCTTATAAACTTCTACAGCATCTAATTTTTGATTGATTGTATGTTCCCCATATTTTTTCTCCAAGTCAGAAAACCTCCTCTTTTACTTCACTTATTTTGCGTTTAAAAGCAGCCCTCGTTTGCCCCCAAAAAATAAGCACAATGCCGATAACTTGGAAAATATCCGGACGATACGCTGTTAATACAATGTCCATAAAAATCGCAACTGCTGGATCGATAAACACGAGAACAGCAATAGATCCAGAAGATAGTTTCGGCAAGCTGCTGAAAAATAAATAATACACGAAGCCAGTATGGATAATTCCTGTTAATAAAATATAAAACCAGTTTTCCCCTGTTAGATGAAGAAAATAATCCCATTTTACAAAGGGAAGGAGCATAATGATGCCGACACTTGTTTGAATAATGGTTGTTATAACGGGGTTTAGCTTAGCAATTTTCTTCCCTGTCAATGTCGTTAACGCATAGAATAACGCAGCCCCAAAAGCCCATGGCAATCCAGCAGACATCAGCTCATCAATAGACAGATAATCCTGCATTCCCCCGACCAATAACGTTCCGATAAAGCAAATAATCACCGTTAGCATTAATTTAAACGTAATCCTTTCTCGATAAAGAAAGCTTCCTAATAAACCGACAAGTACTGGTGCCAAATGATAAATCGAAACGGCAACTGTTACAGACATATGTTCAAAGGAACGGAAGAAAAATACCCAGTTCACGACAAGAAATACGCCACAAAGCACACTATAGCCAATCTCCTTTTTCTCTATCTCTTCCTTTTTTCTCTTTGAAAAAAGATAGACAATACTTAGCACCACACATGCACAAATACACCGAATAAAAACCAATTCAATAGATGGCAAATTCGCTTTCGCGGAAAAATAGCCAATCGAACCAAATATCGCCATCGATAATGCAAATTTCACTGTTGCGTTCATACTCTTCCCCCACTGCTGTTTTCACACTGCTAGTATTTTTTGCTTATTACTCTATCATATAGAAAAGTGTAGTGTTAATAAATACGATAGCACGCTCTTTTTCCCTTATTTAGTAAATTCTATTAAAAAGTAACAACAGTGATATGATCCTAAATCCTGATTTATTGTCCAACCCTCGCAACTCTCTAAAAACAAATAAAAACCCTATCCAAAGGAAAGGGTTAAATTCTTTTTGCGCCATAATATTTTGTTTTCCAATAGGAGTTGGATAGCTTGTCCACTTTTACTCCTGAAGAAGAGCTATGAATAAACTTATTACTTCCTATGTATATACCGACATGGGATGCACCTTTTTTATATGTTTCAAAGAAGATTAAATCTCCCTTTTTTAAGTTCGCTTTTTTTACTTTCTTCCCCTTTTTATACATACTCGCAGCTGTTCTTGGCAACGACTTGCCTACTTTTTTATAGCTATAGACAACAAAACCGGAGCAATCAAATCCTTTTGGAGTAGTTCCTCCATATTTATAAGGGGTACCAATATAGTTTTTTGCAACAGTAACAACTGATTTTTTTGAAGCAGCACTTGCTTCCTGTGTACTAAATACCCCACTAAAAAATAATCCAAATGACAGGAGTGACAAAACAATAATCTTTTTCATCTAGTGACCTCATTTACGTAAAGATTAGTTTCCAAGGCTTCCTTCTATCAACCAATTTATCTTCTCATATTATTCAGATAATTAGGTTACATCTATATGCAAATTAGATTACAAGTCTATTACATTATTATATAAGAATAATATTCCTCCTGTTCCATAATATTCATCTTGCTTAGCTATTCTTATTTTACGAAGAAAAAGTCGTAACATGATATACTAGTAGAAAAATAGAGGGAGCGTGTAAACAGTGGATTTTATTGCTATCGATTTTGAAATAGCAAATGCTGATATGGCTAGTGCTTGTTCGATTGGATTAGCTTATGTGGAAAATAACGCCATTGTAAAGGAACAATATTTTTTAATAAAACCCCCAAGTCTATCATTCCATCCAAAGTTTATTGCCGTTCATGGGATAACAGAAAAAGATGTGAAAGATGCGAAAAGCTTTCCGGAAGTATGGGAAATGATAAAAGAGGACATTTCCAGCCATACAATCATCGCACATAATGCACAGTTTGATATGAGTGTGCTCTATTGTTGTCTGGAAAAATATCAATTGGATAAGCCTGATTTTGCCTATATTTGCAGTATTCCTATTAGTAATCGGGCAACAAGAGGAGCAAAGATTGGGCAATCTTTAAAGGATCGCACCTCATACTTTGGCATCGCGATGGAAGAACATCACCATGCAGGTTCAGATGCTAGAGCATGTGCGGAGCTCGTGATTGCTTGTATTGAATCAAGAAAAAAGGATTCATTAACTAATTACTGTGCTTCTTATCCTACACTTCCCATTAAACTGTTTTCAGAATTAAAGCCACAAACTACTTTTGGAAGAGCAACAACTTTTGCAAAAAGAAAGCCTGTTAAACAATTCAATTCCGTTGCTATATCAGAAATTTCGCCTACAACTGACTCATTTGATGAAAATCATCCACTCTATCAAAAAAATCTAGTTTTTACTGGAGACTTGCATTCCCTTGATAGGAAAGACGCGATGCAACAAGTTGTAGACGTTGGTGGCGTCATTAAAAGTGGTGTAAGCAGCAAAACCGATTATTTGGTTGTAGGTGTACAGGATCAAAAACTTGTTGGCTCTGAAGGCATTAGTTCAAAAGAGAAAAAAGCCTATGATTTACAAGCAAAAGGAAAACCAATTGAAATTATTAACGAGCAACAATTTTTAGCGCTTTTGAAAAAAGAGCGAGTTAATCATTAAGGATATTTCGTGAAGTTTGTTGCTATGACCCGCAGCCTGAATACACTCTGCTTTCCATGGGGCGAGCGGTGAGCCTCCTCGGCACGCCTGCGGGGTCTCACCTTTCTCGCTAATCCCATAGGAGTCTACATGTATTCAGGCTGCTCAGTGTCACTAATTAAGTTATTTTTCCTATTGAAAAATAAACATCTTCTAAAAAACAGCCTCTTTACCTTTTCCTTCTAAGTTGAAAAGGCAGAAGCAAGAGAAAAAACAATGCAAGTGCTACTACTTCAAGAATCAACAAGTAATATGGATATGGCCCTAAATAATCTAATAAGGAGCTGTTTGCAGGCTTGTATGCTAAAAACATATAATTGCCCCCTGTTAAACGATTGACTATCCAGGTTAGCGCTGCACTGCTATTTAAAAAAAGAAAGGACAAAACTAGTCCTTTTTTTGTCGGTTTATACTGATGGACAAGCACAAAGTACAGACAAGTCCATATAATAAGAATGTGCGTGACAAAAAAGTGGAAATAGCGGAAATGGGGATAACCTAAAAATAATTCTGGCGTGAAGATTGCCATTGATGCGCCAATAATACCACTAAAATAAACTACTTGAAATACAAGCTCCCATTTAGTTAGCAGAAGCAATAAACAAAGGATTAAACTGATGGAACAAAGATGGAACGGCAGCATAAAAGCAACATCCCATAACCCATCCTTATACATCCAATAATGGTACATCGCCTCTAGACCGAATAATAATACGAAAAACACAGACCGAAATAAACTGCTTCGTATTCGGATGTAAGTTCGAAAAATAGTAAGCAAAACTCCCCCAATGAAAAGGATGCCTATCATAGCTAGATGAGATATAGAAAATAATTCAAAGGGGAAATCCTCATACAGATGCCCGTACCATCCATTCATTTAAGCAAATTCTCCTTTCTGGTATTTTCCAAAAAAGTATTTTTTCCAAATTATTTTTGCAAACTAGGTATAAAAGTTTAATAGTTTGGGAATATTATAGACAAATACTACTGATAAGAAAATCAATTTCAAAAGGAGAGGATTACAATGAAAATACAAACAAATTCTGCGGTGACTGACTTTATTGAGAAAGATAAATTTGAATTAGAATCCTACCTTGAATATTTATTTAGCATTGTTTCGGAAAAATAAATTGAAGAATACGTTAATTTATCCCTAATAATATGGGCATTTGACATTTCCCTTTTAAAGAGGAGATGTGTCAAATGCCCATTAACCTATGAAGATTAACAAAGGCCACACTGATTTGATAGAAAACACTTTTACGAAAATCATCGTATCCTCCAAACTTTCTTTGTATTCCGCTGTTTTTTCGTCCATGTAAGCTCCAAGCCTATATAAAGCCATCTCCCCACATTTTTGTAAATTTTATTCAAAAAGAGCTTAATATTTCCAATTTTATTTGATAGAATAGTATAAGCAATCTATAAAAGGTAGGAGCATCATAAAATGGCACTTTCCAGAATAAACGTCGAAAATGTTTGTGAATTATTGGACACAATCGATCTTTTAAAAATCAAATTGCTTAAATACGGGATTGAAAAAGGCTTAAATGATCCCAATACCATACGAATAAGCGAGCTGCTAGATACATATATTGTCATGTATCAAAAAAAGATAGCCCAAAAATAGATAAGTATGCATACACCTCGTTCAGACTCCTACTAAACCGATTCGATTCTACTCTCTAACTTAGCGAATGAGATTAATCATATCTTTTAAGGCTGCCGCCGCTGCTCCTTTAGGATGAGAGGCACCGCCCACACAGCAAATTGTTCCCATCTCCTCTGTTTCAAACAATATTCCTTTATTTGTCCCTTTTACATGAATCAATGGATTTTCAGGAGCAAGAATTTCTGGTTTGACCTGCAAAATAAGCCTGTCTCCTTGTTTTTTTGCTGCTGCAATAAGCTTCCACTCACACCCATTTATTTTTGCCCGCTGCATATCCGCTTTTGTAATCTTCTCAATTCCCTCTATTGCCATATCTTTTAATGTTAACTTCGTATGAAATAATCCATTTGCCAACAGTAAAATTTTGCAGGCACTATCAAGTCCTTTAATATCTAAATCAGGGTTCTTCTCTGCAATCCCCTTCTCTTGTGCTTGATGTAGTGCCTCTCCAAAGGTTATATTCCCCTCTGACATACTTGTTAAAATAAAATTGGATGTTCCATTCAGAATTCCTTTTATCGATAAAATATTGCTTCCAGCCAAGCTAAATTCACCGATGTCTAATGTTGGTAGTGCAGCTGCTGTTGCCCCACTATATTTAATTTGGCGTCCATTTGCAGTTGCTCTCTCTAGTAATTCTGGCAAGGAATGGACAAGTGCTCCTTTGCTCACAGAAACAATATCCATCTTTGCCTCAAGGGCTTGTTTCATGTAAGAAAGGGCCGGACCGCCTGTTTCTAGATTGGTAGGTGTACATTCTAGTAGAATATCCCCTTTTAGCAATGGGGATTCAATCGATAAATCTTTCCTACTAGCATATTGCGAAATTCCTAGAGACCCTTTTGGCAACTGATGCAATACAGAAAGATTTAAGCCGTCCGGTTCATAAATCATCCCGATAGATCCGATGACTCCAACTACTTTAAATTCCGTATGATATTTTTCTACAAGTTCTTCTTTTTTTTGATCCAATAACTCGACAAATTCTTTGGCAACCGTTCCATACCCGGTAATGACTATTTTTCTTTGCTTCATCACAGCTTTATTCCTTTCTTTCCTTTTCTTTCTATTGATTTCTTTCTTTTTGAAGGTATTTCCTTTATTTTGGATTAAATATTTTCATTTCAGTTAATTTGCTGTAACTTTTCGTAGACTTAACCGTGTTATTAGAGAGGCATTGAAAACTGTTACCTATTGATGGGTAGTGGTAACCGCCCTTAAACTTAGATATGTAAATGGTTTAATAAATCATCATTTAATTTGGATAATTAAAAGAAGAGACCCTAGCGCGTTCAAGCACTATGGGTCTGTCCCTCCTACAAATATTTCCGGTGCATTGCTTTGCCATCATAGGTATAAAGAAGTTTTTTATCTTCTACTATTGTTTCGATATGAACGCCTCTTCCCCATAATTGATGAATATATGGAAGCACCTTTTCTAAGTATTTTAAGTCTAGTTCAATCCCTTCATAACCATGCTTTAAGTATAACTCCCCATTTTTGTTATAATCTCCATCATTGACTGTAATATATGGGAAGCCTCCATTTACCCGCATGCTTACCAATTGATCCCGCACCTGTTCCCAAGCTTTATCAACAATTTTATAATCTCTGCCCTGTTTTTGGAAAAGATACATATCTTCTCTCATCACAAGATCCTTTGTTAAATAGTTTCTTAAAAAGGAAATATCTGATTCTATTTCACGTACTTCAAACATTTTTTCCCGCCCTGATCCTGGTTTAACTCCCCGTTTCTTCATTTCTTCTGTTGGATTATTATAACGATCCTCAATATCTTCAAATATCTTTAATCCTAGATAATAGGGGTTAATGCCTGTTTTAGACGGCTGTACTACTCCTGCATTTAGCTTGGCAAATTCAATTGCTTCTGCACTTGTTAAATCTAATTCCCTTACAATTCGCTGATGCCAATAAGATGCCCAGCCTTCGTTCATAATCTTTGTTTCTAACTGTGGCCAGAAATAGAGCATTTCTTCTCGCATCATCGTTAAAATATCCCTTTGCCAATCAGAGAGCTCTCTACTAAAGTTTTCGATAAATAGCAGTAAATCCTTTTCTGGCTGTGGCGGAAATTTCTTTGCGACCTTTTTCTTTTGCTTTTTTGGCTTGTTTCGATCATCTAATCCCCATAGTTCATCATAAGGAGTACTGGTTGTTTCCTCTTCCTCCACAAATTCCACATCATCCATCGACCATGCTAATTTTGGCCGCATCAAGCTTGGATCAATATGTTCATCAATCGCTAATACCGCATCCAAAAAGGTTTCTACTTCATGCTTTCCATATTTGATTTCGTACTGGCGAATCCGATCAGCCGTTGCCGCCATGCTTTCGACCATTTCACGCTTCGTATTTTGAAAACGAACATTATTTTTAAAGAAATCACAATGCGCCAAAACGTGGGCAACGATTAGTTTATTATTGATTAACGAGTTACTATCAAGCAAAAAGGCATAGCACGGATTTGAGTTAATGACTAATTCATATATCTTTGATAAACCTAAATCATAATGTAGCTTCATCTTATGAAATTGTTTTCCAAAACTCCAATGGGAAAATCGAGTAGGCATTCCGTACGCACCGAATGTATAAATGATATCCGCAGGACAAATTTCATATCTCATTGGATAAAAGTCTAGTCCAAATCCAGAAGCAATCTCAGTAATTTCGTCAATGGCATATTCTAATTCCTTTTGTTCTACCTCATTCATTCCGCTCTCTCCTTTCACCGTTTAAACTAATGTATGAAAGGAAGAAGTGAATCATGAGTAAATTAGATAGAAATTGCGCTAGAGGTTGGTTTTTATTAATCGGATAGACGGAGAATAGGCATTAGCGAGATGGATATTTTTAGGAGATTTTGCTTTTCGTGGATTTTAGTCTATTTTGGGATATCCTAGTGTTGCGGTGTTTTTTTGTTTTACTTTTGCTTTCGTTTCGGCGTTCACTCGCTTGTTGAACACCACTTTTCCTACCTGTCCAGCGGATTCTGGTTTTCAGCCCCCTTTATAAACACCACATTTCCCCTTACTCCTAAACTTTTCGGGTTTTATCTCACTTAAGTTCCAACTTTCCTCAAAAATAAAAAAGGAGCATTCAATTCGAACACTCCTTTTCCCCTTATTCGATTATCTCTTTCACTTTTTTGACGACGTATCCGGAACTTCCTTTGTCTTGGACGCCTTCCATCATCATTGCAATTAAAAGGTCCTTATTGTCTTTATCATAGGTAACATACCAGCCATTTTCTGTTCCTTTTTCGCCTTGTTTCTCTTTTAATTCGGCTGTACCTGTTTTTCCAGCAAATGTTTTTCCACTTATTTTTCCAGCGCGTGCCGTACCATTGGGATTTTCAATTACTTGCTGGAGATCATCAGAAATCGTCTTAGCAACAGATTCGTCCATGATCTTTTCTTTCCAGACTTTGCTCTTCTCCTCGCTATCCAATAATACAGGGGTCATGAGGTTTCCACCTGTAACAAACGGAGTATACGCTGTAGCAAGATGAATGACACTCATTTCCACATGGCCCTGACCATAGCCTGAGTCTGCTAATAGCTGTTCCGTATCTAATGTTCCAAAAGTAGATGTTTCAATTGGATATGCATAAGGAAATGTCTCTTCAAAGCCAAATTTCTTTAGTTCATTCGCAAATTTTTCTTTCCCTAAATCGAGTGCCGTTTGGGCAAAGTAAATATTATCACTGTAAAGAAGAGCATCTGCTAGGTTTACGGGTGCTGAACTGCTATGCACTCTTGTTATATAATAGCCGCCCCATGATTTATCCTTTTGCCACTGTTTTGTGGTAATCTTTCTTTCCAGTTCTGGAGTAATTACACCTTCTGTTAAAGCAGCTGCAGCAACAAGAGGCTTCAGGACAGAACCAGGTGCATAGTTATTTTTAAAACGATTAGTAAAAGGGTCTAGCTTATTATTGTCATATGCTTCCTTCTCTGACGTTGTAAGGCCAACAATCATCTTATTTGGATCAAATGCTGGGCTGCTAACTAGCGCAAGTGTTTCTCCTGTTGATGGATTAATTGCAGCTGCAGCACCTGCTTCTCCATCCATTTTTTCATAAATTTCTTTTTGTAAATCTGCATTAATCGTCAATTTGATGTTTTCGCCATTTTGTACTTCTTTTTCCGCTAATGTAACCGTACTACCGTCTGCTTTTTTAATTAAAATTTGTTCGCCATTAGATCCCTTTAATCGATCTTCTAGCACTTGCTCTAAGCCTCTTTTTCCAATTACATCTGTGCTTGAATAGCCTTTTCCTTCCTTTTCCTCTAGCTCTTCTGCTGTAATACTGCCAATATAGCCAATCAAATGGGCAGCACTTTCTCCAAATGGATAAATTCTGCCTTTTGTATCTTGTTTTTGAACACCAGGTAATGCAAATAGTTTTTCCAAATAAGCACTATCTCCTGTGGCAACCTTTTTAATTGGAACAAAAAAGCTCGGTTGGACCCAGTCTGCATCTAATGCCTTTTGAATGGTTTCTTTTTTTATGTCTAGGAGTTTTGCTAGTTCATTGATAACTGTATCTGGATTATCTCCCATTTGCTCTGGAACAAGTCCAATTTCATAGATGACACCATTCATTGCAAGTGGATTTTCATTGGTATCGACAATACTGCCGCGCTCTGCTTGAATTGTGTTAACAGAGATTTTATCGTCAGGACCTAATTCTGAAAAAATATAAGTAGTATCCCAATTTATATACCAGTTCTCGTCTTTCTCTCTTTCTTCTTTAACCAATGTAGCATCATTGTCGAAGCTGATTTCGCCTGCCATGCTATTCATTTTTACTGAAAACGGAATTTCTGCTTGTACTGCTTTATCAAACTTCTCGTCTTCCGATGGTTTTGTATAGGTTATCTCTAAATCATTGATGTCTAAATCCTTGTAGATTTTTTCGTATCTGGAAACAAAATCGTCTTCTGAGATGTTTTCTTTCGCCTTTGTGGAAAGAAAAGCATACATCTCCTTAAATTTCTGATCATTCCAAAGCTTTATATATTGTGATAGCCGCTCATCTGGGGTAGGCTCATTTTTATTGCATCCTGTTGCCACTGCTACCAGTATTAATATCAGTAAAAGCATCCATCTCTTTTTCATTCCTATCTCCCCTTCTAATCTACTACTACTAGCGTACCATTTTTTCATAAAAACGGAAAAAGAATTACCTGAAAAGTTTATTTTTTTATTCTCTGTCTACTACCTGTATATTATTATCCTCCCAAAAAAATAATAACTCTATTACGAAAAGAAATAGGGAAAGTTTCACATTTTATAGATACTTTTTCATCCTTATTTGCTACAATACATGCTAATGATAGCCACCTTTTTGTAGGAGGAATAATGTGATTATCTTATTTGACGGAGTTTGTAATTTATGCAATTGGAGTGTGCAATTTATTATTAAAAGAGATCTAAATAGCCAATTTTCCTTTGCTTCCTTGCAAAGCGATGTTGGAAAAAGCTTGCTTGAAAAACATCATCTTTCTGATGTGAATAGTGTTGTCCTTATTAAACAGGGGAAAAGCTATGTAGAATCTGATGCAGCATTAGAAATATGCCGGCATCTTTCAGATGGATGGAGACTTCTAACTATTTTAAAAATAATCCCTTCCTTCATAAGAAATCCTCTTTATCGCTATATTGCTAGAAATCGTTATAAATGGTTTGGCAAACAAGAATCTTGCATGCTTCCGACAGAAGATATGAAAAAGCGATTTTTATAAGAACCATTATTACGTATTATTAGATGCATTCTTTTTGGCTGATATTTCTTATTATAGAGATTGCCGGAAATAAAAAAAGACCGCTTTCACACAGAAAACGGCAGAAAATTGGAGATAAAAGGACTACTCGTAAAACAGATATTGGGGTTTAATAGAAATGACGATTTCTATTAAACATGCTCAATTAAGTTCAAATTATGCTAATAAATAGAAGGCGTAGGTGGGCACATCTAAAATAGCAAAAATATTCTTAATATATTGCGGTAAAATTAATTAAATCATATTATATAGATAGATGAATTCTTTATTTTAAAGGATATTTCGTCATTTTGCGGCATTTCACACTATTTTCCCCTAAAATTCACAACAAAATATAACTTTAGGAATATTCATAAAAAAGGTATGCTTTTCTAAGTAGGAGTGGATCAATTGGATTTTTCAGCGGTTGGAGAAAAAATCAAGGAATTACGAAAGCAAATGGGATTATCACAAAAGGAGCTTTCTCATAATATATGTACACAGGCCCAGATAAGTAAGATTGAAAAAGGAGAAGTTCTTCCATTGTCTTCTACTCTTTATCTCATTTCTAAACGATTGGGAGTAGATGTGAATTATTTCTTTGATATTGGCACGACACCAAGACTGGATTATGTAGATGAAACCCTTCGTCAATTAAAGGCGGCACGAAGAAATACTGATTACCATACGCTTAAACAAATTGTAAAAGCAGAAGAAAAAAACCCCTTATTTACCCACCATAAGAAAAACTATCAAATGCTACTTTGGCATAAGGCCATTTATACATATGAAATCGAACGAGATTTTAATCGAGCCTTAAAAATTATTAATGAAGCAATTGACCTTACCTTTGATACGGTTTATACCGAAAGAGAGTTAGAAATCTATATTAGCAAAGGGATTTTTTACTATGAGGAAGGCTTCATCGATAATTCCTTAACCATTTATGAACAAGCGTTTAAAGCAATCAATCAGCTTCCCTATTTACAAGATAATACGATTAAAAGTAGATTATATTTTAATATTGCTAAATCATTAACAGATCAGTCACGATATGATGCCTCCATTGCTTATTGCAAGGAAGCGATCGATTGGGCTGTCCAGCAGGATAACCTTTACCTGTTGGCTCACTTTCACTATCATATCGGATATAATTACGAATTACAAAAGGATTTTGAACTAGCTACTCAATATATGAAAGATGCTCTAATGATTTTTCAACTAGTGAAAGATAACAGGTATACAGAATATATTCAAAACAAAATAAATAACTGGCAAAAGTAATAGTTCTACAAGGATTGTCTCATTCATCTTTTACACACATCACTTGTGAATAAAGGATGTCCGGGAGCAATCCTTTTTCAATTCCTCTCACTCACCCCAATATACCCGGTCCATTTCTATCAATACCTCTCAACAGTTCTTTCCAACGATAACTTACGTCCCATTCTTAATTATCTATGATAATTTGCCTATTTTCCTAAAACTCTAACTTTTTTCGCAAAATTAAAGGTCAATAGTCTGATAGGATATGGTAATATAGGTATACTATAGTATATTCATTAGGAGTGAGTGATAAAAAATGAAGAAAAAAGTCACAGTATTGGCAACTACCGCGATTCTATCAACCACTTTCGCAGCGAACGCCTCAGCTAGTACTTATGTAGTAAAAAAAGGGGATACATTAGGACAGATTGCGAAGACATACAATACTACTGTTAATGAGTTAAAATCGATTAATAATCTTTCATCAGACTTAATTTTGATCAATCAAAAATTGACGATTGCAGATAGTTCACAGTCTACAAACAGCAGTAAAACGACAGCTACAAAGAGCCAATCTTCCACAAAGACCAGCTCTGCTGCAAAAACATATAAAGTTGTTTCTGGGGATTCCCTTATTAAAATAGCAAATAAGCACTCTATTTCTTTAGCCGAATTAAAGCAATGGAATAAGCTAACATCCACACTTATTTATCCAGGGGATGTTCTATATGTTTCTATGCCAGGAACTTCTTCTTCCAATACTTCTACACCTAGTTCATCTGGAAATTCTAGCAGCAACAGCAATACAACTGTTAAAGAAAATACAACTACTTCTACAGGCACCTATACAATTAAAAGTGGGGATACATTAAGTAAAATTGCGTCTTCTTATAAAATGTCTGTTAGTCAGCTTAAGCAACTAAATAATCTTAAATCTGATTTGATTTTCCCAGGACAAAAACTAAAGGTTACAGCCTCTGAAAAGGTTACGAATACAGGGAATACTGACTCCTCTTCTAGTACTCCAACCTTTATTAATAATGGCGATAATGAACAATCCTATGCTTCAAAGGTAGTTTCTGTTTCTAAAAGTCTTATTGGCCTTCCATATGTTTGGGGCGGTTCTACAACTGCCGGCTTTGACTGTAGCGGATTTGTTTACTATGTATTAAACCAAAGTGGAAAATCGATCGCTCGTTATTCTGCAGAAGGCTACTTTGATCGCAGTTATTATGTAGATGTGCCATCCATTGGAGATATTGTCTACTTTAAAAACACTTATAAAGAAGGTATCTCTCATTTAGGAATTTACATTGGCAATAATGAATTTATCCATGCTGATTCAAGCGGTGTTCGAGTGACAAGCTTAGATAACTCTTATTACAAAGAGCATTTTGATAGTTTTAAACGTTTATATTAGTAGATTATGTGATTAATTGGGGCTGTCTAAATGGACAGCCTTTTTTGTTGGGAAGGGTGGGGCAGATTGAGGGGTTAGTGGTTGGGATCATATCCTCACCCCATTCGAGCATTTATTTCTCTTTCCAACTCCTATCCTCCTATTCCTCCCATCATCTTTACAAGCGAGCTAAATTCTCCTTATTTTGTTCCCCATTTCTGCTTCCTATAAACTTATTCCTCTTCTATCTCACTCCAAACGGATGGAACCTCCTCTTTCTTATGTCCCCTACCATCTCCTCACAAAAAGCGTTATAATTAATGAATGGACTTTTTTCGTGCGTCATATAAGAAAACACAAAAAGACAACAAAGAAATTACTAATACCAATAAATGTTCTTACGAATATGGGAGGGGTACATTATGCTTCTAGAAAAATATTTAGAGCCATTGAATTTTTGTGCAGAAAACTTAATGAATATATTGGATGCAAATGATCCCCGAATGAAAAACATTGTAGAAAAGGGACTTCTCTTGTACAGACAAAGCTTTGTCTATCAAGTGAAATTTTCCAATGAACTTGTTACCGGAATGATTCAAGACGTTACACCGGTAAAGGCAACATTGGATTTGGATTATATTCAATACAGCTCTTGTACTTGTCAGGCAGAAGGCTTTTGCCGCCATCAGCTTGCCCTTTTTTTCTATTTACTTGCTCAAGTTGGGAAAGTATCCACTTGGCTAGAAGCTTGGCGAAAACCAATTCAAAAGGCGGAAACGTTAAAGAATCTCGGCATTATGCGAGCAAGTGACTTATTGAAAGAAACAGAGGATAAAGAGCCAAATTACGAAGACTGGATTGAAACCTTTGAAAAGAGTTTCCAATCGCTTATCAAAACGAATGAAAACAAACCATATATGATTGCAGAAACGTATTACATTTATATGCGAAAGATAAAAGCTGCCGCCCCTCTTCAAACAGAGTGGAAGCTCCTTTATTTAGTCATCGCCCAAGTATTCACTTTTAAACAATTATTAACACTCAGCAAAAACCTTGATCATAATACCCAAACAATTAATCGCTATTATCGTCATCTTTTTCAAGATTTAATGAACAGCATTGAGGATAATCTTTATAAGCTATCAAACTTCACCTTTCCCTTTGCGTTTGATAACTTTTTAATTCGTTTAAAGGACGACTTGCGTGCAGTCCTTACAATTCAACCCATTTTAACATTTGAGTGTATACAGCTTTATCGACTTATGTGGACAAATCTTTTTGCTACTAAGAGCTGGAGACAAGATGAATTGGAACAGCTCTTAGCTAATAAGAATCCGGCATTCTCTGAAAATGTCGCGATTATCCATCTGGAAATTCTGCTCGAAAAAGATGTAGATGCCCTTAAAGTGATTCAGTCTCTTGATTCTCAGATTACAACCTATATGCTTTATTGGATCGATTATTTGTCGAGCCGGAAATCGTGGAAGCGAATGGAATTATACGTTCCTGCGTTTATACAAGAATTGAAAAATTACCTATCTGCAGATGAGGATGACGAGTATTGCTATGAATTTACGCAAATGGCATTGCGAGCGATTCTCCCTTACTGCACAGCATTAAACAAAGAGGATTTATTGGAAAAGGCTTATATTCATACACTCCCATACAGCTATCGCAAATACGAGGATTTTCTGTATGAAAAAAAACAGTTTGATAAATGGATCGATTTATTTACAATGATGGGATATGGGCTAGATAATCTCTATAAAGAGCAAATAAAACTATTGCAGGAGTATGATCATTCTTTACTGCTTTCTTTATATCACCGTTCTATTCAAGAGCATATTGACGGGAAAAATAGAGAGCATTATCGAATCGCTGTCCGTCAATTAAAGAAGTTGCGCACCCTTTATAAAAAAATGAAGAAGCAAGCCGAATTCGAGCAATTCTTACTGGTTATCTTAGAGCGCACAAAACGATTAAGAGCCTTTCATGAAGAATGTAGAAAGGGAAAACTAATCCATGTTGAAAACTAATTATTTGAAAATAAATGTTCATTATTATGAAAATAGCGGATTTTTTTTAACAGGTGAAGTAGAGGAGTACTACCTTTATCCAAACTATTGGAAAAAGCTTCTTTTTCAGCAGCACCAAGAAAGCTATTATGGCACTATTTTAGATACCGTCAAGATAGATGGGGTAGAAGGAGTACTAGTCAGCGGCTGGCAGCTTGTTACCTTACTTGCTACGGAAGGATTTAATCGCTATATCGAATGGGATTGGAACGATACGGCACAAGTTTGCTTAGCTGCAGCTCCAAGTATACTCGAAGCTATCAAGCATAAGGAGTGGATTCCAGATTTCAGTCAATGGGAAACAGGGAATTTCCAATGGTCCCTTCCACATCGAGTGATTGATGAGTTTGATCCAAGTTTCTGGGACATGGGGCTTCGCGAGGAATTAGAAGGACAAACGAACAAAGATCTTATTCATAAATGGTTCCAACAGTCTCTTAATCACTATTTAGAAGACCGTGAAGAAACAAAACAAAGCTTCCATGAAAGAATCGACACATTAAAAAACGCAAATATTCCTTCTGAACAGCTTTCCGCTTATTTTACGGAAGATAAATGGCAGGAATGGATGGGGCTAAAAGAAAATGATTGTCCTTTTACATTAGGGATTCGTTTAGATGAGCCAACAGAAATCGATACACCATGGGATTTGGATTTATTCTTAAAATCCAAGGATAATCCAGAGCTTGTCGTAGATATTCATGATGAGGGCAACATGCCAAAGAAATGGCTTGATTACTCCTCTTATATAGAGGAAGAACAACAGCGCTGGCTCCTTCTTTTTCCATGGCTAAAAGGGAAGAAAGGCATAACCAACCAATTAACAGAGGATGAAGCATGGCTTTTCTTATCAGAAGCAAGTGAAACATTTCTGGCACTTGGTGTGGATATACTTCTTCCTTCCTGGTGGCAAGCAATGAAATCGGCAAATCTGAAAGTAAAAGCCAAGGTATCGAGCGCAAGTCATCGTCCATCCTTCGTAGGTCTTCAGGCGATGCTTGACTATAATTGGCGCTTTTCTATGAATGGCGTTACGCTTTCGGAAGATGAATTCAATAAGCTTGTAGAAGAAAAACGTCGCCTAGTCTTTATTAAAGGGCGTTGGATAAAATTAGACCCTGCCTTTATTCGTCAAATTCAGGATTTAATGAAAAAGGCAGAAAAAGAAGGTCTGCATGTCCGTGATATTATCGAACAGGAATTAATGCAAGCAGAGGAACAACAAAATGATGAGCTTGAAAATCCAAAGACATTTGCTAAAATCCAAATTGAGCTAAATAGACAATGGCGAACAATGATTCATCAATTAAAAGAGATTAAAAATCTTCCATTGGAGGAAGTTCCGCAAAGCTTCTTGGGAGATTTACGCGCCTACCAGGTACTTGGTATGAGCTGGCTCCTTTTTTTAAGAAAGTATGGATTTGGAGCAATTTTAGCAGATGATATGGGGCTTGGAAAAACGGTCCAACTCATCTCTTATTTATTAAAAGTGAAAGAAACGGAAAAGGAGCAGAAGACTCCTGCTCTTATCATTTGCCCAACCTCTGTACTTGGCAACTGGCAAAAGGAATTAGAACGGTTTGCACCTGATTTAAATGTCTATCTCCATTATGGAGCGAGTCGTTTAAAGGATGATGCTTTTATCAAAAAAGCAAATGAATCAGATGTTGTCTTAACCTCCTATGGCTTGACTCATATTGATTTACAAAACTTTGAAGAGCTTACATGGAGCACCATCGCGATTGATGAAGCGCAAAACATCAAAAATGCGCAGACAAAGCAATCAAGAGCCGTTAGAAAACTAAATGGCACCCATTATATTGCCCTTTCTGGAACACCGATGGAAAATCGCCTGAATGAGCTCTGGTCTATTTTTGATTTTACCAATCACGGTTATTTAGGAAGTCTTGGTCAATTCCAAAAACGCTTTGTGATTCCAATTGAAAAAGAAAATAAACCGGAACAGATTCAGCAATTGCAGACGCTTATCCGCCCATTTTTACTGAGAAGAACGAAAAAGGACGAAGATGTTGCATTAAATCTGCCTGATAAGCTGGAGCAGAAGGAATATTGTCCACTAACACCAGAGCAAGCTGCCTTATATGAACAATTAGTAACCGATACATTTGTGCAAATTGAGCAGCTATCTGGTTTTGAGCGAAAAGGGCTTGTCTTGCAAATGTTAAGTAAGTTAAAACAGCTATGCAATCACCCTGCTCTTTATTTAAAGGAACCGACACCGACCAGCTTACTAGATAGGTCTGTGAAAATGGAGAAATTAGCTGAGCTGACAGATACAATTTTGGAAAGAGGAGAAAGCTGCCTTATTTTCACCCAATATATTGAAATGGGACATATGATTCAACAAATGATGAAGAAAAAATTCAAAGTGGATGTGCCATTCCTAAATGGCAGCATGTCCAAACAGCAGCGTGATCGCCTTATTGAACAGTTTCAGGATGGCGAATTCCCGATATTCCTTCTTTCTTTAAAGGCAGGAGGAACGGGATTAAATTTAACAGCAGCCAACCATGTTATCCATTATGACCGCTGGTGGAATCCAGCTGTTGAAAATCAGGCTACTGACCGTGCATATCGTATTGGCCAGACTCGTTTTGTGCATGTCCATAAGCTTATTTGCACGGGAACACTCGAAGAAAAAATCGATGCGATGCTTGAGAAGAAGCAATCATTAAACGATCAAATCATCCAAAATGAAAATTGGATGACAGAATTAACAACAGATGAATTGAAGGATTTAGTATCATTAAATGAAAATCCGGCCGTGCTTTAAAAGCTCGACCGGATTTTTTCTTTGCTTATTTATCCCCAGGAATCTTAATATCTTTTCGTTTTTCTTCTTTACTCATTTTATAGAAGTAAACGGTTTTGGTTGTTTTATGGCCAGCTAAATCTGTTGCTGTAAACGCAAACTCATTTAAGCCTTCTTCTAAATTTAATTCCACTTTTTTCACTGTTTTTTCTAGACTTCTCATTGCATAAGGCTGTTTAAATGTTTGATAATACAATTCACTTCCATTTAACGCTAGCTGTATTTCATCAAAGTTATCCTTTACCGTTACATGAACAGATGGATTTTTTCCATTGCTGTTTACAATGCGATTTCCAGAAAGACCGTTGAATGAAATACTAGGAGCTTCTGCGTCAACAATGAAGCTGCGCTTAAATACTGCTGTATTATCAGCATCATCTGTAGCTTTTATTTCAACAGAATGAACACCATTATCATAGGAAATCGATGTATTAAAGGTGTATACTTCCTTTTCTTCATCATAGAAGACGTCCACTTTTTGTCCATCAATCGTAAACTCTTTTATGCCTGACTCGTCCTTTATTGTTCCACTAAATGCTACTTCCTTTGCTCCGTACACCTCTAAAGCTTCAGGTGTCTGTAAAGTGACTACTGGAATTGTTGTATCCTTCTTCCCTTCTTCTGCTGTCACACTTGTTTCTTGCTTATTGCCTGCATAGTCATAGGCAACTACTGTTACAGCTGTGCCTGGCTCTACTTCATTCGGTAATGTAAATTCTGTTGTATCTCCACTTAATGGCGTACCTAGAACAGACTTCCCATCTACTAAAATATCTAAATAAGAAACACCTGAGCCATTTTTATTATCTGATGCAGCAAATTCCAATGCTTTATTATCCTCTACTAAGGCTACTTCAACAGATGGACTCACTGTATCAACGATTACTGGTATATCTACAACTTGTGGTTTTGCGCCTGGATAATCCAGGGTAGCACTAATACGATAATAATATTGCCCCTCTGCTAATTTTCCATTTACTTTTCCATCCCACGCCCATTTTGAATCAAGCAAATAGCTTGTTCCTTTACCACTATCATAGTAATTTTTTCTGATTTCCTCTTGTGTCAGTAGTGTTCTAACTGTTTTTCCATTACTGTCCACAATAGAATACTGAACGGTTTTTGCATTTCTTAAGAAGGACAGAATCGGAATAATTTCTTCCTGTATCCCATCACTATTTGGTGAAATAGCAATCCCCTCTTTTGTGAATGCATTTTTTATCGGATCATAACCTAGGTATAGGAAATCTTCGCCTTCTTTTGTCACCGCTCCAGCCATGCCATAAAAAGATGTTTCATCATATTTCATGCCATCTAGAATCGGCGCTTTATTCCAATCCCCTTTAAATCCTACATAAGGAACGGTTAATGTTGCATTCGTTTCCGCAGGATCTGTTAAGGTTACAAACCCTTCAACGAAATAGCCGTTTTCAAACACACGATCAATCGCAACAGGTGTTTCCCAACTGCCTGTTAGAGAAGGATCTATTACTTTTGCATTTGTTAAATCAACAGAAACTTTGATTTTTTTACTTTTGTTTGCTGGAATAGTAATTGTTGTTTGTTCCTTATCATTTACTTTGATGGTTGCATCTAAGATTTTCTGGGCTTCTAATAGATTAGCAGAGTAACCTAGCTCCCCATAAGCAGCAAAGTCTGTTTGAATATTTGCAGCAACATCATATTTAACCTTTTTATCACTATAGTTATTTGCCTCTAACGTAAAGGTGAAAGTATTTCCTACTTCTTTTAAGGCCACTTTCCCTTCTTGTGTCTTCTTCTCTGTTACAATCACTGGTGATTGTAATGCCGCGTGCAGTTGCATCAGACCTGCACCTTGTCGACGCGGAGAATATGGTACATCCCAATCAAAAGCACTATTTACTGTACCACTATCTGTTACTGGCTTCGCAGTGTTCATCAATAGATTTTTCGCCATGTTTACTCGCTCAAATCCAGATACGTCGAATTCATTATCTACCCGTTCTAATACGAGTGCTGAACCGCCAGAAACATGCGGTGCCGCCATTGATGTTCCACTCTTCATTCCATATTGATTATTCTCTAGTGTCGAGTAAATTTGCCCACCTGGAGCTGTAATTTCCGGCTTAAAATCTAAGTTTGAGGTTAATCCCCAAGAAGTAAAACTACTCATTTTTCCAGCCTCTGGGTTAGCTGAAGTTGTTTTCTTGCCTTCAAATGTAATCGAGATATTTTCTCCATCTTGAAGCACTTCTGCTAATTTATCCCCCTCCGTTTTTAATAAGAAAAGCTGAGGAATTTTAATGCTTGTATCTGTTGCCATGCTCACAAATCCATCTGTGTTATTATAAATAATAACACCAGCTGCCCCTGCCTCTTGTGCATTGATCGCTTTATCAACGAAGCCAATTTCGCCTCTTTGAATTAATGCATAGTTATCCTCTACATTAACTGCTGCTAGTTCTTCTGGTGTTCCTAATCCTGCATAAACAATCTGGAATGTTTTTTCTTCTACTGTATTTGGATGGACACTGCTTGCAGATAAGAACCCAGCCTGTCCAGTCGTCTCGCTATATTGATAGGAAAAGGCATCAATATCTATAAAGCTATTTTCAACAGAGGCAACTTGTAAGCTGTCATATGCGACACCAGGTGATCCTGTAACACCGATATCCGGATTAGAGCTAGATGGATTTGCAAAGCCATTACCTAAATGTGCAGAGTTCCCTGCGGAAATGGACATCATGATACCATTTTCCACTGCACGCTCAATTGCCTGCTGTTCTGGTGCATCTTCGGCCACGAATCCTGCTGGAGATCCTAAACTCATGTTAAGGACATCTGCACCTAACACAATCGCATCATCTATTGCTTTAATATAAATATCTCCCCAAGTAGTAGAGACACTAGGGTCATTTCCGAAAACTTTCAATGCTAGAAGCTGTGCTTCAGGAGCAACCCCTTTTATGCCATTATTATCTTCATCTCCATTTGCTCCTACAGTACCAGCAACGTGCATCCCGTGCATGCTTGCACCTTCTGCAATATCTTGGATAATATCATTTTCATCCATATAGTTATAGCCATAAGGAACCTTTTCACTATAAAATTTCCCTTGAAGTCCATTTTCTTCTTTAAATTGAGCAATTTCTTCTTTTGTTAATTCCTCTTCTGTTTCATCAGAAAGAATCATATCTTTATGATTTGGATCAATGCCGGTATCAATAACACCAACGACCATTCCTTCCCCTTTAAATCCATAATCACGCCATGCGTCTTGTGCTTGGACAAGCTCTTTACTATAAATCATGTCTGTTTCTTCTTCTGGCCTTTCATAGGTGGTCGCAATATGTACTTTCGCTACCTCTGGAAGTTCTTCGATTTTTTCTATATCTCCATATTTCATTTCTCCACTAAAACCATTAAAAATGGTAGTGAAATTCTCGAACTCTTTAAATTTCACTTTTTTTGCTTTCACTTTATCTTTTACTTTTTTCTGTTCTGCTAATTTTTCACTCTTTAATTTTTCTTTCGTTGTTTTCGGCAATTCCTTAACTTGCTTTGCTTGCGCCTGTGCATATTGAACAGTCGGCTCTGTATTCATCTCAACAACGACACGGACCGTATCTGATTCTTTATAAACGGTCTCTAGCTCGTCCACCTTAATGGTCTGTACATTTTGCTGATTTTCTTTCCCTTTCGTTATGATTACTTTGTCTGGCACTGTTGCTGCTGAAACACTATTTGAAAATAGCATAAAGAGCATAATGACTAGAACAAATAATTTACTTTGCTTCACGTTAAAACTCCCCTCTGAACCTTTTTTATTTTTTGAATATATCGAACTATATAAAAATATCATAATATTCTTTCTTTTTTTAAGTGAAAATAGTACCGTATCTTCTTTTTCATGCTAGTAATTTAGTCATTTAATATCGCAAAATTATTCATTTTTCGTCAAGGACAGACGAAAAAATAATGAACAATAGCGAACAATCTTTTTTCAATATAATTTAAGGAAGATGTTATTAAAGATTGATTCTTACAGTCGAGTTCGCCGGGAAAGTTTTTGTAATATAAATGCTAGGTTCATTTCCTTAAGTATTTAGATGAAATGTTCAAGGTAAGGTATAATAAAAGAAAATCAAGCATTTGCCGGAGGAGGATTTAGCGTGAAAACATTTAAGTTGATTTCTTTACAAATTCTGACGAGGGAAAAGCTGATACCAATTAAATTATTGGATGGGTTGATTATCAATAAGGAAGATGATAATAATCATTGGCTAATTGAAGTCTATACTGATTGGTCCTCTATCGACTTTCTTGATGAAGCCTTTCAAAAGAAAGAAGATTTGCTTGTCCAAGCGGTAATCACAAAAAAAGAAAATGATCCCGCTCCTTTTGAAGTCACCATTTTGTCGATCCAAAATTTGGGGGACAAAGCAAGTATCTTATTAGAAGGAACATTAAAACGAGATAGAAAAGACTATGCAGAACTATTGCTCCAATATTTAATTGGGGAAGGGTACGAAGGAAATAACTTATCGAATAAATTTACCGAACTGATGCAAAGCAAGCCTCAGACTTTTTTGGAGAAGAAATTGTAGCTGTGAAAGGTTCATCTAGCATTTTCTATAACGAAAATAGATTATTTTGCCAAAAAGAACTTTCCTGCAAAGTTCTTTTTGCTATTTTAATAATATTACTCATGCAATTATTGCTTTGAATAATATTTAGAACAAGATGGGCTTGAACGAGCCTATAAGCCCACAAAAAAAATTCTACTAAAATACAAACGTTTCCATACGCGTTATTAAGCCTTTTCCCCTCCTATCTTGCATTTAGTCTAAAATAAACCTTGTTATAAAATCTGACAAGTTACTTGTTTATGCCTTTTTTAATAGATAGAATGCAGCTATGAGATATCAAATATGTGATCACAAATATCATTTGCTTGGAGGAGGTGTATATCGGGTTGAAGAATTCTGCAATTGTCGTCCCTACTGTAGCTCAAGAAGTGTATAAAGCTATTCGCAACCAGATCATTAGAGGAGAATTTGCACCTGGGCAAAAGCTGTCCATAAGAAAATTAGCTGAATTATATGGAGTTAGTACAATGCCTGTTAGAGAAGCTTTATCCAAGCTCGAAACAGAAGGCTTTGTTCAATTTGATAGAAGAAGCATCATCGTGAATCAGCTTTCTACCAAAGAATTAATCGAAATATTTGCCATTAGAAAATTACTGGAAAAACAAGCAATTGAATGGGCTACACCAAATATTTGTCCTCCAGATTTAGTATTGCTTGAAAACATCATCAAAGAAATGGACGAGAATATTCATTCTCCTTTTGAATGGAGACGATTAAATAAGAAGTTTCATTTTGAATTATATTCTCATGCTCATTCTAAACCGCTATGGGAATTACTACACCAGCTTTGGGGTAGAGTAGAATCTTATATGAATATCTATTCTTCGTCTGAACACCTTTCCTCTGCCCAAGCAGAACACTATAAAATGTTAGAATTAATAAAAGAAAAGAAATTGGATGAACTAACTGCTCTTATTTTAGAACATATCCAAATAACTTGCGATGCCATTATAGAGGAGATGGCTAAATTAGAGTAATATTAATTTTTTTACAGAAAATTTTCTGAAAACTCTTAATTTTAAGTTAGATCATACATTGAAATACCAAATAAAATAATTAGGGTTCTTTTAACAATAGGAGGAAACAAAGTGAAAAAATATTTAATTAGCATTATTTCTATTATTTTATTATTCAGTTTAGCAGCATGTAGTTCTTCTAGCAGCTCTTCATCAGAAGCAGAGGAATTCCCAACAAAGCCTGTAAAATTAGTAATTCCTTATCCTCCAGGTGGTGGAACAGATGTATTATTTCGTTTAGTTGCTCAATACGCGGAGAAACATTTAGGCCAGACTATTGTTCCTACAAATATGGCTGGTGCTACTTCTACTGTTGGTTCTCGTTTTGTAAAGGATGCTGAACCAGATGGTTATACGATATTAGGCACACACCAAGTTGTTGCAACAGCTCAACATACGGGAGTTGTAGATTATGGATTCTCTGCTTTTGATCCGGTTGTACTAATGACTTCTACTCCCCATATTCCATCTATAAGTAAAAAATTTAGTGAAGAACATAATATCAAAAATATGAATGATTTTATTGAATACGTAAAAGCAGGAAATAAAGTGAACTGGGCTTATACTGTTGCCTCAGAAGACCATTATTCTATAGCTGCCATTCTGGATGCCGCTGGTGTGGATCCTAAATCATTAAATTATATCCATTATGATGGAACTGGACCTCAATATGCTGCAATCCTAGCTAATCAAGCCGATGGGATGATTGCCGACTATGCATCAGGAAAAGGATATTATGATGATGGAACCCTTGTACCCCTTGGAATGGTTTTTGATGAACGTAATCCTTTCTTGCCAGATGTACCAACTTTAAAAGAACAAGGCATTGATTTCTCGGTTACAGTGGACAGAGGTATTCTTGCTCCTAAGGGAACAGATCCTGAACGAATCAAAGTTATTAATGAAGCATTTAAAAAAGCACTAGAGGATCCAGAATTGCAGAAAAAAATTGAGGAATTAGGAAGTTTCCCTCATTACATGACTTCTGAGGAGTACTCTAACCATGTTAATGAATTAGATAGTGAAATGGGTAAACTTGCTCCTAAAATGGAGTTTTAATAGAGGGGGCTGAATAAAATTGGTTAATCGCTTATTCTCCATATTTATTTTAATTGTAGGCACTATCTTTTTTATCAATTCCAATGAATTTTCCGAAAAATCAGGGGTACAGACTTTTGCCCCCTCATTCTTCCCTAGAATTATCATTGGGTTGATGATGATTTTAGCATTATGTTTATTGATAAAAAGTTTCCTTAGTAAAGACAATGATTCCTTTTCTATGGAGACTATAAAGATTTATGTTGCCAAGCATTTTCGGGTTTTGTTGATTCTGTTCTTTTTCCTTCTTTATGTCATTTCCTTAAATATAGGAGGATTTTTAATAAGCTCAATTGCTTTTTTATTTATTTCTACGATTATCTTACGCCCTTTAAAAATAAAATACATGGCCACAAATATTATTTTGTCAGTAGCTTTTCCCGTCATCGTACTTCTTGTATTTGAACAAGTATTACATATTTATCTACCCTAAAGGAGCGTGATTAAGTTGGATATTGCAATGGTTTTAGCGGCTTTTCAAGAAGTATTACATCCTATGATGATTCTGTCGATTGTTATCGGCGTTTTTGTTGGAATTATCGCTGGTGCAATCCCAGGATTCACCTTTACAATGGCACTTATATTAGCTTTTCCATTCACCTTTGGCATGGAACCAATTCAAGGTTTAGCCGTCATGATCGGCATTTATATTGGCGGACTTTCCGGAGGGTTGATTTCTTCCATACTTTTAGGAATTCCTGGTACTCCTTCCTCTGTCGTCACCACCTTTGATGGCTATCCAATGACAAAGAATGGAGAAGCACCACGAGCACTAGGAGTAGGCATCGTCTCTTCTGTTATTGGAACCATTATTGGTGCGATTATTTTATTTCTATTAGGACCAATCATTGCTAAGGGGAGTCTTCTTTTCGGACCATGGGAAATATTCTCTCTCGTTGTTTTCGCACTGACTCTTATTGCTGGCTTAAGTGGTAAATCTATGCTAAAAGGGTTAATCGCTGGCTGTCTTGGCCTTTTAATTGGAACGGTTGGTGTATCTCCAACTGGAACGGTTCGATTTGATTTTGGAATCCCTGAACTTACCTCAGGATTTTCAACTTTACCTGTTCTAATTGGTTTATTTGCCATCTCCCAGTTACTAATGAATGTAGAAGAGTTAAAAAGCGCTATTCCAACAAATCAAGCTACTTCTAACATGAAGAAATTAATCCGCATTCCTTACGGGCAAGTGTTTGTTGATATTTTTCAGGAAAAATGGAATGTGCTTCGTTCCTCTATCATAGGCTGCTTTATCGGATGCCTTCCTGCTGCTGGAGCAGAATCTGCTACCTTTATTAGTTATGATCAAGCTAAAAAGTTTGGAAAAAACAAAGCAAAATTCGGGAAAGGTCATCCTGGTGGAATCGTCGCTTCGGAAAGCTGTAATAATGCAGTTGCTGGCGGAGCCTTTATTCCAACGATCACATTAGGGATACCTGGTGATGTCGCACAGGCAGTAATGATTGGTGCCTTAATTTTGCATGGAATTAATCCTGGACCGGCATTATTTACCCAACAGCCTATTTTAGTAAATTCCATCTATGTTGTGATTATCCTTAGTGCCATTTCCATCTTTTTCATCCAAACATTGCTGTTGCCTGTCTTTACAAAAATTACAGCTATTCCTAAATCGTTAATGGTCCCTTGTATTTTAGTTATCAGTACAGTAGGCGCTTTTGCCCTTAATAACCAACTATTCGATGTCATGCTTGTATTCATTTTTGGATTAATCGGCTTTATTTTTCATAAAATAGATGTTCCTTTATCGCCGATTATTCTGGGGCTAATTTTAGGACCAACATTGGAAAAGGAAATGACTAGAGCTTATCAAATGGACCCAAGCATCATACCATTTTTCACAAGACCGATTTCCCTTGTTTTCTTGATTCTTGCTGTTGGCTCCATTATTTTCACAATCATTCAATTAAAGAAAAGTGGGAAGGCACAAACTACTCCTTCCAATCATGAAGAATCACAAACTCATCTTTGATTTATCATGGATGAGTTTCCTTATTAGGCTAGATTCTCATAGACGAAATACGTCCATTCTAAAAAAACTAATTACATACTTGAAACTACATAGGAGGGAATAGACATGAAACAATCAATAGTTGGAACAAAATCCATGATTGTAAGTCCTCATTATCTAGCATCTTCTGCAGGAAATTCCATATTAGAAAAAGGAGGAAATGCCTTTGATGCAGCAGTAGCTGTTAGCGCTTGTCTAGCGGTTGTCTATCCACATATGACAGGACTTGGTGGTGATTCCTTTTGGTTAATGTACCATGCGAAAGAGAACAAGCTAGATGCTTATAATGGGAGTGGCCGCTCAGGAGCTAACATTACTCGCGCCAATTTTTCAGGTGAAGATGCTATTCCTTTTAGAGGGATAAGAAGTATTCTTACCGTTCCAGGGATGGTAGATAGCTGGGCTGCTGTATTAGAAAGATACGGAACAATGACATTATCCGAAGTCTTAGCTCCAGCGATTCATTATGCAGAATTTGGATTTCCCGCTTCAAACGATCAAATTAAGAATACGTTTAAAAATATGGACATTCTACAAGAAGATGAAGATATTGCATCGATTTTCCTCAAGGGAAATGAAGTACCTAAAAGGAATGAGAAATTTGTTCAAAAGGATCTTGCTAATTCCTTAAAAGAGATTGCTCGAAAAGGACGTAATGAATTTTATAAAGGAACATTAGCAGAAAAAATTGTCTCCAGCCTACAAAGCAAAGGCGGATTATTAACAAAAGAAGATTTTTCCAACCATTATGGTAATTGGGCCAATCCCATTTCTTCTACTTATCGAGAATATACCATGTACCAGGTTCCCCCTAATTCACAAGGATTTGTTGGATTAATGGCGTTAAATATTCTTGAAAACTTTGAACTACCTTCTATCCCACATAATTCGTACCAGTATTATCATTTACTTATTGAATCACTAAAACAAAGCTTTCAAGATAGAAATAAATATTTAACAGACCCTAATTTCAATGAAATTCCCCTGGACCACTTATTAAGTAAAACTTATGCAAAAGAACTAGCAGATAAAATTTATTTGGACCAAACAAATGCTATAACGACCCAAAGCGTTGGCAATGATACTGCCTATGCAGCTGTTGTTGATGAGAGTGGAAATGCCGTTTCTTTTATCCAAAGTATTTATTTTGAATTCGGATCGGGAATTGTAGCGAAAGATACTGGTATTATTTTGCAGAATAGAGGCTCTTTCTTTTCCTTAAACGAAAATAATGTTAATTGTTTAGAACCTAAAAAACGCACTTTTCATACGCTAATGCCAGCTATGGCCTTTAAAGGTGGTAAACCAATTGTTTTATACGGGACACAGGGTGGAGAAGGCCAACCTCAAACGCAAACCGTCATCATTACCAGAATGCTCGATTATGGGGTGGATCCTCAAACAGCTATTAATGAGCCAAGATTTGTCTGGGGAAGAACTTGGGGAAATACAACAGAAGAGTTAAAGATAGAAGGGCGTGTCTCAAAGGAAGTAAGAGATAAACTAAAACAGTCCGGTCATCTAGTGAAATCTGTAGAAGACTTTGATGATATCATGGGCCATGCCAATGCCATTCTCATCGATAGCCAAGGTTTCTTACATGGTGGAGTCGATCCAAGAAGCGATGGAGCTGCAATTGGACGGTAGTGTAGATAATGAGGTTTGTTCTTACCTGAAACTACTGATAGCTTCAGATAAGAACAAAGCCTTGCATTAGTGATACAGACTTATTACTCGTCTACGTCATCTTTGTCATTAGCGTCATTTTTATCTTCAATCATATCTTCACCAGGATCATTATCATCCGTAGTAGGATCTAAATCTTCATCTGTATTTTGATCTGGTACATCTGTTTCGTTATCATTATCTAAATCTGTATCTGGAACCACATCGTCCGTATCTAAATCTGTATCTTCAATTGTTGTATCATCATCTGGTGCTGGACTTTGATCATCATTGTCACCACAAGCTGTTAAAAGCATTGCGGATAACGCTGAAATACCTAATAACTTCATCCATTTATTCATTCGTTATACCCCTTTTCTTGATAAGTATCTTCATGACCTTTAATGGGTCAATAATTAGGTTATCCAAGAAAAGAAAATTATTACGTCTTATTCCTTAATTCCAATAATAAACAAAGATGTAAAGCTTCATTTTGCAAAAAAAGAGATGGACTCCCTATACGGCTTCCTATCCCTCTTCCTACTTTTTTACGCTTCTTTTTTATCCCCTAGGGCAAACATGATTTCTGCTTCACAAGCAATTTCGCCATCCACTGTAGCTACACATTTTCCCTTTCCAAAGTTTCCACGAACTCTTGTCATTTCTACTTCTAGACGAAGTTGGTCTCCGGGATAAACTTGCTTCTTAAAGCGACAGCTATCAACTCCTGCGAAAAATGCAAGTCTCCCTTTATTTTCTTCCTTAATTAACATAGCAACTGCTCCAACCTGAGCTAACGCTTCTACAATGAGTACACCAGGCATTACAGGATACTCTGGGAAATGTCCGTTAAAATACTCTTCATTGGCAGAAACATTTTTAATTCCAACTGCTTTTTTGCCTTCTTCCACTTCTAAAATTCTATCTACTAATAAAAAGGGATATCGATGAGGAATAATTTCTTTAATTTGATTGATATCTAACATTTTATGACCTCCTACTAATATGTGGTTATATATTATTGTACTAAATAATCCTATAAAAAAGGAAGGGATATCCCTTCCTTTTTTAAAAGATGTTTTTTAGAGAATGTGTTAATAGCCTGTCACTCTAAAAAGTTATAAAGCGTATTTTAGGTAAGCCACAATCAAAGAAAGGAGATATAATTGCTATTTTTTACAAATCCCACGCTTGTTTACTCTTCATTTATTAAATTGACAATATGTGTCCAAGTTTCCTTTTTAAAGGTATCGCTTGCTTTACCGTCTCCCATTACACTATACCCGACAAGCGCGCCTGCTAGAACACTAACAACCATTATCAAAATGATGGCAATTATGCGCAGCCATATAGGAAACAGACGAACTCTAACTTGTCGTTTAGGAGAAGCATTCTCTTCTGAATTCTTCTTCTCTTTCCGTAATTCTTTTACCTGTTCTCTTGTCTTAACCATTTCCTGACTACTGCTATTTAATGCCATCATTTTTCTCCTTTTTAACGTATTCCATTCACTAATCCCATCATCTGATCTGCTAAAGAGATGGATCTGGACTGAAATTGATAGGAGCGCTGTGTAGCAATCAGATTAACCATTTCTTTGCTTATATCTACATTCGATTGTTCCAAGGCATTTTGCTTCATCCCAATTTCATTTCTTCTAGCACCGTCTAGGTCTAAAATTGCTTGGTTTTCGTCCGCTGAGTCAGAAAGTCGGTATACATTATCCCCCGTTTTTTCAAGACTTTGCGGATTGTTGGCATAGGATATACCGAGATTCACCATTTCCTGTCCACCGTTATTCAACTGAACTGTTAGCGTTCCTGTTGATGAAAAAGAATATTCTTTACTATTATTATTTAATAAAATTGGGTTATTATTCTCATCAAGGATAGCATGGCCATCTTTTGTAACGAGCATATTTTCATTATCAGATACTGGAGATAAGTACATAGCTCCATCTCTTGTATAGCGAACTTCCGTTTCTCCACCGTCTTGCACTAGCACTCTGTATAATTGTCCTTCTTTTGTTAACGCCGTATCTAAAACACGATCAGATGCTTTTATGGTTCCCTGTGTCATCACTAACTGGGTTTGAGCAATTTTTGCCCCTACACCTTGTCTGATTCCGTTTGGAGTTTGACGATTGACTTCTTGCATTTCATCAGCTTGGTTATTAAATTGCTGAAAAAGCATATCCGTAAAGGTTCCATTTTGTTTTTTATAGCCAGTTGTATCAACATTGGCCATATTATTACTAATGAGATCCATTTGCTTTTGTAGCTGTGTTAATGTATTACTAGCCGTTATCATCGTTCTATTCATAGCGATTCCCCTTTACTACCCTTTCTATCGAAAAGCTGCTTTCGGAAAGCTTTTGCATGTAGCTTACAATCAAAATGGTTTATATTCCCCTATTGAAAAAAGCATTTATTTTAGAGAAATTCCAAAATAATCTAATCTTATATTTTTCCAATTTCATTTGCAGCTTGGTCCATGCTTTTATCATATGCCTGCAGCATTTTCTGATTTGCTTCAAAAGCACGATATGCTGTCATCATATCTGTCATGGTTTGGGCTGTATCAACGTTGGAATTCTCTAAGAATCCTTGTTTTATCTGGAAATTCACTTCATTATTTGCGTATGCACTCGGAAGTTCTGCACCGTCTTGCGCTCGATATAAGCCATCGCCCTCTTTGGAAAGCTGTTCTGGTGTATCTGTGTAGCTTATTCCAAGACGATATGCTTCCCCGTTACTCCCAGTAATCACCCCATCAGATGTAACGGAGAAATCTGTGCTAGTTAGTTGAATGGGTTCATTATTTTCATTTAAAACACGTAATCCGCTAGCAGTGGTTAAATAGCCTTGTCCGTCTAAAGTGAAATTTCCATTCCGTGAATATGCTATTTCGCCATTTGCATTTTGGATAGTAAAGAATATGCTGCCACTAGGATTTGTACCATTCCCTGGTACATTGACATTTAATAATGCCAAATCCGTACTTAGTTCCGTTTGATTAAGGTCTCCCTGTGTAAATTTTGGTGTCGCTTCCTGCATATAGACTCCTGTTGCTAAATAGCCTACTTCTTCTTTGTCTACAACACCAACTGCATTCTTGCTAACACTTTGCTGTAATAATTCCGGGAAGGCTCTCATAGACGATTGATCTGTTTTAAAACCTGGTGTCGTACTATTTGCCATGTTATTGGAAAGCATTTCTGTCTTACGCTGTTGTGCAAGCATACCAGAGGCTGCTGTATAGAATCCTTTAAACATACTTGTCTCCAATCTATACAATATTTTCGATTCTCATATATATATTCTATTATAAAAAAAATATGGAAATATTACATTAAATTTTGTTGAAAAAAGTCTAAAAATGTTTGTATTCATCATTTATTATATCGGGTTTCCATCATAACAATCTACTGGTAGATATAGGGGGAGTTTTAAAGGACGTTCACTTTCAATAATTCCTTCCTTAAAGCAAAAAAATCGGAACAAGAAAAAATTTTCTCATTTCCGATTTTTTAGGTTTAATGTTTCGTACAACGGGTATGAAATAACTAGATTTCATTTTCCTATGCATAAACAAGAACTTTTCGCTCTTGTTTATGCCCCCCATATTTATTAGCTTAATTTTCTTTTTGGGAGACGATCAATGTTATCTAACATAATCCCAGTACCTATTGCTACACAATCCATTGGATTTTCCGCCACTAATACAGGAACTTTAAGTTCATCCGCCAACAGTAAATCAATCCCATGAAGCAATGCTCCACCACCTGTTAAAATAACCCCACGATCAATAATATCTGCTGAAAGCTCAGGAGGTGTTCTTTCTAGGACACTTTTCGCAGCTTGAACAATTACAGACACCGATTCTCTTAATGCTTGTTCAATTTCATCTGAATAAACAGTAATCGTTCTAGGAAGTCCAGAAACCATATCGCGGCCACGAATATCCATTTCTTCTTTTCTAGATCCAGGGAAAACAGTTCCGATATTGATTTTTATATTTTCAGCAGTACGTTCTCCGATTAACAGCTTATATCTGCGTTTAATATATTGAAGGATTTCATTATCAAATTTATCTCCAGCCATTTTTATACTGGAAGATGTAACGATATCACCCATTGAAAGTACAGCTACATCCGTTGTACCGCCACCAATATCAACAACCATATTTCCGCTCGGTTGGAAAATATCCATTCCAGCACCAATTGCTGCAACTTTTGGTTCTTCTTCTAGATAGATTTTCTTTCCTCCGCTTTTCTCTGCTGCTTCTTTAATTGCCTTTTGTTCCACACTTGTAATATTTGTCGGACAGCAAATAAGAATTCTTGGCTTTGAAAGAAATCCTTTTACATTTAATTTATTGATAAAGTGCTTTAACATCGCTTCCGTTACGTCAAAATCAGCAATAACGCCGTCTTTTAATGGTCGGATAGCCACGATATTCCCAGGTGTACGTCCAACCATACGACGTGCTTCTTCTCCTACTGCTAATACTTTGCCTGTATTGCGATCTAATGCCACAACAGAAGGCTCGTTTAATACAATACCTTTTCCTTTTACATGAATTAGAACATTCGCTGTTCCTAAATCTATACCAATATCTCTAGCAAACATTAAATACGCTCCTCCTTTGTCTTAGCTTATCCTTTTATTTGATTTAATCATTTCATTTTCCTTATAGAGACTAAGAGCTGGCTTTCACACTATATGTAACGATATCTTCATACTTAAGTTTCATTAAATGACACTACTGGCCAATAAATATTCATTTTTTCTTTATTCCTGTTTAAAATGGGTTTTATTCGCACAGCTTTCCGAAAAATGCCAGCCATTATTTTTATCGCTTAAATATGTCTTACTTATCGCTCTATATTAAATCAACCATTTTTTCTTTTTCAATAGACGAATTATGTATGTTTTTGGTTAAAATTTTGTATGTTTTTTCTCTATCTATTTATACCACTCTAATTTTTTATTCTATCACAAGGATGCAGAAATAAGTAACTTTTTGTCAAAAAAATGAGTTTTTTTTCACAAAAAGAATTTATAATTATGTTAGGCAGCTCTTAAACGACCACCACACCATTTTCAAGCTGGTTATGTTTTCTTTACAAAAGAAAAAGGACATTGATTTCAAAGTCCTTTAAAGCTATTATGTACCTTTTCTTAGCATTTCAATCAGCGTCTCTTTTTATACAAATCTTTTTTTCTATCGATGAAGTCACCTCCATCGATAGACTGTTGTAGCTGCATTTCACAAACTTTCCTTTCTGTTTTAAAAATCACTAGGGCATTTTTATCCTTATTTTTTGCCATGCTAACAGTTCTACAAAATTGCCCCATTTGCTTTTTACTGTACAGTTTCCCCTTCTAACTCTTCTTTTTTATACTTCATTTTAGTTGCTTCCCCACCACGCAGATGTCGAATTGATTTATGATAATCAAGTATCTCTTTTACTTCATTTGCTAAATCTGGGTTAATTTCAGGAAGTCTTTCTGTTAAATCTTTATGGACTGTACTTTTGGATACGCCAAACTCCTTCGCTATTACGCGAACCGTTTTTCTCGTCTCCACGATATACTTTCCAATCTTGATAGTTCTCTCTTTGATGTAATCGTGCACACCACTCGCCCTCCCTAAATTGGATGTGAGAAGTGTGAAATGAGACTCGCTTTTCGCTTCATCGAAATTCTTCATCCCGCACGTTTCCTTTCCTACAAAATACGATTCTTCATGCGGCAGAAAGTCAAAGGCTTTCTGTACTTATTATGATTAAACATGTCCTCGACTACATATCCATTGTCTTCAAACGACCCCTCACTCCAAACTTCCTCTTTGTAAGGTTTGTAACATTTTATTAGCTTGGATGATACTTTATGCAGAAAAATATGAATAGGGACAAGGTTTGTCTAATTTTTTTTATGATTTCTTTGATTTTAATGAGTTTTTTAACTAAAATTCTTTATTTTGCTGAATTAAAGAAGGTTTATATGGAGAGCACATGAGGAATTTAAAATGTGGATCGATTATTTGAGAATGAAATACTACTACCCTTTAATAAGCTTATTTATCCAAAACTGATTGTTTCCTAAGGACAATTATTTCCCGAGAAATTTGTCAGTTTCCGTACCTAATTGGCAACTTCCATCAAACATTTCTTAAAACATGGAAATAAACCTATTACTTTTTACCTAATAAAGATTTGAATAGGTGAATTAACGGAACTAGCACCATCATGAAAGGAAGGAGGAATTTATCTAAAAGCTTAGTTGTTTACATAAACGCGGCTTCTCATTTCGACATTTCCCATGCTAAAAATATTTTTTTCGCGTAGAAAGTTATATAGACATAAAAAAAGAGTGCTATAAAGGGCTTCTTACTTTGCAAAAGATGATATCTCATGCATGTAAGAAACCGATTTATAGCAACCCCTATTTTCACAGTTTTTCAATTATGCGTTCGGATCTGTAGTTCCTTCTGCATCTTCATCCTGATTAGAATTTATTCCATTTTCTAATGAGTTATCTGTTGGCATTTCTTCATCAGCAGATTCAGACTCTTCCACCTCTGAATCAGCTTCTGATGTAGCACCAGAAGTATCATCACTTTCCAAAGCACTTAATGGCTTACCAAAATAATCAATTGGGTTTACCGCAACATTGTCTTTTCTTACTTCAAAGTGAACATGAACACTTGCATCTTGATTTAACTTACTTTTTCCAGCAGTGGCTAATGGTTGACCTTTTTCCACTTCATCTCCAACTTCTACTTGGAAATCCTTCACAGACTGGTAATATGTTTTAATCCCATTTTCGTGATCAATTTCAATCGTGTTACCTAATAGAGAATCTTCCGCCACTTTCGTAACAGTTCCGCTTAAGGCAGCTACCACTTCGAATTCGCTATCATCTTCCATTTTTAAATCAATACCTGTGTTTGGCTGATATTGATTATTATAAAACACTAATGATTCAGCTTGTTTTTCTTTACTAGCCGTATTATCGTAGAATTCCTTTTGTGTAATAAATGACTCTTCATCTACTACTGGCCACGCAAAGTTTTCAAATTCTTTTGCTACTGGTTCTGCAGGTTCATCGATTTGCTTTGTTGGCATATCAGCATCATATTTATACTTATCTGTTTCTGATGCGCTATTTTGATACCAAAGAACACCTGTTAGAATAATAGCAGCACTTGCGATATAAACGGCTGGAAATGCCCAACGCTTTTTAAAAAAGCTTTTTACTTTTGACTTTTTTGGAGAAGTACGTTTGTTTTCTTCCTCTCTCATTTTATCATCACCTCAGCAATCATTCTGAACAGATAATGATAAATATATACCTATTAGCAAAAAAATTTTTTTAGACTTATTTTTCGACAAAGTTCTTTATTATATACATGGAAATTTATTTTTTATTTGTAGCGTAGAAAAAAGCAAGTCTCGGGATGGAGACTTGCTTAGTTTGAGTTTGGCTGATATTCTCGTTGCTTTGGCTGATTTCCTCGCTGCTTTGGCTGATTTATCATTATTTTGGCTAATACCCTCGCTACTTTCGCTGATTTATCACTATTTCGGCTAATACCCTCGTTACTTTCGCTGATTTTCTTATTTCTGAGCTGTATATTTCGTCAGCATATCATCTGAGGCAGTGACTTCAACCCCTTTATAATAGTATTTAACGATTTCATCATATGTTTTTCCGTTCGCTGCCATTCCATTTGCTCCATATTGGCTCATTCCGACACCATGACCATATCCCTTTGTGGCAATATATACGGTCTCTCCTTTTCGTTCCATAGTAAAGTCAGTTGATTTAAGATTTAACTTTTCTCTAATATCTGTTCCTGACATCTCTTTTCCGTTAATTTTGGCACTTGCTATTCTTTTTCCCTTTGTATATTTAACATCTTCTAATACTTCACTACCAGTCCCTAAAGACACTCCTAGCGTCTTCTCAAACTCCTTTACAGTCAATGTCACTTCCCCATTAAACTTAGGAGAATTAACATCCCACGGGCTTTCTACGCTTTGTAAATAGGAGATAGAATTTGGCCATATTGCATCTGAGTTTTCCGTGTAGCCATTGCTTGTGGAGAAGAAAGTGGCATCAATCGGATCACCTTTATAGGTTAAAATTTGTCCCTTTGTAGCAGCTACAGCTTCTTCGATTTTTTCCATATTCTTTTTCCAATCATAACCGGCATTTTCCCAAATTTTCTTTAACTCGTCTTGATTGTTGTATACTTGATAATCAATTGTGTCTCCAACAAGGGCACCGTCTGGTAAATCTGATTTTTCTTGATTCATCATTCTTTTTACAATATATGTTCTGGCTGTTAAGGCTTGTGCTTTCAATGCTTCCATTTCAAACTTTGCCGGCATTTCAGAAGCAACAACCCCAACTACATATTCTTCTAAATCTAATTTCTCAACTTCTTGCTTATTCTGCCTGTATACGGCTACTTCTATAGCTGGCTCTTTGGCTTCTGCAGATTCTACATTACTGTTTGGCTCATCCTTTTTTTCCTGAATAGAGGGTAAAACAAGGATTGTGGGAACAAGTAAAGTGATAGCAAACAGAATAACTCCTAGTACGATGAAAGGTTTGATTTTAATCATGAATGAAAAGCCTCCATAAAATAGAAATAAGACCTTCTAACTGTCTCTAAAACATTCTTATGGAGGTGGACAAGCTTTTATTCCTTCTTTTTCTGTTTAAATCGATAGCTTTTCACTAAAAAAATTGTTCTAAATATGTCGGTTTTGCATACTATTTTAGCAATCCTGTTATTTATGCACCTCTTGTTATTTCCCCATTACATAACACCTTTTCCATTAGCCATTTTTAAAGGAAGCTAATACCCATTTCGATTTGTTTTTAAAATATTTTTTACATGCTATGTATAATTTTGCCCACAAAAAAACAAACTTTATTTATCTGAACGTAAACGATAAATAAAGTTTGCCCTTTGTTTTATGCATTTAAATCCGCAACATAGCTTGCAGTTAATGTTAATTCACTTTCTTCCGTAATTCTTTCGATATCAGCACCTAAGGCAGCTAATTTCTGATGGAAATTTACATAGCCACGATCTAAATGCTTAAGCTCTGTAACGCGCGTGATACCATCAGCTACAAGTCCAGATAAAATCAGAGCAGCAGCGGCACGCAAATCTGTAGCAGCTACTTCTGCTCCTTGCAGATTAGTTGGTCCGTTCATTACAACTGAACGACCTTCAATTTTCACATCGCCATTCATGCGTCTGAATTCTTCTACATGCATAAAGCGATTTTCGAAAACTGTTTCCGTAATCATACTTGTTCCTTTTGCACGAAGAAGTAATGCCATCATTTGTGATTGCATATCTGTTGGGAATCCAGGATGAGGCATTGTTTTAATGTCTACAGCTTTTAAATTCTCAGCACTAACAACACGAATACCATCTTCTTCTTCTTTGAAGATAACACCCATCTCTTCCATTTTTGCAATTAAAGAAGATAAATGCTCAGGAACTGCACCCTGTACAAGTACATTTCCGCCAGTGATAGCAGCAGCAATTAAGAATGTACCAGCTTCGATTCTGTCAGGAATAATAGTATGTTCTGTACCATGTAGCACTTCCACACCTTCGATACGAATTGTTCCAGTACCTGCACCTCTTACTTTTGCTCCCATTTTATTTAGGAAGTTTGCTAAATCCACAATTTCTGGTTCTTTTGCTACATTTTCTACAATTGTTGTACCTTCTGCTAAGGAAGCAGCCATCATAATATTTTCAGTAGCACCTACACTTGGAAAATCAAGATAGATTTTCGCTCCTTGTAAACGGCCTTCTACTGAAGCTTCGATAAATCCATTACCAACCTGAACCTTTGCTCCCATTGCTTCAAAGCCTTTAAGATGCTGATCAATTGGTCTTGAGCCAATTGCACAACCTCCAGGTAATGCTACTCTTGCATGGCCATTTCTAGCTAACAATGATCCCATAACTAAAACAGATGCACGCATTTTTCGTACATATTCAAATGGTGCTTCCACACTTAAGTCCCTTGATGCATCAACGGTTACTTCACCATTTTCAAAATGTACATCTGCATTCAAATATCTTAATACTTCATTAATCGTATATACATCTGAAAGAGTCGGAACTGATTTAATTATACTTTTTCCATCACTTGCTAATAATGTAGCGGCGATCACAGGCAAAACGGCATTTTTTGCGCCTTCCACTTTAACCGTTCCATTTAACCTTTTTCCGCCGCGGACGATGATTTTATCCAAAGTCTATTCCCCTCCGCGTCCAATATCTCTATATTAATATTCAATCGTTATGATGGGTGTGCCAACTACGAACGTAGTTTTTCCTCCCATATCTTGTGTTCTCAATCCTATTTGTACGTTCATTTCCTTTTCGCTATTATCAATTCGTTCTTCAAATAAGGGCGAATAAGCGGAGGTGGATATAAAATCACCCTCTTCCAACGCCTCTACTTCTTTTGCTTGAAATGCATTTAGCAATTGGTTAACTTTATAAGGCAAAGTCCCATTCATCTTATCACTGAATTCGCCTTTAATACAAGAGAAAATTGTCGGTTCCCCACGAAATATGTTAGAAATTTTTTCGTTAATTTCCATATCTAACCTTTTCATTTCTTTATCCTCTAACTTTTTCCCTCTCACCTCATAAATAATATATGATTGAACGGTATTAGTTGTTAAAGAAGTGGTTATAATAATACTTTCTTCCGTTTGGTTACTGGATGGAACGATCATTTTTGCTTGCCAGTTTTGATGTGTTTTCATTTCTACCCAGTCACCATTTGGGAAAACTTTTTTCAATTTTGACTGATATGCTTTTGCATCTTCTATACTTGTAACATTATCCAGCCTTTCTCTTGCATGCAGAGACCATTCATTTATTGCTACGTTTTCTTGTTTTTGTAAAATTTCATTTATTGTTATTAAATCTGACTTTGTTCTCGCGATAGTGATGTTATTCCCAAATGTTAGGCAAGCCAAACCAATTATAATTATTATAATAATTAACGTTTTATTTATCTTCATTTCAATTCCTCCCCCATACTACCATTGTTTCCAGAGAGAAGAATTGCATACTAGTGATTAATCGTCACTTTTTGACATGAATAAAACATTAACCAAGGAACAAACTATTTAAGCACACAAAATGAATTTTACTGAAAAAACGAAGCAATGAAAACATGTATGAAGACCTATCTTTTCTTATTAATTGTTTCTATTTTTGGTAATTAATTCAATATTAATGGTAATTGTTGTGACCAACTTAAGTAGTCTAGTAAAAAGTTACTGACAATCGAACCCATAATAATGGCTAATAATACATACAATACTCTTGCCTGGAAAACTCGATTTTTACGAAGAAATTTCTCGAAGTTTAGTGACTGTAATGCCCACCACGAAAGAGCTATAAACACGATATGTATTAATATACTTAGTAATGCCTGTTGTCCAAAAGCATCAATCATTTTTTCCTCCAATCTATCCTTTCAGATTCAACTATTATTTGACGTATTTACCTATCAAAAGGTTTCACTTTTGATTCAGGTATTTTTTTTGATTTTTTGTCTGTTTAACCACAGCTTGATATTCTCTTTTTCAAAGCACTCCACAGATTAAAAAAAGCCCCCTTAGGGACTTTTTAGTATTTTTTCTCAACAATGGATATACGATTCATTGCACGTTGAAGAGCAAGTTCTGCACGTCTAAAGTCTACATGCTCTGACTTCTGAGCATGTAATCTTTGTTCTGCGCGCTCCTTAGCACGTAAGGCACGATCATAATCAATTTCTTCCGCTAATTCAGCAGATTGAGCAAGTACTGTCACCTGATCCGGGCGAACTTCTAAAATTCCACCATTCACCGCTAGATATTCAGAATCTGAACCTTTTTTCAAATGAACAGCTCCTATTTTCAGTGGAGCAACCATCGGAATATGTCCTGCTAAAATTCCAAGCTCTCCACTTTCTGCTTTTGCGATCACCATATCTACATCTGATTCATGCACCGGGCCATCAGGAGTTACTACATTGACTTTAATCGTCTTCATTACTACCCCTCCTGATTAGTTTATACTTCCACACCCATAGATTTCGCTTTTTCAATTGCTTCTTCGATACGTCCAACTAAGCGGAACGCATCCTCTGGAAGATGATCATATTTTCCATCAAGAATATCTTTAAATCCTTTTACGGTTTCTTTTACAGGTACATAAGAACCTTTCTGACCTGTAAATTGCTCCGCTACATGGAAGTTTTGAGATAAGAAGAATTGGATTCTTCTTGCACGGTGAACGATTAATTTATCTTCGTCACTTAGCTCGTCCATACCTAGGATACTAATGATATCTTGAAGCTCTCTATATCGTTGTAGTGTAGATTGTACACTTCTTGCTACATTATAGTGCTCTTCGCCAACAATTTCAGGAGAAAGGGCACGAGAAGTAGAAGCAAGTGGATCTACTGCTGGGTAAATACCCATCTCTGTTAATTTACGCTCAAGGTTTGTTGTTGCATCCAAGTGAGCAAATGTTGTAGCTGGCGCTGGATCTGTATAGTCATCCGCTGGTACATAGATAGCTTGGATAGATGTTACAGAACCTACATTTGTTGAAGTAATACGTTCTTGTAATCTACCCATTTCTGTTGCTAACGTCGGCTGATAACCAACCGCTGATGGCATACGGCCAAGCAATGCAGAAACCTCAGAACCAGCTTGTGTAAAGCGGAAGATGTTATCAATGAAGAATAGAACGTCTTGTCCTTGTTCATCACGGAAATATTCTGCCATTGTTAATCCTGTTAAGGCAACACGCATACGAGCACCTGGTGGCTCGTTCATTTGTCCGAACACCATTGCTGTTTTCTTAATAACGCCAGAATCTGTCATTTCATGGTAAAGGTCGTTTCCTTCACGTGTCCGTTCTCCAACACCTGCGAATACAGAAATACCACCATGCTCTTGAGCGATGTTATTAATTAATTCCTGAATTAAAACGGTTTTACCTACACCGGCTCCACCAAATAGACCAATTTTACCACCTTTAATATAAGGTGCTAATAAGTCTACTACTTTAATACCTGTTTCTAAAATTTCTACTTGTGTTGATAATTGTTCAAACTTAGGAGCTTCTCTATGAATAGAATCACGTCTAGCACTCGCTGGAATTTCGGAATCTAAATCAATGGTTTCTCCTAAAACATTAAATACACGACCTAACGTAACATCACCAACAGGAACAGAAATAGATTTTCCAGTATCTATAACCTCTGAGCCTCTTGTAACGCCATCAGTAGAAGACATTGCAATAGCTCGAACTGTGTTATCACCTAAATGAAGGGCCACTTCAAGTGTTAATTCTACGTTAGAAGTACTATTTGGACCTGGAACAACTCTTAATGCGTTGTTAATGTCAGGCAGACTTCCTCCATCGAACTTCACGTCAACAACTGGTCCCATAACTTGAAGAATTCGTCCTGTGCTCATTATTTTCCCTCCTAAACTTTCTTAAAAGCAGGTTCTGCTAAACCTTACGTCAAGCAGAACTTATTAATCATCGTTATTCTAACGCTGCAGCTCCACCAACGATTTCTGTAATCTCTTGTGTAATCGCAGCTTGTCTTGCACGGTTGTACTGTAGACTTAATTCACCTATTAATTCTTTCGCATTATCAGTAGAATTCTTCATCGCAGTCATACGTGCAGAATGCTCACTTGCCTTACTATCTAGTAAAGCACCGTATAGAAGACTCTCTGCATACTGCGGTAATAGCACATCAAGAATCTCTTCTGCTGATGGCTCAAATTCATATGATGTCAATGTAGTATTCGTAGCATCCATATCCGTTAAAGGAAGAACCTTCTTCTCTACTACATCCTGTTGAATTGCACTTACATAATGACTGTAATAAACATTGAGCTCATCAAAAGTACCATCATCAAACATGCCTACTGCTTTACTTGTTACATCTTTAATATCTAGGAAATCTGGTAGGTCTGGTATTCCAACTACATCCAAGATGACATTATGTCCTTGTTTTAATAGGAAATCTCTACCGATTCTTCCAATGACAATAATGGCATACTCCTCTTTTGATTGATGTCGCTCATTAATTGTTTGATTCAATTTTCTAAGTACGTTACTGTTGTATGCCCCTGCCAGTCCGCGTTCGGAAGTGATGACAAGATAGCATGTTTTTTTAACAGGACGCGTTTGAAGCATTGGATGGCTAACGCCTGAGCTGCCGAGCGCTACTGAATGTGTCACTTCTTCCATTTTAGACATATACGGAATAAATGCTTTTACATTAATAACTGCTCTATTCATTTTAGCCGAATATACCATTTGCATGGCTTTCGTAATTTGGCTAGTCTTTTTAGTTGATTCAATACGAGCTTTTATATCACGTAAAGATGCCAAAGATTCTCACCACCAATCTTTAAGTTTGCCTTCTTATTCAGAAGCTACAAACGTTTTTTTGAAATCGTTAATTGCTGCTGTCATATCATCATCAGATGGAAGATCTTTTGTTGAAACAATCTGTTCTACCACATTTGTATGATTGTGATCTAGCCAATTTAAGAATTCTTCTTCGAAACGTCTAATATCAGTAACAGGAATATCATCTAAGTGACCACGTGTTAGGGCATATAGAATCGCAACCTGTTTTTCTACTTTTAACGGTTTATTAAGATCTTGCTTCAATACTTCTACTGTGCGAGCACCACGATTTAATTTATCTTGTGTCGCTTTATCTAAATCAGAGCCAAATTGAGCAAATGATTCTAGCTCACGGAATGATGCAAGGTCCAGACGCAATGTTCCTGCAACCTTTTTCATTGCTTTGATTTGTGCAGAACCACCAACACGGGAAACAGATAAACCTGCATTTATCGCTGGGCGTACACCAGAGAAGAATAAATCCGATTGTAAGAAAATTTGTCCATCTGTAATCGAAATTACGTTTGTTGGAATATAAGCAGAAACGTCCCCTGCTTGTGTTTCAATAAATGGAAGAGCCGTAATAGAACCTCCACCTTTTGCGTCGCTTAATTTAGCAGCACGCTCAAGAAGACGAGAATGCAAGTAGAATACATCCCCTGGATATGCTTCACGACCTGGAGGACGACGAAGTAATAGGGACAATTCACGATAAGCGGATGCTTGTTTTGTTAAATCATCATATACGATTAAAACATGCTTACCGTTATACATAAATTCTTCACCCATTGCTACACCAGCATATGGAGCTAAGTATAGTAGTGGTGCTGGTTGAGAAGCAGAAGCTGTGACAACGATTGTGTAATCTAATGCACCATTTTTACGTAGTGTTTCTACCGCGTTACGTACAGTTGATTCCTTTTGTCCAATCGCAACGTAGATACATACCATATCTTGGTCTGCTTGGTTAAGGATGGTATCAATCGCAACAGATGTTTTACCAGTTTGACGGTCACCGATAATTAATTCACGTTGTCCACGACCGATTGGCACTAATGCGTCAATCGCTTTAATACCTGTTTGAAGCGGCTCGCTTACAGATTTACGATCCATAACGCCAGGTGCTAAAAATTCGATTGGACGTGTTTTTGTTGAATTAATTGCTCCTAGTCCATCTACTGGTTGTCCTAAAGGATTAACTACGCGTCCGATTAACGCATCTCCTACTGGAACTTCCATGATTCTTCCTGTACGACGAACTTCATCGCCTTCGCGAATATCTGTGTAAGGACCAAGAATAATGATACCTACATTGCTTTCTTCTAAGTTTTGAGCTAAGCCCATTACTCCATTAGAAAATTCAACAAGCTCCCCAGCCATACAGTTATCCAGGCCATGTACACGAGCGATACCATCACCAATATTAATTACCGTACCAACTTCGCTTACTTGAACTTCTGATTGGTAACTTTCAATTTGCTTTTTTATAAGAGCACTGATTTCTTCCGCTTTGATGCTCATGCGTTTCACCCCTATCTAAAGAATTACTATCCTAATAATTGTCGTTGTAGACGGTTTAGCTTCCCTTGAAGACTACCATCAAATATTTGATTACCTATTCTTACTTTAATTCCACCTAATAGGTTAGAATCAATGATATTTTCAATATTTAGCGATATTTTCCCAACTTTTGCAGCGAAAGTAGCTGAAATAGCTCTTTTCTCATCCATAGTTAACGGTTTGATGGAATATACTCTTGCATCTGCAACCCCTTTTGCTTCATTTACAAAAGCAATAAATTGATCACAAATACTAGTAATCATCTCTTCCCGATGGAGATCAATCAGTAGCATCAAAAGATTTTGTATATACTCACTTGCTGAAGCAAATGCTACTTTCACCATTTCTTTTTTCTTTTCTAATGAGATATTAGGAGATTGTAGAAATGTATGAATGTCTGGCGAAGAGGTTAAAAGTGATTTCACTACGCGAACTTCTTCATCCAATTGATCTATCTGTCCGTTTTCTTTGGCGATTTGGAAAAGGGCTAAAGCATAACGCTTTGCAACACCTGTATCCATCATCGTTTCTCGCCTACCTCTTGAATGTAATCATGAATTAATTTTTCTTGATCTTGCTCATTTAATTCTTTTTCGATCACTTTAGAAGCGATTAATACAGAAAGAGAAGTAACCTGATCGCGAATTGTTGCAACAGCTTTTTCTTTTTGTTGCTCAATTTCTACTAAAGCAGCATTTTTTAATCGTTCTGCATCTTTTCTAGCATCGTCAATGATTGTTTCTCTTTGAGCATCTGCTTGTTGTTTAGCTTTATCGATTAATTCTTGTGCGTCAGTACGCGCTTCTTTCAATAACGCTCTTTGTTCTTCTAATAGTTTGGCAGCTTCTAGTCTGCTTTTCTCTGCATTATCTATTTCATTTGCAACGAATTCCTCGCGATCCTTCATTATTTTCATTAAAGGACCCCAAGCAAACTTTTTGATTGCCCACAATAATAATAAGAAAGATCCTAATTGAACAGCTACGTCGCCGCCCGCGAATTCCATTACGGCACCTAATACTAATCCATTTGTGAACACGCTTGATTCACTCCTTTCAGGTAATGTGTTTTATCACATACAGGAAACCTTTATTCGCTTATGGAAAAAAGGTGAACATGCTTATTTATAAAATAATAGGAACAATTTTTGGCTATCAATATACTCAAATTGAGTATGGTATTGTAGGCTGCTTTGTCTTCCCTAATAGTTAGTATTTCTATTGAAATAACAACCATCTTCAAGAAAACAGCCTTTTTTTAAGAATTGTTGGTTTTAAATAAAGGAATGGCGAAGGTTCTTATCGAATGATCTTCGCCATAACTAAGGAATAATTTATTCTAAATCTATTAAAGAACCATAAATGCGATAACAACCGCCATGATAGGAATCGCCTCTACGAACGCAACCCCGATAAACATTGTTGATTGAAGCATACCTCTTGCTTCTGGTTGACGAGCAATCCCTTCTACTGTACGAGAAACGATTAATCCGTTACCTAAACCTGCACCTAGTGCTGCTAAACCAATTGCAATTGCTGCTGCTAATGAACCCATTATTAAAATCCTCCCTAAATTGTAATTATTATAAAGTTTGTCCATTTTCTGAACTGGGTATATATATTAATGGTCTTGACTTACTTTATGAGCCATATAAACCATTGTTAATAAAGTGAAAATAAAAGCTTGGATACTTCCGATAAAAATAGAGAACCCTTGCCATACCATTGTTAATGGGAAGGCAGCTATTGTACCAATAATATTTGTCTTAGCTAAGCTATTCACTAGTAAGTCTAGTAGAACCTCACCCGCAAAAATGTTTCCGTATAAACGAAGACCAAGTGTGAGTGTATTAGAGAATTCTTCGACAATTTTTAATGGTAGTAAAAATCCTACTGGCTGTACATACTCCCTAAAGTATCCTTTTGTACCACGCATTTTGACACCGTAGTAATGAGTTAAACCCACTACCATAATTGCCAACGTTAAGGTTATACCAGGATCGGCAGTTGGGGATTTCCACCAAAGCGTATGATCCACTGTAATAGCGAAAGGCAGTCCTAACATGTTGGAAATAAAGATGTACATAAGAAGGGTGATCCCTAATACGTGAAATCTTCCACCATCTTTCCAATCCATGTTATTCTTAATAATATTTCGGACAAAGTCCATTATCCACTCCATCAAATTTTGTCTGCCAGTTGGCTTCATTTGAAGATTTCGAGTAAGGAAAAATGCGATTAAAAACACAATTAAACTTGATACAACAATCATTAAAACATTAGATAGGTTAAAAGTTAATCCTAAAAACACTTTGGTAGGTGCTTCATGATGCAATATTACTCACCTCTTTTCTCACCATTCTTATGTAAAATAAAATAACGCACTAAATAATCTGCCATAATGACAATATAAGCTGTCATCAATCCAATTACAACACTTATTAAGTGAACTTTTTGTGGATATTCTACGGCAATTAAGCAAACAATTACTGCTGTCGCCATTCGAGAAAGAGTTCCTAAACCATAAACCTTCCCTTCATCTTCAATGGCTTTATCAAATACCTTTGCTCTTCTAACCAATAAGGTGAGATTGAATACACTGGCACTCGTTCCGACGAAGAGACCAAGAAAAACAGATTGATAGGGGGTAAGCGCCCAAGCAAATGCACAAAATGATAAAAAGAAATAAAGATATTTTTTAACCCTTATGTATATCTCAAATAATTGTTCCAAATCTCTATCCTCCTATATTTTCAGGGCATCACTCTAAACCCGCGAAAAATAAAGCGAAGCAGAGAAAAAGCACATTCCTTTTGTATCATTTTACGGGTGTCAATCCAGATAATTTATCTTCAATTTCCAAAGATAAACTAGTAAAATTCACTTTTGCCCGTTAACTCTATTAACACTATCTCTGTGTTAAAATCTTGATACTCCGCGGGTGAAAACCTATTCATACCCCTTGTAAGCATACAATAGGGTATTGTCAATGTCAATGCATTTAAATACAAAAAAAAAATTCATTGCTCACCTTTTAACAATCTCTAACTTATAGCTTATTTTATTTTCAACATTTTTTCAAGCATGTCCTCTTTTCCGGCTTTTTTCGCAAAAACTTTGATTCGATAGTTTCCTGATTCGTCCAAATCTCCAACACTAAATACCCCTTTTAACCGTCCTCTTTTCACTTCTTTTTTCCAATCTAAAAACTGAATAAATTGTAATGTATCTTCCCGAAAAAGAGCTATTCCAAATTCTTCAGCGCCTGTCGGTAAATACGTCTCATATTCATAACTATTTTCTCCAGTCTTTTTAAGGAGATCAAACCCCATAATTCTAGGATAGTCTGGTTCCTCTAGTACATATAAATAAGGAAGTTTTATTAATTGCTCACCGGCCCTTACCTTAATTATACCATCTTGAAGTTTTTCATTAAAAAGATTACTGTCAATATTCATTATAATTGGGACATTTTTCTTCTGACCCGGTTTTAGTGTAAATGAAAGAGGCAATCGCCAGCTAATCCCCCTTTTTCCTTTTGGAAAATCAAAGGATATTTTCTCCATATTATCACCGACATTTTTAACCGTAATGTACGCCTTATATTGGTTTTGTTCTTTCACCAATTTGTATTTACCAAAACGAATACTTCCAGGCGTAATTAGAACATTAGCTTCTATCGCTTTATCAACTTGAATTCGACCTGCCCCTTGTTCATATACTTTATATGTCACATTTTGTCTATTTTTGACCGGTTTTGCTGTATTCATTAAAGATGCTTTCACTTCTTCTGGACCCCAGTCTGGATGCGCCTCTAATAACAATGCACAAGCTCCCGCAACAAAGGGCGCTGCCATACTTGTCCCTTGTAATGACATATAACCATTAGGGACTGTGCTATTTATCACTACTCCTGGCGCAAGCACATCTGGTTTAATTTCCCAAGTGCTAGTCACAGGGCCTCTAGAGCTAAAATCTGCCAATATATCTTTTTCCCATTTTTTTACTATTGTTAAATATGTTTCTTTTTTACGAATAGACTCTTTTATAAATTCTCCCTCCGCCTTCGTAATTCCTGCCACTGGTATAGCTACTTCTTTTTCTAGCATCCCTTGAAAAGGTCCTTCTATATTGTTGTATATAAGTACACCAATCGCTCCCATTTCATATGCGTTTTGCACTTTTTCTGTAAAGGTTAGTTCTCCTCTTTCCATTAATACAAGTTTTCCTTTTACATCGGTTAATTGATTTCTTTTCCCTATTCCACCACTTACTAAGTGAACAGAGCCTGTATCTGCCCATTCTTCACTATTTTCCATATTGGTTAAAGGGATTTTTTGATCATTTATAAGGATAAAAGGTGTATATATATTAGGAGTGGAGGCTCCAACTGAAATAGCTTTAGAGGCTGTACCTGGAGAACCGACCGTCCATTCTGCTGGGCCTGCATTCCCGGCAGCCGCAACGGCAATAATCCCCTTCTTCACTACTTCATTTAAGGCAAGACTAATCGGCAAATCTGGACCATTTACATCACTGCCTAATGAGAGGTTAATAATATCTACTTTATCTCTTACAGCTCTATCAATCGCAGCCAATATTTGCTCTGTTGTTCCAGAGCCCCCCGGACCTAGTGCTCTATAGGCATAAATAGTCGCATTAGGAGCCACACCTTTCATCTTTCCATCTGCTGCAATAATCCCAGCGACATGTGTACCATGAAAAGTATCTCTCCTGCCTAATCCCTTTGTTTCCATCGGATCCTGGTCCTTATCTACAAAATCATAGCCTTCCTTATAGTTCTTCTGTAAATCGGAATGCTGATAGTCTATTCCTGTATCTATCACACCTACCTTTATTCCTTTGCCACTTAGATGCTCTAATGATTTTCCTAAGAAATTTCTTATTTCATCTGCTCCTATAATTTCAACAGGGTCATCTGCTTCTGCCATATATGTTTGAACCTTTGATACTTGATTTACGCTTTCGCTTTGTTTTAACTTTTCCAGTTCCCGTACTGGGCCTTCTACCGAAAAACCATGGAATACTTCTTTAAATATAAATCTTCTTTCTAAATGAGGGTATTCCTTAAGGAGCTCATCTATTTCTTGTTCGGTATAATTAGTCTTCGTATGCACAATGGCAATTTGTAATTCGTTTGGATTTTGCGAGGGTAAGTCTGGAGTTTTTAAGGATGCAGCTAATGTTGTATAGGATATGAATAGTGGGAAAATGAGGAGTATTCCAAGTGTTCTTTTTATCATGCCAATCACCCCTTGCAAATCATTATGCTTTTTATTCTGACCGCAAGTTGTTATTTTATGTATTCAATGAAATCAGGTGTGACTTTTCTCACACAGACAAATGCCAATACTAATAATTTCTTTCAAGATGAATATAAATTAAAAAAGGAAATACTGCTTTTTTTATAAAGTTTGATGGAAAAGTTCTGTATGGAAATGGGGTTTGTCCATCTATCAGCCATTATCGTAGCAATTTTTCAAGTATTACTTTCAGTTAGTTATCCATTAGGAGAGTATGTGATGGGTGGTTCTCATAAGGTTCTACCAAAAAAATTGCGGATTTTGAGTATATTAAATGCTATCATTCTCTTATTTATTAGTTTGATTTTTCTAACACATACAAATGTGTTAACCACCTTTCATTTTTTACCAACAAACATATTAGTCTGTGTTATTACCTTATACCTTGGTTTAAATACAGTAATTAATCTACTGTCTCAAAGTAAGAAAGAAAGGTTTATCATGACGCCATTATCATTCATTGCTTTTCTCTTATGTTTATTTGTCTTTTTATCTACTTTAAAACTTTGAAGCCCACTAAGAAGCTTGCAAGTCTTTTTCCTTATTTATCGAGTGTTCGAGAGGACCCGAACTTATCGGTTGGGGTATAAGACAAAGCATCTGAGTTGAAAAATAGACGGAAGAATTTCGCTTATTTAGTAATTATTATTAAAAAAGGCTTAAATAGACGGAAAGATTCCGCCTATTGACTCGAATAATGCGAAAAAGGGAGATTTTGCTTTGCATAATCGGAAAAACTCCCCTTATTTACGCCGAAACAAGCACTATCATGCATTTATCCGAAAAATTCCGCTTATTTTCCTTTTGCCGGTTACTCGATTCAGGACAAAACATCTTAGTAAAAAGGGAGTGAGTCCAAAAGATTCTCATTTAATGCATTACGGTGAACCATACCAAAAGTAAGTGGTGAGGCTTTATATAAGGATTTTATATTCCAAATAAAGAAACTCGCCAATTCCAATGGCGAGTTTCCCATTTTATATACCAATAACGATGCCAAAGCTACTATCAAATCGCTACACATTTTAAGAAAAGCACCTCAAAACGGAATCCTTTGCTATTTTAGCCCGAGCATTTTTTGGCACGATTATTTTGTCCCAAATAATCTGTCACCAGCGTCTCCAAGACCTGGAACAATATAACCTTTTTCATTTAACTTCTCATCAAGTGCAGCAATGTAGATATCCACATCTGGATGAGCTTCTTTTAATGCTTCCACACCTTCAGGAGCAGCAATTAAGCACATAAATTTAATGTTTTTTCCGCCTCTGTTTTTTAAAGAGTGAATTGCTTCAATGGCAGAACCACCTGTCGCAAGCATTGGATCCACTACGATAAAGTCTCTTTCTTCTACATCGGAAGGTAACTTTACATAGTATTCGACTGGTTTTAATGTTTTAGGATCACGGTATAATCCAATATGTCCAACTTTAGCAGCAGGGATTAATTTTAAAACCCCGTCCACCATCCCGATACCAGCACGCAAGATAGGAACAATCCCTAGTTTTTTACCAGAAAGCACTTTAGATTTCATTTTGCTAACTGGTGTTTCGATATCAATTTCCTCTAATGGCATATCACGAGTAATTTCAAAAGCCATTAATGTTGCTACTTCATCTACTAGCTCTCTAAATTCCTTTGTACCTGTTTGGGTTTCTCTAATGTATGTAAGTTTATGCTGAATAAGTGGGTGATCAAATACATATACCTTTGCCACAACATTCACTCCGTTCCTTCATTATTAGTATAAATATCCTCTTTTTTCGACAGGATACTTCGTTAACACACTTCTATTCATTCTACAGAAAAAGTTTTGGCGAATCAACTGAAATCCTTTTCTAGTTTGAGTCAAGTATTTGTGGGAGAAATTTTTTATCGTCGGAATTTCTCTCTTTTTCAGTGTGTTTGCTATCTCTATTGTTAACGCTTTCTATACTTACTCTATTTATAGTCAGGCTGTTTTCGTAAAATTTTTTGGGATCAATAGACCGTTCCTTTCCGCTACAGGCACTTGCTTTCCGCGGGGAGGAAGTCGAGCCTCCTCGCCGTTCCGGCTGTGGGGTCTCGACCTTTCCTCTATGTCCCGCAGGAGTCAAGTGCCTTTCGCTCCAATCCACTCTGCGTTTTCTATGTTGTTAAAATCCATAACCTTTTAGAATACAGTTTACAGTTAAACGTCGACAATCCTTTTTAAAATCCTTGTAATGCTTTTAACGCATGATATAGTGGCTTTCCTGTTGTTTGACTCAAATAGGCAATGTTTTGTCTTGTTGCCTGTCCTGCTGTTTTGGTTAGTTTTTCACGGTAGTATTTTGGTTTTATATGATTTGATTCCTTCTCTTCCAATCGTTTCGTCATTGTTCCGATCAGTGTTTTAATATCTAATCCATCTTTTAAGCCAACCATGAATCGAATAAATGCATCTATTCCTTTTTCACTCCATGCCCTTCCGTTTTTCAGACGCTTGGCAAACACACTCATGGTTCCTTCTGCGCTGCCCATCGGACGCATATCACTCGTATCTATTCCTTGTTCCTGTAACCAAATTCTATAGTCTCCAAGTGCCTCGGGATATGGAGAAAGCTGGTTAATTAATGCTTCTAATCGTTCTTCTTTTTTCTCTGTATCCAGGGTCGCCACTGCACTATTTAACTCTACTAATAATCCCTCTCCATCATACTTAGCTAGCTTTTTTCGTATCGCTTTATATCTAGGATGTTCTTTAAAAATACGTTGGATTTCTCGAGCTACGTGGAATCTGTCTATCGTGAAAAAAGCTTTCTTTTGAAAATACTCTCTGCACGCAGTTATCCAACTAGCTCCGTCCCCATTGATAGCTAAAAGATGAGTAGTTGGATCGTAATGATACGTATCCATTAAAAATTGTTCTAACTCTTCCCAGAAAGGTGCTTCTGCTTTATGAATAAAATGCCGTTTTCCCACAAGACTGGCTCTCTTTCCATTCATAGACCAACCTTCATGGATAGCTGCGATCTTTTCTTCTCGTCCGCGCTTCTTACCACCTTGCCGTTTAATAAATAAGCCATCTACTTCGATAAATAATACCTTTCTTTTTGGTTCGATTGGCAAGCTCGGTACAACTTCTGTTTGTAATAAATGTTGACGAATCGCTTCATGACTAGCTACAGAGTATCCAAGTAATTTTTCTAACGTAGAAGATGCATGTCTGTATGATGGCCCAGTAACCGCCAATTCCATCGCCATTTCTTCCACAACTGGACTAAATCCTTTACCGCCCTCAAACTGTAAATATTGATCTAATAAATAGACATATTTGTTGCCGATACGATCCCAATAGTAATTTCGCTTAATTGAAACAGATCCAAATAAGGTGTCCATCTGAATCGCTCTCTTATCTTTGAGTTGATATCTTCCTTTATCTCGTTGTTCAGCTATTTCTCTGTCATACCCAGTTAACAGCTCCTCGAGAACTTCCGAAAAAGTTTCCTGTAATGTTTTAAATAAATCACTTTCTATTTCTTTTAATGTAGGTAGTTTTATGGTATTTTGTTTCATAGGGACTTTCTCCTTTTGTATGTTTTGTCCGCAAACACTACTATACAAAAAGAAAGTCCCTTTTTCTTTATTTTTGCTCATACTACCGCGCTTGCGTTTGGTTGGCGGTCTAACGACCACCAACCAAACCAGAGGGTAAATTATTTTCTACCCACAAACATTTTACTCATACCCTTTTCTAAATTCAAAAATTTTATGATAGTTTTCCCTAAAATCCAAGAAAAAAACCGAGCTTAAGAAAAGAGGACAATCATTAGGTCGTTTTCCCCCTTGATGATTGTCCTCTTCTAATTATAATTGTTTATACAATTCGAATTTGCTAGTTAATGTCGTTACTCTTTGAGCTGCCTCCGCTAACTTCTCAGCATTTTCATGGTTTTTAAGTGTAAAACCGATAATAGATGCAATTTCATCCATATCTTCTAAACCAAAGCCACGAGATGTTACAGCTGCTGTTCCAATGCGGATTCCACTTGTTACAAATGGACTTGCAGGGTCGTATGGAATCGTATTTTTATTAACAGTGATCCCCACTTCGTCTAATACTTGCTCCGCCACTTTTCCAGATAATCCTAAAGATTGTAGGTCAACTAATAGTAAATGATTATCCGTTCCATTTGATACTAAGTTTAATCCCTCTTTTTGTAGACCACTTGCTAATCGTTTTGCATTTGCAATAATTTTTTCTGCATACTCTTTAAAATCCGCTTGAAGCACTTCTCCAAAAGCAACTGCTTTCGCTGCGATTACATGCATTAATGGACCACCTTGAATTCCAGGAAAGATTGATTTATCGATTTTCTTCGCAAATTCTTCTTTACAAAGGATCATTCCACCACGAGGTCCACGCAATGTTTTATGTGTAGTTGTTGTTACAAAGTCAGCATAAGGAACAGGATTTTGATGTAGCCCTGCTGCGACTAAGCCAGCGATATGAGCCATATCCACCATTAAGTATGCTCCAACTTCATCAGCAATCTCACGGAATTTCGCAAAATCAATTTCACGAGGATATGCACTTGCTCCAGCAACGATTAATTTAGGCTTATGTGCTAATGCTTTTTCTCGAACATCTTCATAATTAATATAATGTGTCTCTTTATCTACTCCATACTCAATAAAATTATATTGAATACCGCTAAAGTTAACAGGGCTTCCATGTGTTAAATGTCCACCATGAGACAAGTTCATTCCCAACACAGTATCACCATGTTCTAAAATAGTAAAATAAACGGCCATATTTGCTTGTGCTCCTGAATGAGGCTGCACGTTCACATGTTCCGCACCGAAGATTTCTTTCGCACGGTCACGAGCAATATCTTCCACAATATCTACATATTCACATCCGCCGTAATAACGTTTGGCAGGATATCCCTCTGCATATTTATTTGTTAATACAGATCCTTGCGCTTCCATTACCGCTTCACTTACAAAGTTTTCTGACGCAATCAATTCAATTTTCGCTCTTTGGCGACCTAATTCTTGCTGTATTGCTTTAAAAACAAGTTCGTCTTGCTCCGCTAAATGCTTCATATGTAAATCCTCCCGACTATTCTCTCTATTCCACCGTAAATCTGCCTCTATTCTATCATGTATATATTTTAAAAAGAAAGAGTTAATTTACGAATTATTACGATAATATTTTTATTTTTGTTCGGTTTTTAGTGTTGTTTTTAAATGAATTATCTTATATTTATTAAAAACAACAGAAAAACATATATTCATCTACTATATTAGTAAAGTGAACCAGTAGAAAAAATAAATTTCTGAGTTACTAGAACTTATTTTATTCGCAAAAAATATTATTTAACAATAACACAGTCATCCGAGACCACTGAAAAACTGATAGCTATTGATGCTTGGTCGTAACCGCCTTTTAAACTTAGATGTGTAAATTATTTTCCGAGGTGACCACATGACTCATTGGGGCGAGCGCCGAGCCGCTTCACAGCTCACGCTCCTGCAGGGTCTCGGACTTTCTCGCTGCTCCCATAGGAGTCAAGCGGACACCTCTCCAAACCAACTTATTATTCGCTTTCAAATAAATAAAACCTCATTTTATTTGGAGAACTAGACTTTTTCAGTGCCCTCCAGTCATCCTCTGGGGGGTGTATAAGGACGACAATTTCGTTGAACTTTTTTAAAGAACTTTCCTTCTCGTTTGGTTTTATTTTATTGATAGAGGGGGATTTCTCGGTTACTTTTCTGACTATTTTTCTTCCTTATTTGTTACAGAGATGCTTTCTCTGTTACCTTCCTAGCTTCTTTTCTTCCTTTTGCGGCTCAGAGACGCCTCCTCTGTTACCTTACCAGTTTCTTTTCTTCCTTTTACGTCACAGAGACGCCTTCTCTGTTACCTTACCAGCTCCTTTTCTTCTTTCTACGGCTCAGAGACGCCTCCTCTGTTACCTCCCTAACTACTTTTCCTGCCCAAATGGCTCAGAGACAACTCCTTGTTCCCCTCCCCAGCATTCCTGTCTAAACAGCACAAACAAACCTGCTCAAACATCCTTTTCATCACGGCTTTTAGCAATCTAAAAGCTCTCAGCTGACAACCCATTAATATAAAAAAACCAATAAAATTCCTCCAATCAAACAAGGAATTTTATTGGTTTTTCCACGCTAATTAACAAGAAAGATTTTCTTTCGTTTTCTCATATACCGCTCTCGGACCGCCAATTAATTTCGGCCGTGACTTTGCAAGTGTAACATGTGCATTGCCAAGGTCTTTAAGGGACGTTCGTATTGGCACTGCAACATGCTTTACATGCATGCCAATAAATGTGTCGCCAATATCTATTCCGCCATCAGCCTGAATGAACTCAACTACAACCGGATCCTCCATGTGTCCGAATGCGAAGGTCGCCATTGCTCCACCTGCATGCCGAACTGGCACAACCGATACCTCTGGCAGATTTCTTGAATGCATTACTTTTCTCTCTACTACTAATGCTCGATTTAAATGTTCACAGCATTGAAAAGCAAGGGAGACTCCAGATTGCTGCTGATAATTCTGACATTCTTCGAAAATAAGTGAAGCAACATCCACAGTTCCTGCAGTTCCTATTTTTTGACCGATTACTTCACTTGTACTGCACCCAATCACAAATAAATGATGTTCTCCAAGCTGTGCCTGTTCTTGATATTCTTTTAGAATCGTTTGTAACTGTTCCTTTAGCTTAAGTGTTTCCTCATTCATATAAAACACTCCTTTTCAAGTTACCTACATTTCTTTTTACTATATCCATCATTGCACAAAGATATTTTGAGTACAAGTAATCTATTCTTTAATTTGGAATCGGCAGATTGTTTGCTGCAGCTCTTTTGCATGCTCTTGCAATTCTAATGCTAAGCTATCTACTTTGCGAATAAGTGCTGTTTGACTTTCTGTAATATTCGTTACCTGTTGTGCTCCTGCAGCTGTTTCTTCTGCAATTGCTGCCACTTCTTGCGATTGCTGTGTAGTATCATATATCTGCTCTTTCTGCTGATGAATCAACTCCGTAATATTAGCCGTAGCGTAGACCATTTTATTTGTTGTCTCATTCATCTCACTGAAAATGAGGCTTGTCTTCTCTCCATTTTCCGCTTTCTCCTGAGCATCCTCTACTTGCTTTGTAATTTGCTCAACAACATTTTTAACCTCTGCTTGCATATTACTGATGATGTCTGCAATTCCATCTACTGCTTTAGCACTTTCATCAGCAAGTCTTCTTACTTCTTCTGCAACAACACTAAACCCTGCACCATGTTCACCTGCGCGCGCAGCTTCAATAGAAGCATTTAATGCTAATAAATTTGTCTGTGAGGCGATTTCTCCAACAAGCTTCAATACCTCTTCTATTTCCTTGGAATGTATTTCTAAGTTTTGCACTGACTTTAGGGAATTCGTATTCTCCACTGCCAAATCCTTCATTCCTTCCACTAAAGAATGAACGACCTTATTTGTCTGAACTAATTTTTCTGACATTTGTTCTGAAATCGTTTTGGACATATTCGCTTTTTCTTCTACTGTAAGAGCGATATTCATGGATTCTTCAATAGACTCCGCTGAAGCTTGTACACTTTGTGCTGATACTTCAGCACCGCCAGCAATTTCTCCAACCGAACTAGAAATAGCTAGTGTGTGCTCGAGCGCATTTTCAGATTCAGCAGAAATCATTTTTACGGTTTCATTTGTTTTATTAAAGTTATTTTCAATGCTTTGGACCATTTCTCGTAAATTTAAAAGCATATGATTAAAAGCTAAACCTAAAGATTTGATTTCGTCATCTGATTTTGATACTTCAACATCTTGGCTAATATCCCCATGAGCTGCTTTTAACGCACCCTGTTCGAGTCTTTTTAAAGGTTTAATAATAAAACCAGCTGCTAAAAAGCCTAAAAAACCAGACCAAAATACCCCTAATAATAAGGTGACAATGTTAAAAAAAGCCGAACTAATAGCTATTTTACTTTCAATCGCCGGATAAATGATATACATACAAAAAGCACTTGTTGAATAGGTAATAATCGCTAAGATTGTAATAAATAATGCCAGCTTTTTTCTTAAACTAAACTTATAATGCACCTTGGTTCCCACTCTTTTTCCCCCTTGTAAATAAAAAGCACCTTACCACTCACTATTTCTTATTTTTTCCATTGTTTTATCAATCAGCATTTCTAATTCCTGATAGGTTTCTCGATACATGGAAACAGATCCCCCAAATGGATCACTAACATCACCATTTGGATCATCCTCTGCAAATTCTTTTATCGTAAACGTTTTCTCAATAGAGGATGGATATGCAGACGTAAGCATATTTTTATGTCCATTCGTCATGGTAAAAATATATGTCGCCCAATCAATTAACTCTTTTGTTACCACAGCAGAAGAATGACTATGCTGGATTCCCTTTTCAGTCAAAACTTCTTGTGCTTGCAAAGAAGCAGCATTTCCATCTATTGCATAAACACCAGCTGATTTTACTTCCACATCAGAAGAGAATTTATGCCTTAAAATAGCCTCAGCCATCGGACTTCTGCACGTATTACCTGTACAAACAAACAATACACGAATCATCACTTATCCTCCTTTTATATGTCTTTATTATAGACCAATTTACCTAAAATTTCTATTTACTTATAGTGAAACACTGTTCTTTTATCGGAGAAAACTAGTACATTTTTAGCATTTGTCTCTTGTTAATATTTTGAAAGTTAAATGTAGTTTTCAGAAAGTTTGTTTATAACATCAAAAATTATTTAAAAAGCGGCTCCCATCATTTGATGAAAGCCACTTTCCCTATCAAAATACAGCTGTAAAACTAATTAATAGCTTAATTCCAAATACAAGAAGGATTGCCCCTCCAAGCATTTCTCCATAGGAACCTAACCAGCCCTTTACTTTCCTACCGATTAGTAATCCTAGCCAGGTCAACACCATCGCACTAATTCCAAAACAAAGCAGCACAACTACGGTTCTTGCCTGGTATATTCCTAGACTTAAACCAACAGAGAAGCTGTCCAAACTTACACTGACTGCAAACAGAACTAACCCAAAGCCAACCGGTGTAATTCGGCTGGTCTCCACTTCTTTAAATCCAGTCCAGATCATTTGAATTCCTAATAAAACTAGCAAAGCTCCACCTATATATCCGGCTATTTCACTAAAGTTTTCCGAAAGAAGTTTCCCTGTAATCATACCAAGCAGTGGCATAATTACATGAAAGATTCCAATCACTAAGCCGATTTTTGCGATTTGCTTTAATCTTAGTTGAAACATCCCCATTCCGAGCCCAACAGAAAATGCATCCATACCTAAAGCAAATGCCATTAAAATAAGTGTAAATAGTTCTCCCACAATTGCAGACATTTTTTTGGCCCCCTTGGACTTGCTAATTAGAGATTATGCACGTCCAAGTTCATTTAGAAGTGGGATTCTGCAATATTTACAGATGAAAAAATTTTTTCGATACTTTATTTAATTACTTGATGGGAAGCAGCTTTCATTAGTCTATTCATAATCGCTTGTCCAACACCCTCTGCTGGAAACATCTCCCCAAAAATGATATCTATTTCCTTATGATCAAAGCTCCGCAAACCATCATAAAGCTCTGTAGCTACGGTGGATAAATCTGCCCGTTTTCCACAAGCATAAATAAAATCAGCTTGATAATAGTCTTTATTTTCTAACGTTGTAAGAATACCTACTTTATGTCCTTTTTGTTTTTCTTCTTCTACTAATAATTGAATTTTCTCCTTAGAACCGTCTACTAAAAACAATGGTGCATTCGGTGCATAATGGGTATATTTCATTCCAGGAGATTTCGGCTTAATTTCCTTATTAATCAGCGCCTGATCCATTCTTACTTCTCCCACAACACTTTCCAGCTGTTGTTTCGTAATACCACCAGGACGTAGAATAACGACCGTTTCCTCCGTACAATCGACAACCGTTGATTCAACTCCTACTCCCGTTGGACCGCCATCAACTATCCCTGCTATATAAGAATCTAAATCCTCTTTTACATGAGATGCTTTTGTTGGACTTGGTTTTCCAGAACGGTTAGCACTAGGGGCAGCAATTGGCAAACCAGATTCTTCAATGATTCGTAAAGCAACAGCGTGATCAGGCATCCGAATCCCTACTGTGGATAAACCAGCAGTGGCGATCTCTGAAAGCATCCCTTGCTTCTTTTCAAAAATAATAGTTAGTGGACCAGGCCAAAAAGCATCCATTAATTTTTCTGCTGTTGCCGGCACCTTTTCTACTAATTCATTTAATTGCGCTCGTTTTGCAATATGTATGATAAGCGGATTATCGGACGGTCTTCCTTTAGCAGCAAATATTTTTGTAATAGCTGAATCTTCCTTTGCATTTCCGCCTAATCCATAAACTGTTTCTGTCGGAAACGCAACGACCTCATTTTTTTTCAAAAGATCAGCAGCTTGTTGTATTTGTGAATAACTTTCTTCCTTATCCACATTTTTATCCACCGACCAATAAATTGTCTTCATTTTTATCCACCTTTTTCAATTCTTATATTTCTTCTTCAAAATCGCTTTTAATTCCCCATTTTTCGACAATACCATCATTTGCTGAAAAGGACAAGCACCTCATTAAATGGGGATAAAAATTTGATTTGTCCACAAATTGTGAATAAATAGTATGAAAAAGTGGATAACTTATGCTATTTATCCACAATATTCATAGGAATATACATGAAATGGGACTTATCAACAGTGAAAACGCTTTTTACTCCATTCGACTCTTTCAATATATGTGGAATATCGTCCATGTCTATCCTCTGAAACCCTAATAGCTGGAATAATTGAAGAGAATACTGGTTAGTAACACTGCAATAGATGGCATCCATCTCTTTTTCTTTTGCTAATTTTAGAGCTTGCTGAATTAAAAATAAAATATCTTCTACCGTTCCCTTGGAAAGGATCATTGAACGAAGCAAACCTACTTTTTCAAACGGCTCTATCCCGATTGTTCCAATAAGCGCTTGATCCTCTTCTGTTTCCATTAGCAAAAAGTAATCAAGCCATTCTTCTAATCCTTCTACTTTCACTTCTGCCTTGTTTAAAAAATCAGCAATTTTTTCTACATCTGTTGTTTCAGCTTGTCTAATAATATGCATTTCACCCGCCACCTCTTCATCTAGTATTTCTTCTATTACTATGAAAAGGGTGCAAAAAAAATGCTAGATTTTCTTACTTTAAACCAAACTCTTTTATTTTGTTATATAACGTTCCTCTGGAGATTCCTAACAATGTAGCTGCAGCACTCTTATTTCCATACGTTTTTTTGAGTACCTCTTCTATGCGCTGCATTTCATCCTCTTCCTTGTTCCCTTTTTCTTCTCGAATAGAAACTTTATACTTTTCTACAATTTCAGCAGGGATATGTTCCAGCATTATTTCGTTTTTGCCTTCACTTACCAATACACTGTGCTCTATCACATTATTTAGTTCTTTTATATTGCCTGGCCAATCATATGCACATAGAATATGCAATGCTTGGTGATTTATTTTGTCTACTTTTTTATTGTGTTTTTCGCTATACTTTTTCATGCAATCGCTAACTAAAACGGGTATATCCTCTTTCCGATTTCGGAGTGGTGGAATTTCAATATGGATAATACTAATTTGATAATAGAGCTTTTCATTAAACAGCCCTTTTCTTACTAACTCCCCTAAAGGCTGGGTAGAAGATAGGATTAATCTTGTTGCCGTTTTTTTCTGCTGTTCTCCTCCAACTCTAGCAAAAGATTGATTTGTCATATAATATAGAAGTTTTTCCTGAACAGGAGGTGGCATTTTATCCACTTCTTCAATAAACAATGTTCCGGATTCTGCCTGCTCCATCTTTCCTTCCATTTCTTCTGTATCTCTCGAATCAAAGGCCATTTTCTGATAGCCAAACAGCTCCATTTCGATTAAGTCCTTCGGAACTGTTGAACAATTTAAAGATAGAAACGGTTTACTCCTCTTAGATCCACCATAATGAATAGCCTGTGCGAGCTGTTCCTTACCTGTGCCTGCTTCTCCGTTAATCAAAACTGGTATCTCTGCCGAAGCTACTTTTTGAGCAATTTCAACTGCCCTTTTTACCTCCTTGCTTTCAGATTGAATGGAGGAAAATGGCTCTTCTTTTTGTATATATAACGATGAATTCGAATCTAACTCCTGATTTAAACGAATGAGCTTGGTTATATCCCGTTCTGTTGAAATACCACCAATTATTTCATTTTCAACAAGAACAGGGGAAGCGTTAATTAATACATGGGTATGTTCATTTGGCCGATGATAAGTTCCTCTAATCGGATTACCCTCTTTTAGAATCTTATGTAATTGAATGGATTCTGAATCAAAATGCTCTCCAATTTTTTTACCTATAATTGCTTCTTTTTTTATATGATAGGTATCCTCTGCCGCACTATTCCAGTAGAAGACTGTTCCGTTCCTATCTACAGCTGTTACTGCATCATTAACCGTTTCTGCCAATGTTTCAAAATAAGTTGTGACATGTCTATTTTCCTTTTGCAATGACCGAATTCTCGCAGTAGCGGTCACAATTCCTTGATAATTCATTTCCTTCTTAATAATAACGGGTCTTATCCAATCGATCTCTTCTTTATTAATCTCCTCGCATGAAATAACAGCTGATGGCAATATTCCACTTGCCTGCAGCCATGTTTTAATTGTTTGACTTTTACCCCCTGCTGATAAAAGATACTGCTCTTCTTTGCCAATCGTATATAGCTGCTCACTTTCGATAACGGCATAGGAATAATTGAGTAGCACATCTGCTAGTCTGCTGATTTTTTCATGATCTGAGAGGATGATAAACGAAGTTTCTATCTCCAGTTGTGAATCGGTAAACATAGCTTAATCCTTTCTTTCCTTATTATTGATAATTTATCATTAAATAATCGTTTTTTCCAATGGCTGTTTTCGTATTCCTAATTAATTTGTTTTCCCTTTTGAAAAATCAACCATTATATAGAAAACAGCCTTTCCAATAAGAGGGAAATGTATCAAAAAAAGCTGTCTCCTAAAGGGAGTCGCACGTGAATGATTCATACACAGAAGTTTTTTTACTTCTTTCTAGTACTATTCTTGTGATTCTCTTTAAAGGAGACAGCTTGTTAAGCGCTTATTTAATTGATTGTTATTATTACATTACTTTTCTCGTACTTAATTTTGCTTGGGTGAAGAGTAGAAGATAGTCGAATCCTCCTGCTTTAGAGTCTGTTCCACTCATATTGAAACCACCGAATGGATGTACTCCTACTAGTGCTCCTGTACATTTTTTATTAATATACAGGTTGCCGCAATGTTGATTTTCTAATGCGTATTGGATTCTGTCTTCTTTAGATGAAAAGAAAGAGCCTGTTAATCCATAATCGGTATCATTATATACATCGATACCTGTTTTCCAATCAGGGACTTTGCAAATAGCCAATACTGGTCCAAAAATTTCTTCTTTCATAATACGAGCATCGGCAGGAACGTCAGCAAAAATAGTCGGTTCAATAAAATAGCCATTTCCTTGTGCACGGGATCCTCCTGCTACTAATTTCCCTTCCCCTTTGCCAATTTCGATATAGCTTAATATTTTATTTAATGCTTTCTCATCAATAACTGGTCCTACTGATGCGTTTACCTCTGGAAGACCAATAGTTAAATTCTTTGTACGTGCCACTACCTTTTCCACTACTTGATCGTATACAGAATCAACAATGATAGCTCTAGAGCCTGCTGAACATTTCTGCCCTTGGAAACCGAATGCCGCCGCCACAATTGCTTCTGCTGCTGCGTCAATATCTGCTGTTTCATCAACAACGATGCCGTCTTTTCCGCCCATTTCTGCAACAATACGTTTTAACCAAATTTGACCAGGCTGCACAACAGATGCACGTTCATAAATCCGACATCCTACTGCTCGGGAACCAGTGAAGGAAATAAATCGTGTTTTTGGGTGCTCTACTAAATATTCGCCCACTTCCAAGCTATCTCCTGGAAGGTAATTAATGACTCCCGTTGGTAATCCTACCTCTTCCATTAACTCAACAAATTTTGCGGCTATAACAGGCGTATTATCGGAAGGCTTTAAGATAACAGTGTTTCCTGAAACTACACCAGCAACTGTTGTTCCCGCCATAATAGCCAGCGGAAAGTTAAATGGAGAAATAACAATGCCAACACCAAGCGGAATATACGTAATTTTATTATCCACTTCACCATCTGTTGCGTATAGTGGCTGATTTTTCGATGTTTCACTTAGTCGTAACATTTCTCTTGCATAGAACTCAAGGAAGTCAATTGCTTCTGCTGTATCCGCATCTGCTTCTGCCCAATTCTTCCCTGACTCTAAGATTAAGTAAGCGGAAAATTCATGCTTTCTTTCTCTCATTAATTTCGCCGCTTTAAACAAATACTCAGCACGCTCTGGCGCTTTTACTTTCTTCCATGTCTCAAATGTATGTAATGCCTCTTTCATTGCCTTTTCTGCATATTCTTTATTCCCTTTGCTCACTTCTCCGATTACTTCATCGACATTTGCCGGATTAATCGAGACTGTTTTTTCTTCTGTCATAATTTTATCTTTCCCGATTACAAGTGGATATGTTTTTCCTAATTCCCCTTTTACTTTTTGAATTGCCGCTTCTAGTGCATGTTGGTTTTCAATCTTAGTAAAATCAGTAAATGGCTCATTTTTATAGGCTGGGATACTCGTAATGTTTGTCATGTTCATTTCTCCTTTTCGTTTATTGAGTTAATCTTCTTCCATCATTCTCTCAATCTATTAACATTTAAAAATAAAAGGGAGCACGCTTTACAGCATTGCTTATTTAAACAAATTTTTAAGAACAAACCATACATTTGCTGGTCTTTCGGCCAATCTTCTCATAAAATAGCCGAACCAATCTTTTCCGTATGGAACATATACTCTTACTTTGTAGCCTTCTTTCACTAGCTTATTTTGCAAATCCTCACATATGCCATACAGCATTTGGAATTCAAACTTGTCTTTATCTATTCCATGCTTATTAGCAAGCTCTTTTGTGAATTGAATAATTTTTTCATCATGGCTGGCAACCGCTGCATAATTTCCATTTAGCATATGCATTTCAATGATTTTTTTATAATTTTCATCTACGTCTTTTTTGTCTGGAAAGGCAACATCTGGCGACTCTTTATAAGCCCCTTTAACAAGGCGTAAATTTGCCTTTAATTCATTTAAATGTTTCATATCTTCTTCCGTACGATACAAATAAGCTTGAATGACTAAACCCACATTTTCAAATTCTCGACGGAGCTCTTCATAAATATCGATTGTTATTTGGCAATGAGCATAGTCTTCCATATCGATACGAACAAAATTTCCGTATTGCTTTGCACGGGAAACAATTTTCCGCATATTGTTCAAACATAGGTCTTTATCAATATCTAATCCTAGTGATGTCATTTTCACCGATAAATGAGATTGGACCCCTGATGCATGAATTTCATCTAACGTTTTTAAAGACATGCTGGTTGATTCATTTGCTTCTTCTTTCGTGTAGACGAATTCTCCCAGATGGTCAAGTGTAACTACTCTGCCGGATTTGTTTAATTCTGCGACCTTCGAAATCGCTTCCACAATAGATTCACCAGAAACGAATCGTCTGGCTCCAAAGCGTAAACCATATTTGCGAGCTAGTTTATTTGCGGATTTATTCTTTGCTAATGACTGAAACATATTTCTCCATGCAAGTTCCATTATCACGCGCCCCTTTTTTTGAACACTTTTGTTTAAAATTTACCCACTGTACATTTGTGTTTAATTTATGCTTTGATTATACAATAGGACTTCCTTTAAAATCTATAATTTTCTGATAAATTTTTATTATTTGATTAAACAAAATACTGCAAGCGTATTACAAAAAACTTATTCCGTCCAATCAAAAAGAGACTATCCTAAAAGTACGCTTCTCAAAAAGAATGCTTTATCTAAAGCCCATTTTTAAGAGAGTACTTCTAAGACAATCTCTTTAACTAATATTATATGTTCGCCGTCTTTTTTCTACCTATAAAGCCCCTTGCTAAAACTCCATATTTTGGGGAACAAAGAAAACTGACCATAAAAATAATTCCTGTAGAAAAGGCCATTGCCCCTGAAATGGAGGTATCTAACCATACCGCAAGATAATAGCCAATAAATGCGGACATAATTCCAAAGCTGCTACTTAATAGAAATAGAATGGATAGTCGATCTGTCCATAAATAAGCGGCAGCCGCAGGAGTAATCAGCATCGCTACTACCATAATTGCCCCAACTGCATCAAAAGCAGCAACCGTTGTTAATGACACTAAAGACATAAATAAATAGTGCATAAAGATAACAGGAATGCCCAAACTTGCTGCAAGTGCTGGGTCAAATGAAGTTATTTTCCATTCCTTATAGAAAGCTATTATAATAACGACAACCACTATTAAAACAATGCTTAGTAATACAACTGCTTCTGGTATCCTTCCAAGGAGCGGAATCTCCATTATCTCCCATGGGATAAACGTAATTTCTCCCATCAAGGTATGCTTCACATCTAAATGAGCATTTCCCACTTTTGTTGCAATTAAAATGACACCTATCGCAAATAAAGTTGTAAAGACAATGCCAATCGAAGCCTCTTGCTGTACACCTCGTGTATGGAGCCATTGGATAACAATTGCCGTAATCAAGCCCGTAACAACCGCTCCAATCAACATATGGATCCCCGTTAATTCCCTAGTAACTAAATAGGCACATACAATTCCCAAAAGCACGGTATGGCTTATAGCATCTGCCATCATCGCCATCCTTCTTAAAATTAACAAGACACCAATAAGACCACAGCTCAATCCAACTAATGAGGCAGTTAACAATATCCAACCAGTATAGCTCATTATTGTTTTACCTCCTTCGTCATTTCTAATAGTGCCATACGTTTCCTCTGTCTTTTTTGTTGAAAAAATACAACTGCCAAGCCCTTCTTACTTCCTAAAAATAAGGACACAAGAAAAACAGAAGAGGCCGTTACTACAATGAAGGGTCCAGTCGGCCATCCTTTGCCAATTGTACTAAGCAATGTCCCAACCATTCCCGCACTTCCGCCAAACAAAGCGGAAAGAATCACCATCACTTTGAACGATTCCGTCCAATATCTCGCACTCACACTCGGAATTATTAGCAAAGCTGCCATTAATATAACACCAACTGCCTGAATCCCAACAACAATGACTAACACAAGGATCGCCATATATAGTGCATTCATCTTAGTAATCGATATGCCTAAGCCTTTAGCAAAGCTAGGATCAAATAAAAATATTTTCCATTCTTTGAACAAGAGAACTGTTATGAAAAGGACGATTAGAGCTACTATCATCATCGTCCAAACATCTTTGGATACCATGGAGGCCGCTTGCCCAAATATAAAACTATCTAAACCACTTTGATTGCCACCAGGCATCCGATTAGCAAATGTCAAAAGCATAATCCCTAAGCCAAAAAAGACGGATAAAACAATTCCCATTGCCGCGTCTTCCTTGACTCGGCTGGAGTTTCTTATCCACTGGATGAAAAAAGCACTTAATAAAGCAGTAACTGCTGCGCCAATAATCATCACAAAAAGATTTTTTTCTCCGATTATCATAAAGCCAAGTACCACTCCTGGAAGTGCTGCGTGAGAAAGCGCGTCACTCATTAAGCTTTGTCTTTTCCAGTAAGCGAAGCTGCCAATAGCACCAGCTGCCATTCCTAATAAGAATGTACTAAATAAAACCGATTGGGCATTATAAGAGAGAAAACTAAACATTATCGCTTCTCTCCCATCCAACGCAATGTACCTCCATACGCTTTCCTAATGTTTTCTCTTGTAAAAGTTAAATGGGTTGGTCCATGCGCAATTACTGTTTTATTTAGCAGGAGAACATGATCAAAATATTCTTCGACGGTTTGCAGGTCATGATGGACAACCATCACTGTTTTCCCACTCTCCTTTAACATTTTTAAAGTCTCCATGATTGCTTTTTCTGTCGTTGCATCAACACCTGCCAATGGTTCGTCTAAGAAATAAAGATCCGCATCTTGGGCAAGAGCTCTGGCGAGAAATACCCGTTGCTGTTGCCCACCTGATAACTGGCTAATTTGCCGATTTGCAAATCCTTCCATCTTCATTTCTCTTAACGCTGCCAATGCTTTTTGCTTATGCTCTTTCTGCGGCCACTTTAACCAGCCGATTTTTCCGTATTGCCCCATTGTTACGACATCTAAAGCATTTGTCGGAAAATCCCAGTCAACAGATCCCCGCTGAGGAACATAGCCAATTTTCGATTTTGCTGTTTTATACTTTTCGCCAAAAAATGTAACCTTACCAGTAATACTAGGGATGAGATCTAGCAGTACTTTTAGCAACGTAGATTTTCCAGCACCATTCGGACCAACAATACTCGTTAAGGTTCCTTGTTTAATTTGAAAGCTAACATCCGTTAACACTTCATTTTTCCGATAAGCTGCTGATACATTCTCCACAGTAAGAACTGACTTCATCTTACTCCACTCCTCTGCTCAATGCTTCATAGATGGTGGAAACATTATGTTCATACATCCCTATATAAGTTCCTTCTTCCGTATCCGCATCTCCCATCGCATCAGAGAATAATTCTCCACCAAGCTCTATATCGAGTTCCTCTTTTTTGGCTCCTTCAATGACTGCATTGATGGAAGCTGGATTAATGCTGCTTTCGATAAATACAGCAGGAACTTGATTCTCCACTAGTAATTGAATAGTCTCCTCTATATCTGATAATCCAATTTCCGCTTCCGTGCTTAAACCTTGTAATCCAACAACCTCAATATCTAGCATTCTTCCAAAGTAGCCAAATGCATCATGCGCTGTAACTAGTACACGTTTATCTGCTGGCAATGTTTTCAACTGAGCTTTTGCTTCTTCCTTCAATGTATCCAATTTTTCAAAATACGCTTGCTTATTATTTTCAAAATAATCACTATCTTCCGGTAAAGCTTTCTTTAACTCATTGGTTGCTGCATCAAGTGATTCCTTCCATAGATCAATATCAAACCATATATGTGGATCAATTGCACCTTCCTCCTCCTTTAAAAGTTTTTCCTCTGGGTTAACTTCTCCAATAGCAAGAACTGGTCTTGTTTTCCCAATCTCTTCAAAGACCTTTACCATATTCGCTTCTAGATGTAACCCACTATAAAAGATAATATCCGCACCCTCCATTTTCTGGATATCTCCTTGGGTAGCCGTATATAAATGCGGGTCTACACCAGGTCCCATTAGACTATTCACCTCTACTTTATCTCCGCCAATTACCGACATTGGTTCTGCAATTTGTGCAATTGTAGTAACAATCGCAAGCTTACCATCTTCCTTAGACCCGGTTGATTCAGCTGAACAACCCGTTAAAAAAAAGAATGTTATTACTAATCCTGTTAACACAAACTTCCACATTGTTATTCCCCCTTTTCATCATCACAAAAATCATCACCGATAGACAATTTGTTTCCTTAGGGAAACTTTTATGTTTATATACAAAATACTTAACTATCTGAAAAATGTCAATGGTTTAAGATGAATTAGGTATATTTACTTAACTTTTTTGTTTGGGCAATATCTTCAACCAACAAAAAAAGATGCTCTCTAACAAGCATCTTCCCAATTCATTGTCTATTATCCAAAAATCTTTTCCCATAATTCTACTAAGAAAAATTTCACTTCTACTTCCTCTTCTTCCTCTTTAACAAATACAGGATCTTCTTTCTCTTCCACTTTCTTTTCTACCTTTGCTGGTTTTTCCTTTTCAGCTTTCTTGTCTTCGACTGTCTCTACTTTGGTATTTTTTTCTTTATCTGCTTTTTCTTCTTCCTCAAATCCATCACTTACTGCTACTCCGTTAGAAAAATCTAGGAAGCATAATGGCGGGAAAAGAACACACCACCAATTAGCACCTTCCCCTTCTCCTAAAGTAATAAGAATTGCATCATATTGACCTGCTGGATATAAGAACTCACCATACAGCTTCGTTGGAAAATCTACTTTATCAAACGTAACATCCACTGCTTGCTTAGCATTTTCTTCCGCTACTACGCTTTCTGCAATCTGCTGAATCTCTGGTAACTTTGCTTTTAATAAGTCTTTAGCAGCTTCCTTGGAAGTCAATTCAGAAACCCAGTTTGTAATTTCTTCATTTACAGCATCTCTTACTTTTCTTTTTAATGCCTGATCTTCTTCTAAATCACTATTTGCTAAGATTCTAAGACGAATCGCATCATTCGGAATGATTACCTCATTATTTGCTGCTACTTCAGTTTTTGGAATATATAAACTCATAATAGTTGTTAGAATAAGTACAAATAAATAAATAGTTGCCATCGGTTTGTTTTTCATCTTTAGCACCGCCCCTTCACTAACACAGTGTGGACAGATTAATAGAATCTTAAACTAGTAAAATTAATTTTTTCTGCATTGGGGGATACTCTATTTAGATACGTTGGATTTTAGTTGTGAGGTTGGCTTGTTTGCTTGCAGGTTTGGCTACTTTTCTTGCGACTTTCCCACTTTTACTTGCGAGTCCGGCTACTTTTCTTGCGACTTTCCCACTTTTACTTGCGAGTCCGGCTACTTTCCTTGCGCTTCCATACCTTACTTGCAGGTTTGGCTACTTTCCTTGCGCTTCCATACCTTACTTGCAGGTTTGGCTACTTTTCTTGCGACTTTCCCACTTTTACTTGCGAGTCTAGCAACTTTACTTGCCCTTCCATACCATACTTGCAGGTTTGGCTACTTTTCTTGCGACTTTCCCACTTTTACTTGCGAGTTCGGCTACTTTTCTTGCGACTTTCCCACTTTTACTTGCGAGTCCGGCTACTTTTCTTGCGCTTCCATACCATACTTGCAGGTTCGACAACTTTTCTTGCTACTTTCCCACTTTTACTTGCGAGTCCGGCTACTTTTCTTGCGACTTTCCCACTTTTACTTGCTAGTCCGGCAACTTTTCTTGCGACTTTCCCACTTTTACTTGCGAGTCCAGCAACTTCACTTACAACTCCTACACTCCCACCAACTAAAATAAGACACATCCCACACCTTAACATGTGTATGGAATATGTCTTTCTAAAAGTCAACCAAAAAGCAGAATGAAACAAAATCAAAATCCTACTTCTGCAAATACCATTCGATCTTTGCCATTAATATCAAATTGCACTTCTACTTTTGCTTGGGGAAATGCTGCTTGCAAGAGCTGCGCTACTGATTTGCTTTGTCCTGCACCTACTTCAAATCCAATAATAGCTTTATCCTTTAGAACATTAGGTAATTCTTCACAGAGTCTTTTATACAAAACAAGACCATCTTCTCCAGCAAATAGTGCTCTATGTGGCTCATGCTCGGTAACAACATCAGACATTGTCACGATGTCTCCTTTTGGAATGTATGGAGGATTGGAGAGGACAACATCAACCATTTGCCCCTTTGCAATAAATGGCTGCAAAAGATCTCCCTGTATGAATTCAATAGAATCCGCGCCTAAATTCTCAGCGTTTTGCTTTGCTACAGCTAACGAAACTTCATATAGATCTGTAGCTATTACCTGCAACGAAGGATTTTCAAGCTTCATTGTTACTGCAATCGCACCGCTTCCTGTTCCGACATCCACTAGTTTTAAGGCTGCTTTTTTCCCGAACAGCCTGTCTATCCGTGCAAGCGCAGATTGAACAAGCTCCTCAGTTTCTGGACGAGGAATAAGTACTTCTTTATTTACAGTAAAGGCTCGTCCATAAAATTCTTCCTGTCCAATAATATATTGAACTGGCCGTCCTTGGGCATGTAAATAAATCAGCTTTTTAAAGCTTTCCAGTTGTTCTTCTTCCATCTCTTCACGAAATTTAACGAGCATTTCTGATCTACTTACTTGCAATGAATGCCTAAGTAAGATTTCCGCTGCGTATTCTTCCCTGTCATGCTCCTTTAAATAAGAAGAAGCCCATTTTAGGGCTTCGAATACTTTACACATCGGAAGCACTTTCCAAACGACTAGATTGTTCTTCAAAAATAAGCGCATCAATAATATCGTCCATTTTTCCTTGAAGAATTTGATCTAGCTTTTGAATAGTCAATCCAATACGGTGGTCTGTTACACGATTTTGCGGGAAGTTATACGTCCGAATTCGCTCTGAACGATCCCCCGTTCCCACCGCTGATTTACGTTGTTGATCATATTCCGCTTGTGCTTCTTGCTGGAATTTATCATAAACACGTGCTCGTAATACTTTCATTGCTTTTTCTTTATTTTTAATCTGTGATTTTTCATCCTGACAGGAAACAACAGTGCCTGTTGGAAGATGGGTTAAACGGACTGCAGACATCGTTGTATTAACACTTTGTCCTCCAGGTCCACTAGATGCAAATGTGTCAACCCGAATATCTTTTTCATGTATTTCAATTTCTACTTCTTCTGCTTCAGGCAAGCACGCTACTGTAGCAGTAGATGTATGAATACGACCGCCAGATTCTGTTTCTGGGACACGCTGTACACGGTGGGCACCATTTTCAAATTTCAATTTGCTGTATGCCCCTTTTCCGTTAATCATAAAGATGATTTCTTTGTAGCCACCAACACCTGTTGAGCTTGCATCAATGACTTCCATTTTCCACCCTTGCGCCTCAGCAAAACGGCTATACATCCGGAAAAGATCCCCTGCAAATAAAGCAGCCTCATCTCCGCCAGCTGCTCCCCTTACTTCCATGATAACGTTTTTATCATCATTCGGATCTTTAGGGATCAACAAAATTTTTAAACGCGCTTCTAATTCTTCGATACGCGCAGCCGTTTCATCTAGCTCTTCCTTCACCATTTCGCGCATTTCTGGATCTAGCTTTTCTTCCAGCATCGTTTTAGCTTCCGTATGCTGTTCTTTTACTTCTTTATATTCACGATAAACTTCTACTGTTTCTTGAATATCCGATTGCTCTTTCGAATAGTCACGCAGTTTTTTTGTATCATTCACAATTTCAGGATCACTTAATAATTCATTAAGCTTTTCATAACGATCCTCTACAGCTTGAAGACGATCAAACACACTATTCACCTCGTTTTTATCCATAACGTATTCATTATATTATAGGCTATTTTCGCCGTCAAAACCAATTTCTTATGAAAAATGGCATTTATGGCTTATTTTCACTCCTCATAAAGCCCATTGCTTTCACAGCCCCTCTTCCTTCACACAGGAGTCGAGTGTCTCCTGTTTCAGAAGAACATAACCTCTTCTAACAATAAGACCTATGAATTTTCAAGAAAAAATAAACGCTCCCTTTTGCTCAATAACCACAAGAATTTTTACAGAGTCAATTTTCCATTTATCTATTATAATAGAGTTAACACTAAAAAGAGAGGATACAACAGAATGTCCCTTACCAATCAATCCGTTTATGAATATGTGATGGAGCAAGCTCCATCCATCACAAAGACTTGGTTTTCCATTAAAGACGGGGAAGCAGGATCTATTTATTCAAAGAATACTTCCTCATCTGTTGCAGAGCTATTAACCAAACAGCATACGTATACAATCCAAACTGTTATGAGCGCTTTTCTAGAAGATGAGAGCATTTTTGCTGAAAATCTAGAGCTTTGGGCAAATAAGGTAGCTAAAAGTAGAGTAGAACTAGGCACACCAGTTCACGAAGTTTTGCAGGCATTAAGTATCACTAGACAAGTTATATGGGACTCTATTGAACAGTTTATCCTTGAACAAAAAAATATACCAACTGAATTAATATTACAATGGAGTTCAAAATTTCACTTTACTTTTGATCGACTAACGAATCAATTCACAACCATGTATCACGCTTTCACAAAGCAAAAGCTTCATTCTCAACAGGAATTAATCCAACAATTAAGCGTCCCTGTTATTCCGATTACAGAATCAATTGGGGTCCTCCCATTAGTCGGAGACATCGATAGCTTACGAGCAAAATTTATTCTTGAAGTTGTTCCTGTTAAATGCAAAGAGGAAGGGATTAATCATCTGTTCATTGATTTATCTGGTATTTCTTCTATCGATACAAAGGTGGTGCATGAACTAATGAAACTAACTAAAATCCTTTCCTTCATTGGCATTGAAGCAACCATTTCTGGACTTAGTCCTGACACGGCCCAGCAGATTACTACGCTAGGAATTAGTTTAGGAAATGTCCCTACCTATAGTACACTGAAACAAGCGTTATCTTTTGAACAGACGCCCGTTCAAAAGGCTTTGAATGTAAAAGTAATATCGGTAGATTAACATTATTCTGTCATCCATATCGATCTACATAATAACAAATTCGTTAAAAAAACTCCGATAATTTCTACTTATTCACTCAATAGGAACTAGAGAAATAAGAGACTATCGGAGTTTTTATTACAATTATTTATCTATTAAACTAGTAAAATGGTTAAGCGAATTAATTCAGTAATTTTTCCCCTACAACAAACTCATCACGTATCTCGCCAACAATTTCTTCTAATATATCCTCCATTGTGACAAGACCAACAATTACCCCTCGTTCATTCTTTACTAATCCCATATGCACTCTTTCCTGCTGCATTTTAAGAAGAGCTGTTTTAATAGGTGCGCTTTGTAGAAAAATAGGCATCTCATGAATAAACTCTTCCATTTTTGTTTCTCTTCCTGCTACAACATTTGTTAGCATCTCTTTCGTATTTACATAGCCTACTAGCTTTGTTTGATCTTTGGTAACAGGATATCGCGTATATTCATGTTTATCCAACAGTGTCAAAACCTCTTCAAAAGACATTTCTAATTCCACATTCACAATCTGTTCTCGCGGAATCATAATTTCTTTCAAAATTCGATTATCGAAAGCAAAAATATTCTTTAAATACGCTAATTCAGTCTGGTTGATTTCGCCACTTTCATAGCTTTGATTCACTATAAGCTTTAATTCCTCTTCCGAGTGAGCTGTTTCATGCCCAATTGGTTTTATGCCAAACCATCCAAGGATTGCTTGTGATGAGCCATTTAATGCATGGATAATAGGCTTCGTAATTCTTCCAAACCAATATAATCCAGGAGCTAGCATTAAAGTCATTTTTTCAGCATATTGGATTGCTAGTGTCTTTGGAGCAAGTTCTCCAATTACTACATGCAAAAAGGAAACTACTGATAAAGCTATCGCATAAGAAAGAACGGTTGATAAAGCACCTGGTACATCAAACCTTTCAAACAAAGGATGGAGCATCTTTTCCACAGTCGGTTCTCCTAACGCTCCTAAAACCAATGCAGTAATGGTTATTCCCAGCTGACAGGCAGATAAATAATAATCCAACTCGTGGGCAACTTTCTTTGCTACTACCGCCTTTTTATTGCCTTCTGCAATTAACTGATCCAGTCTTGACATCCTTACTTTTAATATCGCAAATTCAGCACCTACAAAAAATGCTGTCAATAAAATAAATACTGCTACTAAAAACAAATTTAATAGAATAATACTGTCCAATTATTTCCCTCTAGCCTTGAGGGATTCACCTCCATGATTATAGATAAAGCATTTTTTCATCCTAGCTAGTTGTTCACAACGTTTTGAGTAAGACACACTTCTTTAATTTGGTAGTTATCCATGTCTGTTACCATCCATAAGCGGTCTCCTTGCTCTACTTGATCTCCAATCTTAGCAGTATCCAATAGCTTATATTGAATCCAGCCTGCTATTGTATCAAGCTCTTCGCTTTCCTCAAAAGGCATCCCAAAACGTTCTTCCAGTTCATCTAGCAATACACGGCCGTTAATAAAATACTTATTTCCCGACTCCCGGATATCCGCTACTTCATCTGCATCAAACTCATCACGGATTTCACCAACTAGTTCTTCTAAAATATCCTCCATCGCCAGAATACCAGACGTACCACCATATTCATCGATAACTAACAGCATATGCACTCTTTCTTGCTGCATTTTCAGAAGGGCATCCTGCAAGCTTGTTACTTCCAATACAACCGGAAGATCACGGAGAAATTCTGTTAATTCGCGATTTCTTCCCCAAGCCATCTGTGTCAGCATTTTCTTTACATTAACAACACCTAGGATGTGATCCTTATCCCCATCTTCTGTTACTGGATAACGAGTATAATTGTGCTCATCCAAGATTTTCACGATATCGTCATATGACATATCTTTATTTAGCGTAACAAATTCTGTTCTTGGAACCATAATATCCTTTGCTACCCTTTCATCGAAGGAGAAGACATTTTCCATATAGGCAAGCTCTGTCTGGTCAATTTCTCCACCTTGATAGCTTTGTGCCATTACTATTTTTAATTCTTCTTCCGAATAAGCCTGTTCATGCTTAACAGATTTTACCCCCATTAAACGAAGCACTACTTGTGCAGATCCATTTAATGCCCATATAAATGGTTTCATCACTATTCCAAACCAATATAATGGCGGTGCTAACATTAAGGTTAGTTTCTCAGAAAATTGAATGGCAAGTGTTTTTGGAGCCATTTCTCCAACTACAACATGCAGAAACGTAACCAATGCAAAAGCAATAGCATACGAGGCAACAGATGCGACAGATGGTGAAGCATTCATTAAATTAAATACTGGATATAATAGTTGCTCAATTGCTGGTTTCCCTAAGGCACCAAGGCCCAGTGCTGTGACAGTAATACCTAGTTGACACGCCGATAGATAGTAGTCTAAATCACCCGCTACCTTCTTCGCGACAATTGCCTTTTTGTTTCCTTCTGCAATTAGCTGTTCTATTCGTGACATCCGAATTTTAACTACAGCAAATTCAGAACCAACAAAGAAAGCTGTCAGTACTAATAATAGTACCAGTAAAAATAAATTTGTTATCGTTATTATGTCCAATTATTTCCCTCTTTTGAGGGATTCACCTCCAGGAATAGTTACATTAAAGACAGTAATTTCATTACGTCTAATAATTTTTTTTCAAGTGTATGATACACTTTCTTTTTCTCTTCCTGCGGCGCATCTTTCAATCTTTCTTCCAATGATGCCAGCTTTTTATGCAAACATGCAATTTCATTCTGTACGTCATTCATAATTGGCTCTATTTCATCCTCTTCTCTTGATTGAATAACTTTACGAATTTCATCAATGGACATCCGTTGTTTTTTCAAAAGTTTGATTCGTTCCAATGTATGAAGAACATCTTCCGAATAAAGGCGATAATTGGAATCAGATCGCGTTACAGGAAGCAATTTGTTACTTGTATAATAATCAATCGTTCTTGTTGACAACCCGCTTAATTTCGCCACTTGGCCAATTCGCAATAACGCCTTCCCAATGAAAAAACCCCCTTTTAGTTTATAAGATATTTTTATCATAGCATAGAAAGGAAAATCCGTACAGTACAACGTTATAGTTTTAGGTTTTAGTTTTTCATACTAACTTGGACAGGATTATGGTGCTGGTATGGGGGCCTGTCACCTTTTCCATTTTCCCCCTGCAAAACTCCCTCCCTTGTCACATAAAAAAGCTCCTGCTAAGAGGGATAAAACCGTTCCTAACAAGAGCTCTTTTCTTATAAAGCTGTTGATGTATTATCTTTATTTGCTTTCTCTGTACTTCTAGGCACTTCATGATGATGGCGGCATCGAGGTTCATAAGACTCAGATGCTCCTACTAAAATGACCGGATCTTCGTAGCAAGCCGGTGAACCATTAATCAATCTTTGTGTTCTGCTTGCTGGTGATCCGCAGACTGCACAAACAGCTTGAAGCTTTGTCACTAATTCTGCGATTGCCATTAATTCCGGCATTTTTCCGAATGGCTCGCCTCTAAAATCTTGATCCAGACCTGCACAAATGACACGATGGCCACTATTTGCCAAATGCTGAATAACACCAATAATTTCATCATCAAAAAATTGTACTTCATCTATTGCAACTATCTCTATATCGGAAGTCACATATTCAAAAATGTCGGCTGATTTACTAATAGGAATCGCATTAGTCGTTGCTCCATTATGTGATACAACTGATTCATCACTATAGCGATTATCAATACTTGGTTTAAACACGATAAACTTCTGCTTAGCAAATTTCGCCCTTCTTACACGACGGATGAGTTCTTCTGATTTTCCTGAAAACATACTTCCACAAATAACTTCAACCCATCCATGATGTTTCATTACATACATGAAACCGCTCCTTCCTAATATAAACAACTTCTCTCTTTTCTTACTCTATTCTACTTTTTCTATTTCAATCGTCAGGGTGTGAATATATACATCCAACATTCTCTCTTACCTACTTTAACAGCTATTAAGGCTGATTGAAATAATATATTCGACTCAAACTTCATTTTTAACAGCATCTCCAATAGATAACTAATCAATAAATGCATTAAGATACTTAAGAATAAAAGCGATAATAATTACTTTCATTATTAAATATCCTACTATAAGTCAAAATAAAAAACAGGCAAGGAGAAAGTAACTTCTTGCCTGTTCTTGATATTCCATATTACTTAAGGCCGTATTTTTTGTTGAAGCGATCAACACGTCCGCCAGCTTCAGCAAATTTTTGACGTCCAGTATAGAACGGATGGCACTCAGAACAAGTTTCAACTTTGATTTCTTTTTTAACTGAACCAGTTGTGAACTCGTTACCACAAGCACATTTCACCGTAATTTCGTTATAAGTTGGATGAATTCCTGCTTTCATTTCTTTTCATCTCCTTCCGCCCTGCAACTTTCGAAACAGAGTTATAAAACAATGCCAGAAGCACTGTAATTTCAAAAACACATTGAGTATATTATATCAAGGACATTCTTGTTTTGCAACACTATTAACAATGCATTAATTACCAAATATTGAAAACTACTTAAAGCATTTCCTCCACTTGTATCCTTCAGGGCTTACGATCGCTTAGCAGTGCCAGCTTTCATTTGTTCTCCTAGGATGGCAAAGAAGTCTTCATTGCTTTTTGTTTGTCTTAATTTTCTTAGGAACTTTTCAGCAAAGTCTGGTGAATCAGACATTGATTTACGAATAGCCCATAGCTTGTCTAAATGTTCTTTCGGAATCAATAGTTCTTCTTTACGTGTTCCAGAGCGTCTAATATCAATAGCTGGGAATATTCTTCTTTCTGCTAGTGCGCGGTCTAAATGAAGTTCCATATTACCAGTACCTTTAAACTCTTCATAAATAACATCATCCATACGTGAACCAGTATCGACTAACGCTGTTGCCAATATGGTTAAGGAACCTCCTTCTTCTATATTACGAGCTGCACCGAAGAATCGTTTTGGGCGATGGAACGCACCAGGATCGATCCCCCCTGATAATGTTCTTCCACTTGGAGGAATAACCAGGTTATAAGCGCGGGCTAATCTTGTAATACTATCCATCAAAATAATAACATCACGCTTATGCTCCACAAGACGCATCGCTCTTTCTAGAACCAATTCAGCAACTTTAATATGGTTTTCTGGAACCTCATCAAAAGTAGAGCTTACAACATCTCCACTTACTGATCTTTCAATATCGGTAACTTCTTCTGGTCTTTCATCAATTAGTAAGACTATTAATTCTGCTTCCGGATGATTATTCGTAATACTATTTGCTATTTCCTTAATCAACATTGTTTTACCAGCTTTTGGAGGAGCCACAATTAACCCACGTTGTCCAAAACCAACAGGTGCTAATACATCCATAATTCTAGTAGAAACATTTCGCTGTGTTGTTTCTAAATGTATTTGTCGATTTGGGTACAGAGGAGTTAGAGCTGGAAAATGAACTCTTTCTTTCGCTGTCTCCGGATCATCTCCATTTACCGCTTCTACCTGTAGTAAACCGAAATATCTTTCGTTTTCTTTTGGTGGACGAACTTTTCCAGAAACTTTATCCCCATTTCTTAAATCAAATCTTCTAATTTGAGATGCAGATATATAAATATCCTGTGAGCTTGGAGAATAATTAATCGGTCTTAAGAAGCCAAACCCTTCTGACTGAATAATCTCAAGAACACCTTCCATGAAAAAATAGCCCTCTTGCTCTGCTCTTGCCTTCAGGATCGAGAAAATCAGTTCCTTTTTTGTCAACTTGCTATAGTAGGCAACTTTGTATTCTCGAGCTAACTCATACAACTCTTTTAATTTCATATTTTCTAAACTAGATATATTTAATCCCATTTTTACACCACTCTTTTGTATTTTCAGTTATCCCGACCATTTTTTATCGAAATGTGGGAAGGCTAATCTTCTGTTTGAGGCGAACGCTTTTTGTGAAGAGAAATTTTGATGCGAGAAATAATTAATGTGAAGGATGGAAAAGAAGATTCCTACTTCTTCTCCAACTATCGATAAATCGTACACTTCCGTTTTTTTAAGGCTCACTTCATAAGTAGTTTATTAATAAAGAAGAATAAGCCATTGTACGAATAAAAATTTATCTTAAGAGGAGTTTTTATTTTATCCTTCATGTTTCTAATGCTTCTTTCGAGAAATCTATCAAAAGCACTCTCTATTTTACCTCCATCTAGGAAAAATGTGCAACAAGAATTTTTTTACTATCTCCTTGTTTACTCATCAGCGGAAGCAAAATATGGATGAAGACTCTTATGATCCTTCTTTTTTTAGGATCGCTCGAAAAGGAAGGTAGGTGAGGATGCTTAGTGAATATTCTCGTTTTTTGAGAATATCGATTCTTTCGTCAACGCAAATGAAAAGGATGGTCCCGACATCCTTTATTGTGCAAGTATACTTTTTTATAAGTATCGGAATGTATGGATTAATTATACCTATTCCAGGTAAAATTCTCTTCTTGTTCCGCATTATTCTTTGGGCAAAGAGGGGTCTCCTGTTACCTTCCCCGTATGCTTTATGAAAAGGGCTTAGGAGGTTAATTTCTACTTATGACAGGGGGAGCATCATCCCCCACTTTTCTTTTTGCTCAAGAACAGATAATCCTTTTCAAATAAATAATCAACATGCATTATCCATTATTTATTTGTTCATATTCTTCTTCCGTCATTTTTTCACGCCAGATTGTTGCTCCTAAACCAGTAAGCTTTTCTACTATATGACTATATCCTCTATCTATATGCTCTAGTCCTGTTATTTCCGTTACTCCATCAGCCATAAGCCCTGCTATAACCAAGGACGCTCCGGCACGTAAATCACTTGCTTTTACTTTTGCACCTTGCAAGTGAACAGGTCCATTTATAATCGCAGAACGCCCCTCCACTTTTATCGCTGCATTCATACGACGTAGTTCATCTATATGTTTAAATCTAGCACCATAGATTGTGTCTGTAACCATACTTGTACCATTTGTCTTTGTTAATAAAGACGTAAATGGCTGTTGTAAATCTGTTGGAAAACCTGGGTATACAAGCGTTTTAATGTCGACTGGTTTCAGCGAATTGTTCGAGCTCACAAACACTTGTTCATCACTTGATTCGATTGAAACTCCCATCTCTCTCAATTTCGCAATCAGAGACTCTAAATGTTGTGGGATTACGTTATCGACAAGGACTCCATCTCCAACTGCAGCTCCAATAATAATATAAGTGCCTGCTTCAATGCGGTCAGGAATAATTGTGTGGCGACAGCCATGTAAATGATCTACCCCTTCTATACGAATGACATCCGTACCTGCACCTTTTATTTTAGCACCCATATTGGTTAAGAGCGTTGCTACATCAATGATTTCCGGTTCTTTTGCTGCATTTTCAATGATGGTTTTCCCTTTGGCTCGTACAGCCGCAAGCATAATATTGATTGTTGCACCGACACTTACTACATCTAAATAAATTCTTGCTCCTCTTAACTCATCTGCCCGAAGATAAATGGCCCCCTGTTCATTTGTAATCTGTGCACCAAGTGCTTCAAACCCTTTAATATGCTGGTCTATTGGTCTTGGTCCAAGATGACATCCTCCAGGCAATCCAATAACTGCCTTTTTAAATCGCCCTAACATTGCTCCCATTAAATAATAAGAAGCACGCAATTTTTTTACCTTCCCATTCGGCATAGGCATAGAAATCATAGAAGAGGGATCTATTGTTATATCAGAATCTGATATAGATACCGTTCCACCAAGCTCTTCCATAATTTCTTTCAATATTTGAACATCTGAAATGTCAGGCAATCCCTCAATTGTTACTGGAGATTCAGCTAATATGGTTGCTGGAATGAGTGCAACGGCACTATTTTTTGCACCACTAACCCTAACTGTTCCTTTTAATGGAGATCCACCTGCAATCATAAGTTTTTCCATTTCTAGCTCCCTTCTAAGCCAATGCAAAAGTACAAGTTCTGCTATAAGTTAATCAAGATGAGGCTTGGATGTAGAATCTTGTTTGAATTACTGTTACTTATTATACCAAATATTAAGACTTAATGGAAAAGTATATATGTATGAACTTTTTGTTCTTATTCAATGATTAAGTACAAACATTTTTAGTATTACCTATAAACTAAGACTTCAATCAGTAAGAAACTGTTTGAAAAGAAGTTTTAAAAAATGACAGATTTGCATTTCTTTTCAAAACAAATGCAAATAATATTAGATAATCTACTTATTCAGTGGGTTTCATACTGTCCCTGAAAAAATAAGGCATAGAAAAAGAGGATATCTCTTAAAAAGATATCCTCTTTCATTTTTTTAAAATTAAGCTCTATTTGAAGAACCGAATTCTTTGATTTTGCCGATTACTGTTGCTTTAATCGCATCGCGAGCTGGTCCTAAATATTTACGTGGATCGTACTCTTCTGGTTTAGCAGCAAGAGTTTCGCGAACTGCTTTTGCAGAAGCAATTTGGTTTTCAGTATTAACGTTGATTTTAGCAGTTCCTAAAGAAATTGCTTTTGTGATATCTTTTGTTGGGATACCAGTACCACCGTGTAATACTAATGGCAAACCAGTTAAGTTACCAATTTCTTCCATTTCTTTGAAACCTAAGTTTGGCTCACCTTTGTAAGGACCGTGAACAGATCCTAAAGCAGGAGCTAGAGTGTCGATACCAGTACGTTTAACAAGTTCCACACATTCGTTAGCATCAGCATAAATTACGCCTTCAGCTACAACGTCATCTTCTTGTCCACCAACAGTACCAAGTTCTGCTTCAACAGAAACACCTTTAGCATGTGCATATTCTACTACTTTAGAAGTGATTTCCACGTTCTCATCAAATGAATGGTGAGAAGCATCGATCATTACAGATGTAAAACCAGCATCAATTGCTTCTTTACATTTTTCGAAGCTTGAACCGTGATCTAAATGAATAGCAACAGGAACAGTGATATTATAGTCTTCGATTAAACCTTCAACCATTTTCACAACTGTTTTGAAACCAGCCATATAGCGTGCTGCACCTTCAGAAACCCCAAGAATTACTGGAGATTTCTCTTCTTCTGCAGCTTGAAGAATTGCTTGAGTAAACTCAAGATTATTTAAGTTAAATTGTCCAACAGCATAGCCTTCTGCTTTTGCTTTGTTTAACATGTCTTTCATTGAAACTAAAGGCATATTTCTTCCTCCTTATTTAATGATCGTTCTTTGTTACAAGAGAATCTTTATTAAATTTCCCAAAGGAAAGTTGAATATGTATATAATACCTCATGTAAACGAAAACGAATCATTCCTTTTAAACTCAATTGTAATCATACCAAAATAAAACAAGAAATGCTATCGTTCGAGCTTTTTTTTCTATTTTGTCACAATTTCATTTTGTCTTTTGACAAACACTTGCATTAAACTAAAGGAATCTTTACCATTTAAAGTAATCAATAGAAAAACCACTAATCCCAACTTCCGATTGGTGGTTTTCTTTCTTTGTATAAAATATCACAGATTACTTTTCAAAAAATCATTATATTCCTACTGGCATTTCTTTTTTGGGGATATGTAACAAACGCTTAATTATATATGTATTTTTTGAAAGATTACACATTAATATATTTTTTAACAGCATCTCTGAGATCGTCAATATCAAAAGGTTTTGCAAAATGAGTAAGTGCTCCTAGATCTTTTGCTTCCTGAATCATATCTAGTTCACCATAAGCTGTCATGATGATAACACGAATATCCTGGTTAAGCTTCTTCATGCGTTTTAATATTTCAATTCCATCCATCCCAGGAATTTTCATATCTAACAACACTAAGTCTGGAAATTCACTTGTTACTATTTCTAACGCTTGATTTCCATTTGCAGCTTGAAACGTCTTATATCCTTCCTTTTGAAAAACTTCATTCAAAAGGATTCTTATACCGAATTGATCATCAACAATTAGTATTTTTCCTTTCATCATTAAACCTTCCCTTCTAAGTCTAGATATTTTATGTATGCTCACGTTTTTATCATAGTTATCTTTCTACTATTTGGTCAACTTTTCCTGCTAATTCCCTTAAATTTTACCTTTTTCATATATTTAATTATAATTAACTACTATATAATGTGATTTACTGTTAATTTTTATAACAATGGAGGTTTTTCCACGTGCTTAAAATGTTTTCCACTCAATTAAGTGGACTATTTAAAAGATTGCATGAAAAAGAAGAAGAAGCAATCGAAGACAGTTCAAGATTATTAGCACAAGCTATCGTAAGTGACGGAAAAGTTTATTTCTATGCAACAAAGGAAATGGCTGGCGTAATAGCAGAAGCTACTAAAGGAATGGAGCCAATGCCAAATGCAGAGGAATGGACAAACGCTTCCCTTGAAACGATAACTTCTAACGACCGTTTCATTCTTTTCTCCCGTACAAATGAGGAGGAAGAGATAAACACTTTTGCTAAGAACTTATACGATGCTCAAGTTTCTTTTATTTCTGTTTGTTCCATTACAAATACGGAAATTGAATCATTAGTGGACTTTGCAGATGTCCCAATCGATTTAAAACTTTCTAAAGGCTTATTGCCTGATGATGTAGGAAATCGATACGGCTATCCTTCCTTGATTGCTGCCCTTTTTATTTATCACGGCATTAAATTTACAACTGATGAAATTTTAAAGGAATACGACATATAAATAGGAAGAAAGATAACATTATATGTTACAAAAACTCACAAAAAGAGGTTATTCACTTACTAGAATAACCTCTTTTTCATTCATTTAATTTATTATTTTTCCGCTAAGCGAATAGACGCACCAACAAACTCTCGGAAAAGTGGTTGTGGGCGAGTTGGTCTAGAAATAAATTCTGGATGGAATTGTGAAGCAACAAACCAAGGATGATCCTTTAGTTCTACAATTTCTACTAAACGGCCATCAGGGCTAGTTCCTGAGAAAATAAATCCTGCATTTTCCATCTCTTGACGATATTGATTATTAAATTCATAACGATGACGATGTCTCTCGTAAATTACTTCGTCTTGATATGCTTCATATGCTCTTGTTTCTTCTTTTAGCTTACATGGATATAATCCTAAGCGAAGTGTTCCACCTAAATCCTCTACATCCTTCTGTTCAGGTAAAAGGTCGATAACTGGATGTGTAGTCTTTTCGTTAATTTCAGAAGAGTGTGCATCATCCCAACCTAAAACATTACGAGCAAATTCAATAGACGCAACCTGCATTCCTAAACAAATTCCAAAGAAAGGAACTTTTTGTTCACGTGCATATTGTGTTGCTAAAATCTTCCCTTCAATCCCTCGATCTCCGAATCCACCAGGTACAAGAATTCCATCTGCGTCCTGTAGCAATTCTTGCACATTTTCTTTTGTTACTTGCTCAGCATTAATCCAATCGATATCGATATCCGCATCGAATGCATAACCTGCATGCTTTAATGCTTCTACTACAGAAATATAAGCATCTTGCAGCTCTACATATTTACCAACAAGGGCAATCTTTGTTGTTTTAGAAAGATTACGCACGCGATCAACTAATTCGATCCATTCTGTCATATCTGCTTCTTGGCACTTAAGTTTTAAATGCTCACATACAATTTGATCTAGGTTTTGCTCTTGTAATGCCAAAGGAATCGTATAAAGTGTATCCGCATCACGGCACTCAATAACTGATTTATTGTCTATATCACAGAATAAAGCAATTTTGTCTTTCATATCTTCTGAAATAGGTTTTTCTGTTCTTACTACAATAACATTCGGTTGAATCCCCAAACTACGCAGTTCTTTAACGCTGTGTTGTGTTGGTTTTGTTTTCATTTCTCCTGCAGCTTTGATGTATGGCACCAATGTACAGTGAATATACATAACATTATCGCGACCGATATCACTTTTAATTTGGCGAATCGCTTCTAAGAACGGTAATGATTCGATATCTCCAACTGTTCCACCAATTTCTGTAATAACAACATCTGCATTCGTTTCACGACCAGCTCTATATACACGCTCTTTAATTTCATTTGTGATATGTGGAATTACTTGAACAGTTCCGCCAAGATAATCTCCTCTACGCTCTTTTCTTAATACAGTAGAATAGATTTTCCCTGTTGTAACATTGTTATATTTTGTTAAATTGATATCAATAAAACGCTCATAGTGACCTAAGTCTAAATCCGTTTCCGCGCCATCATCTGTTACAAATACTTCTCCATGCTGATAAGGACTCATTGTACCTGGGTCCACGTTGATATACGGGTCAAACTTTTGAATGGTTACACTTACTCCACGGTTTTTCAGCAAGCGACCAAGAGAAGCTGCTGTAATCCCTTTTCCTAGTGAAGAAACTACTCCACCTGTTACAAAAATATATTTTGTCATTATATGATCCCCCTTGATTTAAGTTTGCTCCAATTCCTCTTTATTTAAGACGAATTAACTAATTTTTTTGAGGGGTATGAAACGATTGCTGTTTGCTTCTTTACTAAAGGTTGTTTTCCGTAAAGTTTGTCGCAATTACTCGCAGCCCGAATACGCTACGCTTTCCTTAGCAAACTTATACTTTTGCCTGCTATCTCATGGCGTTTACGTATATCTAAGCTGCTTTAATATTTCTAAATTTTTTATTTTTCCTATTGAAAAAACAACAATCTTTTAGAAAACAGCATTACTAAAAAATAAAAAGCGCTCCACTTACTTTCTACAAGTAAGGGAGCGCTGTATTTAGCGAATTTAAGTTCGTTCCTCTTTTAAGGAGCCCAAAAAAGATTTTACTAGCAACGACTGTAAATGTCAAGACTAGGGGGAATTATTTATCCTCATCCTCGTCTTCATCAAATTCGTCGTCTTCGTCTTCTTCATCTTCTTCATCTAATTCATCATAATCTTCTTCGATTTCTTCATCAAAATCTTCACTTTCCGATAAGTCATCATCTAATAAATCATCGTCTTCGTCTTCATCTAAATCGTCATCTTCATCTAGAAGCTCTTCATCATCCAGATCTGCATCGAAGTCATCAAAATCATCTTCTTCATCTATGCTATCAAAATCGTCGAAGTCATCATCCGCAGCTTTTTTCGCTTTTTTCTTCTTCGGTTTTGTTACTGTTACAACATCTTCTTCTGATTTATCTACAGGGTACCATAAACGAAGTCCCCAACGATTGTCTCCTAATGATAAAAAGCGACCATCGATATTAACATCTGTATAGAATTGTGCAATTTTTTCATTGACTTCTTCTTCCGTTAACTCTACTAATTTCGCTACTTCATTCATTAGTTCATTAAACGCGTAAGGTGTTTTGCCACCATTCATAATTTCATATGCTACATCAATTAGCGCCATTTCTTTTAGTTCTTCTTTTGTGTATTTGTCAACACTCATTCTTTCGCACTTCCTTTCTTATCTACTCTTATCCCCGTCCTGAAAGCTTGGACCAAAATTCAGGTGGAAGTTTCACGTTTCGGGAGTTTATTATTTTTATACATCTTGTTGATCTTATGAGACCAATCTTAACTAATATAGTAAAAATACATATTCTCCATTATAAACAAATTTTAGGTGAATATGCTAGTTCTAGTTAAGGTTTATTTAACTTTTCTTTGAAATAGAAGTTTTCCTGCTCTTTTATGATTATTTTTTTGCTTGGCTTGCTTATTTTTAGCGAGTTTAAAAAAAAGAAGGGATAAAAGAAAAAAGCCGATAGAACCTAATTGATGCTTATATAAGATATAAAACAAAACTAAATATAGGAGTATTCCAATTAAAATCAATATTTTCCGCACTGTTAATCCACCCTAACTAAAAATAATAGATTATTCTCCTTTTAGAATAACGACTGTATGAAGCGACACGCAAGTTTCTTTTTTATTTATTTGCTATTTTCCAAAATATGAATGATTCCCCTTAAAAATCGACATGGAAGAGGAAAGGTATGAAAGGAATAGGATATCGGCAATACTATCCTTTTAAGGAGGGAATTATAAATGAAGACATTCTTGATTATCATAAGCAGTATTGCAATACTTATTTTCCTTCTCTATATTGATTTTCAGTTAGGAAAGAGAGCACAGCAAAAACAAATAGAACGGAAAAATCATCCCTTTAGATATACAGACTTTCACATCTATGCAGATGGAACAGAACTTTTCCCAGCCCTGTTTCAAGCAATTAAAGAGGCGAACAATCATATCCATATCCTTTTCTACACCATTAAAACAGACAGCATTTCCAATGAGTTTCTAGATCTTTTAAAAGCAAAAGCAAATGAAGGGGTGGAAGTACGCCTAATTTTAGATTGGTTAGGTAGTATAAAAATCAGAAAAAAAATCAGAGAAAATTTAAAGCAAGCTGGTGTTCAATTTGCTTTTTGCCAACTTCCAACATTTCCTTATCTCTTTTATTCTTTACAAGTAAGAAACCACCGAAAAATCGCTATCATTGATGGCAAAGTTGGTTTTATGGGTGGGTTTAACATCGGAAAAGATTATATTCATGCCAACTTCAAATTAAGCCCTTGGCGTGACTATCATCTTCAATTGATTGGAGAAGGGGTCGATGATTTACAGCGAGAATTTTTAATTGATTGGTTAAAATCCTCTAAAATTAATTTACTGCAAAACCGAGTATATTTTCCAAAACAGAAACACGGGGAAACTAGACATCAAATAATACCTACTCAAGGAGTTTATTTAGAAGAAATAATATGTAATCTGATTAAAAACAGCAAAAAGAGTCTTTTCATTGCTACCCCTTACTTCATTCCTAGCCAGCGAATAACAGTGGAATTATTAAGGGCATTACATAGAAACGTTAGCCTTACTATCCTTATCCCAAACAAAGCCGATCACATGCTTGTTAAGGAGGCCGCTTTTCCCTATTTGCGTAAACTATTAAAGAATGAGGCAAGCGTTTTTCAATATACGAATGGGTTCTTCCATGGAAAATTAATAAATGTCGATGATGAAATTATTATTATTGGTTCGTCCAATTTTGATAGACGCAGTATCTTTTTGAACCACGAGCTAAACTGCTGTATTTATGACCCTGTGTTTATTGAAAGAATGAATAAAATAACAACGATGGATTTACAGCAAGCTAAGAAGTTATCTCTTTTGGATTTGAAAAAAATAACTGCATGGAGTACACTAAAAGAATGGCTTTCCCGTCTTTTTGCTCCATTTTTATAAGCTTTAATCAGTGGGAGAGGTCTCCCACTGATTAGTTAAGTTAAACGATTCGGACCTTGACAGACAGGGACCTTCCTCAAATGCTCCTATGCTTCCTCTAGAGTATTACTTAAGAGGAAGCTGAGATATCTTATCTTTGAAATAAGACACTAATCCATTCAAACGCACGGTAACCAGCATATATTCCAAAAATACCTACAATACCCGAAAATGCGCCTGGGGCTGGAATTGGAAGTTTCAAAAGACCAAAAATGAATCCAGTTAGAAATCCAGTTACTAAAGCTAATATCACTAATTTCACAAGCATCTCCCCTTCAAAGTAGATGCCTTTATTATTCGAAAAATTAGTTCGAAATATCCGAGGATTCCTTAATCATCTTTGCTGGTTTTTATGGCAGGGATTTTTAGTTTCACCGTGAATGTTTCATCCTTATAGGTGTAATCCAGATAGCCATGGTACTTGCTTGCGATAGTTTGAATGATTTTCGTTCCATACCCTCTTTCCTTTCCTGCCTTCGTTGATTGTCCAAATTTCTTAAACATGGAATCTAGAATAGCGGCAGGAATAGGCAAACAGTTATTTTTACATGTAAGTAAGTACAGACCGCTTCGTTTTGATAAACGTATGGTGATATGCGGCTTTTTGTTATGCTTCTTTCCCCATTCCTGACTTGCCTCTAGGCTATTAAACAACAAATTACCTACTAAGCTTACAATATCCTTTTCTTTCATTGGTAATGTTGATAAAGGTACATCAAAGTCGTATTTCAATTCGAGATTATCCAGTATCGCCTGCTTATAAACTCTATGTAATATCGAGGCTACTGCCCCATTCTCCCCTTTTATCGATAGATTTGTTTCTTCATACCCTTCAACAAGCTCATCTAAGTAGGCTTTAGCGTTTGATGAACCTTCCTCTTCCAACATAAAATGCACGGCTGAGATATGCTTGAGGAAATCATGCCGTTCACTACGGATTACTTGAAAAAGCTCATTATATTGTTTTATTTCGTCCTCATAGGATTCCTTTTCTTGTTTAAGATGAATCATTTTCCAACCTACCATAAAACGCGCCACTTCTATTAATAAAAACAAAAGGAAAAAAAGTATACTCCAGGATGTAAATACAACTTGTATATGTAAAATTAGAATCAATGACTGGATAAACCAGAGAAGCGCCTCTATTTTGGAAGGACTAGCATTACCATTTATTGGTGAATACACCGAAAAAACAAAGCATATTGCAGCAAAAAGGAGAAATAACAGATAAGATGGCACAGCAAATCCCATATGCTCCATTATTATTTTGCTATGGATAGTACTATAAACTGCAATTATTAGCCAATAGAAATGTTTATTATTAATCATAATTACCCCTTAGAAATAATTAGCTTGGAGAAAATCCACCTTCTCCTTGGTGATTATCGCCTTTTCCTCTAGCCCCTCAAATGCTACGGCATAGGAGTTCTTTGCATAAAGAGAGAAATTTTTAACATAGTGTATATTGATTATAAAAGAACGGTGTGAGCGAATGAAGTCTCTTTCCCTCAGCTCTCCTTCTAACTCATTTAGTGTCTGATATGTTTTTATTGTTTCTGATTTTGTGTAAATAGTTGTCGATCTTCCCGACCTTTCAATAAACACAATATCCTTCTTTTGTATAATGTGGATTTCACTCTTTTGTTTAATGTAAAGTCTTCCTGCAATCTCCGTAGACTTTGTCTTTTCAATTGCCCGATGTATTGACTGGGTTAGACGGTCTTTATTATAAGGCTTCATTATATAATCATGGACATTCAGCTCAAATGCATGCACTGCATATCCACTAGTTCCAGTTACAAAAATGACCAAAATATTTAAAGCATGAGAATGAATAATGTCCGCTAATTCATACCCTGATAAACCAGGCATTTCAATATCCGCAATTAATAAATCAATGCTTTCCTTTTTTATCTCTGCATAGGCTTCCTCCGCAGAAACAGTGGAAAAGATGATTTCCATTTCAGGAATACTGGAAACAATCCCTATTAATTTATCCAAATCCATAACACGATCATCCACTAAACCAACTCTCAACTTTTCTTTCTCCCTTCCCAATGCCTGAGAAATCTCAATTGGCAGAAATTGCCCTTTTCCCCTTTTATTTTACCATGATTTATATACACAACGATGGTTTATAGCTTTTTTGATAGACTAAAATGTTCAAAAAAGAAAAACCTTCCCTTTTCACGACATGATACGGCACTTTCATGACAGGATGGCAGAAAATGAATTGTTCACCCTATATGATAAATGTAACGAAATCAATATGAGGTGAAAAATACATGATTACTATTCAAAAAGTAACGAAAAAATTTCAAGATAAAAAAACTTCCATTACCGCACTTAAGCATGTGTCATTTTCCATAAAAAATGGGGAAACCATTGCTTTACTTGGAGAAAATGGTGCCGGTAAAACGACTCTATTACGATCCATCGCCACCCTCCTTCAACCAACTGAAGGAACCATTATCGTGGATAATTTTGATACGACGAAAAATCCAAAGGAAATTAAACAAAAAATTGGTGTTCTATTTGGTGGAGAAACAGGTCTTTATGAGCGATTAACTGCTAGAGAGAATTTGGAATACTTCGCAAATCTATACGGTTTAGGGAAGCATGAAACAAAGGTAAGAATTGATGAGCTTTCGCGAATGTTCGGAATGAAAGATTATTTAGATCGCAAGGTTGGTGGTTTTTCCAAAGGGATGCGTCAGAAAGTGGCGATTGCTCGAACGATTATTCACAATCCGGAGATTATTCTTTTTGATGAACCAACAACAGGATTAGATATTACCTCTTCTAATGTATTCCGCCAGCTTGTCCATCAATTGAAGAAAGAAGGAAAAACAATTGTGTTTTCCAGTCACATTATGGAAGAGGTTTCCATGCTATGCGATAGTGTTGCAATGTTTCATAAAGGAGAGCTTGTCCATCATGGAAAGCTTGACGATTTATATAAAGCAGAAGGAAGCAAGGACCTAAACTATATCTTTATGAGCAAACTAGTTAGAGGAGGAGACCAATATGTTATTTAAATTATATCTGAAGGAACTAAAGGATTCATTTCGTGATAGACGAACATTATTATTAACCGTATTCCTGCCTATTATTATGATGACTGGCTTAACTCTTTTTTATGAGAAACTAGTATCTAGCAGTGAAGGAGAAAGCTACCAACTAGCGATTTCTTCTGCGATAAATGAAGAAATGAAAGCAGATTTAGCAGCTCACACAAATATTGAATTACTTGTTTCCGACGATCCGGAAACAATAGTAAAGGATGGCGATGCACAAGCAGCAATCCTCTTAGAGAATAATTTTGGAGAAAAGGTACTCCAAGGGGAAAACACTAATATAGTCCTTATAGGAGATTCCTTTAGTGAAAACTCTTCTGCCTTGCTTTCTATTGTTATGAACGCTTTAAACGAATACGAAAAGACAGTGGTATCCGACCGATTAAGTAAATTAGGGGTAGAAGATTCAGTTATTCAACCATTTTCCATCGTACAGCAAGAGCTTTCAGCAGAGAATCCAACCATTAATTTAGTAGCGATGCTTATCCCACTGATCCTATCATTGGCTGTAGGAGTCGGTTCTTCTCCAGCTGCAGCAGATCTTTTTGCTGGGGAAAAAGAGAAAAAAACGATGGAAGCATTATTAATGACTCCAGTAAAACGCTCTACTTTAGTAATTTCTAAATGGTTAACAATTTCTACAATCGGAGTATTGACTGGCTTGATTACCTTACTTGTTGTTGTTCTGGAGATAGCTTTTTTTACGGAAAACTTAAAAAACGCTGTACCTATTCATGATAACTTCGCCTTAATTATTGTATTTGCTATCTTGATAACCGTTCTTTACTCGATGCTTATTGCTTCCTTACTTATGATTACTAGCATTATTGGTAAATCAATTAAAGAAGCTCAGAGCTACAGTACGCCAATACTGATGCTGACTGTTTTTCCAATGATGTTTTTATCTACTACGGGTTTAAATGAACTAACCTTTAATCATTTTGCTATACCTGTTATTAATGTATTCAGTATTTTAAAGGAATTAATATTCGGTGAGATTATCTATCAGCATATCCTGATTACGTTGGGATCTAATTTATTGTTTATCATTATTGCGTTTTTGATTGGAAGAATGCTGTTTATGAAGGATAAATGGGTTATTAATTAAGGGGTATTTTCACTTGAATAAGGATGAGGTTGGGACATAAGCAAATAATTAATCGGTAAAAACGAACAATCTCTAATTTAGATCTTAAATAAAGGTTCCTTTCCTATATTGGTAATCTATGTCTTTAAATATAGTCAAGTCTAAAAACTAATTTCGTTCCATTACGTTTTTAAAGGAAATTTCCCAAAAACTTATTTTTTGCCAAGAAAAAATAAATTAGTAAGAAAAATGGAGCAGCCTGAATACACGTAGACTCCTATGGGAGCTGCGAGAAAGTCCGAGACCCTGCAGGAGCGTAGCGACGAAGCGGCTTGGCGCTCGCCCCATGGAAAGCGAAGTGTATTCAGGCTGCGGATATTAACACTAACTGTACTGAAACAGCCTTTTATAAAACTAATAAACACCCGAACAACCATATGCAATTGTGGTTGTTCGGGTGTATCTATGCCTGGAACACTTTTGTCCCAGTCTCATTACATTTTTTCTGGTGCGGATACGCCGATTAGGGCAAGGGCGTTTCTTAATGTTATTTGTGTTGCTTGGATTAATGCTAAGCGTGCTTTTGTTCTTTCTAGATTGTCAGCGTCTAATACTTTCTCCGCGTTATAGAAGCTGTGGAAAGTGGATGCTAAATCGTAAATGTAATTTGTAATACGGTGTGGCATTCTCTTTAATGCCGCTTCTCCTACTGCTTGTGGGAATTCTCCTAGTTTTTTCAATAAGTCAAATTCTTTTTCTGCAGTGATTAACGCTACATTTAGTTCATCAGCAAGCTCGATTCCTTGTTCCTTTCCTTGTCTAAGGATACTTGAAATACGTGCATGTGCATATTGTGCATAGTAAACTGGGTTTTCATTGGATTGTGACACAGCAAGATCTAAATCAAAATCTAAATGCGTGTCAGCACTTCTCATAGCAAAGAAGTAACGAGTTGCATCTAGGCCTACTTCTTCTACTAAATCTCTCATCGTAACAGCTTTTCCAGTACGTTTACTCATCTTCATTTTTTCGCCGTCTTTGTAAAGATGAACAAGCTGAATAATTTCCACTTCTAAGGCTTCTTTGTTATAGCCTAATGCTTGAATAGCTGCTCTCATACGTGGAATATAGCCGTGATGGTCTGCTCCCCAAACATTAATAAGCTTTTCAAATCCTCTTTCTAGCTTATCCTTGTGATAAGCAATATCTGGTAATAGATACGTATAAGAACCATCATTTTTGATAAGTACTCGGTCTTTGTCATCACCAAAATCAGTTGAACGTAACCAAGTAGCTCCATCTTGTTCAAAAATATAACCATTTTCTTTTAATGCGTTTAGCGCTACATCGATTTTTCCATTTTGATAAAGAGAAGTTTCAGAGAACCATACATCGAACTTCACACGGAAATCTTCTAAATCCTGCTTTAATTTAGCCATTTCATACTTCAGACCATAATCACGGAAAAAGTCAAAACGTTCCTGTTCTGAAACATTTACATACTTATCGCCAAATTCCTCTGCTAGTTTTTTTCCGATTCCAATTATGTCTGCACCATGATAGCCATCTTCCGGCATGTCTTTTTCTATACCTAACGCTTGGAAATAGCGTGCTTCTACAGATAATGCTAGGTTGTTAATTTGGTTACCAGCATCATTAATATAGTATTCTCTTGATACATCATAACCCGCTTTATCTAAAATATTAGAAAGAGAATCTCCTACTGCTGCCCCGCGAGCATGTCCTAAATGAAGATCTCCAGTTGGATTTGCAGAAACAAACTCCACTTGTACTTTTTCTTTATTTCCGACAGTAGTCTGTCCATACTGCTCTCCAGCTTGAAGAATAGTTGGGATTAAATCTGTTAGGTAACTGTTATCCATATAAAAATTGATAAAACCAGGTCCTGCAATTTCTACTTTTTTAATAGAAGCTTTTGTTTGATCAAAGTTCTCAATAATAGCCTCTGCAATCATTCTTGGTGCCTTTTTAGCCACTCTTGCTAATTGCATCGCCATATTCGTAGAATAATCACCATGTGCTTTTTCTTTTGGTAATTCCAATATTACCTCTGGAATTTGTTCTTCTGTTGCTAAGCCGGCTTTTATCACACTTTGTTTAATTTCTTCTTTCAAATTGTCCTTTATTTGATCTACAATATTCATTCTTACTCTGTCTCCTCCTTAAACGAAATTGTCATATGATAGGTTCCATTATTGCTGCCTTGCATTTTTAAATCATATAAAATATCTAATGATCCTGTTGTTGCTTGCTCTTCTACTTCTAACGCAAGCCTCTTTGTATCTGTTACTATTTGAAAGACACCGTACGGACTTTCGTAGCTGCCAATTTTTTGTTTATTAATCAGAAAAGGCAGGCGCATTTTCACTGCCCCGCTTCGAAGGATTAAACCTTCCTTTTCGGTAACTTTAATAATTGTTTTTATGGTGCCTTCTTCTATGATTTCTTCATATTTTATATACTTATTAGTATCTTTTTCTAAGTATCGACCAAACCCAATCCACTCAATACTTTCTTTATTTTTCCCATTATATATATGTGTTGTAACTTGTAATTTTACAGGCACCTGTTGCGCTGATGTTTGAGACAACGACAACACTTCCTTTTCATTTACTGTGTAACTTTATAAGTATAAATTTTTTATAGGGGAAGTGCAAGATGGTTCGTCAAATGGTTTGAGTCAAGTATTTGTGGGAGAAATTTTTTATCGTCGGAATTTCTCTCTTTTTCAGTGTGTTTGCTATCTCTATTGTTAACGCTTTCTATACTTACTCTATTTATAGTCAGGCTGTTTTCGTAAAATTTTTTGGGATCAATAGACCGTTCCTTTCCGCTACAGGCACTTGCTTTCCGCGGGGAGGAAGTCGAGCCTCCTCGCCGTTCCGGCTGTGGGGTCTCGACCTTTCCTCTATGTCCCGCAGGAGTCAAGTGCCTTTCGCTCCAATCCACTCTGCGTTTTCTATGTTGTTAAAATCCATAACCTTTTAGAATACAGTTTACAGTTAAACGTCGACAATCCTTTTTAAAATCCTTGTAATGCTTTTAACGCATGATATAGTGGCTTTCCTGTTGTTTGACTCAAATAGGCAATGTTTTGTCTTGTTGCCTGTCCTGCTGTTTTGGTTAGTTTTTCACGGTAGTATTTTGGTTTTATATGATTTGATTCCTTCTCTTCCAATCGTTTCGTCATTGTTCCGATCAGTGTTTTAATATCTAATCCATCTTTTAAGCCAACCATGAATCGAATAAATGCATCTATTCCTTTTTCACTCCATGCCCTTCCGTTTTTCAGACGCTTGGCAAACACACTCATGGTTCCTTCTGCGCTGCCCATCGGACGCATATCACTCGTATCTATTCCTTGTTCCTGTAACCAAATTCTATAGTCTCCAAGTGCCTCGGGATATGGAGAAAGCTGGTTAATTAATGCTTCTAATCGTTCTTCTTTTTTCTCTGTATCCAGGGTCGCCACTGCACTATTTAACTCTACTAATAATCCCTCTCCATCATACTTAGCTAGCTTTTTTCGTATCGCTTTATATCTAGGATGTTCTTTAAAAATACGTTGGATTTCTCGAGCTACGTGGAATCTGTCTATCGTGAAAAAAGCTTTCTTTTGAAAATACTCTCTGCACGCAGTTATCCAACTAGCTCCGTCCCCATTGATAGCTAAAAGATGAGTAGTTGGATCGTAATGATACGTATCCATTAAAAATTGTTCTAACTCTTCCCAGAAAGGTGCTTCTGCTTTATGAATAAAATGCCGTTTTCCCACAAGACTGGCTCTCTTTCCATTCATAGACCAACCTTCATGGATAGCTGCGATCTTTTCTTCTCGTCCGCGCTTCTTACCACCTTGCCGTTTAATAAATAAGCCATCTACTTCGATAAATAATACCTTTCTTTTTGGTTCGATTGGCAAGCTCGGTACAACTTCTGTTTGTAATAAATGTTGACGAATCGCTTCATGACTAGCTACAGAGTATCCAAGTAATTTTTCTAACGTAGAAGATGCATGTCTGTATGATGGCCCAGTAACCGCCAATTCCATCGCCATTTCTTCCACAACTGGACTAAATCCTTTACCGCCCTCAAACTGTAAATATTGATCTAATAAATAGACATATTTGTTGCCGATACGATCCCAATAGTAATTTCGCTTAATTGAAACAGATCCAAATAAGGTGTCCATCTGAATCGCTCTCTTATCTTTGAGTTGATATCTTCCTTTATCTCGTTGTTCAGCTATTTCTCTGTCATACCCAGTTAACAGCTCCTCGAGAACTTCCGAAAAAGTTTCCTGTAATGTTTTAAATAAATCACTTTCTATTTCTTTTAATGTAGGTAGTTTTATGGTATTTTGTTTCATAGGGACTTTCTCCTTTTGTATGTTTTGTCCGCAAACACTACTATACAAAAAGAAAGTCCCTTTTTCTTTATTTTTGCTCATACTACCGCGCTTGCGTTTGGTTGGCGGTCTAACGACCACCAACCAAACCCAGAGGGTAAATTATTTTCTACCCACAAACATTTTACTCATACCGTCAAATGTTTAAGAACTACAACTAAAAAACCTACAGGGAGTCCTGTAGGTTTCTTCTTTTAATATTTGTTTAACTCTTGAATCGGTGTTTGAATAATTACTGGATTTTTCGAAGGATCTAACCATTTAAGAATCTTCACAACGTTCGCTTCGGAAGTTGCTGTGCATCCGAGGGTATAGCTATTTGCAATGTGGAAGAAGATTGCGCTGCCTTTATTCGGAATACGTTTGGTATTATAGTTTATAACAAATCCATATTTATAGGCTGGTACATTCATGTTTTCTGCGCTCTTCCACTGACCCTTTGTTTTCTTTTTTGATTGCCATGTATTATATAGCTTCGATTTTGGATCATCTACCCACACATCATCATTAGTAATTTTCCGATATGGTAATTTGGTTCCAGGGCTCTTTGCTGTTCCAAAGGCAGTTCCGATTGTAAATTTCCCTATAGGTGATTTTTTTCCGCCTTCCTTCATATCAGAGGTGATGCCAAGTTTACCAATATGTCCAGCCATAGTTAAAACTGGAACCCATTCCCCTTTAGCATTCTTTTCAAATGTACGAATTTCAGCAGTGGATGTATTATAGCCATTTGATGTGACAAGAATCAATTGCTTGTTTTTCCCTACTGTTTTTAAACCTGCAGCTAAATTTTTGGGAGCTGCTGGTTTTTTCGTTGTTAGGTATTTACTTGATACCCAACCGGTTTTCTTTCCAACCGTTACTTTGCTCCACGTTCCTTTTGTTTGGGTTACTTTTAATGATTGATTCTTTTTAACTGTCGTAACTATTTTGTACTTAGTACCTGCACCACTTCTCACATTTAATGTACTTGCTGTCACATACATTGTTTTCGTTGCAGTTGTTGCTTTTGCTACCGGCTTCTTTGTTGTTAAATATTTATTGGACGCCCATCCCGTTTTCTTTCCTACGGTCACCTTATCCCAAGAACCTTTTGTTTGTGTCACTGTCACTGCTTGATTTTTCTTTACCATCGTGACTACTTTGTGCGAGGTACTTGCTCCACTTCTTATATTAAGCGTGCTTGCTGTGACATATTTCGTTTTTTTGCTGGCAGCTTGGGCAGTATTTGCCGTGTGAAATCCTGTAAATAAAATCAATACTCCAATTAATAGAACAAAAATCTTCTTTCCCATTTTATTCCCTCGCTTTATCAAAATGATGCTATGTTCTAATCTATCTTTCCAGATTCATCCCCTCTAAAAGTTGCTTAAACCTTTCAATTTTTCTATATCTTAACATATCAAATCTGATTTTACGTTGGAAATGTTTAGAGGGATATTGTTGTGATTTATATGGTAGAGGAGATAAAAAAGAGGCTGAAAAAAAACTAAATAGCCAATCTGTAAAGATGAAAAATCTCTAATTTAGCGCTTAAATAAAGGTTCCTTTTATACAATGGTTATTTATGTTTTAAATATAGTCAGGTGTATAAACTATTTTGTTCCATTGCGCTACAAACACTCGCTTTCCGCGGGGAGGAAGCTGAGCCTCCTCGGCTTCGCCTGTGGGGTCTCAGCCTTTCCTCTATTTCCCGCAGGAGTCGAGTGTTTTCCGCTCCATTCCACTCCGTTATTAAAGGCAATTTCCTAAAAAAATATTGTTTTTTTAATAAAAATAAATTAGTAGGAGATATGAAGCAGCCTGAATACACGTAGACTCCTGTGGGATTAGCGAGACAGCCTGAGACCCTGCAGGCCAAAGGCAGACCGCGGCTCAGCGTGAGCCCCACGGAAAGCGGAGTGTATTCAGGCTGCGGGTGATCCAACTGAAACAGCTTTTTAAAAAGCTAATTAAAAAGCCAAACAATCATACGAAATTTCGTGTAATTGTTTGGCTTTCACCTGGGCTGGAATACTTATGTCCCGGCCTCATTTTAAGCAGTTAGCTTTCCCTTGATTTAGGTTCGGCTACTGTGTAAGATTTCTTATTTTACAAATCCTAAAAGCATTTCACGGATTAATTTACTTGCTGTATTGGCTGTTTGCTCAGATGGATCATAGATTGGCGCTACTTCTACTAAATCTGCTCCAACTACTTGAACATTAGAACGAGCAATTTCATGAATAGACGCTAGTAATTCTTTAGAAGTGATTCCACCTGCATCTACTGTACCAGTACCTGGTGCATGTGCTGGATCTAAAACATCAATATCTATCGTTACATATACTGGTCTGCCAGCAAGTGTTGGCAGGATTTCTTTTAATGGCTCTAATACTTCAAACTTCGAAATATGCATTCCTACTTCTTTTGCCCATTGGAACTCTTCTTTCATTCCTGAACGAATACCAAAGGAATAAACGTTTTTTGGACCAATTAGATTGGCTACCTTTTTGATTGGTGTAGAGTGGGAAAGTGGCTCTCCTTCATATTCATCGCGAAGATCTGTATGAGCATCCATATGTATGATTGCTAAATCTGGATATTTTTTATACATCGCTTGGAATACACCCCAAGATACTAAATGCTCTCCACCCATTCCAAGTGGGAATTTATTATCTCCGATTACTTTGTCCACAAATTCTTCAATCATATCTAAGCTTCGTTGCGGATTTCCGAATGGAAGCGGGATATCACCTGCGTCAAAGTATTTTACTTCATCTAGCTCTCTATCTAAATAGGGGCTGTACTCTTCTAACCCAACAGACACCTCTCGAATTCTCGCAGGACCAAAACGTGAACCTGGACGGAAGCTAACAGTCCAATCCATTGGCATTCCGTATAATACTACTTGGCTTTCTTCATAATTTGGATAACTTTTAATAAATACATTTCCTGAATACGATTCATCAAAACGCATTAGTAATCACTCCTTTTTCTATTCCCAGACAACTCGAACAATAAGCTGCTGTCCCCTACTCACAAAGATCCTGAACGAATTTTGGCAAAATGAAGGCTGCTTTGTGTAGTTCTTTTGTATAATATTTTGTTTCTATAGAATGGAAACGACTCTCTGGTACCTGTAATGGATCATATTTCTTGGAACCAATCGTGAACGCCCACATGCCACTTGGATATGTTGGAATATTGGCGATATATAATCTGGTTATTGGAAAATTTTCTTTTACATCTCTTTGTACAGAACGAATTAAATCTCCTTTAAACCATGGGTTGTCGCTTTGAGCAACGAAAAGACCATCATCCTTTAATGCTTTCGCTATCCCTGCATAGAAACCTTTTGTAAAGAGGTTAACAGCTGGCCCTACTGGTTCGGTGGAATCGACCATAATCACATCATATTCCTTCTCACTTTTGGCAATATGCATAAATCCATCGCCTACTTGGACATCTACGCGCGGGTCATCCAACTTCCCTGCTATTTCTGGTAAAAACTTCTTACTATATTCAATTACTTTACCATCAATATCAACAAGCGTCGCCTTTTTGACACTTGGATGTTTTAAAACTTCTCGAATGACACCGCCATCACCGCCACCAACAACGAGAACTTTCTCAGGGTTTGGATGTGTAAATAACGGAATATGGGCTACCATTTCATGATAAACAAATTCATCTTTAACAGATGTCATTACCATATCATCTAATAGCAGCATATTCCCCCACTCTTCTGTTTCTACCATATCTAGCTTTTGAAACGGTGTCTGTTCTGTATGTAATGTACGTTTGATTTTCATCGTGATACCAAAATGATCTGTCTGCTTCTCCGTAAACCAAATTCCCATTTTTCATATCCTCCATTCATTTGATTGGTTAAAGTACTTATAATCTAGAAGATTCATTGTCTTTTGTGATTCATTCCAATTATGGCCCATACTGCTTTTTCACAGGAGTCAATAACCTCTGCTCCAACCAACTAAAGACTAGTAAGGCATACCTTTAAAAAACACTTTTTATGAAAACAACCTTCTTTTTATACTTCCCAATCAAACAAATAACAAACACGAAAAAAGTATAGTGGATATTTACAAAAATGCAAAGAAATTTTTTTATATTCCATGATAAAAATGTTTAAAACACCAATCTTTACCACATACTAGTGCTATCTATTTATTGATTCGTGGAAAACGATAAAAAAAGAAGGAAGATCAACCTAAGGAGGTGTCATGCACTTGGAGGTCATTGTAAATAAATTAAAGAACTCTGGTAAGTATTTACGCTTATTCATCATATTAGGGCTCCTTTTCATGATAACCGCAAGCATCATTTTTATTGGTATATATGTATATGCTCGTACATTAGGACCTCCTCCTCTAGCCGTTTCTCAATCTACCATTTATTACTCAGATAACGGCAGTATTATTGGAGAAACCAGTAATGGGCAAAAAAGATATTGGGTGTCCATTGATGATATTAGTCCCTATTTAGTGGATGCTACTGTTTCTATTGAAGATAAGAATTTTTATTCCCATCATGGTTTTGATTATAAACGGATTGGTGGAGCAATTTTAGCTGATATTAAGGCAATGGCAAAGGTACAAGGGGCAAGCACGATTACTCAGCAATACGCCCGAAACTTATTTTTAGAGCATGAAAAGACATGGACGCGAAAAATTGCGGAAGCTTTTTACACCCTCCGTCTAGAAATATTTTATACAAAGGATGAAATTCTTGAAGGATATCTAAATACAATCTACTATGGCCATGGAGCTTATGGAGCAGAGGCAGCAAGTCAATATTACTTTGGAAAAGAAGCATCAGAGCTTACGTTAGCTGAAGCAACCATGCTTGCTGGAATACCAAAGGGACCAAGTCTTTATTCCCCTTTTGCATCAATGGAAAATGCGAAGAAAAGACAAGGTATCATCCTAAATTCTTTAATTGAAAATGACTATATAACAGTAGAGGATAAAACAATCGCTTTTAATGAAGAGCTCTCTCTCGTAGGAAAGTTTCCAAATGCTAGTATGGAAACAGCTCCTTATTTTCAAGATGCCGTTAAAAACATTCTTAAAAACCAGCTTCACTTGGATGACAAAACGATCGAATTAGGTGGCTTAAGGGTGTATACAACCTTGAATACGGAACAGCAAAAAATTGCAGAGGAAACAATTAGCCACACGATAGATAAGGATAGCGATATACAAATAGGCTTTGTTGCCATGGATCCATCTACTGGGTTTGTTAAAGCAATGGTTGGTGGCAGAGATTATGAACAAAGCCCTTTTAATAGAGCCATTCAAGCGACTCGTCAACCTGGCTCTACGATAAAGCCTTTATTATATTATGCAGCACTTGAACACGGCTTTACTCCTGTTACGATGATGAGCAGCGAGAAAACAACCTTCCGTTTTGATGATGGAAGGGATCCGTATACTCCGCATAATTTTAATAATAAATATGCAGATGGCAATATAACAATGGCCCAAGCGCTAGCGGTTTCCGATAATGTTTATGCGGTTAAAACCCATCTATTTTTAGGTCAAGATACATTAGTAAAAACAGGAGAAAAATTCGGACTTACAACCGATTTACAGGAGGTACCGTCTCTCGCTCTTGGAACATCCAATGTTCGCGTAATCGATATGACAAATGCTTATAGTATGTTTGCAAACGGAGGAAATAGTGTTTCTCCAGTTTTCATTACAAAAATCGAGACAAATGACGGGCAGATACTTTATGAACAGAAGGCGAAGAAGGAAAAGGTTTTAGACACGGACTTAACGTTCGTGATGAACCAAATGATGACAGGCATGTTTGATCCTAATCTGAATGGCTATGCATCTGTAACAGGAAGTACTGTTAAAAATGAGATAACAAGAATTTATGCCGGCAAATCTGGTTCTACTGAATCAGACAGCTGGATGATTGGTTATACCCCACAACTAGTGTCAGCTGTTTGGACTGGTTATGATCAAGGGGAACCAATTACGTTAACTGCTGATAAAACCTATGCCAAAAAAGTGTGGGTGCAATTTATGGAACAAAGCTTAAAAGAGGAACCAATCAAGGGCTTTATTCCTACAAAAGGTACTGTTGGAGTGTACATCGATCCTAAGAGCGGAAAACTTGCAACAGATGCCTGTGAAACAAAAAGAATGATGTATTTTACAAAAGAAACTGTTCCAACAGAATATTGCGCTGATTTACCAAAAGACGATTCTAGTGATAAACCAGCAAACAATGAAAAAACAAAAGAAAAAGTGCCCTGGTATAAACGGATTCTGCCTTGGTAGGAATAAAGTTTGAAAAGAGGCTGGGACATAAGTATTTCAATCAACAACAAACACGAACTATAATGTAATTTAATTATATTATAGTTCGTGTTTGTTTTTTAGAAAAAGGTTTAAAAACGAAGTGAAATGGAGCGGAGGACGCTCGACTCCTGCGGGAAATAGAGGAAAGGCTGAGACCCCGCAGCGCAGCGAGGAGACCACTGAAAAACTGATAGCTATTGATGATTGGTCGTAACCGCCTTTTAAACTTAGATGTGTAAATTGTTTTCCGAGGTGACCACTTGCTTTCCATGGGGCGAGCGCCGAGCCGCTTCGTCGCTACGCTCCTGCAGGGTCTCGGACTTTCTCGCTGCTCCCATAGGAGTCAAGCGGTCACCTCTCCAAACCAACTTAATATTCGCTTTCAAATAAATAAATTCTTATTTAATTTGGAAAAACTCCCAAAAAAAGGGGGGATATGCGGAATTTCTCCCCATATTCCCCCTTTTTCTTATATAATGGAAAAAAACGTTGGTGGGGAGTATTTTATGCTTGAAAAACAAGAGACATTAAACTTAAGTCCATATATGTTTATCTACGATTTAGTTGTTCCGAAAGATAACATGCTTCGCCAAATAAATGATTTGGTTGACTTTTCCTTTATCCTGGAGGAACTAACATCCAAGTATTGTTTGGATAATGGAAGAAACGCTATCCCACCAATCCGTATGTTTAAATACCTACTCTTAAAGGTAATCTTTGATTTATCCGATATCGATGTGGTGGAACGTTCTAAGTATGATATGTCCTTTAAATATTTTTTAGATATGGCTCCAGAAGATCCAGTGATCAATCCAAGCTCCCTAACGAAATTTCGGAGAATGCGGCTTCAAGATATTGCTTTATTAGACTTATTAATTGGGAAAACAGTAGAAATCGCAGTGGAAAAGAAGATAATCACGAGTAAAACGATTATCGTAGACGCCACCCATACCCTTTCCCGTTATCGAAATAAATCACCGAAAGAATATTTACAAGAGAAAGCCAAAAAAGTACGAAAGTTAATTTATTCGTTCGATGAATCGATAAAGGAAAAATTTCCGGCCAAACCTACTTCGAATGAAGTAGAAAAGGAGCTTGCCTATTGTTCCGCATTAGTAGAAGTAATAGAACAGGAGGCAAAGGTCGTACACATTCCAGCTGTACGTGAAAAAGTAAATGGATTAAAGGAAATAATAGAAGATTTCCAGGAACAGTCGTCTTATTCCAGTGATGAAGATGCGAGAACAGGTTATAAATCCGCTGACCATGCCTTTCACGGCTATAAAACGCATATTGCCATGTCTGATGAACGTATTGTGACTGCCGCTGTTATTACCTCTGGAGAACAAGGAGATGGAAAGTATTTAAAAGAGCTAGTGGAAAAGACAAATGAAGCAGGAATGAAGGTAGAAACTATCTTAGGAGATACAGCATATTCTGCAAAAGAAAATTTAGAATATACCAAGGAAAATAACATGCAGCTTGTTTCAAAATTACACCCAGTAATAACCAATGGACAACCTCATCGTAAGACGGGATTTGAATTTAACAAAGATGCCGATATGTATGCCTGTCCCGCTGGTCACTTAGCCATTAAAAAAGGAAAAAAGAAACGAGAAAAAGATGAAAACAGAAATCCGCAACTAAAATATTTTTTTGATGTTGAGAAGTGTAAAGTTTGTCCATTTAAAAATGGGTGTTATAAAGAAGGAGCGAAAACAAAGTCGTTTTCCGTTACGATTAAATCCAATACTCATTTGGAACAAGAGGCATTCCAAAAGACAGAAGAATTCAAAAAAATGGCAAAAGAACGATATAAAATAGAAGCGAAAAATAATGAATTAAAGAACAGACACGGGTTGAAAAAAGCAACTTCCTCGGGTTTATTTGGTATGCAGATTCAAGGGGCCACCACCATATTTGCGGTGAATTTAAAAAGAATTCTAAAGTTAATGAACGAAAAATAAGGGGAGGAATTGAAGGATTTAGGAAATTCACCTTTCATATATGGAGATATGTGGAAATAAGACATAAAAAACTAGAAAACAGATTTACCGATGATTTTTAGGATTTAAAAATCATCGGTTTTTCAGTGCCCTCGCAGCGAGGAGGCTTAGCTTCCTCCCCGGCGCATCGAGCGTCCGTAGCGCAATGGAACGACTTAGTTTTTACACTTATCTAGATTTAAAAACATAGATAACCATCATGAGAAAGTAGCTTTATTTAAGCGATAAATTAAAGATTGTTCGTCTTTAAAGATTAGTTATTTAGTTTTGTCCCAGCTTCTTTTTGTTCATATTAATAATATAGTGAGACTTCTCAGTATTACCTTAGCGGGATTTTTCTTGCTTTGATGGGCTTAGATGTGACTTCTCTGTTACCCCGTTTTCCCTTTTCTCGCTTCGGCAGGCATAGACTTACCTTCTCTATCATCTCTACAGTCTTCTTTTTGCCAAAACTGCCTTTCAGACAATTTAACTCAATCTCCCTCTTATTCCTCCTCCAGCCATACGTCTTCCACATATTTTCTTTTTTGCTGTTTGCTTATTTTTCGATATTCTTTTGATTTAAAAAGAATATCAAAATCATAATCTTCCGGATAGAGCTCTGTTCCTTTTATATATAGCTTTAATCGTTTTTGGTTAACTGTTCTTTTTTCCTGGCGAACCTGTACTACATATCTTCCTTGTGCATCTGGCCCTTTGTAAACAATTCCCATCTCCATGGTCTCTGTAAGAATTACATTATCTCCTTGTTCAAAAATCGGCTCCTGAGAAAGAGGGATATCAACCGTTTTCTTCCCCAATGTATTTCGAGCGTATTTATTAACAACGATTTGCTGTTTATAATCCGCATCGTCTAACCGTTGTTCCTGTTGAAAATTCCGATGTGTTTTATAGGTTATTTCATGGGCCTTTTCAATAAGTTTAGGGTGTAAACCTAGTTTGCTTGCAATTTCAAATGCTTGGCTTCTTCCGCTTTGCCCCAATAATAGCTTATACGTCGGTCGCAGAGTATCGATATCAAATTCCATCGTTCCATTTAAAAAACCTTCTGTTTGATCTGCAAATTCTTTCATTTCACTATAATGAGTTGTGGCAAATAATGTTGCCCCTTTTTGATAAAGCTGTTCCAAAATAACAATCGCCAGTGCCATCCCTTCTCCAGGATCTGTACCTGATCCCAGCTCATCAAGTAATACAAGAGAGCGATCATTGGTCGTTCTTAAAATATCAATAATATTCACTAGTCTGGAACTAAACGTACTTAAATTTTGTTCAATGCTTTGTCCGTCGCCAATATCCACAAATATATGCTGAAAGACCGCTATTTTACTGCCTTCTTTTGCAGGAATAAGTAAACCTGACTGAGCCATCATTGTCAATAAACCAATCGTTTTCAATGTTACCGTTTTTCCCCCTGTATTCGGACCGGTTATTACTAATGCCCGATGCTCTTCTCCAAATGAGATGGTTAAAGGAACAGCCTTCTCACCAAGCATTGGATGGCGGGCTTCTTTTAAATGAATCGTATAGTCTTCTGTTAAAACAGGTGACTTTGCTTCAATGGATCTGCTATATTTTGCTTTCGCAAATAAAACATCATAATAATGCATTGTTTCGATGGCTAATTGAATTGCCTTTTCCTCGCCTAAAAGTCTTTCCGTTAATTCATATAAAATCCGCTCAACCTCATACTCTTCTGAAAGTTTCAATGTTTCGATTTCTGCTTGCATATCTGCTAATTCGAGTGGTTCGATAAAAAGTGTTGCTCCTGATGCTGAGGTATCCAATACACTACCTTGGATTTTCGTACGATATTCTCTTTTTACGGATAGAGTTAGATGACCACTACGTTCTGATACTATTTTATCTTGCAGATAGCCTGCATATTTTTTGGATTTCACAAGTTGATTTGCTTTTTCTTTTACTCTGTCTGTTAAGATAGACAGCTGTCTTCTTAAATATGCTAAGTCACCGGAGGCATAGTCATCGACATTCCCGTGTCTAATGCATCTCGCTATTTCTTCTGTAAGCTCTCGAACATCAGGGATGGATTGAACGTAAAGAGAGACATTCGGCGCGACATATTCTTTATCACGCATAAACTGCTTTAGCTTTGTACAATGCTCTAAAAAGGAAATGATAAACGGGAATTGATCTGCTCGAATATAGATTCCTTTCTTCGCCTGATTAAGATAAAGGGACATTTCATCTAGTGTATGAATGGGCACACTGCTTGATATTTCTAATATTTTCATGGCCTCTTCTATTTCTTTTAACGATTGTTCCATTCTTCTTATATCCTGCATTGGGCGAATTTTCTGGATTGTTTCTTTCGCTAAATTAGTTTTCGCAAAAGTTTCTATTTCCTCTAAAATCCTATGAAATCCTAGTACTTCAAATGTCTGCTGATTCATTTTTATAACCTCCTGTTTTCTTTAAATAAATGACTTTTTTCGTAAAGTTTGTTGGCGATCGACCACAGCCAAATAAAAAAAGCCAGCATGAACAAACGCTCACTGGCTTTTTTCAGGGGTAGACCTATCCGCTTTAAGCGGCATGAGGAAATCCTTCGCAATAAAGTAAAAAAGCTATGACAAATATGCCATAGCTTATACCATCTATTGCTTGCTATGAGGCTTATTCTTAACCTTCCTTGAAATTTGCATGCTAAATAAACCGGTATAAGTCCGATTTTTTAACAAAATTCAAGGCCGTATAAAATTAACGGTTAGTTAAGAACACTCACACTCATAAAACAATCTCCTTAAAAGGGCTTTTTATTTTTACTCCCTTTTAGTTTATCCATTTTTCTTTTCCATTGTCAACATTTTCAAAAAATTAATCTGCTAAATCCTTTTTCAATTGGTCTAAAGAATTATCCCATAGTTGCTGATCATGTTTTTTTAAGAAATCAGCAAGCACCTTTTTGGACTTATCATCCATATGATCGACCATAATATGTCTTTTCATACTTTTATCCATCTTGTTCACATGTTCTGGAAGTGACTTATACCCTCTGCGAATGGAACGGTCTACTGTCATTTCACACGCTGTCACCCCAGCATAATATGGTCCTTCTTGCTTGCGGTCAATCGTTACCCACACTAGCCAATAAGGCTTACCATTTGGAACTTCTTCTTTCGTTTTCAAAAATTTGATACCACGCTCTACTGCACTTCTTGCGTGCATTGCACCGATATCGACGATTGCTTCTCCTTCTTCCACATCAATAATAACAGGAGAGACATTTTCTAAACTAAGACTGCCAATTCCAAAGCCTTTATGCCCATCGGTCGGGTCATTTTTAATAATATTAAAACCTATTGTCTTTTTCTTTTTTCCTTCCACTTTTCATACTCCTCCTGCAAATTTATTAGCTGCTATGTTTTCGTTCTCCTTTTGAGGTCAATAAATTCTGGTGTATAAAAAACGTCTCTTTTTCATTCTGTGAAAAAGAGCGATTAAAATAATAATTGATTAAACAGATTGAGAAAAAAGATTCGTACAAACTCAATCCATGGGAATATCGTATAGCTCGATAATCCTGTAACAATTAATACAATAAATAAAATAGAACCATATACCTCATATTTTGACATTTGCGCTCTCACTCGAGAGGAAACCAAATCTTCAATAATTCGGTAACCATCAAGTGGTGGTAGAGGGATTAAATTAAATGCAAAGAGTAATAAATTCATATAAATAAAAATTTGAAAAAACGGATATAAATCAAAGTTGCTTCCTATAGGTACATTTAACTTTATTAAGATTGCAATAATGATAAAGCCAAGAAAAGCTAGTATTAAGTTACTAAAAGGCCCTGCTAATGATACCAATACTCCAGCTAGCTTAGGTCGTTTAAAGTAATGACGATTAACCGGTACTGGTTTCGCCCATCCAAATCCTGCGAGCAAAATAAAAATTGCACCAATTAGGTCAATATGAACGATGGGATTTAATGTCAGCCTTCCTTGCTTTTGAGCTGTTGGATCGCCAAATTTATAGGCTACAAATGCATGTGCAAATTCATGGATGGTAAAACCTATTACAATAGATATAACAATATAAGGCAAATCCGCCAAATTTTGCGAAAATAACAAATGATTAGCTCCCCTCTATACTGAGTTCAATGGAAAACGTCTCTTTTCTCTCTATGTTTCCTTTTAAAATTATACATGATTATAAATTGGAAAGGAAAATATTCTTTCTCCTAGTTTGAGTCAAGTATTTGTGGGAGAAATTTTTTATCGTCGGAATTTCTCTCTTTTTCAGTGTGTTTGCTATCTCTATTGTTAACGCTTTCTATACTTACTCTATTTATAGTCAGGCTGTTTTCGTAAAATTTTTTGGGATCAATAGACCGTTCCTTTCCGCTACAGGCACTTGCTTTCCGCGGGGAGGAAGTCGAGCCTCCTCGCCGTTCCGGCTGTGGGGTCTCGACCTTTCCTCTATGTCCCGCAGGAGTCAAGTGCCTTTCGCTCCAATCCACTCTGCGTTTTCTATGTTGTTAAAATCCATAACCTTTTAGAATACAGTTTACAGTTAAACGTCGACAATCCTTTTTAAAATCCTTGTAATGCTTTTAACGCATGATATAGTGGCTTTCCTGTTGTTTGACTCAAATAGGCAATGTTTTGTCTTGTTGCCTGTCCTGCTGTTTTGGTTAGTTTTTCACGGTAGTATTTTGGTTTTATATGATTTGATTCCTTCTCTTCCAATCGTTTCGTCATTGTTCCGATCAGTGTTTTAATATCTAATCCATCTTTTAAGCCAACCATGAATCGAATAAATGCATCTATTCCTTTTTCACTCCATGCCCTTCCGTTTTTCAGACGCTTGGCAAACACACTCATGGTTCCTTCTGCGCTGCCCATCGGACGCATATCACTCGTATCTATTCCTTGTTCCTGTAACCAAATTCTATAGTCTCCAAGTGCCTCGGGATATGGAGAAAGCTGGTTAATTAATGCTTCTAATCGTTCTTCTTTTTTCTCTGTATCCAGGGTCGCCACTGCACTATTTAACTCTACTAATAATCCCTCTCCATCATACTTAGCTAGCTTTTTTCGTATCGCTTTATATCTAGGATGTTCTTTAAAAATACGTTGGATTTCTCGAGCTACGTGGAATCTGTCTATCGTGAAAAAAGCTTTCTTTTGAAAATACTCTCTGCACGCAGTTATCCAACTAGCTCCGTCCCCATTGATAGCTAAAAGATGAGTAGTTGGATCGTAATGATACGTATCCATTAAAAATTGTTCTAACTCTTCCCAGAAAGGTGCTTCTGCTTTATGAATAAAATGCCGTTTTCCCACAAGACTGGCTCTCTTTCCATTCATAGACCAACCTTCATGGATAGCTGCGATCTTTTCTTCTCGTCCGCGCTTCTTACCACCTTGCCGTTTAATAAATAAGCCATCTACTTCGATAAATAATACCTTTCTTTTTGGTTCGATTGGCAAGCTCGGTACAACTTCTGTTTGTAATAAATGTTGACGAATCGCTTCATGACTAGCTACAGAGTATCCAAGTAATTTTTCTAACGTAGAAGATGCATGTCTGTATGATGGCCCAGTAACCGCCAATTCCATCGCCATTTCTTCCACAACTGGACTAAATCCTTTACCGCCCTCAAACTGTAAATATTGATCTAATAAATAGACATATTTGTTGCCGATACGATCCCAATAGTAATTTCGCTTAATTGAAACAGATCCAAATAAGGTGTCCATCTGAATCGCTCTCTTATCTTTGAGTTGATATCTTCCTTTATCTCGTTGTTCAGCTATTTCTCTGTCATACCCAGTTAACAGCTCCTCGAGAACTTCCGAAAAAGTTTCCTGTAATGTTTTAAATAAATCACTTTCTATTTCTTTTAATGTAGGTAGTTTTATGGTATTTTGTTTCATAGGGACTTTCTCCTTTTGTATGTTTTGTCCGCAAACACTACTATACAAAAAGAAAGTCCCTTTTTCTTTATTTTTGCTCATACTACCGCGCTTGCGTTTGGTTGGCGGTCTAACGACCACCAACCAAACCCAGAGGGTAAATTATTTTCTACCCACAAACATTTTACTCATACTTTCTCCTATGAAAAAATCAAGTGAAGTAGCCTCTATTTTACCTACCATTTTTTAGTAGAGACTTGCACTTTTCCAAAAAATATGAAAAACTACAATCAAAAACCAAGGAGGATTTTAACCATGCCCTATGTAACTGTAAAGATGCTAGAAGGTAGAACAGAGGATCAAAAAAGAAATCTAGTAGAGAAAGTAACAGAAGCAGTAGTGGAGACGACAGGTGCATCAAAAGAAAAAGTTGTTGTCTTTATTGAGGAAATGCCAACAAACCATTATGCAGTAGCTGGCAAGCGCCTAAGTGATCAATAATAACAATCACCTTAAAAAAGGCCGTCAAAAAGCAATGAAATAATTTGCTTTCGACGGCCTTTTTATTTAATGAATCGTTTTTTCTTTTAAACTGTCAATATATGCGTAAGCTATCTCAATTTCTTCTTCTGTATATTTTTGCTTTGCTTTTAAAGTAAAAACTTTTTCCTTTACCTCTTCCTTCGATAAAGTATCGAAAAATAGAACGGTGGAAACAAGCTCAAGAAATCTTGAGTTTTGGCCATTCATATCCTCTAGACAAGGAGATAAGTTTGGCATCTCTACTTCATTAAGGGTAAGAAATTCTTTACCATTATCTGTGAGTGTATAGCGATATTGGAAATATCCGCCTTTTTTTTCTTTTACTTCATTTAAAAATCCCATATTACATAATTCTTCTACTCGCAAGGTTAGTTCTTCTGAATAAGGACCGAAAAAGTGAAATTGATATTTTTCATGAAAAGGAAAATCAAGCTTTTTCGCAATATATATCATTTTTTGTAGCTTTTTTCTTCCAATAATTTCGCCCGATGCAGCAATTGCTTTCATTACTTTGGCATGATCTTTTAACAAATTGGGTCATCTCCTACTCCATTTAATCCTAAAACACGCATCTATTGAATATCTAACAATTGACGAATTTGATTTTTGACTTTCCCTTTGGAACTGTCATCCTTCAGAATATCCTTTGGAAAATACAGCTTATGATCTGTTCTTCTTTTTCCAGAAATACTATCGACTATTTCTGATTCTCTGGAAAGCTCTCTGATTTCTCCATTTTTCATCAAGAGATGGATCGGTAACCGCTCTTCTTCCTCACCTGGCCTGTAAAAGTCATAAGGAAGATCGGAAGAGGAATCCACAACCAAATAATACTCTGGATCTAACCCTGCTTTTTGAAATAAACCAGATAGTTCCTGAAGTTTTTTATACTCTTTAGCTGGATCAAACTCTACATATTTAAAAAGATTTCGATTCATAAACCTGCGGCAAAGATCCTTTAAAATGACATCATCTTCCTCTTGCCACATTTGGAAATAATAGAGAATAATAGCTTCATCCAATTTCAAATAGTCTTCTAAAGATGTCTCTTCTTCAAAGAGTGAGTAAAAATGAATTGGGTGATATTTAAAGGGGTAGAACTGCTCGTGTAAGTATTTTGCTCTATGTAGAATTTTTGTAAGAATTACTTCCGCACTTCTTGTTACTGGGTGAAAATATACCTGCCAGTACATTTGATAGCGGCTCATAATATAATCTTCTACTGCGTGCATTCCACTTTTCTTAATAACAGCCTGATCTTCACGGGGACGCATCACACGCAAAATTCGCTCCATATCGAAATTCCCGTAGCTAACCCCTGTAAAATAGGCATCCCTTAGTAAATAATCCATGCGATCTGCGTCAATTTGACTGGAGATTAAACTGACTACTAGTTTTTCTTTCGAGGTCTTTGCAATTACTTCGGCAACCTTTTTTGGAAAATCCTTTTCCACTTTTGTTAAAACTTTATTTACTTCTGTCTTGCCAAGAATAATCCTACGCGTAAATTCTTCATGATCAAGATCAAACACTTTTTCAAATGAATGAGAAAAAGGTCCGTGTCCTAAATCATGCAAGAGGGCAGCACATAAAGAAAGCAATCTTTGGTTATTATTCCACTCTTCTCTGCCTTCAAAGACATCATCGATTATTCTTCTAACAATTTCATATACTCCTAGAGAGTGGTTAAATCTACTATGTTCCGCACCATGAAAGGTAAGATAAGTCGTGCCCAACTGTTTAATTCTTCGCAGGCGCTGAAACTCTTTTGTTCCTATTAAATCCCATATTACTCGATCGCGCACATGTATATAGCGATGGACTGGATCTTTAAATACTTTTTCTTCGTTTAGCTTATCCGTCGAATATGGCATCTTTCTTCACTCTCTTTCGTTCTATTGACTATTTTTTATTTATTCTAGTAATTTAGAGTACACTCCATATTCTAAAGATAGAAAAAGAGGGTTCCGTTTAAGCATTTTAAAAAGGGAAAAATAATCTTTTTCTCCATAAAATAACTATCTAGTGGAAACTCCTCTGGTTTTACAAGGCTATGTTCGTAAAGTTTGTTGCTATCGAAAGTTAAAATAATAGACAGGTTTCTATTATTTTTTTAACTTCGCATTGATTTTATCCATTAACTCTTCTTCTGTTAATGCAGCTAGTGGACGATTATTGACAAAAGCAAATGTTTTTTTGCGACCAGGTCCGCAATAGGATTGACAGCCTATATCTATTTTTGCCTCTGGATCTATTTGCTTTAAACGTGGTACTAACGTTTTTAAATTCACTGCCTGACAATCGTCGCAAACACGAAATTCGTTTGCCATTTGGACAACCCTTTCTATAAATGCTCAAAAAAAGTGATCGACAATCAAATCGACAACATTCTCACTCATTACTATATGGTATTTTACCCCTTCTGAACTTGCAATGCAAGATGCAAAAGATTGTAAAAAAGTGACGAATTATTAACAAAACTGCACGGTTACGCTTTGTATCTCTTGACTATTAGATCTTATTTTTTTATTCGAAAATTAAAACCACTTCCCTTCTCTATATTATTTAGGAAATATACGTTATAATTTTCTCTTGAAATATAGGGAGGTTTTGAAATGAATAAAAGTAGAATATTAGTAATGTGCAGCATTGTTCTTGCTATGCTGATTGCCTCTATTGATACGACCATAATGAACACAACCATGCCTATTATTGCAGAGGAGCTTGGCGGTACGGAATTATATGCCTGGTCTTTTGCTGCTTATATGATAGCAAGTACCATTCTTTCGCCAATTGCCGGTAGACTTTCTGATCTTTTTGGAAGAAAGAAGCTGTTTGCTTTTGGCATTATTGTCTTTTTAATTGGTTCTCTCTTATGCGGAATCGCAGCAACTATGCCTCAGCTAGTCATTTTTAGAGCGTTGCAAGGAATGGGTGCTGGATTCATGATGCCATTTCCTGCAATCATTGCTGGAGACCTTTTTTCTATTGAAAAAAGAGGGAAAATCCAGGCGTTGTTTACTGGCATGTGGGCATTATCTGCTGTATTGGCCCCTACACTCGGTTCTCTTTTTGTAGAATTTTTGAGTTGGAGATGGATTTTTTATATTAATTTACCAGTTTGTATTATTGCTCTACTTACGTTGATTCCATATAAAGAAGTCTATCAGCCTAAAAAGGCACAGGTTGATTATATTGGCGCAGCACTATTTGGAATCGGAATAACTTGTGTATTACTAGTTACCGTGCTAGAAAGTTATCTTTTTATTTTTGCTATAGTTGGTATACTTCTATTAATCACATTTTATTTTTTCGAAAAAAGACATGCTTCACCAATTGTTCCATTATCCATTTTTAGGAGTAAAACCATCACCTGGATTTTTCTTAACGGATTTGTAGGAACATTAGCTTTGTTTGGAACATCAAGCTATATTCCTTTATTCCTGCAAAATCAGGCAGGGCTCTCTGTTTTATGGAGCGGTGTTTCTCTCCTTGGTATGTCGATTGGATGGATGGCTATGTCGGTTCCAGCTGGTAAATGGATATTAAAATATGGCTATCGCATTCTATTAATAATCGGAAATACGTTGCTTTTGCTTTCAGGAATTTTATTAGTATTATTAAATGAGTCAAATGGGTTCTGGTATGTTTTTATCCTAATGATTATTCAGGGACTAGCATTTGGCTTGCTAAGTACTGTTGGTGTTATCGGCTCTCAAGCATTAGTTGGAAACCATGAAAAAGGAATATCCACCTCTTTCTTTATGTTCTGCAGAAACATGGGAACCGCGATTGGTGTTACTATTATGGGCTCCTTATTAAATAGTGGCTCCACCTTTATGGAGGGTATTCACCATCTCTTCCTCTTTGGATTTATTGTAAGTATATTTGCCTTTATTTCTGCCTTCTTCATTCAAAATGAAGGAGCCTTAGTTGAGAAGCGAGCGTAAATATTTTATTCAAAACAGTTGGCTTGATGGCCGACTGTTTTTTTATCCTCTTTATTTGTATTTTTCCTAAACTATAAAAAAATCTACTATCCTTGTATTTCTTTTGTATAAACAAATACTTTTCTGGAAATGATGAAACTAGAAATATTTATTTATCGTGATTAAGTTGGGAGTTGGGTTAGAAATGAAAGTTAGACAAGACGCATGGTCTGAAGAAAATGATCTTTTATTAGCAGAAACGGTTTTAAGACATGTTAGAGAAGGAAGCACACAGCTAAACGCCTTTGAAGAAGTTGGGGATAAATTAAATAGAACGTCAGCAGCATGTGGATTCCGCTGGAACGCAGTCGTTCGCCATCAATATGAAAAGGCACTTCAGCTTGCCAAAAAGCAACGTAAGCAACGACAACGAATTTTAGGAAAAGATCAAGGTGGAAAGAAGAAACTATTATATTCACCACCAGTACCAACAGTGGATGATCTCGAAGCTCTTACTGCTTCCCCAAGCTTAGAAATGGGCTCGATGGACGTGGATATGGATGCTATGGATACATTATTTACAACAGAAACATTAGATACAAATGTTACTAGTCAACAAGAAGAAGAGCTTGTAAACTATCAATCAGAAGAGGAAACAGAGGAAGAAGTACAGCAAATTCCAGTATACGAAACAAAAAAAGCGCCTGCCTATCCAGCAGGAAACCATAGCCAAGCTGGTACACTAAATTTTGACACTGTTCTTTCCTACTTACAAAATTTCCGCAATGCCCCTATACAGCTAGAAATCTTAAAAAGCGAGAATGAGCGTTTAAAAAGAGAAATGGACACAATTAGAAGCCGGAACAAAGAATTAGAAGAAAAACTACATCAAATCGAAAATAACTCAGAAACAATGCAAGAAGATTACGAAACACTCATGAAAATCATGAACAGAGCCCGAAAACTAGTAGTACTAGAAGAAGACGAGCGCCCAACCAAATTTAAAATGGACAGAAACGGAAACCTCGAAAAAGTCGCAGAGTAATTAAAAAGCGGAGGCGCCTTGCTTATCAGCGTACAAACTGGAGGGCTTCGACTGAGATAAAGGAAACACGACGAACGCTAGTGAGTCGATGTTGACTTATCGTAGGGAGGAGACTGAAGTTTGCTAGCTGATAGGCGCCAGAGCTGGATTGATCATAAAGCGGAATGGGACCGTTTAGCGGCGTGTGGGGTGGAGCAGCATTTCCTGAGATAAAGGAAACACGGTGAACGCTAGTGAACCGATGTTGACTTATCGTAGGGAAATGGTGAGAAGCCCATCAGCCGTTGGTCCCTTGGAGCTGGATTGATTAAAAAGCGGAGGCGCCTTGCTTATCAGCGTACAAACTGGAGGGCTTCGACTGAGATAAAGGAAACACGACGAACGCTAGTGAGTCGATGTTGACTTATCGTAGGGAGGAGACCGAAGTTTGCTAGCTGATAGGCGCCAGAGCTGGATTGATCATAAAGCGGAATGGGACCGTTTAGCGGCGTGTGGGGTGGAGCAGCATTTCCTGAGATAAAGGAAACACGGTGAACGCTAGTGAACCGATGTTGACTTATCGTAGGGAAATGGTGAGAAGCCCATCAGCCGTTGGTCCCTTGGAGCTGGATTGATTAAAAAGCGGAGGCGCCTTGCTTATCAGCGTACAAACTGGAGGGCTTCGACTGAGATAAAGGAAACACGACGAACGCTAGTGAGTCGATGTTGACTTATCGTAGGGAGGAGACCGAAGTTTGCTAGCTGATAGGCGCCAGAGCTGGATTGATTATAAAGCGGAATGGGACTGGGTAAAAAAGAGAGAAATAGGAGATGGCAACAAATTCTCGATTATAAATAGAGGATAAGGAAAGGGATATTTTCACTAAAATTCCCTTCCTTATCCTCTTTTTGATTTTATCGAAATGCCTGCATGATTTTCTCGTTTCTTTCCACAACTCGATTATAATAGGATTCAAATAGCGGTAGTTCCTCTTCCTGTAATTGATCTGCAAATAAAAACTCGGCATGATCTTTTAAAGCGAGTAGCAATTTAGTCATCACTTGATCGACTGTTAAAGACACTCCTAACAATTCTGCTAAAGATGCCATTACTTCAGGATTTATTTCTGGATATTCAAACTTTGTCGTTTCTCCTTGTAGACCAGAAGAATAGAATTGTTTGATGATGTCCGCTCTTTCCTGCCCACTTCCATTTACGCAAAGATAAATTTGAACAGCTACTCCGCTTCTTAAGCGTCTCTGTGAAATTCCCGCAAACTTTTTGCCATCTATGCTTAAATCATAGCTTCCTGGACAATAGGAACCCACAATTTCCTTTGCTTCCATGCATTTGCCATAATCCTGAAACATATATTGAATCAATTCGAACATCGTTTCATAGCCACTGTTAATATCAATTCGTTTCTCCTGCTCTGGAAGAATAAGAGATATGTTTAGCACGTCTTTATCTAAAACAACAGCTAAACCACCTGAATTACGAACAATATATTGGTAGCCCTGTTCTTTTAAAAAAGCTAACGCATCTTTTAAATGAGGTAGCCTCGTATCCTGTATCCCTAATACAATCGTCCGATCATGTACCCAAGTTCTTGCAGTAGCAGGTACTATCCCGCTTCCAACAGAAGAACATAAAGTATCATCCATTCCAAATGAATGCAGTGCTGATACATGTAAACCTGTTGTGGACTGATCGATGATTCTCCATTTATCCTGTTTTAACAAACTAGTATTGCCGACCATCACTTAGCTCCTTTTTGTTTAAACAACCATCTATTCTCTTTTTTAAAGATATAGTCTTATTATTCATTCACAATGATTTATTATAACGAAATTAGAGCTATTTCAAAAGATATCTTCTCGTTTTTGTTGGTAATTTTCATACTATTTTTTTAAAAGAAGGCTCTGTTATTATTTATTTTCTTGTAATATGAAAAAAATAGGCGGAGAATTTCCGGCTAATGTATATAGAGCGAGCATAATCAGCAGATATAAGCGGAGATATTCCGAATAACTGCTCTAAATAAGACAAAATTCAAAGATTTGGATACGATAAACGAAAAAATGTCCCTTATTTTTAAGGAAGTATGGATATTTCCCCATTTAAACGGAATTTTTCCGTTTATTTTCAAAAAAACAGTATAAACAAATTCAGTTATAAATAAACCTAGAAGAAAAATCTTCACTCCAATAGTAAAAAAATTGATAGACTTTCATTTAGTTTGGCCCAGGGGTTACCCAAACTTTGTATATAAAAACATTGTCTAATACCTTTTTTTCGGTATGTACAACAAAATGAGGAACGGATCCTAAGAAAAAAGAAAGAGCATAAGCTATTTTATAATCAAGAGTTATATATCCATCAATAGTTCTTCCATAAATCTCATTAGCTATTGAATCTGCCCACACTTCTGATTCCCATAATGTTTCAAAAACAACGTCTTCCCTTTTCCATCTTATTTCCATAAATCTTATAACTCCCTTCCTTAATTTCCTTATGATTCTCTATTTATGGGTAATGTTTATTTTAAATAATATCAGCTTTTTAAAGCATAGTTGCTACTCTTTATTAATTATTCCTTTTTAAAATTTTATAATGATCCTTCTGCATAAGTGGGATAAGGGGAGGGATAAATAGCGAAACTCAAAAAAGACGCCTCCCTAACTTTAAGGAGACGCCCTTCTTAAAAAATTACTTCGTTAAGCTTTGACCTGCTGTAATTAGAGCTAATTTATAAACATCTTCTTCGTTACATCCACGAGAAAGGTCGTTTACAGGAGCATTTAGTCCTTGAAGAATTGGTCCAACTGCTTCAAAGTTACCTAGTCTCTGTGCAATTTTATAGCCAATATTTCCAGCTTCTAAGCTTGGGAATACAAATACATTTGCATCCCCTTGTATTGGAGAATCTGGAGCTTTTTGTTTTGCTACAGACGGAACAAATGCAGCATCAAATTGGAATTCACCATCAATAACTAATAATGGATCTCTTAATTTAGCCTCCGCTAAAGCACCTTCTACTTTTTCTGTTTCTGGTGATTTTGCAGATCCTTTTGTAGAGAAGCTTAACATCGCAACACGTGGATCAATGTCAAACATTCTTGCTGTCTTTGCACTTTCCACAGCAATTTCCGCAAGGTCTTGTCTATCTGGAGTAATATTGATTGCACAATCAGCAAATACGTATTTCTCGTCTTCGCGAACCATGATGAATACACCAGAAGTCTTTTTCACGCCTTGTTTTGTTTTAATGATTTGTAAAGCTGGACGAACAGTATCAGCTGTTGAATGAATCGCGCCACTTACTAAACCATCTGCTTGGTTAGCATATACAAGCATTGTTCCAAAATAGTTTTCATCTAATAGGATTTTACGAGCATCTTCTTCTGTTACTTTTCCTTTACGTCTTTCTACAAAAGAAGCAACAAGTGCATCGAACTGAGCATATTTCTTTGGATCATAAATTTCAGCGTTTTCTAAAGAAACACCTAGATTGTTTGCTTTAGCTTGAACTTCTTCTATGTCACCAATTAAAACAGGAATTAAAATTTTATCTTCTGCTAAACGACCAGCAGCTTTTAAAATTCTTTCATCTAATGCTTCTGGGAAAACAATCTTCACGTTTTGACCAGTTACTTTTTCTTTTAAACTTGTAAATAAATCACTCATTAAATTTCTTCCTCCTTTTTATGTACACTTATTAGGATACTCTACCATGGTAAAAATTCAAGGAATATTCCTTACTTTTTTCTAATTTTATCCCCCAAAAACACGATTAGTTCACGTTCCTCATACATATGAGATAAAAGTAAATATGGATGAAATGCTCCCTTTATACAATCTGATATTTCCCTATAATTATCTTCCTTATACTTTATTGTGCTATTTCAAACTTCTTTTTATATCAGTCACAATTTGTTCACAATTTACTCAAGGTTTATTCCGTTTGTATCTGGAGAAACTATGATATAGTTAAAATCATATAAACGTTATTAAATAAGGAGTGAACATATAAATGAGTGAAGCGGCAAAAACATTAGATGGCTGGTATTGTCTTCATGACTTCCGAACTGTAGATTGGACAACCTGGAAAATGTTACCTGATGAAGAGAGACAAGCAGCAATCAACGAATTTCAAGGACTCTTGGAAAAATGGAACGTTGTTCAGGAAAATACTAGCGGCAGCCATGCCCTATATACAATCGTTGGACAAAAAGCAGACTTTATGATGATGATTCTGCGCCCAACTATGGAAGAATTACAGCAACTAGAAACAGAATTCAACAAAACAAAGCTAGCTGAATTTACAATTCCAGCTCATTCCTATGTGTCTGTTGTAGAATTAAGCAATTATCTACCATCGGATTCTGATAAAGACCCGTATGAAAATCCATATGTGAAAGCAAGATTATACCCTATCCTTCCGACATCCAATTATGTATGCTTCTATCCAATGGATAAGCGTCGTCAAGGGGAAGACAACTGGTATATGCTTCCGATGGAAAATCGTAAAGACTTAATGCGTAGCCATGGGATGATTGGTAGACAATATGCTGGGAAAGTAAAACAGATTATTACGGGATCTGTTGGCTTTGATGATTATGAGTGGGGAGTAACATTATTTTCTGATGATGTTCTTCAATTCAAAAAACTAGTATATGAAATGCGTTTTGATGAAGTGAGCGCTCGCTATGGTGAATTCGGCTCTTTCTTTGTAGGAACCATTCTTAAACAAGAGGCAATAACAGACTATCTACATGTAAATGAATAAATGGGAGTAGTTCTCTAAAAGAATTTAACTTTGTATAGTTTTTAATCTATGACGGAGCAAAACTTTTAGAGAACGCTCCTTTTTTAACGCATATAGCTTTCTTAAACCTACATTCTATATATCATATACCTTAAGCAATTGTTAAAATTCATATTGCTTGAAGCCTCTTAAAGGCAATATACGTTCCTCACCTAGTCCTTCTTAATAACCTCTTCTATTTAAATTGCAACTCCTTGTCATAACTTATTCTGTTTCCTCATAGGATGAAATAGTGAGCGATGACCTATGAATGAATTAACATTCACCGTCTACTTCTAATTTCTACATTTTATGGTCAACTTCGATGCTTGGAAGTATGTTGTGAAGATTGGATAAAAGACAATGGAGGGATGAAAATGAGTCAATCTAATTATGGAAACTATGGTTATCCGCAGGGCTACGGGAATTTCCCCGGACAAATTCCTACCTACGGGAATCAGCAAATGTATCAGCCACAAGCACCGATTCAGCAAGGAGTACCTACACCTACTCCTGCACCTACACCAAGTGCAACACCTACTACCTTGCCAGGACAGCTGCCAATTGAAGCGTCTTATATTGAGAATATTTTACGCCTAAACAAAGGGAAAATAGCAACTGTATATGCAACATTTGAAAACAACAGAGAATGGAATGCAAAAATCTTTAAAGGCATTATTGAAGCTGCAGGGCGAGATCATCTTATCTTAAGTGATCCACAAACAGGAACTCGCTATTTAATTCCAATGCTATATGTGGATTACGTTACATTTGACGAAGAAATTGAGTATGAATATCCGTATGGCGTTGCAGCACCAAATCTAACTACATATCCGCCTAGATAAGTCAAAAGCGCCTATGTTATTAAAATATTATTAGTGCATCACTTATATAGTGGTGTACTTTTTTGTTTTATAATACTTTCAGCTTATAAAAAAGGGAATGGAAAAAGTCCCTTTTTTACGTTATACAAGCTATTTAGATATTTTATGCTTCACCAAAAAGTAAGCAGTTATCCATGCAGTAATAGGAATGACAAGTGTAACACCAGTTCCTGCACTCAGAATTGTAATCATTTCTGCACTGAATATTTTTGAATTGATGATTTCTCCTATTGAATAGGATAAGTCCTTAAACCAAATTAGCAGGGCAATATATCCGCCAAAGAAAGCGAAAAATAATGTATTTGTACTTGTTCCTAGAATATCTTTGCCAATACTTAATCCAGCCCTGTATAATTCCCCTCTACTAATATGAGGATTGTGAAAATGAATTTCACGCATTGGCGATGAGATGGCCATGGCTGTGTCTGTAATGGCACCAATTGTACTCATGATAATTACAGAAGTGCCAATTTTAATAAAATCTACACTGATAGTAAAGGAAAACATACTAAGTTCTTCTAATTCTTCGACCCCAAATCCCTGAATCATTGCTTTATTCGATAGGTAGAGAATAAACACGAGCAGAAGAATAATCGTAATCATGGTGGATAAGAATGCCGTCTTTGTTTTGATATTCACTCCATTAATATAAAATAGGTTGATACAGCTAATTACTATACTTGCAAATAAGGTTAGGATAATCGGATTTATGCTTGGGTTAGTCATGAAAATCGTAATAATAATAACCACACTAAAGTTAAAGAATAGTGCAAAAAACGAATTTACTCCCTTCGTTCCACCTATAATGCTCATTAAGATAAATAAAATAATACCTAGCACCACTAATACATTCATTCGCTTGCTCGCTTTCTGTTAACGAAAAAAATAGTTATATATAAACCTATCGGAATCGTTAACACAATTCCTATACCGCCAGCTAGCGCTCGTGCCAATTCTAATGATAGATTCATCGAGAGTGTAAAACCTAATGGCGACGCATTTTTAAAATAAAGGATAAGCATTGGTATTGTTCCACTAATATAGGCAAAGAGCAAAATATTCGTCATGGTTCCCATTATATCTTTTCCAATCTCTCTTCCTGATGTTATTAGCGCTTTAACTGATATATTGTTATTCTTTTCATATAATCCAAATATGGAAGAAGACATCGTAATAGCTACGTCCATCACAGCACCGAGCGACCCAAGAAATAATCCCGCTAGAAAAACCAATTTATAAGGACGAGTAATAAATTGTAGCTCCTCATAGCGAAGACCTTTTTCTGAAGTTACCCATAAAACGAAGTAAGTAATGGCTAAAGAAAGAAAAGTACCTAATAAGGTTGCTATAATCGCTGCATATGTTTTTTCATTTCGTCCACTTACGAGTATAAGAGAAATAATCGTAAATATAATAACACTGATACTACAAATTATAAGGAGACTTTTCTCTGAAGTGTTTACATAAACATCCAATGCAATCGATAATATAATGGCATTAATGACTAAACTAAACAGAGAAAACAGTCCTTGCCATTTACCTACAAATAATAAGGAAAAAATAAAAACCCACGTAATCATCAACAAATATTTATCCCGTTTTACATCGTCAACACTTCCTTTGAGGTATCCATTCTCTTACCTCGGAATCGATATGAACGAATAACTCGCTTCCAATATGATATTCATCATTATTAGCCTTGGAGGAAGTAAATTCATTCGTTAGGTATATTTGCTTCCCTTTTTCCTCTCCGTTTTTTACTTCTCCAATAATCTGCTGTGTAAATAATTTATCTTTATTATTTACATGATCCTTTATTTCAGCTTGGTTTAGTAGTTCCGTTTTTACTACTTCCACTATAGGCCTTTCATAAAAAGAGTAGTTATTATGAACAAAAATAATCGAGCCTATAAAGGTAAGTAAAACGATACTAATAAAGCCTTTCATTTTTTTGCTTATTTCCGTAAATTTTTTAATCATTTGTTTCAAGAGCATCCTCTCTACTAAAAATTTTATCCTTCAATCAAGAAAAAAAGGATAGGTAAGAACATTTTATCTTCTGCTCACCTATCCTTTTTTATTTATCTTCTTACATCCACTTCCATACAGCGATAATAACTAATAGCCACGCGGTCAAAAATGCTACGCCACCTATTGGTGTAATAGCTCCTAGTACTTTGATCTGGGTAACTGCCAATATGTATAGGCTTCCTGCAAATAGAATAATGCCAATAAACATTAGCCACCCTGCCCAGTTTAACAAGCTGCTTGCTGGAAACTTCCCTAAGAGCAAGCCAATTAGTATTAAGCCTGTACTATGGAACATTTGATATGTTACTCCCGTTTTCCATGTTTCCAAATATTTATCTGGAATTCTACCTTCTAGACCATGGGCACCAAAGGCTCCTAAACCAACGGACAATAATGCATTGATGGCTCCAATAATGATAAAAGTTTTCATTTTTATCTCCTTTTTCTTGCAGATTATTGGTATCATGAAATTCCTTCATTTACAAAACTATCCGATCTAAAAATCAAATAAAGAATCGCTATTTCCTTCAGCCATCTTTATTTTATTTGTTTGTGTCTGTATCGGTTGTTGTTTTGGAATGGTTAATGGTGCTTGCATAGCTTGGAAGGATGGCTTTTGCACAGGGTGCTGGTAGGTTATGCTTTCTTTCCCCTCTTGTTCAAGTACTAATTCGCATAAGGATTTAATAGCGTAAACTCTTTCCCTTATTCTTGCATCCGAATCGCTTGTCTTTGCTTCTAGTAACTGATCCTCTATTTTAGCTAACAATTGCTGTACAGATATATTCATTTCATCCCTCCTTTTGCCTGGAAACGAAGGCACTCTTGTCCAGATGCTCTCTTTACTTCAACGGAAGGCATCGTTCTTCCTTTAAATTGAAACGCCTTACATCCTTTAGGGAACTGACTATCCCATGTTACATAGTAGAACTTACATTTATAACAATTTACCTTATTCTTTTCCATTCCATACCCTTTCTTAATCCATTAAAGAAAAACACAAGCAGAGGCTGGGACATAAGTATCCCAGCTTTAAAATAAACCAGAAAACGAAGTAGCCAACAAAAATCCGCATACTTTCTTTGTTTGGGCTTTTTTAGCTTTTTTTGAAAGCTAGTGCTATAATCCACAGCCTATATATTTCCTTTATTATATTATTCTTTTACTAAAAAATCATCTATGCACCAATTAATAGGAGTCTTCCCTCTATTTTCAAGCATTCTATTAATGGTAGAAAACGGCCTGCTTCCTAAAAACCCTCGATGGGCTGAAAGGGGACTTGGATGTGTTGATAAGATAATGCCATGCTTTTCTTGGTTGATGAGAGCAAGTTTTTTTTGAGCTGGATTACCCCATAACACGAAAATGACTGGCTCCTCTCTCTCATTCAACATGTGTATCACTTGATCTGTAAATTTTTCCCACCCTTTTCCACGATGAGAATTAGCTTGACCTGTGCGAACCGTTAAAACCGTATTTAGCAATAGTACCCCTTGCTCGGCCCAGCTTTTTAAATAGCCATGATTTGGAATCGGACAGCCCAAATCATGATATAGCTCCTTATAAATATTTTTTAAGGATGGCGGTATTTTCACTTCTGGCTTAACAGAAAAGCTTAATCCATGTGCCTGATTTGGACCGTGATAAGGATCCTGTCCTAAAATGACTACTTTCACCTTTTCATAAGTTGTGTATGATAAACTATTAAAGATGTCTTCCTTTTTTGGATAAATAGTGAATTCACTATATTCCTTTTCTAAGAATGCTTCTAATTGGATAAAGTAATCCTTTTGGCGCTCCTTTTCTAATAGCTGTTCCCAGGATGTAGCCATCCCGTCTCCCTCCTTTATTCCCCTTCAAAGCTTACTTGAACAGAATAATCTAGTCTTCCATAGAATTCCTTCAATATTTTTTCAGCATTTTCCTCCGCTTTCACTAAAATACCTTGGTCTATTGCTTCTTCCTTCATGACTTCCTTTGCTTCATCCATTAAACTATAGGCTTCTTCCCATTCCACATCTCCTCTAAAAATTCCAGAAACAGAATAAGTCTCTACTTCATCAAAATTAATAGCAGGATCTTGAAGAAAAGCTGCTTTAGGTAATAAAATGGTGATCGATTTTTCTTCTTCGTTGATTTTAAGTTGGTCTTCCGTTAATTTTGATAAATCGACTCCTGCTGTAAGTGTTCCCGGTACAACTAACAATATCTTTCTTTTTGTTCCAGGAATATTTGTCTCAATCTCTTTTCCAAAAATCTCATTATCTTCTTTTTCTAAGATCGTTTTTACAAAGGCTTGAGAAGTGGCTAATGTCGATAAATCTTTCATCTGTTCTAAATACGCTCCTGTTTTTACAACAGGCTCTTTCGGAAAAGCAATTTTCCACAATCCAACTATCCCAACTATTAAAAGTATGATTAAAATACTTAAAAAAAGCATGATTTTTTTATTTAGCCTTCTCTTTACTTTATATAAACCAAATGAGGGAAAACGAATCCCCCTTCTGTTATTTATCTCCATTGTTGCACTTGCTTGCTCCTTTTTTCCTGCTCGTAGTTCTCGATTAATTTGTTCTTTTTCTCTTTTGCTTACCATTCGACCCCTCCTGTTTCTATTAATCTCTTCTTTTATTATATAAGGAAATTTGTCGATTGTGGGGATATTTATCTATGTACAATTTCCCAATGTCGAAAGATGAAAATATTACCAATAGATTAGGTGTTTCATCTTGTTTACAGAAGGCTATATAAAATACATAGATAAATTCCACTATTATAATAGGAGGTTATCATTATGTATAAAGTTGAAGTAGTAGAAAATGGTGTACAAGCAAGTAATATTATTAATTCGTTAGAAAACCAAGGCTATAAAAAGGAAAATATTTATATTTTCGCACATGATAAAGACCGATCAGAAGATTTATCAAATGCGACAGAAACAGGAAATGTATCCATGAAGGAACAAGGATTACTTGATTCTATCAGCAATGTTTTCCGAAAAAGAGGAGACGAATTGCGTTCTAAAATGCAATCAGTCGGCTTAACTGAAGCAGAAGCATCTAAATACGAGGAAGTTTTGGATACAGGTAAGTTAGTTATTGTTGGTTCGCTCGAACAATAAGAAAAAGAGGCTGGGACAAATCTAAATAACTAATCTTTAAAGACGAACAATCTCTAATTTGGCTCTTAAATATGCTACTTTTTCATATTAGTTATTTATGGTTTTAAATATATTCAAGTGTAAAAACTAAGTCGTTCCATTGCGCTACAGACGGTCGATGCGCCGGGGAGGAAGCTGAGCCTCCTCGCTGCGCTGCGGAGACCACTGAAAAACTGATAGCTATTGATGCTTGGTCGTAACCGCCTTTTAAACTTAGATGTGTAAATTGTTTTCCGAGGTGACCACTTGCTTTCCATGGGGCGAGCGCCGAGCCGCTTCGTCGCTACGCTCCTGCAGGGTCTCGGACTTTCTCGCTG
>NZ_CDRJSZ010000013.1:0-152735 GCF_976954375.1 Niallia sp. Marseille-Q9988 | reverse complement strand
AACCACAAAAACTATATTGAAAATTGGTTAATACAAAACACTAATACAAAGGCCTTATTAAAAGTAGGTTCTGATTGTATCAGACGATTTATACAGTTTGCTGGAACTGCAAATCAACATGATAGTAATACTTTCTTTGCTATTAAAGAAAAGGAAATTGGGAAAGAACTTGAGTTAAGAACATCATATAAAGAAGTTATTGGGAGTCCATTACCAACTGTAAGAGCTGCTAATAGATTTAGAAAGCTTTGTAAAGAGTTGCTTGAGTCAAGAGGTCAAATTTACCTTCTTGCAACAATAGATGGTCAGTACGAAGTAATACAGCAGCTTTTTAGAGTAAACACACCAACAGAAAAAGAAAAGAAAAATTTTGAATGGCTTATGCATGATCCGCCAAAACTGCCTGTTCAAAAAGAGACTAAGAAATTTAGAGATATAAAATATAAAGAGGGTACAACACTTAGAAGAAGTGCTAAAGTTACACGAAGCACACTTGCTAACTCCAAAGTGTATCAAGATCCCTCAAAGAAATACGATTAAAAGCATTCAAAATTGGATGTTTTTAATATTTATATGTTTATTTAAAAGCTCTTTAAATTTGTTAATCTGCTCTGTTAACATAATGCGCATTATAATCTCTAAAATTAATGATAAAATTATTATGCAAATATATATTAAGAGTTAATATGTGTTTTTTATAAGAAGGAGAGAGATGCTTATGGACTTTTACTGGGTAGGATTGCTCTTTTGGTGTCTAATTTTAATATCAATTTTCTGCTTTATTTTTGGTGTGTTAAAAAATTCTTTAAAATTATTAACATTAAGTATATTATCCATTTTACCAATCTCGTATTATTTTTTCGGGGCAGAAAACATATTCAAAATCTTAGTATTTCTACCTTTAATTCCTTTAAGTGTTCTTTTATATTATTCAATGAAAAAGGCTGACAGTTAATGAGTCAGCCTTTTTCATTGAATAACACTTATTTAATTAACTTCTACATCTAAATCAAGAGTTATCCAACTTTCTCCACTTCTTACCCAATCTACAAAATAATCATATGTTCCATTATTTTTAGCTACTATTTCTACAACATGTCGTATATTTGTAATTTTATCGTTATCTAAGAAATCATAATTATGGAAAGCTGCTTTACCTACAACTTTTAAATCCGCTTTAGTAGATGATTGAACTGGAGTAGAAATGCTCTTACTATCATTATACCAATGGGTTCCTAAAGAAGAAGGATTTGCAGACCAAACACTTAATGCTTTACTCTTATATCCAATAGTAGATCCATAATCATACCATGATAAGGTAACTTTAGTAGTTGCTAAATCAACACCAACAGGATCATCAGTAATTGCTTTAACCCATGCTGTATGAGAAGTAGTGGCTAATGTTGAAAAAACAGGTGATTCACTTTCCGTTACTTCTTTTTCCTCAACTTCATAAGTACCTTCATCTTTATTTAGGATTACTTTGTAAGCTTCTGCATCTTCACTAACCTTCTTGTTACCAGATATATAAATATGCTCATCTTCTCCTTCAACAGTATACTTTACTTCTTGGAAAACTTCATCTCCAGATGTTTTCGGCTCTAAAATCTGTGTTTCTCCTTCTTCCGCTTTAGAATATATCGGAAAAGAAGTTCCTATCGCTATTACAGCGATTATAGCAATTACTGTGTTTTTAGCATTTAGCAATACTTTCATTTTTTCATCTCCTTTTAATTTTAATTACTTACTTATTCTTGGAAAATATTCCAATCCCTTCAAAAGAACAAAAAAACTTTTATAATGAACAGGAATTCAGTTAACATAATGAGTCCTATACATAGCAATCAAAAAAGCAAAAGGCGAAATTTGTCCATATTGGGGCAAATTCCGCCTTTTTGCGTTTGGGAAATATCGAGAAAAATAGCTTCATAATAAAAAAGTCAATCTCTAGATCCCTCCGTTTTCCTTCTAAATGCTACTTCATTATATATTCATAACTTGACAGGTTGTCAAGGTGAAATGGCGAACAAAGAGTTTGATGTTTACATTGAAGACAAAGAGGGTAACGTGATTCTCGACGAAACTGTGAAATCTCAATCTAACGGATTTATTGATTTGTGGCTACCACGAGATAAAACTTATAGTGTAACCATAAAGCAGGGTGAAAAAACAGTGAAGTCAGACTTAAAGCGAAGCTTCGTCCCGGAAATGTATATACTTCAAATGGTATTGTTGAGTTTATTCAGCCATTAATTGAACACTACAACCAAAAGTTCCCTGAAACGAATTTATTCCTTCGTGGAGACAGTGGGTTTGCCGTCCCCGACTTGTACGAATTGTGTGAAAAGGAATCCGTTTTATATGTGATCCGATTAAAATCTAACCTACAATTACAAAGTCTTGCTAAAGAATACCATCCTTCTTCTGCACCACGAGATGTTTCAGAAACAGAGCGCTATTTTGAAGAAGCCACTTATCAAGCCAAGTCATGGTCGAAACCAAGAAAAGTGATTATCCAATCGGTACGACCAGCTGGTGAATTACTTTTTGCCCATTCCTTTTTTGTTACAAATTTTGAAATAGCTTCTCCAAAAGACATCGTACGAGCTTATCAAAAAAGAGGAACGATGGAGAACTATATCAAGGAATCAAAGAATGGCTTTTATTTGGATCACATGAATAGTCATTCTTTTCAAGTCAACACGGTAAAAATGATGCTAAGCCTGCTTGCTTATAATTTAACGAATTGGTTACGAACCATTTGCTTTCCACAAGGTCAAAAGATGATGCAAATTGATACCATACGTACAAGGCTTATTAAAGTTGCCAGTAAACTAGTGAAATCAGGTAGATCTTATTACTTTAAATTGTCATCAAGTTTTGTCTATCAGAAATTCTTTTGGAACGTATTGGGTCAAATACAAAAACTCCAGATTGAGTAGCTTAACTTGGTTTTACCAACTGAAAAAAATTTAAATTTCAGTTAAGGGGAGAAGTCTGCCTAAAAATAGGACATTTCCAATGGGAAATAAATTAATTAGATTTTAAAGGTTAGAAAATGTTCAATCTTATAAAAAGATAGAAAACTCTCACCTGCATTTTAGAAAAACGTGCATCTTTTAAAGTGCTATGAATATTTCAGGTTAATAGATTGATGGGAGGAGTATAATTTGAAAAATGTTAAAAATCTATTCAATACAATGTTAGTTAAAATATGTTTACTTCATATTAACTTTTTCATAGTTGAAAAATGAGTTTTATGGACGAAATCTGCAAATTTTTGGGATATACTCCTAATATTCAATAAAAGTATAGGATTTACAGTTAAGAGTAAACCTTACCAAAATGTATACAAGCAGAGTTTTATTAGAATAGATAAATAGAAGGAGAATGCCAAATGACTGTGAAAATCTATGGACTGGATTGTGGATCAACAAAGAAAGCAAGACAGTGGTTGAAAAAGAATGGGATCCCTTTTGTATCACGGAATGTTTTAAATGAACCACTGACGGTACGTGAACTTCAAGGTATTCTACGTATGACGGTAGACGGTACTGAAGGAATTATAGCTACAAGGTCAAAAACGTATAAAGATTTGAAATTGGATATGGATGATCTTCCCTTACAAGAATTACTTAAGTTAATAAATAAACATCCAAGATTACTTAGAAGTCCCATTATTGTAGATGAAAAGAGACTTCAGGCCGGTTTTCATGAGGATGAGATTCGTCAGTTTCTTCCAAGGAAAACCCGTAAAACTCAGTGGTTAAAAGTGCGGATGAATAACCTACATTTGGTTGAAAGCTAGTATTGATAAATTTTTATCGGCTACTAGTGTGAACTATAGCTAGATAAATACTAAGGCTAACAAAGTACGTGGAGTAGTTTTATTAAAAGAAGTTACGCCACCCAAAAAGCCACTCATATTTGAATTTAATCAAGACTGTGGATGTTAGGGAGAAGTTTTTTAATATTTATGCTAACTTGATGCGGCTTTTAAAGATGAAGGTCGCTTTTTTTCTTTGGTCCAGATAATTGAACAAAGTAAAAATTTCAAAATTACTCTTTACCCTGTACTATGGTACAGAGTTTATAATTTTATCAGAGGTGAATTAATTGAAATATCGTATTAGTGAACTTGCTGAAAGATGTGGAGTCAATAAAGAAACAATAAGATATTACGAAAGATTAGGTCTACTATCAGAACCTTCTCGTACAAAGGCTGGATATAGGATGTATCCAGAAAAGTTTGTGGACCGCCTACAGTTTATTAAACGAATGCAAGATTTAGGTTTTTCTTTAGCGGAAATTGATAAACTACTTGGAGTTGTTGATAAAGACAACGATCGATGTAGGGATATGTATGATTTTGTTGTTCAAAAAATTGATGAACTTCAAAAGAAAATTAGGGATTTAAACAAAATCGAATACATGCTAATTCAATTGAAAGAGTGTTGTCCTGAAGAGAAACCCCTCTATGAATGTCCAATTATCGAAAACTTAATGAATGAAGAGAACATTAGAAAGCAACTTCCAACTAATCTAAGGTGAAAAGGAAAATGAAAACAAAAAGGCGGGAGAAACATGGCAGATTGTTGTAGTAACCCTAAAAAAATAAATATTGAAGGTGTTGCGGAATGCCCATCTTGTCAAAGTAAGGTTAAAAGTGTAAAGCTAATTACACTAAAATCCATGCTGAGGCCATCTTCGTTAGAAAGGCTAAACGCTAAAGAAAATCACTATTTTTGTTCAAAAGAAGGCTGTGATGTCGTTTATTTTGATTCGCTAAAAAAAGCATATCTTGTATCTGATTTAAAGGTTGCTGTTCATCAAAAAAACAAATCCTCAACCACACCGATTTGTTATTGTTTTGATTGGACTAAAGAAAAAATTAGTGATTATGTTGAAAATGGAAATGCCGATAAACCCGTTGAGCATATTCGTCAAAACATTAAAGAAAATCGGTGTGGTTGTGAGGTGAACAATCCACAAGGTAGTTGTTGTTTAGGAAACGTAGCAGCTTTTATCAAAGGATTATCATAAATTACTTCTTAATCCAAAATCGGGCGTACTTCAGGGGTAAGAAGTGTGCGCTCCTTTATTTTGGTATAGAGCCATAATCTTTAAGAAAAGGAATTATTACAAGGTTAGTAGAATTCTTATTTTAATTAGAGAGACAAATTGGTATGTAACGGGTTGCCCTTATTTTTGGTCTTATGGATAAAGGGAGCGATGTCAATGAAGAAATGGAGTATATTTATTCTTGTTTTTATTTTCACTTTGCTATTATTAACGGGTTGTCGCTCGACACCATTTGATGGTCATAGCGAAATTGATTGGGTCGATTTTATTAAATGGGACGGAAAAGAATACGATGGAATACATTCTGGGGTTTTAGCTGATAATCGCTATGTAGGTGAAAAGATTGGTACGGTAAAATTTAAAGTGGCGGACAACGTAACAAATCCTAGTTATAAAATTAGAAACGGTGATGCTGCTTTCCATGAGAAGGGAACTGAGATTTTTAATATTAAGGATCATCCCAATTTAATAGCCGTTAAGTCTGCTAGATCCATAAATGGATACAAAGTATATTTTTCAAGAGATGATATTGAATACCGATGGCATTTTAAAAATATGCCTATTGAAAAAGTCAAGAGAATCGAGATTTATCAGGCTTATACACCAGAAGGAAATAAACTGATTTCTGAATTGACAAAGAACGAAGAGGTTAAGAGCTTTCTTCAAATATTAGTAAATAGTGAAACAAATCCTAATTTCCAGCCTAACACAGAAAGAGGAGATCCTATTTTTTACGAAATGGTTTTTTATACAGAAGAACCAATTGCCTACAAATATAGCATGCAATTCGATGGATACACCTATTTTTGGCACCCTTGGGATACCTCAATTTTATCTGATGATATAAATATGTTTATTCGTGAAAACTAAACTTTTATTTATCTGGCGCATTAGCTTATGAGCTGCATAATGGTAGTTCTAATTGTGTTAAACGAAAGAATCTGTTGGAAAAGGAATTAATAGCAATACTATTAACAGCCAATCCAAACATGATAATATATATATAAATACCTTTGGAGGTGACTCACATGAAATGGGAAGATGTATGTCAAGCGTTCCCAGAACAATGGGTGTTGATTGAAGCTGTACAAGCTTATACGAATGAGAAAAGTGAACGCATTTTAGAAGAAGTAACTCCCTTAAAGAAATTTTCTAATTCTCCGGATGCAATGAAAGCTTATCAAGAACTTCACCGCGAAAATCCCAATCGTGAACTATATGTTCTTCATACTAATCGTAAGAACCCCAATATCATTGAGAAAAAATGGGTAGGTGTGAGGCGATAGTGAAAAGGTTGATAATAGAAGATGGGTTATTACTTACCGATATGAAATTAACATATAGAGGACAATCATTATGGCTTAAGCGTGTTTTGGTTGACACAGGTTCAGGAGGAACAATTATTTCAACAGACTTAGCTGAATCGATAGGGATCATTGCTGAAGAAGATGACATGATATATCGTATAAGTGGTGTTGGTGGTTCAGAATTTGTCTTTTCTAAAAGGGTTGATTCAATCAAAATTGGAGAAGCAGAGATAAGAGATTTTCCATTAGAAGTCGGGGCAATGAATTATGGTTTTGATTTAGATGGTATTATTGGACTGGACTTTTTACAGCAAATAAAAGCAATAATTAACATAGACAAACTAATAATAGAATTCAATTAAAAGGCAAGTATAGACGATTATTCTGTGCTTGCCTTTTAATTTACATGCACCAGTTAAACAACGGCTAAGTTTTTGGTCTTATTAAAGAAAATCGGGCATAGAAAAAAACAAGTTGTTATTTTATAAATGGGAATGTATTTAACAAGCATTAGGTAGTTCAGAAATTATTATCTAATTTGTATAGAGTTTTTGTCTTATACAAACAAAGATGAGGACGTAGTGTGTATTTATACTCAACTATTCGTATAATACACATTTTACGAACAATAGAATGTAGACGGATAAAATGTAAGTTTGGTATAATATAATTATGGATTTAAAACAAAAAAATAGCTCAGCCCTGCCAAAACGGTAGCGGGGAAAAGCTATTCTTGCGCGTATATTACCAGCTCTACATAAACGGTAGCGGAGAAAGTAATATCATAATAATTTATGATGTAATTATAACATTTAAGTACTAAAAGTCAAATTAATAACACTAGGAAGTGTTTATATGAATTATTTAATATATTTCGATGAATCAAACAAAATTGATCAATTTAATAAAGAGTTTTCGTATTATGGTGCATATAGTGGTACTGACTTGGCCCTTGCCAATCTTGTAAAAAAAATAAGGGTTATTTTTAAGAACAGTAATTCTAATAGTGAATTACATTTTAGAGAATATACAAAGGATACACATATAAAAAAGTACTTACAAACGTTACATACAGTTATAAATGAAAATATTAGAATAAATATTTTAATAGTGAACAATACTGATGCATTCTCAGCAGCTGATAAAATTGGTTTATCGGCTAGTGAACTCCGAAACTTATTTTATATTAAAATACCAGAACGGCTTTTCTATGGATTAACGCGCGATTTATCTCATATAGGTAATAATATTGACCCTGTCAATGTTAAGATTAAAATTGATAGCAATGATGAATATGATAAACTATTTCTTAATGATAAAATAACTGAACAAATGAATGCACATTCAGCATATCGAAATAAAAACTATAGAGTCAACAAGGTAATATCTCAGGATTCTAAAAAGTCTATTCCCCTCCAAATTGTAGATACTTTTATGGGGATAGTTGTATTTCTGTTAGAAGAAGGATACCTTGAAGATTCAGATCATTCGATTGTAAAAAGTGATTTAATTTATCGTTTTTTATCTGTTGATGATAATATTATACGATTTCAAAATCAAATCCGACTTTTTAAGTGGACAGGTAATGAGGAACTTACTCCAATTAATATTGCAGAGTACGTATCCCCTTTTATTATCCATAAAGCAAATTATGACATTGAAGAAATAACTAAAATTCAAAGAATTTTGGTGGAGTATCCGAAGATATCTACTAGAGATTTGAGAATTATGCTTCAATATCCCAATACACGATTAAGGCAATTATTAGGTTATAAAGATCAAATCATTGGAATTGGTCGTAATACATATCTATTAAACGAATTGCTTTAATGTTGCCAATAATATAATTATGTAAACAAACATTCGTAAAAATCGTATTATACGAACAAATGTTCTTGTTTGGAGGTGGACGGAATTGGCTATTACAAAACAACATGAATATTATGAAAGACGACTAGAGGAACTTCTAAAGGAAATGCCAGACTTTATAAATGAATATGTAGAAGCCAAAATGGATAATCGCTCCCCTCTTACTCTATTCAATTATGTTAGAGATTATAAGGAGTTTTTATCTTGGTTAATGGCTGATGAAAGAGTCAAGTGGTCTAGTTTAAAAACATTTCCAGTTGGGATATTAGGATCCCTGCCCCTATCTGATGCACAAGATTATTTCAAATATGTCGGTCGGAAAAAGTACGAGAAAGCAAATGAATCTCATAAAATAAGTTCAAAAACGGTTAATAGGCATAAGTCCTCCCTTCGTTCGCTTTTCAATTATTTAACGATTGAAGCAGAAGTTTCAGGAACACAAGGTGAACCTTACTTTCATCGAAATGTAATGAAAAAAATTCCTATCAAGAAAGTTTCGGAAACTTTTAATGAAAGAGCACGGAAGATTTCGGAGAAGATTTTTATAGGAAATGAAGATCTGGATTTTTTGGAGTATATAAAAAACGACTATGAAAACACTCTTTCGGCTTCGGAATTAAAGTTCTTTAAACGTGATAAGGAACGAAATTTTGCTATCATTTCATTATTTTTGGGTAGCGGAATTAGAGTAAATGAATTGATAGAATTACGTCTTAAAGATATAGATAGTAAAAATAACGAAATAAGTATTATTAGAAAAGGTGGCAAGAAAGATACTATTCCAGTTACTCCTTCTTCGATGTTAGATGTATTAGATTATCTAACTATTAGAACTGAAAGGTATAAAGCAGGAAATGAGGACAGTCAGTATCTATTTGTTAAACAATATAAGGGAGAAACGCTCCCTCTTACTGCTCGTGCTGTTGAGAATATAGTTTATAAGTATACCAAATCATTTGATAAACGAATGGCCCCCCATAAATTAAGACATACTTACGCTACTAATTTAGCTGAACAAACAGGAGGAGACATTCCACTTATTATGAACCAATTGGGGCATACTCAATCTGATATTTCCTTACTTTATATCAATACATCTAGAGAAAAAGCTAAGCTTGCTGCAGAACGACTTGATCAAAGGAGAAAAAAATAAGGCTGTTTTCGTAAAGTTTGTTGTTTTTAATAAATTCTTTGTTACCTTGGAAAATTAAGTTAAAATATAGACAGAAAATTAATGAAAATGAGGTATCAGAAAATGAATGTAGAATTAACGAGATTTAAAGTCAAAGAAGGCAAGTCGGAACAAGTGGATGAATGGTTAAAATTCTTAAATGAAAATATGAAAGATGTCCTTATCACCCTTGAAGGTGAAAAAATGTTTGTCGAAACTATTTTCAGAGAACATTTAAATGGCGATGAATACCTTTATTGGTATTCTGTTCAAGGTGAAGGCGGTCAAGAAGTGGAACAATCCGCCCATTGGATAGATAAAAAGCATTTAGAATATTGGAACGAATGTATTGATGAAACATTTAGACCTGTTGACTTACAAACGGAAGTTGTTATGATTCCTGAGAAAATTAGAAAAAGTATGATTTAATTTCTGACCTCTGAATAGAGGTCTTCATTTATGCACTTCTAAGCATTTCAACAGTAGTGTTATTGGATTTTTGACAGGCTGAAATAAGCATTTGTTCTACTCGTTTATCAAATGCTAAGTTTTTCCCTAATTCAAGCCAACGGAACCAGTAGAGGTAGTTATCAAGATATTTGGTAGCTACACCTTGAAACCTAACCAACCAATCTTCCAAGCGTTTATGAAAGTTATTGATGTGTTGAACGTGGTATATGCCCTTTTCGACATACCCTTCTTTACTGACATTAACCGTTTCGTGTTTTAACCCCTTAATCAAAGCGAACTTTTTATAATTCGTTGCTGTATCTGTACATAACAAAGCAGAGGGGTCTATATGTTCCCCAATTACGGCATCTATTTCTTCTGCTCGTACACGCCCACGACCAGCCTTTCGTGCAACTACACTGCCATTACGGTCTTGGGCTACAAACACTGCAATTTTAAGGTTGGAAATGCCCCTCTTTTGGTCTTTACCACCACGCTCTTTCGGTTCTCTATGTGTTAATTTTCGTTTTCCTTTCATAGACTCTTTAAGGAATGTTTCATCGCTTTCAACAATCCCTTTGAGTTGGTCAAATCCGAGACTACCTAATGCGTTCAAGATTTTATGTCTCCAATAAAATGCAGTGGAGATGTGTATTTTAAGGCGTTCAGCGATTTTAGGCAAAGTATAGCCTTCTACCATTAATTCAATATACTTAACCCATCTTTCGGGATAACGAGAACCTGAAAACGGGGTGTTTGTCATATCGTTAAAGGTCTTACCGTAATCCTTACATAGATAACGTTGGCGTGTTTTGTATTTGCCGTTCCGCTTAACAGAAGTGCTTCCACAATGAAGACAACCCATTCCTGACGCAAAACGAGCTTCACGAATATCTTTCAATAGCTTCGTAATTCTACTTGGGGCATCTGGGAATAGGTCTTGCTTCATTGCATTGAACAACGCTATCTTCTCAGAATCGGTTAATTCGCCAAACTGCTCATAAACATCTAACCACATAATTGAACGCCTCCTGACCGCATTATATCAACCTTTTTACAGTATGGTCAAAATAGCAACAATCTAGGCGAAAACAGCCAAAAATAAAAAAGGGAGTATTAATGTGAAAACTTTAATGCTCCCTTTTTGTTTAATCATTTGTAGTGTTATGTATTATAAATAACGCACTTCTACTGAAGGATGAGATCCTGAATAGCTATTCCTATATCGTTTTTTATTTTATCAGAAACCATAACAATTGATTATTGCGGATGAATTGAGCCACTTATGCGAAGTTTTGAGCCAGCAAGTGCGGATAAAAGAGCCACCACTTGCGGAGCAGAGAGCCGCTATAAATAGAATAAAGAATAGCCTCTTGTATACTTAATTTGCATGCGAACTCGCATGACATTAATGTACAGGAGGTTTTTTTATGATTAACTGTCGCAAGATTCTGGAACTTTATTTTGAAGGAGTTAGTCAAAGAACCATTAGTTCTAGTACTGGACACTCAAGAAACACAGTTTCGGATGTCGTTCAATGCGCCAAGAGGCTTGGTCTAGAGAGTTTGAACGATGAGATGACTAGTCCCTGGCTAGAAGCGTTTCTATTTCCAGAGAAGCAAGCTGTTGAGAAAGGGTACTTTCCAGTCGATTGGGAAAAAGTGCATAAGGAATTACAAAAAAAGAATGTCACTTTGACTTTATTGCATCATGAGTATGCGACTGAAGCACGTGAAGGTGGAAAGATCCCCTATGCTTATCGAACTTTTTGTGAAAGGTATGGGAAATACGCGAAGAAGTATAAGTTAACGATGCCTATACGAAGAAAACCAGGTCAAATCATGGAAGTGGACTGGGCTGGATCAACGCTGCAGATTATAGATCGTTCAACAGGAGAATCAGTTCCGGCTTATGTCTTTATCGCTACCTTGCCCTATAGTCAATACAGCTACGTTGAAGCGTTTTTAGATATGAAATCAGCTAATTGGCTTATCGCTCATATCCATGCATTTGAGTACTTTGAGGGTGTTCCAGAAACCTTGGTTCCGGACAATTTGAAAACAGGTGTTACGAAAGCACTTCGGGGAGAACCGGTTCTGAATGAGGCCTATCGTGAACTCTCAGATTATTATCGTACAGTCATTGTTCCAAGCCGTGTCCGTAAACCCAAAGACAAACCAAGTGTTGAAGGGACCGTTGGGTACATTTCCCGGCAGATTATCGCTCCGCTAAGAAACTATCAATGTTTCCATATCGATGATCTGAATAAGCAAATCTTTAAAAGTCTAGAAGAGATCAACACAATCGATTTTCAAAAGCGACCGGGCTCACGTAAAAAGGTGTATGAGGAAGAAGAGAAATCCCACCTTCAACAGCTTCCTCAAACACGTTATAAACTCGCGGAATGGAAAACAGCAAAAGTTCAACTGAACTACCACATCCAGGTTGAACGAATGTATTATTCCGTTCCATATGATTACGTCCGAGAGAATGTCGATATACGACAAACCACGGATTTAATTGAAGTTTACTTCAAAGAAGTCCGTATTGCATCCCATAAACGAATATATGGTGAAATTGGGCAGTTTTCTACGAACACGGACCACATGCCTGATAATCACCGATCATATTTAGAACATAATCCTGAAAATAATCGGAAGTGGGCAGAAACGATTGGACCATCTACGCTCCAATTCGTCACATATATCCTGGAAATAAATGTGGAGAAAAAGTCATTAAGCATCCTCAGCACACTAAGGAATTTAGCTGCAAAATATACAAACAGTGAAATAGAAAAAGCAGCAGAAACACTACTTGAAATCTCTACAAATCCAACGGTTTCTGTTTTGAAAAGCGTACTGGAAAGAAATAAAAAGCGAAAACAAAATCAGAAAACTGATAGTGAAAATCAGTACACCAACGCTGATGACTATGGATTTGTGCGTGGAGCTAGTTACTTTGGGAGGGATGATAAATGATGAACGAAGAAACCTTACGTAAATTAAATGAAATGAAAATGGGGGCAATGGCAGAATTATATCAGCAACAATGTCAGAATAAAGATTACAAAAGCATGGATTTTAATGATAGATTCAACCTTTTAGTAGACTTTGAGTATGACAGACGTAAATCAAATAGGCTTGAACGATTAATTAAACAGGCAACATTCAACGAACCAACGGCGGCCATTGAAGATATAGAATATCATCCCGATCGTAAGTTAGACAAGAACCTGATACTAGAATTAGCCACGGGAAATTACATCCAAAATCACCATAACATCATTTTAATGGGGGCGTCAGGCAACGGAAAGACGTGGATAGCAAATGCCTTTGGTGTCCATGCATGTCGCCAATCTTATAAAGTGAAATATATTAGACTACCAGAATTACTGGATGAATTGGCTGTGGCGAAGTTTGAAGCAGATGGCAGCTTCCGAAAGATAATTCAAAAATACAAAAAGATTGATTTACTAATCTTGGATGAGTGGTTATTAACCGAGCTTTCAGAGGAAAATGTCCTTCATGTGCTAGAAATTATTGAGTCACGGTTAAAGAGGGCATCAACTATCTTCTGTTCTCAATTTGCGCCAGAAGGATGGCATTCGAAACTAGGACAAGCACAAATAGCAGATGCGATTCTTGATCGAATCGTTCACGATTCATATAAAATCCTAGTTGATGGGGAAGTTTCTATGAGAGAACGTCATGGATTGGTGGGGACCCCTAAATGATTCCAACAGAAGTTGAAATTCGTATAGCTAGGTACGTATTTCATAAGTATTTACCTGATGAAGTGATGAAAGAGATAGAAGATAAGCTATTACCCGCCTGCATATGGGACGATGAAGAGCATTTAGATCACGATGAACTCGTTCGTTGGGCAATAGAGATTATTGATAGGCATTGGCAGGAGAAAAGATTTAAATAGGCATAGACGGTCATTAGAGCGAGCTCTGTTCTAATGGCTCTTCTCCCTCGCACTTACTGGCTCAAATATCCGCAAAAGGTGGCTCAAAACTCCGCACTACTGGCTCAATCTGTCCGCAATACTCAACAATTAATGAAATGTGGTAAATTTCCTTGTTTGTGTTATTTTTATCTCCAATAAAATCTATTTCTTCATAGGCATTCTCAATATTAATTTTAGTTGCTATTTTTGTTTCACCTATTGTGAAAATTACTTCTGCATTTTTATTTTTTTATAACACAATCTAACTCCCTTCCTCCTACTTAGTAGGTGAACAGTTTGTAATTTCCTTCATGTTACCTTTCAAAAGCAACATTTATTTAAACTTCATATTTTATAATTAAGCTCTTTCCTTTTACTTTCTCTTTTATAAAACTTTAATAGAAAATCAACTACTATCCCATAAGTTTGATGAAGTGAAGATAACCAAACTTTAGGATGTATATAACCTAATAATCCACCAATAATCAATTTATTAAAGTAGAATTTTGTATTGTATGAATTATACTTTGTGTAAATGATTCCTGGAACCTCTAAGTCGTTCATTACTATTATGTTATTGTTACTAGGTCGAACTAGCATTCTCTCTTTCTCAAGATCGGAAACTCTAATAATAACTTTATATTTTCTAGGTGAATTTTCATGCATATGTGAAAAGTAATAAGAATTGAAGCTTGGCTCCATATTTTTTTCCTCTTGATGAAACCATATGTATTTTTTTCTTTTACTTTTAAATTTCATTACATAATTTGTCTTGGCACTAATTTTAGCTTTCAATCTTATTTTTCCTGTTTGTAAAAAATACTGGTAATCTTCATCAGTTATGGAATTAGTGTAATGTATTAAGTGCTTATCTTTGATTTCCTCATATTTATTTGAAGTAATAGGATAAACATAAAAATTATTTGTTTTTCTTAGATAAAATTCATATGAAATAAATAATAGTATAAATAGAGACCATGTTAACAATTTTCCTACAAGTAGGTTAGTAACCAATATTAAAGAAGTAAATAGGAAAACAAAAATAAAAATAGATAATAAAGCCATTGGCAGATGTACTAATACCCTAACTGTTCCTAATTTTTTATTAAAAAACTTCATAAATAGCCCCCTCTTTCTTATTCTGAGTCTGACTCCGCTTCCTTCTTTTCTACACCAAACCAAACTTCCATTGCGTCCTTCGAAAGTATCCACTCTTTTTTTGTATCAAATTTACTTTGGTGATATTTTAACAAGCCGAGTTCAATCATTTTTTCGGTTTTTTGCCATTTTTTTTTATTTGATGGTTTTAAATAGTTTCTTATTGTATCGGCAGGAAGACCCCACCTTTCAGCAGCTTCTGAAACTGTCATAAAATTATCAATTGTTTTCTTCATAAAAAAATCCTTTCTATGCTGTTCTACTACCATTTTAAACCGTATACGGTTATAATACAACTATATAAGGTTCTTACAGGAGTGTAGTTATGACAAAAAATTATAAATGTCAGTATTGTTATAATGAAGAAGTAGAGGATCTTACCTTTAATAAAGATAAAACTGGATATTGGTGTGAGGTATGTGATGGATTTACCTTAATTAATCAAATGGATAAAGGAAGGTATTTACTCATATTAGAAGAATCCTCTGGAAAAAATGAACCCATTCCTTCTTCTATTAAGTTTAAAAAGAGACTCTCGCCTTTACGTTATCCTGGTGGTAAGAGTAAAATGGTCAATTACATATATAATCAACTCGATAATAAAAAAATGAATCACTTTGTTTCACCATATACAGGTGGTGGAAGTGTAGAATTCGCATTGTTAGAAGCTGGAGTTATTAACCACTTACATATAAATGATAAGGATTTTGGTGTATACGCCCTTTATTGGGTAATTTTTAATATGCCATTTGCTTTAACGGAACGATTGAAAACATATACTCCTTCACATGAGGATTTTTACAAAGCACAACTTACTATTAAGAAGGACTTTGACAAAATAAACATTGTAGAGGCAGCGTGGAATACTTTGATTGTTAACAGGTTAGCTTATTCCGGAATATTTAATGCTAATCCACTGGGAGGAAAGAAAGGTACACCGCAACAATTAACTTCTAGGTGGAATCCAGATGAACTAATAAGACGAATTGAAAAATTACATTCCTTTTCAGACCAAGTAACGATATCTAATCAGGATGCTTGTGAAATGATTGAAGAGAGTTATTGGTGGGATCAAACTACTATTTTTATTGACCCCCCATATGTCAATAAAGCCTCTTCACTATATCGATGTTATTACAAAGAAGAGGATCATATTAAACTTAATTGTTTATTAGATAATTTATATCATGGTTTTGATGGTGCAGATTTAATTATAACTTATGACAATAATGAATGGCTGGAGAGCTTATATTTATACCCAACTGTTAAAGCTGTATCAAGAGCTTACACCGTTTAAATATCAAGAACATTTTAAAATCGTCGATAATAATAGTAGATAAGAAAGGGGATTGTAAATTATAATGAGTTGGCCGTTCAGTAAAGAAAGATTTTTTTTATATCTCTCATATGTTATATATAGTTTTATAGTTATCTATGCTATTACTTACATATATCCAAAATACTTTAATGAAACGATAGTTATATTCCTTGCTGTAATGTTTTTTAGTTATGGTGCATACTTGATATCCCGCTTAACTGGTGTTTATAAAAAGGTTCAGGGAATCGAAAGGGACATTTATCGACAAGAAATTAAGAAAGCATATGCTCATTTCTTTTCAGAAAAAAAAAGCGATATTAGGAATTTCGCTTCTTCAAAGGAAAAGAAAGTGGAAAAAGAGGAATGGATAGAATTTGAAAAGGCTCAATGGTCTTGGAAAGGGAAAACTAACCGTGAATTAACAGCTGTAGAGAGGTATTTCAAAACAGAAAATAATTTAAGACGGATAAACACTTTCGATAGGATTATAAATCTCATTTCTTCTCATTGTTACGGATTCTTTATTTTAGTTAATCCTCTCTATGCTTTTCTAACAACTATTCCAGTAGTTATCATTTCATTAGTACTATTTTTAATCCACACAAAACTAAGAAGAAAACTTCATGAATTATATATTGAAGTATACCCCGAAAATATTCGGGAGACATTGGAGAGTCTTGGTATAAAATAAAGTCCCCCTTTAGGGGGATTAGGCTCTATGACCACCAACCAATTTGGAACGGTGTACAGCTGTTCCTCCTGGAGTATAGGAGACTGCCCTTAGTAAAGAGGTGGGGCCAAATTTATTTCTTAATTCGTCTACTACATAACCAATTTTTCGTTTCTTCCAACTATTATTATCAAATAGATCCAATTGCACTTCGTAATCATCTACAAGTTTTGACAAACTAACAGATATTTGTCTAACAGTTTGTCCGCGATAATTTTCTCTCATAATATCCAAACATACCTTATATACATCCATGGTTACATTAGTAGGATTTTCGATTGTTCTTGACCGATTAAATCCACCACCATACTCATCTCGACTATATCCTAACCCAAAACTTATAGTACGAACCGCATGGTGATTCTTTCTTGCTCTTTTACATACCTCTTCGCACATTTCTAATACTACAGTTTCTATCTCTTTTCTTTCCTTGTAATCCCGAAGTAATATTTGGCTTTTACCGTAACTGACTTGTCCATCCATAATTGGTGCTCCAATTTCGGACAAGTCTATTCCCCAAGCATGATGATACAATTGGTTTCCTAATATTCCAAACTTACTTTCTAGTAATTTCAAATCGTACCTAGCAAGTTGCCCTATTGAAAATATCCCCATTCTGTTTAGAGTTTTTTCAGTTCGCTTACCAATTCCCCACATTTCACTCAATGGTGATATAGGCCATAATTTCTTTTGTACATCATTGAAAGTCCAAGTTGCAATACCACTATCCACCTTTTTAGCTTCTAAATCTAAACACAGTTTTGCCATAAGCATATTTGGACCGATTCCTACTGTAGAAGGGAGCCCGAAATCACTATAAATATCATATTGAATTTGTTTAGCTATTTCTTGGGGTGTTCCCCATTTATCAGATGGTCCAAGTTCTAAAAAGCTTTCATCGATGGAGTAAACATGTACTTTATTAGGAGGTACATACCTATAGAATAATTTAACTATTTCTGTAGATACGCGGACAAACAAGGACATCGATGGATTCACTACTACAATTCGAGGATCTTTTGGAATTTCAAACTTCCGAGAACCAGTTTTTATTTTAAAATCTCTTTTCATAGCAGGAGAGGCAGCAAGTACTACACTCCCCTCCCTCTCCGTATTTCCTACTACAGCTAAGTGACAGGTAAGAGGGTCGAGTCCTAATAATACAGCTGAAACAGAAGCATAAAATGACTTCATATCGACTGCTAGTATGTTTTTATTAGGAAACTGAGAGTAGTCGAACATAAACAATCACCTATTTTGTTATTTTGCTTATCGATGAAAAAGGTAAATATAAAATTTCTTCTGTGTTATCCTTTACTAAACGAAAGTGCTTATTGTTGTAATCAATAAATATGGTTTTCCCTGTTATGATTGCCTCACCTAATGCTGGATGGGCAAAAACATAAAAAGAAACAGAAGAATTAGTTTCCATTGCATTATAAATTGTTTCTTCCTCTAAAAAAGAATAAGCCATTACTATCTCCTCCAATTAACATAAAAAATTATATAAGAACTTATGTTCGATTTCAATGTTATTTTCTTACTGTTAAATTAATTTCACTATAAAGAGAGCAAAATGTTTGACCTATTTTGACTAACCAGATAAAATAACGGTAATAAATGGATAAAGAGGTGCCCTATGGAAATTGAAGAGATATATCGTAAATTAGACGAAGACATTTACACTTTTGGAGATCATTTTAGTGGTGGAGAAGAACACAAATACATTTCTTCGGAAGCACTTATTAGTAAATCGTTACTTGAGGATTTGAGAGAAGTACTTGATGAAAATCAAAATGGATACGACCAAGAAGTAGTAAATAAAGTTCTCCATCTTGTTAGATACAATGGTCCAATTAATAATTATGCTAATTTTAATGAAAATGTGTATGCTGGAGAGATACTTTCTGAATTGCCATATGAAGAAGATAGTGATCCTGGAGAGATTGCAGGCAACCAAGCTGCAGATAAAAGACAAGACCTTTTAAATGAAGCAAGTGATGATATTAAAGAATTAATGGAAGCTTTATCTTCTTTACTTTAAGTCATAACGGATTGAAATTTATGTTACAAGGGTATATTATAATATATAAGAATCAAACTAAAAAAACCAAGGAGCTAGAACTCCTTGGACAACTACTTACGAGTGGTATGCTAAATTGTTATTTAGAAGACCCACCCTTATGCTTCCGACGGCGCGGGGTGGGTTTTCATTTTCTCTTCTTTTTGCTTGATAAGCAATATGCCTAGACTTTTCGGTCTAAAGAATAACTGATATTAATTCATCTTCAACTACCTTCCCTCTTATAATCGCCTGAGTTCTTCATAAAGTTAGCAACCCTATTGGACTTTGACATAGAACTGTAGAATAGAATTTGTATGACTGACGCACAAAAAAACGCTTTATAAAAGCGTTTTACATAATATATATTTACTATTTTTAACTTGCTAACTACTTGTTTAATCTTCTTCGTTAAATAATCGTTCGATTATAGTTTGTCTACTGTTTAAAAATACTTTCGAAATTTGATAGTGCTCTGTTTCTTCATAAGCAACTTCTTTAAGACCATCTTCACCAAAACTTATTATAGACGCTCCGGGATACCCTAAAAGAATGGGAGAATGGGTAGCTATAATAAATTGTGCTTCTTCCTTCTTTACCAAGTCATTGATAATCTTTAGGAATGATAATTGCTTTTGAGGTGATAATGCTGATTCAGGCTCATCTAATAAATAGATAGCTTTCCCGCTAAATCTATTTAAAAATAAAGATAAGAACGATTCACCATGTGATTGATGGTGTAATGAACGGCCCCCATAAGCTCCATAAGCTCCAACTTTATCAATATGGGTTGCAAAATTATAAAACGATTCTGCCCGTAAGAAGAAACCGTTGGTAATCTTGGGCATCCAGGATAATCTTATATGATCTCCTAAATCAGAATCTGCGGCATGGAGTTCATAGGTATTATTTCTTCCTCCTCCAGCAGTATTAAAATCACACTTATATGCTATTGCCTCGAGTAAGGTTGATTTACCAGTACCATTTTCACCTACAAAGAAAGTAACATTATTATTGATGTGTAATTCTTCCAACTTATTGATGGAAGGGATAGAAAAAGGATACTTATTATAATTAATAATGTTCTCTTTAATTAATTTAACCTCTTTAAGATACATAAAAAACACCTTTAGTGGCAATATTATTATTCATCAAATACCAAGTTTGATTTCAATTGAGTGACAATATTGGTTTTAACGCCCTGATCCAACATAGAATCAAGCATTTCCTCAATTAAACCACTAGTATCTACGTCTAAAATCTTCTTTAACGTGTTCATAACCTCTGGAAATATAATCTCTTGGTTCTCATCAAGAATTGAATCAGCATCTAATTCTTTTAATACTTTAATATGTCTTTCTTCTTTTTTACCATTTAAAAGTTCTGAGAGTACTAGGAAGAATAAATCAATAGACGATCTTTGACTCGCAGTTATTCCTGATGTTACCAAAAAATTATAATATGGAAATTCGTTATTAGTCACTTTACAAATACTTAAAAGCCTAACTTGTTCTGTTAAAGTTTTCAATTGCTCTTCAAGCATTTCTATTTTTTTCTCCACAGTAGTCACTCCTCCAAAATAAGATAAAAGCAGAAAGAAGAATCTTTCTACTTTTATTATTTTAATCTGTTAATTCCTTAAAATGCAAGGAAACTTACAACGGCTGCCATATTCTCAGCAATATCTTCTGCATAAGTAGGTGGAACTTTTACATCTCTTAATCCTTGGTAAATGATGCTTCTCACTGTTTCTTGTGCATAATTTTGAGCATCATCAAATCTTTTAATTGCATTATCTAAGCCTTTATTTATCTTGGAAGTGTTATTTTTCAAATATTTTATTGCGCCGTTGCTCATATGCTCTTCAATTAAACCTAAAATCCAGTCACCTGCTTTAACAGCACCTTTAATCGTGTAAAGAGCGCCTTTTATTACTAGCCCTTTGCCACCAGCAGCTTCCACTTCTTTTGTTGTAGTATCAGTGTCAACTGAAACAACAGTAGGCTTTTCATTAACAGAAGCCGCAAAAGTTGATGTCGTTGGTAGTAAGATACCAAGAGATAATGTTGTAGCAGTAGTTGCTATTAATAATTTTTTCAACAAGATTCCCAACCCCTTTTTGTTAAATTTTGGATTATGAATACATATTAACATACAAATCTGGTAAAAATCTAATGAAAATCTAGTGAAATATAACAAAAATAGTAATTTATTTCTTTTTTTTAGAAAGGTTAATTGCTTTGTTTGCATTTAATAATCCTGAGCCATAAAGCCTTCTTTCACCAATAGGTGTAGATGTTTTTTTTAGAATCTCTTCTATTTGAAGTTGAGACATGTTTGGGTTTACAGAAAGCATAAGTGCAGCTGTTCCTGTAACATGAGGAGTTGCAATTGACGTACCACTGAACGCTACAAAATACCCATCATCAAATGTTGTATAAACAAACTCGCCTGGTGCCATTAAATCTAAATTTCTTCCGACACTAGAAAAATCAGCTCTTTCTTTTTTCTTAGTCAGTGCACCTACTGATATTACATTTTTATATTTTGCAGGGTAGGTTAAAGTACTTCCTGATTCTACACTCCCCTTATTTCCAGCCGCCGCTACAACAATAATTCCTTTATTAATGGCTTTATTAATTGTTTTTTTTAACAAATTATTTTCCGTAGTAGTTTGTAAACTTAAATTGATAATATCCATATCATTCTCTATAGCCCATTCAATACCACTGATGATATCACTAATCATCCCTTCTCCCTTTGAATCCAATGCCTTTATTGAGTATAGTTTGGCTTCAGGTGCAACGCCTTTTATACCAACATTATTATCAAGAGCTGCAATGATTCCAGCTACTCTTGTGCCATGTCCGTAGTCATCCTCATATGAACCATTATTATCTAATACATTAAATCCTCCATACACTTTTAAGTCGGAGTGATTGCTATTTATTCCAGAATCAATTACTCCAATTTTTATGCCTTCCCCCTTAATTCCTTTTTTGTGTATTTTATTAATGCCTGTTTGTTTCAGATTCCAATTCGGATATGTAGACTCGTTTACTTGAGAGCTGCTTTTTTTATCAATGTCTTCTGCAGCGAATACTTTTTCATTTTGCTCGATTTCTACTACAACTTTTTTCTCTTTTAATCTCTTAACCTGTTGTTCTGTCAAACTAGCAGTAACCGCCGGTGAATATTTGAAGGTCTGAAGTGTCTGCCCACCAACTTCTTTGATCAATTCCTTATCTACACTATCTTGATAAGCAATGATATATTCCTTTTTCAGAGCATCATTCTTACTGCCTTCCTTTGCAAATGTTAATGTTGTACCTGTAATGGTAGATAAAGTAAACAGCATGCAAATTATAATAATAATAATTTTTTTCATATTATTTGTCTCCCCGTTTTTTATTATTTTTACGAAATAATATTACCAAATTAATGAATCAAATGAAATATATAACAATTATACTACGTGTGAAACCCCCCTCTCCCCCCAATAAAACCTTCTCTGTATATATGATGAATATGGTTTTTCCCTGTTAGTTAAGTTATGAGATGTCTATACACGTGATAGTCTTTCTATCCTAAATACATGTCCGATAGAGGTATGAAAAGGCGAATAATAGAAACTAAAAAAACTTTTATTATTCTGATTAAATAGTAATTTTTTCTAGAATTTTATTGGTATATGAGGAAGAGGTAATCTTTGTTTTTATCTATTTGGTAATGTGGATATTGAAAACAACAGAGAAAAAAATGGCAATATTTATGATAAATGCTTTTGAGAGGATTTGTTGATATTAGAGTTGAATTTATACACAAATCAATAAATGATCTACCGTAAATCATCTCTTCTTTTTGTTTTATAAGGATTGCTAAAGATATTTTTATAAATATAAATATCTACTTATAATATTCTCTTATAAACAAACTATATTTTTTTAGAGACATTGATTTTTTTGAGAACAGATAGACTCCTAATGGAATTTAGGCTTAAAAATTTGGAAGTAATGGTATCTAATTATTTCAATTCATAAGAATCGAAATTTTCGTAGTAAAGGTATATAATAATAAATAAGAATTAAACTAAAAAAACCAAGGAGCTAGAACTCCTTGGACAACTACTTACGAGTGGTATGCTAAATTGTTATTTAGAAGACCCACCCTTATGCTTCCGACGGCGCGGGGTGGGTTTTCGTTTGTTCTTCTTTTTGCTTGCAAAGCGATTTGCATAGCCTGCAGCTAGAGTAGTAAAAAAAATTTTTGCTACATCTTTGAGTAAGTCCAATACGAAATCCATTTGTATGTCACCTCCTTTCCCTCTTAGACAGGAAAAGAGTGCATACCACCCGCACCTATGTAGTTGTATCACCATTATATCACACCATTTTTTCATTAGGACAAACAAAAACCCCTTACATTATGTAAAGGGTGTTAAATTATAAATTTTTGAAAGCTAGCACTTCTCATAAAACCTTTAGAAGTTAAACATTGATATTTAATTTCTCCTTTTAGAAGTGGATCTAAATAAACAAAGTTCTTATCTTCCCCGATAATTAATTGTTTTGATATTTTATAAAAGGCTTCCCTTTCCTTTTTGGGGACAAATTCCACAATTCCTCTTGATTGGTTCCCTTCTTTTATCAACCATCCAAAAGAATGTTTTTTATATCCATAAATATTTCCTATTAAGAATTGGTAATTTTTGATTTTTTGGAAAGCGAAGGTTCGACTATCTAATTTATATTTAGATGAGAGGTTTTTACTTACTATCCCCTCTAAGCCTAGCTTCTTCACTTTATTAAATAGGGTTTGTCCATCGTTAAATGAAGTAGCTGCTGAAATTAGATGGTCGTTATCAATAATCGAACTTAAGATATCTAATCTCTTTTCTAAGGGATCATGTATTGTAGATACTCCATTAAGGAATAGAATATCAAATGCAACGAAGTGTACGGGGATGGATTTTGCGAGAGAATCAATTTTATCTCTTTGAGACGCTTGAAATCGTGTCATAAGGGATTCGAAATTCGGTTTGGGTATTTCACTATTTTTATCAAGAACAATCATTTCTCCGTCCAATATACATGTTCGAACAGGCAAGTTTATATTAAGTAATTCAATGTACTTTACTGTAACATCATTTCCATGTCTAGTGTAGATAGTGATTTTCCCATGATCGTAATGAAATAATGCTCTATGTCCGTCAAATTTCAACTGATGTATATAATTTGAATCAGTTGATATAATCTCGGATGGTTGTAATAACATTGGTTTTAAAGGAGTGTTTAGCACAGATTTATCACCTCTTCTAATATCATAACAGAGACAGATAGGACCATAAATAGAACGTTATTGTTAAAAGAGGAATAATGTGGTTTTAACTTAACTAAGGAAAAGCCCTTCAGTTTATTAAAAGGGCTTAAGTGTGGGGATTCATGTTGTAAGACTAATATATAACCATCCCGTCTATTTTATGCATTTGAAGTCTGTTTGATTTTGTTATATTTGGTTACCGTTTTAGCCTGGCTAAGTACATTGACTAAACTTTGGTAATAATTTATAATTTAGTTATAAATGATGTAGTTTTTGTTTTGTTTATAAAAGGGAGAGGGTCAGGTATGAATACAGTATTAACTTTCCTTAATGGTTTTGTTCAGTACCGAAGAGGAAAACAAACAGGGTTAGCAGGTTTATTGGGACTTATTCTATTTGTATTGGCAGTTTACAGATGGGATATCACTTATCCAATTTTGGAATCTCTTAAAATCATTGATTTCTTTGATAAATTAGGTTTGATTTATGAAGGTGAACCAGGGACATCTTTGTATGCAATAATGATGTTTTTAACAAGAGCAGCAATAGTGATTATGATATTTTTAGCACTTGCTTTAATTTTAAGTTTATTTCTCATGATTATTGGTTCTTCGAAGTTAGGACAAGACTTATTAGCATATGTGGTACTGACTATCATGACTCCCCTTTTAGTATTATGGATGTTAGGATATTATATTGCTTATTGTTTTGGATATCGTACTAAAAAAGAAAAGGCAGAGGAATCATATGAAAAATGGCATCAAGATACTTTCGGAGAACACTCTGATAGATATAAAGATGAGCAATTAAAGTATGAAGAGGCTAGGCTTTCCGCTCCCGATTTATTAAAAAAATACTGTACTACTTACTATATAGAAGATACAATTAGTCAGTTAAATAGATTGCCTATGTTTGGCGATACCATTTTCATGATTGGTGAAACATATGACGAAAAACTATATATATTAATGCCTGACCCGTTACTTAAATATAATAGAAAAATGAATATCGAGTTTAAGCGGAATTATTCGACACCTATTAAAGCGGTCCTTTTTACAGTGGAAAATGTAATTTTGGAAAAAAAAGACAGTTCTAATATCATTAAATATAGACCAGAAAAAATGATTATTACTTTAAAAAGAAATCCAGAGTATAATGTTAATAGTGCTTTAATCAAATATGAATATTTAGAGGATATTGACTTCTCTGATATCAAGTCTTTTTATATGCCTGATGTTGAATTAAAAGATTTCAAACATTATATCAGCTCTTTTGGCAAAAAGAACGATTATAGAACTTATCTAGAGGATACGGTAGAAAAGTACTTTACTCAAAAACTACATCTTACCAATTTTTTATATCAGGACATCTCTAGTGAAAAATTTCATGAAGTAACTGATGAACTAAGGGAATTGAACGCTTCAAATGAAGATATAGTAAAAATGATAAACGATTCTCCCCAAATTCTAGGAGCGAATAATGAATAAAGATACATTAATTGAGTTATTAATACCACATAAGGAAAATCTTACTACAGTAGGTAATTGGGATGAATATGCTTCAAAACATAACCTTCCTTCATATTACTCATTAAGAAAGGTTTTTGGTGGCTGGAACGAAATCCGAAATGCAGTAGGAGTAAAAATAAAAAAGAAATACGATATAGATAGTCTTATTGAAATAGGAAAAAAACATAGGGAACATGCTAAAACAATTAGATTGTGGAATAAGTTTGCTTCTAACGAGAATGGAATCCCATCACCTGGTCAAATTTTAACAGTATTTAAGGATTGGTCATCATTTAAAAAAGCAATCAATGTAGAAAGTGTGAGAGCAACAAAATACACAAAAATAGATATTAAAAAAATGCTTGAAGAACACAAAGAGTTTTTTATATCTCGATCCCAATGGGATACGTATGCAAAGGAAAATAAATTACCGACATATAAAACAATAAGAAATTATTATAGTTATGAAGAGATTCTTAACATTGTGGAGAAAAAGAAAACATTTAATTTGTCTAAAGATGAACTTATAGAACTAACACTGAGAAAAGAGTATTTTTACAAATTTCTTAACTCGTCTAAAACAAAATGGGATGAATTTGCAAGGGCAAATAATCTCCCATCGTCGTATAAATATATCCAAACATTCGATACATGGTTAAAAGCAAAAGAGGAAATTGACAATGCATATTTAATAAATTCAAGAGGTACGGATGAATAGTTAATCCGTACCTTCTATCTGTTTTACGATATCCCAAGCGGAAGTGACTATTGAAAATGTAGAGTGTTGATGCTCCAACGAATGAGAGTATTCAGAAGGAGATATGAAAAAATTAACTTTTTTAGATATGTCATCTTTATATAAAATTTCTAATAAAACTTTATTTGAGTTTGGACCAATTCCTCCCTTAGATTCCTTAACTTTAAGTCCTTCAATTGTTCCATTTCTAGAAATTCTTTTTATGATTTCTTTAACCACTAACTCCTTATTTTCTTCTTTTGATTGAAATAAATCCTGTGAAAGTACTTCAACATCAAAAGCAGAAGTAAAATAATCTATATTATTTTGTAATAATCCAGTCATAAAATAGTTTATGACGTTCCTCTCAGGAGAAACGTCACTATGTTGGTTTGGTTCGTAAAAACCTAAATCTAATTCCATGTTAACCTTTGCATTCTTTTTTGCCCACTCCATCGTTTTATTTTGGTAGCTTTCATTCATTGAAATTTCTTCTGCTACTTCATTTTGCATTTCCTTTAAATCAACAGGAGTTAATTTTTGATTGGATGAAATACTAATATAAATAACTACACAAATTGTTAGAATTGAAACGCTTATGATCCAAAAGTATTTTTTTTTCATTATTTTTTCACTTCTTCCAGTGCTGCACTCGCAAGCTCTTCTCTTAATATTTTCCATTGATTAGCAATATTCGCTTGTTCTTTTTTTATTTCTAAATATTCTTGTCTTAGTCCATCTTTATCAACAGTAGCATATTCATCGCTACTACTATTATTGGCACTATCAATTGCTGTAAGTAATAACTGATGGGAGCGGTTGACTAGAACAATAAGATTTTGGTGAGTCTCAAATAGTTCAGGATTTACATCTAATGCTTCTACATTTGAAACAAGTTCATTTGATTTTTTTATTGTTTCTATCATTATTTTAGCGAATTGATTATTACTTACCTCATGGGTGTATAGACCATCCAAAGAGTTATTGAAATTTGTTAATATACTCGTCATTTCAGTAATATATTCCTGTAACGATTCATCGTAGTCTTTAAGATAATTAATATTATCCTCTGTAACTTTAATATTTGCATTAGAACTAGACGAACACCCACTTAAAAATATAGCTAAAACGATTAATATGATAGAAAATCGTAGTTTACTAATTAATTTCATTTTTCACACCTCTATATTAGGTTAAAATTTAATGTACAAAGCAGGATTTTTAGCATTGGCTTTGTTTGAAGTCCAAGCAGGTGAGTGAATTTCGAAATGCAAATGTGGTCCAGTCACATTCCCAGTACTACCCATGTATCCTAAAAACTGCCCTTGTTTTACTTTTGTGCCAGCAGAAACAGCTCTATTTTGCATATGTGCATATACAGTTTCATAATTCTTACCACCTATTGTATGTTGAATGTAAACAACATTCCCATATGAACTACTTAGATACGATCTATGCACTATACCATCTGCGACTGCATAAATTTTCACATTGGATCTTCCGCCTAATCCAATATCGATACCATAGTGAGTAGCACCCCATCTTGCACCAAATCCAGATGTTACTTTTCCTGTTGTAGGTCTGATAAAACTGCCTGGATTTAGTTCTGGAGAATCAGAACCACCGCTATAGGTAGCACTTGTTTTGAATTTTTCTGCTCTAGCTAATACATCATTAACATACCAATCTGCATGATTATATTGGTATATTGCTTTTCTTTTATCTTTCGAATATCCATTTTTAGATAGATAATTAGCAGCAGTAAAAATAGCATCTTCTAATGTAAACGGATCGGCTTTTCCATCATTATTACCGTCTACGCCGTACCCACCACCAGCTTTAATTACACTTAGGTTGGTTATATCGGTATTACTTGATACTCTTCCCCCTCCAATATTATATTTCCAGCCTGTCCAGGTACTAGGAAGAAATTGCATGTGGCCAACGGCGCCTGCATACGATATCATCGGTTTGATTGTACTAAAAGCTGTTTCTTTACTATGTATAGCAGCTAATGTATACCAATGAACCCCGTACTTTTTTTCTGCTGATAGATAAATAGGCATATATTGAGGAGGAACCCCCGCTCCAGGGATAATATCACCATCATAGCTAATATCATCAAAACCGAAGACACCGCCGTTCCCCTTTAGCCAATCAATATAATTTATATCTCCCTCTAGAAAGCTATAATTGGCCTCTATTAGCATTTTTTCGTCTAATCCTAGGCCCATAGAATTTAAAATGGAATCGAAATTAGCATAATCTTGTGTTACTTGTTTACTAGAATCAAAGTATTGTTGTCTAGTTTTAGTAGTCGTCTTTACTTCAATAACTTTATCCACCTTAACTGTCTTAGTTTTTAAAAGATATACTTTTGTATATCCAGTAGTGTTAACGTTATATTTCTCTTGTCTTTTCTCTTCCGCAAGTAAGGACTTCCAACTTTTACTACTGGAATTAAAAAATGGATAATAAGGATCCGTTTGATCTGCTAAATATGCAGGTACACTTAATGCTTTCCAATACTCCACCTTTTTGTCTACTTTTATAGTTTTATGAGTAATTACTGTGTTCGATTTCCATGCTGTTACTTTTGGTTTATAGGTAAATATAGTAGAGCCATTCCAATATTCTACAGAATTTAATTTCGTAACCATGTTTTTGGTATGCTGAATCTTTCCAACATCACACTTTTTACCTTCTTCACAAACGATTACCTGCTTTTCTTTCCATTCATCATACTGGCCATATTCGAACTCCGGTGCTAGTTTTGTTGCCATATTTTTGATTATTCCTTTTGTTTGTTTAAGACTATAATCTTTTTGTTCAAAGAAATCTAACATAATAGTAGAAGATATAAGCCCTTCAGGTACTCGATAAGGTCTTTCCAATTCGCTATTCATATTAACAGTTGATTGAGATTGCTCTTTAATATAAGCTTGTATCTTTGCATCATCGCCACTTAATTTACTATCTGTGGTCCAAAAAAAAGATAAGGCAACAGATATTAGAACAGTTACAATTATTGTTCCTAAGATTATTAAGATCCCAGGTACTCCAACAGTTCCAATAATCCATGATAGAATTTGTTTTAATACTTTTAAAATTACTTTTATTGCTGCCTTTAAGGCCTTTTTTCCAATAGCGACAGCTTTCTTTTTAAGTTTTTTAGAAAAGGGTTTAGATAGAAATCTACCTAATCCCTTCATCCCATTAACTAGCTTTTCATTGAGGGTTTCTTGAGTATTTTTATTATCACTCATAAATTATCACCTTAATGAACTAGTAAATGCTTTATTTCTTTGCATTTCTAATTGTTTTCTTGCAAAATTACGTTTATTCGGTACGGCATATGACATTAAATCTTCAGGTTTAAGTGAAGTTGTAAAATCACTATCCGAATCATTGAAATTAGGAACTAGTTTTTTATTTCGGACTTCGCAATTTGCTGTTATTATCTTATCATTTTGAACTCTTGCGTCTCCTGGTCCATAAGGAGAAATTCGATAAGTTGTTCCGTTTTTAGTACCTGTCATATAGCTTCTATTATGATCGACCACCATTTTTATATTTTCCATTTCGTTAAGTGCATCTTTTATATAGTATTGACCACTATCAACTAACTGATTGTAGCTTTGAACTTCTTGTATTACTCTTGGAGACTTACTGGTATTTCGATTGGTAAATAATTGATTAGGATTTACATTAATCTTAGGAGCAGGTATTTTCCCACCACCACTGTCTAGAGAATAGGAAGAGCTTGCTGTTAATAATTGACCATCTCTAACAGTTAAATCCTGATAAACCACTTGGTTATTTTTTAAACCAGAGTGACCTGATGCCATACGTGACACTACATGGGTTTGACCAGTTTTATCCCTAACTTGAACTACTGTATTTTTACTATCAGTTACCATTTGAATGGCACCTTGTGCAATTTCAGTTTGGCCATTATCTAAAGTAATCGTTTGAGCCATATGTGCTACATCAGAAATTTCTTTTATTTGTTTATTAACTGCATTGTTATATGGGTTAAAGCCCTTTAGACCAAAATCCTTTGAGTTGTTCATGCTTGGAGCGGCATATTTAGCCATAACTTGATATCCTCCAACCCCAGCTACAACTCCACCAGCATAAGCAACGGCATCTCGGAATTTTGCTTGCTTCTCTACCAAATTACTTGGAGTATAAGACTTATAATCATTTACAAAAGCTTTTCCGCCCTCTATAAGGCTTTCTTTTGCAACAGAAACTAACTGAGTAGGATTTTGTGCTAGACTATTTAGGTTTGGCTTGTTTTTAATAAATGAAGTGGCTGTTGTCATACCAAGTGTTTTTGTAGCATGACCAATTTTCGTATCTCCTACAAATTGACTTACTTCTTTAAGGCCTGAAGCACCCATCACCCCTTGTACTAGACCATTTCCTAATCCTGCTGTAAAACGTCCCGCTGAATTCTGGATAATTCTTTGTCCTAAAGGAAGATTAGGTGGCATAGATTTTTGAACTGATGAAAATATCTCTTGTGCTTTTCCGCTTGAATCAAAGTTTTGGTATGCTTGAGCACGAGGTAAATTACTGTTATTAGCAAAACTTTCTCTTGCCTCATTTATTTTCATACTTGCAATTTGATTATTAACGTATGGTACATTAACTTCACTACCCGAATACATGGAAGAACCTTTTACAGAAGCTACAGCATCTTTTACATTATTAATGGAACTAATAGATTTAAGTCCTTTATCAATTTGAGACATTGGAGCAGAAAGTCCACTTTGAAGCTGTTGAGTAATAGTATTCATACTTGCTTTATGGCTTGTGCTAACTCCCATTTCTTGTGCAATAGCAGAAGTTACTTTACTGATTTGAGACGGTGTACCATGAAGAATTGCATTACCATTATCACGAATGATGTTACCAATACTTTGTTGCTTTTGTTGAACTTCATTGTTCCATGCTTTTTGCTTTTGTTGTGCGTGATTCGTTACCATTTCGTTCGTTGCATTAGCTGGAAGAGGATTCGCTTTATCATAATTTTGCATAAAAGCTTCTTTATTATTATTGGCCCAACTTGTTGCTAAAGTATTAGTAGTTTTACTTATTTGTGAACTAGCTGTTTGTGCAGAAGATAATCCACCTTGTACTTGTTTGGAAATTGCATTTAATTTACCTGTATCATTAGCAGTAACGCCAAGTTCTTGTGCAATTGACTTTGTAACATTTTCTAAAGGAACTTTCTTTCCAGACATGATGGCATTACTTTGATTGCTCAATATACTTCCGATATACTGTTGTTTCTGCTGTACTTGGTTATCCCAAGCTTTTTGCTTTTCCTGAGCATGATTGGTTTTCATTTCGGAAGTAGCATTAGCCGGAAGAGGATTCGCCTTATCATAATTTTGCATAAAGGAAGCCTTATTATCATTAGCCCAACTAGTTGTTAATGATTGAGTAGCAGTTGATATTGGATTAGGTGAATAAACGGTATGTAGCTGATCCCCAATTTTATCTATATTACTTTGACTATTTTCTCCCATTATAAATCCGATATCTTTTGCCAATTGATTAGTAAATTGATGATTTTTCTCTTGTCCATTTCTCAACTTTAAATTTCCATTACCTAATACATTTGCAATGCTTTTTTGCTTACTATCAACTTCATTTTTCCATGCTTCCGCTTTAGCATTTGTATGTGCTACTTTCTGTTCAGGAGTTGCATTAGGAGGTAAAGGGTTCTTCTCATCATAGTTTTTCATAAAGGACTCTTTATTATTTTTTGCCCAATCTTTTGCAAGGCTTGTACTTGTCTTAGCAATAGCATTTTGGGATATACCCCCAGCCATTCTTTCAGCCATTCTTTTTTCAAAGTCTTCTTTATTTATATAGCTATGATTGAGGGGAGAACCATTCCCGATATCATTAGCAACATCTTTCGCCAAACTATTGATTGAACTTTCTTGCTCTTTTATTTTTGCTTGCCATGCGTTATCGCGTGATGTCTGATGTAGAGCTATATCCTCTTTACTAGCGTTTTGTGGGAGAGGATTTTTTTGATCATAATCTTTCATAAAGGCTTCTTTATTATTGTCAGCCCATTTATTTGTAAGATTACTAGTTGCGTTATTAACTAAAGAGGAAGCATTTGCGTTTTTTCCTTCTTTACTTTTCATTCCCGCAACCATTCCCCTAGCTTCATTTAAAAATCCAGCTTTCTTTGAAGATTTTTCATTCTCCCAAGCTTTATTAACAGCCTCTTCATGCGCATCTGGGAAACGCTCTTTAAAGTCCTTTTTGAACCCTTCCTCATTATCACTCGCCCATGCTGTAGCTTTTTCATCAGCAATTGCATTAGCTAGTTGTTCATCTGCTGCTTTATCAGCATTATTAATATCTTTAAATCCTTTAAGTCCATTTTTTAAAAGTGCTGAACCTCTGTTTGCTAATAATTGAGCACTTGCTCCACCTACTCTTCCTGCAAGCCCCCCAGCTATTCCCCCAGCATGAAAACCAGCTGTAGAGCCAGCTAGGACTCCCATTGGTCCAAGTGCTGAACCAGCGAGTGCTCCAGTAGCACCAAATACTGCCTTTCCGCTTCTTGAAAGAATATTACCAGGCTTTAACATCTTTTCAGCGCTTAAAGTAGTTCCCGTATCTGTACCAGTGTTAGCACCCAATGTTTTTTTGAGGTCACCAATTGCCTCTCCATCTTCTCCAATGTCTTTGCCACCTTCAGAAGATTTACCACTTCCTCTGTTTTTTGCATTAAGGTAACCTCTTTTAATCGCATCTGAAACTGAAGTACCCTGTAATGCTCCCTTTGCAGCACCGTACATACCGACTAACGCAGAACCTCCCATCATTGCAGCAGTCTTAGAGAATCCATCGTTCATTTTTCCGCCTAGTCCAATTAATGCTCTTATCGATTCCGTTACAGGAATAAAAATAATCATTAATATTACAGCTTCTATTGGATTTGCTCCCCCTACCATGACCGCCATTATGAAATATACCGCTGCGTGAATAGATTGAACAAATATAGTACCAACTAACTCTTTAAACCATGCTACAGTAATACCTTTAGTTTGAGGAATTAAGAAAAATACTAGCATTAGAGGTCCAATAATTAGTAACAACATAAGTGTGAATTTTCGCATAGAATAATAGAAATACGCCCATATACAAAGACCAACTTTTACTATTGTTATTCCTAAAACCCCTAACACTCCACCAGGATATTTAGATATTTCAATAGAACTTTTTAAGTTTAATAAGTCTACATCTGAACTAAATAAACCTACGATTGCTTGGTTAGTAAGGAATAAAACTGCATATATTGTGTACAAATTAGCAAATAGTACAGCTACTAATAGAAGTTCTTTAAAATATTCAATAACATAGGTTCTATTAGATGGATTTATACTCGTTGAAGATATTTTCATTGCCGCCATAATGATACTTATTAATAAAACAGTAACAGCTAAAGCGGTAAAACTATTCATACCGGGAGTATATACCTTTGTTATTTCTTTTTCTGTAAAAGTTAAAAAGGCTAAATTTTCATTGCCACCAAATATTAAACTTTTTAAAGTGGGTAGACTTTTAAAAGGTGTCGCAATCCAATCGCCCATTACAGAAAACAATGAAGATATAAGTTCCTGGAGCTTATTCAATGTAAGATAGCGCCTCCTTTTTAATAAAATCTATTAGCACTTTGTGCTTGCCTTTTCATTGTCTCTTCATAAACGGCTTCATTGGATTCGATAAAGAATAATTCCTCTTTACTAGGATTAGTCCTTAACCAAACCGAAGATTTACCAACTCGAAGGATTCCTTCCCCCTTATCTGGATTACCAAAGAGAATATTAATTTCTCCCTCTGATAAATCAAAGTTCTCTCGTATTGCTTTTAAATCTAATTTACTTTGTTTTAAAAACATAAAAGAATACGTGTTTTGTAAAATTCCGCGAGCTTTCTTATTTTCAACAAATCGAACAAAGTCCTGACTAGCTAGTCTTAAACCAGCATTACGTTTTCGAGAACGTCTAGCCATTTTTTCAAGGAAATTGACTGTTTGTTCTGAATCTATTAAAGTCCATGCTTCATCTGCGTAAACAAATTTCTTTAACTTTGAGTTATCCAAATTTTTCACAAAATGCTCCCATGTATAGTTAAGTAATACATGATAAGCAATTGGTCTTAAAAAGCCCTCTTCCATTTGGCTAATGTTAAAATTAACGAGTCTAGCAGATTCTAATGATTGATTTACACCTTTTCCTAAATATGTTTGACCGTCAAATATAGGCTTACTACCAGTTCTTAAAAAAGGTTTAATGGCTGCAATTAATCTAAAAGCTTTAGGCTCTTCCCCAAACTTTTCAACTAAGTATTCATTAATATCACTAATTGTGGGTTCCGGTTTTCTAACCCTTGATTGAACAATTTGGTTGTTAATGGTTGCTACGTTATCTTCAAACAAGGATTCCGGATGAGAAGTGATCTTCAATGTATCTTGGATTACATACTGAAGCGCCTCTTCTAAATAATTTCTTTCAAATACATCCAGTCCGTTGTCCTCTTGGTTTTTTCCCCTACAAATAATGTCAAAGAAATCAATTGCTTCATTTATCTTTTCTCTTATTGGTACAAACCGAATATAGGTTTTTCCGTCTTTTTCCACTATCTCTTTTTCATCATCTTCTTCTATTAAACTTAGTTCTTCATCACCATCTTCAAATGGAATATCTGAATAATTTAACGCAAGTGGGTTAATGCAAATATCTTCTTCTTCATTTATGTTAAGGTTAATACCACCTAATCGTTTTGTTATTTTTACAAATTCCCCTTCAGGATCTATTAATCTAGCATATACATCTGCTCCGGTAAGTTCTCTTGCAATTAAGAGTTTAAGAGTAACGGACTTTCCGCTACCAGAAAATCCAGAAATAAACATATTATAATTATCAGGTCGAAAATCTTCATTTCCGAAACTATTTATAAATTCAAGTTGATCAGTAATTTTATTTATCCCAATAGGAACTCCACCCATGTACTTTCCACTTCCAGAAATAAAAGGCGAGAAAGTAGATAAAGCACGTCTATCTATATTTCTAAGAGAATCATGTATTTGGTTTTTTCCAAAGGGCAAGATACTTTTGAACCCCTTTTGGATCCTGCCCCATGTACTAGTTAATCCAAAGAAAGAACTACTTAATTCATCCTCTAAAGACTCACTAAAATAGTTTAATTGCTTCTCATTTTCTGCATATAACATGGCCAAAGTTCCAACATTAAACATATCATTTTCACCAAACTGTATTTCAGACATCAATAAGTCTGTATCTCTTATCTTTGCTGTTAAATCATTAATTTGGTCAATATTCCCTCTTTTCGTTTGAAAGGAGAGGTTAGATTCCAACATTGTAATTTGTCGCTGAAGAGTACGGATTGCATCTGATTTACCAACTTTATGAATATCAAGAAATACATCTACCTCTCCACTTGATAGTAAGGAATTGAGCCAATTGGTTTGCATTTTCCGTGGATATCCATCTCGAGGTATGTACATTGGTCTAAAATATGTTTTTGTACCTAATGATGTCTTTATAACCCCATAATCTTCCGACTCAATTTTTAAGCCTTCCGGAGAAATAATTTCCCACATTGTTGGTTTTGTATCAATTTGATAATCTATATCTTTTACTTCATTGCTTTTTTTATTTTTATTCCCTTTTGCTTTCTTACTAGTATTTTTTTTAGCTAGCTTCTTTTTCTCTTGCTCTCTCTCTTTCGTTTTCATTATCTTCATATTCCTGAATCGTCTCCTTTACTAAGTCAATATGAGAGTCTGTTTGATCTGCAGTTACATATAATGCATCCTTTTCTTGATTAACCAAATCTTTAAATCGGTTTTTTACAGCTTTACGACGATTAAATGTATAGTAAAGTAATTCATAAATACCTTCTGTTGGTAAAAGAGAGACATGTATATCGGCTTTTCGCAATTGATTTCTTGCTGAATTAACCCTTCTCATTAATTCAGCAAAAGCTTTATCTACAATTTTTTCTTCTAACTCTTCTTCAGAATCCGCGCTAATAGAGTTAACATTTATTTTATGAGTGAAAATCATATAAATTTTAGTTTCAAATCTTGGTGCAGATTTTTGCCATTCAACAATATCTGCAATCATCGCTTTTCCAAATGAAAGGGCAGCTTCATTTAAATCCTTGGATTCTTCCATTACTTTATTCATTGCTTCAATAGGCTCCGAAACATCAACGAATCTATTTTGGAGATAAACACTTACAGGATAATTAAGTGTTGCTGTCCAACTCTCAAAAGTCACATCAATTGCCTCTTGTTCAAATTGGCTTTTAAGAAAATAGTTAACAGGGTCTACTTCAGCGATTATAGAAAAAGAATAATCAGTATAATGAATAAGGTGATTAGATATATCTTTTACATCTGAGAATAACTCTTCGAATATTCTTGGATCTTCTTCGGCCTGAAGAGGATTATTCTTCCCTTTTTCATTATTTTTCTTATTTAACTTTATTGGTGTTGCTTTTTTTCCTCTACCTGGGATAATCGGTTCCTTCAGCATGATTTTCATGAAAACATATGCACCAACTGCAAAGAGCAGCATAATCAAAAGAGTTCCCACTTTAACTATTCACCATCCATTTCTTTGGATACGTTCCTTTTCTCCATATGCCATTTTGTTTTTTCATGTTCATTTTTATTAAAAAGTACTGATCGAAGTTTAAATGAAGATTTTTCTTTTTAAAAAAGCCAAAAACAATTACGAAAATTGCTGTTGGAATAACACTAAATACACATGCTATCAATGCCACAATAACACCGGCACTTGAGAATATTTTGTATACCATTGGGATATATGCATAAACTATTGACCCTGCTGCTCCTAGATAAATCAATTGTCTAATTGAGATGAATCCCAAAATAGTTTTTTGTTCAGATGCCATATCTATTGGAACCTCAGCTCTTCGACTCATTTAATAATTTCCCTCCTAGAAATGAACCCCTCAATGTAAAGTACGATAGAGGGGTTTCAAATCAATATTTAAGCTCCAAATCCTGCAAAATAACCAGCTATTACTTTTGCTTGTACAATAACAAAGACTCCGATACCCGCCATTGCAAGACCAATAAAACCTTGTGTTCTATTTTGTGGATTCCCTTGTGAGCCTGATAACTTCATTCCAGCAAAGATAATACAAGCTAGTGCCCATATTGCACCGATTCCTGTGATAAGATATACAACGTTATTTAACTGGGTATATATCTTACTGTCTTTTACATTCCCTTGACTGGTGATTCCAGCTTTTTTCCATGCTGCTAATGCAGACTCTGGAACAAATAAGTAAAGATAGGTTAGTATCAGTGCCCCTAGGTAAAAAGGAATATCATTTAACCCTTTTACTCTTTTGATTGCCCCTGTCTTCATTCTTAAAATCCCTCCTTTTAAATCAAGGAAAAACCAATAAAAAAAGTCCCCGAAAAGACTATGGAAGATTGTACTTATGTACAATGCCATAGAATTCTCGGGGACTTCCCGTTGTTTTTTCACTTGTAACCTTATCATAATAAAAACAAGAAATATGGTCAAGGTATTTTAGCCAAAAAATATACTGATACGAAACCCAACTTTAATTTAAAACATCAGAAAGTAAAACTATTAGAAGAAATACTAGATAATGCTGCTCTTGATATATTTATTAATATGATTTTAGAATTTTAATTTCTCGTGATTAATTCTTAGGAAAATTAAATCATTCAACCAAAATATTACACTACTAGAGATGATCATATAATAAAAATTTTGGTCTAAGTAAAATTTGGGATTTAGATCGGTAGCAAGCGGATAGAAAATCAAATTAACTATAAAACCTAATATAAAAAATAATACAAAATTTTTAATATAGGAATTATTTAGGGACTTTCTAAAGAAAAATTGAATGGGCGCTCCTAATACTAGATAGATTAAACTAAAAATTGTAAAAAATAACAAGAATGAAGCTAAATCAAAAGAGTCGAAAATAGAAAATGGAACCGTGTTAATAAAGTAAAACAAAAAAAGAGCAAGAAAAAAAGCTGAAGAAACAGAACAAATTAATAGTCTGATAAAAAAGTTGTTTATTAATTTCATGATAAACATAGTACCTCCTCCTAATTCCAATATTAGTAAGTTATACCTATATATAGTATAGATGTATATTGTTACAATTAATTATAGCATTACTACTATACATATATAGGTTTGTAATGAAAATTTAAAAAATAAAAGGAGCATTCCTGTTAGAAGGATTTTCGGGGACTTGAACAAAAAGAGCCCTCTTGGTATGATGCGGGGTGTCAAATCGTCGACGAAATGACCCCTAATTTGTAACCAAGGAGGACTCCATAATGGATTTTAAACAAAATCAGAAAATAAATCAAGTCACCGAGAAAACACTTGTGGTCGGAATCGATATTGCCAAGCGTACGCATTACGCTTGCTTTGTAGATGATCGCGGTCGTGTGCTTCAAAAGTCTTTTGCTGTTTCCCAGTCTAATAGCGGTTTTAATTATTTCTATCAACGTATTTTGACCGCAATGAAAGAAAATGAAAAAACAGAGGTTATTGTTGGGATTGAACCTACTGGCCATTACTGGCTCAATTTAGCTTATTTCCTTGAGGAACGGGGCATCCCCTTAGTAATGACAAATCCGATGCACGTCAAACGTTCAAAGGAGTTAGACGACAATCTTCCAACTAAACATGACCGAAAAGATGCGCTAGTAATTGCTCGTCTTATTAAAGACGGTCGTTTCAGTTATCCGCGTATTTTAAAGGAAATGGAAGCAGAACTTCGTGTTGGCTCAACTTTTAGAAGCAAGTTGGTAGAGGAGTTAGGCTCTCTCAAAAACATGATGATTCGCTGGTTAGATCGCTATTTCCCAGAGTTTACTCAGGTGTTTCCTTCATTCGGAAAAATGGCTTTAGCTGTACTTGAATGTACTCCATTTCCGAGTGATTTTCACCAAAAACAACCCGATGAAGTCTTAACCCTTTATCGAAAGGTCGAGGGGCTAAAATCCCCACAAAGACCAAAAGCAGTGCGCCTTATTGAAGTCGCGGCTAACTCTATCGGGGTAACAGAAGGACGTGAGATGGCCCACATTGAAATCGCCACGCTCGTTCGCCGTTACCATCAATTAGAGAAAGATATCGAAAACATTACGGTGCACTTAGTTGAACTTGTAAAAACGTCTGTAGAGTATGAATGGCTATCAACCGTCCAAGGACTTGGAGATACCACCATTGTTGACTTATTAGCCGAAATTGGAAGCTTTTCACACTACGAAGATCCACGCCAACTTATCAAACTCGCGGGATTAACGTTACGTGAAAATTCCTCTGGTCTGCATAAAGGACAAAAACGTATTTCTAAACGGGGCAGACGAAAGTTACGTGCCCTCCTGTTCCGAGTTATGATGCCTATGATTCGCCATAATGAAGCCTTTAGAAAGCTGCACGAGTATTACACAAACCGTCAGGTTAATCCATTACGCAAGAAGCAATCTATCGTGGTTTTATGCGGTAAGCTATTAAAAGTATTACATGGAATTAGTACCAAGCACAAAGCGTTTGACGCACAGCGAATGATGAGGGATATTCCAGGTCTCGCAGAGGCTGTTTAAACCCTACATCCCCTTAATAAGACAATAAGACCTAGACAACAGGATGACACGGAGAAGCTGGCAATATATTTTCCATTCGACCTTGAGTCCCTAAAGGAGCTTCGCTAGCCTCTGCCTTATGACTAGACCGAACGAAGGAATGTAGGCACATAGATGCCCAGAGACATGGGAGGGTACGTCATCATAAGCTACGCAGAGATCCATTGTGCATCGCATAATTCCCTATCACTACTTTCTATAATTATCCAGTAGTGACCGCGTAGCGTACCCGTAGGTTGGAATAATTACACATAATATATAAATTCTGTTAGGAATCGTGTCGAAAAATATTTTTTTGACACCCCAACAACGGCTCAAACCGTTGATAAATCAATATTTATAGAGGGAGGAAAAAATGTATAAAAAAAAGATTATTTTTACTTCAATTATAGCCTTAGGATTTGCTATGTCTCCCTTAATTGTTAGCGCTGACAATGATGTAACTGTTAAAACAAATGATAATAAGGTGATCTTAGAGTTAAGCCCTAAAAAGAACGAATACTATAAAATATACAAAGACGACCAGTTAGAATATAGTGGTACAAACAATAAATATACAGACTATATTGATCAATCACAAAAATATAAAATAGGAGTCTATTCAAATGGTAAACTAAACGAGGTACTCTCTGTTAAAGCGGCTGATAATAAACATAATATTTTTGAACCAACATCTATGAATACCGCAGAAAAAGAGGAATATATTGATAGCATAGTTCAAAATACAAGATTAGAAACTATCGTCACCTCTAATTCAGTAACTATACAATGGCCTAAACTTCCAGATGAAGATAATGTTTATGAAATATTCAAAAATAATGTAAAAATCGCTGAGACAACAGATCTACATTATGTTGATACTAATGTAGAGAGTGGCAAAGAATACAATTACATGCTAAAAATTAATAATGTTGTTTCTGAAGAAACTGCAGATTTAATAAAAAATGAAGCAATAAAAGAAAAAATAGTATTAACTGATGAAATGTTTGAATATGATGGCTCAATATCTACCCTAGTAGCAATACCATCCGTAGAGGAAGAGTCATTGACTGAAGATCCAATTATGGATCCTATCTTTGAAAAGGCAAAGGGTAGCGGCACTATTGGTACAAAAGCAATTCCTAAATCAAATGAGTTTTCATTTGATTACAGGACTTATATACCATTCAAGTCAGTTAAAAATCCAAATGTTTTAACTAATGATGACTATCCTTACTTAAAAGGAGATAATAGATCAAATCCTACTGCTTATTCTGACAAATACAGAACAGAAGCTAGAGTATATGCAATGTTAAGTCAACCAGCAGCAGTAACCTTATGGAAAAGTGTTTCAAAATCACATTATTGTACTGCTTCAAGCTGTTCATCACCAAAATCTCTTGGAACTGCATCGGATAGTGGAATTAAATTACTTAAACATAGAGTTAAAACTAATGACTTAATGTGGGCTGTGAATCATGCAGTGGGTGTTCCAAAAATTTCTGCTCCTAAAATTGATTATAATTATGTTGCTCAACTTTCTAATAAATCATTTATTGCTTATGGAAAACATGATAGAGCACCAAGTCATGAATTTTATATGAATTACCCAACTGGTAGCAAGAAAATTTATTCCCATCAAGTTACTAGTTCACTCGAATTTTTATTGCTTTTTGGTGTCGTACAAGGATCATGGAGTTTTGATATGTAATAATAAAACCATAAACTGTGCTCACTAGAAGGTGTATTGAAGCAAAGTTTTTACATCAAATAAAGTAAAAAAATGCGAGTATTAAAATTTTCTTCTCATAGCATGGGGTAGCGTCAGGAAAATGCGGTTTTGCAAAGCTAAACCTATTTTCCTGACGATTACCCCTTCTTTATCCTTATGATGATATATGGTTTATTTTCCCCTAGGGTATTGACTTATTCCCCAAAGAGGGGTAGCGTCAGGAAAATGCGGATTTACAACGTTAAGGAAATTTCAATATCAAAAAGCCTAATTTCTCAATTAACTGTGAAGAAACTAGGCTTTTTTCATTTCTCAATTAAAGCGCCTGATTGTAGAATATAATTTTCTTGTTGAACAGTATTTTTGTACTGTGCAGTAAAGAAATTCTATGTATAATTAAAGGACCTTTCTTTACTTTTTTTATTTAGAGCTTTCCCTCTTTATACTATATTCACCATATCATGGGAAAAAATTGCTTGTCTCTAATCTGCATTTGTCTCGATCAATAATACATTCTTTTTTACCGATACTCTTTTTTGCCCTACGAATTTAATGACGTGAAACAATCCATTATGAAGCTCCCCCTCTTGGAGTAAAACTTCGCCCATAAAAAGAAGCATATACTGCTGGATTAATCGAAATAGAAGACCTTAACGAAGAAAAGGAAAGGACTGAATGGAAAAAATTATTGCCGATGTTAATACAGAAGCAAAAACCTGAGAAGTCGATTCAAAACATTAGGGATACTATTGATTCAATTCCACCCCAAGGCGCTGAACCATTACTACAAACTAGTGTAGAAAAAGTAGATGTTTATGGAGATTAAGGAAATAGAAATTGGACTTAACATAATTTAACGAACTTCTAATTAAAAAAACGAGATTCAATCTCGTTTTTTCTACTTTTTGTAATGTTTTTTACTATCCACTCAACTAAATGTTTTACTCCAGTCGTGAACAGCACTACCTTCTACGTACCTTTCTGCATCTAGATTCTGCCATACAACCTGTACCTGCGGCTGTAATGGCTTGCCGGTATTTTTTATCTTGAACATCCCCACATGCAAAAACTCCAGGAATATTCGTTTCTGTTGTTCCAGACTTAACATTGATATAACCCGTTTCATCGGTTTCAATTTGACCATTTAAAAAACCGGTATTAGGTGTATGTCCAATCGCTACAAATATCCCATCTGTTTGTATCACTTCATCTTCTCCAGACTCATTATTCTTCACTTTTAAACCTGTAACGCCATTCCCTCCTGCCAAAACTTCGATAGGTGTTTTATTTAATTCCCAAGTAATCTTTGTATTTTCTCTTGCGCGGTCCTGCATAATTTTTGAGGCTCGGAGTTCAGTCCTTCTATGCACGATAATGACTTCATTTGCAAATTTAGTTAAAAAACTTGCTTCCTCCATCGCAGAGTCCCCACCGCCTACAATAATTACCTTTTTTCCTCTAAAGAAGAATCCATCGCAGGTTGCACAGGTACTCACTCCTCGCCCGATGTTTTCCTTCTCTCCAGGAATATTTAAAAGTTTAGCTGAAGCACCTGTTGAAAGGATGAGAGACTCTGTTACAATTTCTGCTTTTCCGTTTACTTGTAAGGTATACGGTTTTTTCGAAAAATCAACGTTAGTTACCCATCCTCTTTTAAACTCAGCTCCAAAACGTTCTGCTTGTTTTCTCATATTATCCATGAGTTCTGGTCCCATAATGCCATTAATAAAACCAGGAAAGTTTTCAACTTCAGTTGTTAGTGTTAATTGGCCGCCTGGTTGATCTCCTTCTATAACAATTGGTTTCATATTTGCTCTTGCTAAATAAATAGCAGCTGTTAAACCTGCAGGACCCGTTCCTAAAATAACGACTTTTTCCACGATTATATCCTCCACTGATTTTAATATTTTACGATTATCTTATCCCATCTTTTCTTTATTTACCCAAGGAGTAAAATAAAACTAAAAGGTAGGAAGAGTTACTACACTAGCAATTCCATAACAATTAACCTAGTTCTCTAAACAGACCTTTATTACATATATATATTACTAGTGGATAACCAAAGAAAATAAAAAGATTGGTATGTAATGATATCCCTGTGTAAAATCTAGCCCCATAATAAGGAATAAATAAAAGGAAGTACGCCCCACATTGAGCATAAACTCCCTAATTAACAGATAGTGAGCCGTTAATCCAATATCACAATCCACCTCTGACTCGCAAGCTAGCTCCTTAATCTTTGTATAATGAATAACACTAACCGGGATCCATATTAGAGGTAAAGCAATTGCTGCCAATACATTAAAAATAATCAATGTTGAAAAACTCGGGAAAAATAAAAAAATAGTCATGACGGTCGCTAATATAGCACCTACATACGTTACCTTCATTCTACTTTTTACAAGTCGTGGACGGCTTATGAAAACAAGTGTTAAGATTCCTGTAATTGCAAATAATGTGTTTAACCATCCAACAATCGTTTCCTTCTGAACATATTGAAATAAGAGAATGCTGGATGCGAGTTGAATTATACTTTGAAAGAAACCAAAAGCCACTATAGAAACGAGAACAGCTTTATACTCCTTCCATATATCTTTATACCGTAAGGATGAAATATTGAAGTTGCTTTTATATTTTGGTGTAAATAAACTTATAATCACTTGAATAATCAACATAACAAATATTAATCGAAATGTTTCATTATAATCATAATAAAGAATTAAATAAGAAAATATTAATGGTGTTAAGACTGCGGTGATCCGGTTCATACCTTGCTCCATCCCCATAAAAAGTTGCCTATTTTCAGGGTTGGTTAATAATATTGAATAAAGATTAAATCCAGAATAATACAATCCTACAGCTGTACCATATAAAGTACCTAAAATGATAATATATCCTATTACATTCTCTTCTTTACTTATGAGTAATCCGAACACCGCTAGTAGAAAGGAAGAAGATAAAACAAACGTCATTCGACTATTCATCCACCTCATCGTATATGCCCCTATCATTGTTCCTATGAACACAGATACAAAAACCGAGGCATTGTATACTCCTATAGTAGAAAGACTTGCTCCTTGATTCCATAAAAAAATGTTTATATATAAGTTTGAAAAAGCTAACACACCTGAGAAGACGGTATTCATAAATAAAACAATAAAAATAGGATTTTTCATTATCAATTCACTCATTTCACGACTATTTTGTGTTATCTTCATGTCCGTTTTCTTTATTTTTCATGAATGTGTATACAAAATAGCCTCCACCAACAAAAATAACTACCCAAAAAATGGTCATAATTAATCCACCCATACCATAAAACATTATATTCTCCATTGTATTTTCCACTTGTATTCACCACCAAAAGAGTTGCTGAAGGCAACTCCAAAGTTATTTTATTCTCTTTTTTGCGCCACAAACTGAATAACATGTGACAAACCATTATGAAGTTCTCCTTCATTCCTTACAACCTCGCCCATAAAAAAGTGAACAATCCGCCAATCAAAAAAAACGCTTAAAAACTCTTCTGGTTTATAAAGTAGTTCTACGTTTTGTGGTCCTCCACTTTTGTATGGTAGCTGATAAACCGAATACACCTCTGAAATAAAATAACCACCTGGTTTAACTGCATCTTTAACACCTTCAAGTGTTTTTGTACGTAATGCCTCTGGAAAGTGACCAAAAATACAAATCAATTCATCCCACTGCTCTTTATCCCAGTTAGCTTCATTTAAGTCTACAAGCTTTGTTTGAACTGTTACATTTCTATCCTTGGCAAGCTTTTCTGTTTTAGCCAGTCCGGATTGCGCATAATCCCATGCAGTTACATTCATTCCTTGTTGCGCCAAGTAGACTGCATTTCTACCTTCTCCTTCAGCAATAGCCAATGCATCTCCTGATAGGTTTAATTTTTTATGGACATCCGCAAGAAATACGTTTGGATTAGTTCCATAAACATAATTCTCATTTTTAAATCGATCATTCCAGGAATTCATAGCTTGTTCTCCTTTGATTTAATTTTTTAGTCAATACTTTTTATTAATTGCTCCATCATTTCCTTATCCATCGGTCCGACAATTTTCTTTCGAACAATCCCCTGCGAATCAATTATATAACTTGTTGGGATCGTAAAAGCTTGATATGTTTCTCCTGTATCGCCTTTAGTATCAAGCAGTATTGGAAAAGTTAATCCATAATCTTTTACAAATTTTCCAATATCATTTGTGTTCTTTTCTGCAGTAGTTAAATTAACTGCTAAAATTTCTACATTTTCATTTTGTTGATCTAGATAAAATTCTTGCATATGAGGCATTTCAGCTTTACAAGGAGGACACCAAGTAGCCCAAAAATTTAAAATGACTTTCTTTCCTTTATAGTCAGACAGTTTTACTTCTCTTCCTTCTAAAGTCTGGAGTTGAAATTCAGGTGCCAAATTTCCTTCTTTTATTCCACTAATTAAATCATTATTTTCTATTCGATTGTTAAGGGAGGTTTCATCCATATTGTCTTTTTCTGAAAATGCATAGTCATATACTCCCCAACCTAAAAGACCAATCAAACCTACTAAGACGAGTATTTGTTTGTTCATAATCCCACTCCTTCAAAAATCGTGAATGTAGAGAGATAAGCACTGATCTTTTCCATTTGACCAGTGAATAATAACAATCCCATTATGATAAGGATTACTCCATTAACTAACGAAAGCTTTGGTAAAACCTTATTGATTCTTTTAATCACATTTAAAGAGTATGTCACAAGAAAAGATAACATGAGAAAAGGAATGCCTAGACCTAAGGCGTATATCCATAATAAAAACATGCCAGAATAAATCGTTTCAGTTGAACTAGCCAGTAATAAAATGGACGATAAAGCAAGTCCTACACAAGGTGTCCATCCTGATCCAAATGCTAAACCAAGGATAAATGATTTTAGAGAACTAGCTTTGGACTTCCTATTATAATCAAACCGTTTTTCAGTCATTAAAAACTTTATTTTAAACACACCAAGCATCTGTAACCCAAAAATAATGATGAGGAATCCCCCTATCATTTGAATTAATTTCTTATTATCTAAAAATATTTGTCCTACAACACTTGCTGAAGCTCCTAGTAACACAAATACAATACTAAATCCAAAGATAAAACTTATTGAACGAGAAAACAGGACACTCTTCTGGGTATTTACTTTTCCATCTTTTACTGAACCATCGGTTAAATGAGCAACATATGCAGGAATTAATGGAAACACACAAGGTGAAAAAAATGAAAGTACCCCTGCAGTTAATGCAAAAAATATTGTGATATTTTCCAATTCTTACCCACCTATCTTTCTACTGTAGTTTTCTATCCCAAAGGTAAAGAGACAAGATTATTAATCCTACAAAAAACCACTGCTCCATCGAGAAAATAAAAATCGTATTTTCATTGATTAGAACCAATGAGAGTATTATTTTGTAGAATGAAAATAAGACGATGACAGAAAAAAATGATTTATATGAGGATAGAATTTTTTGAACTAGAATGAGTATCAAATTAGTCAACGAATAAATGCCAAAAAGAACATGATAAATGAAATTATCCTCTACAAAGGTGGCGGATAAAAAGTGATAGACAGACAGCACTGAAAAACTAAATAGTAAGCCGTATTTCAAAGTAACTAGCATTGAAATATCTAATTTCCTTGCTTTATAAATAAAGTAGTAGATTGAAAAAATAATAGCTAAAATTAAGCCACTTCTTCCTCCTGTAAAATACAACAACGACAAAGGACTTTTTATTACTAATGAAGGTTCCGTAAGAAGTAAGCTACCTTTCCAAATAAAAAAGCCTAAAAACACGCTATTAGTTAATAAGTCAAATACTGCCTTATTATGTTCCCTATTCGGTAAGCGTAGGAGCAATACTTTTATAAAAACTATTCCAAATAGAATTGCCACTCCAAGAAGAAACCATTTAAGGAGAATCGTAAATGAACCGATTTGAATGATATCCATGGGTACCTCCAAAAAAATTGCTTGATGTTTACACAAAAAGGGGCTGTTTAGCCCCTCTTCTTAAAAGATTCTTTGAAACAAGACGATGACTCCTACCAGGAGCCAGACTAAAATCCCTGGTCATATGGGTGGGAAAAATGACCGTGATTTTTTGTTAGGAATTCCTCAACTACCTTTGCCACAGTTGTTATGATCTTTATTCATATTATCAGCCTACTCCATTACTTATTTTATAATTTCTCCCTGCCATTCTTGAATACCGCCACTTACACTTACAACATTACCATAACCATAGTCTTTTAAAATGTTTGCAGCTTGAAGACTTCGTTTCCCACTTCTGCACAATAGAACGATTTCCGCATCTTTAGAAAGACCTTTATAATCGGATTTTAATGTGCTTAGTGGAATGTTTTTCATCCCTTTAATATGACCTGCTTCATATTCATGGGGTTCACGCACATCAACAAAGATTATGTTACTTGATTTGGGATCCTGTAATTTTTGCTCCAACTCATTAATTGAAATTGTTTTAATGCTATTATTTTCAAACTGGGTATAGCCAAAATATAATACTAAAATGACAAGGGGTAGATATAATGCTATTGTTTTAATCTTCAAGGAAACTCCTGCTTTCAGATGTACTTATAGTGTAAGGACAATAAATTGCCCGCCACCCAATATGGTCTTGGTATAATCAATTTTGACATTATTAAAATATGGTTTACTTGTTTCATGTACTAAAAAACTTATGCCATCTTGTTCAATAATCTCATCATTTTCTAAAGCTGACTCTTCCAGAGCCAGACGAAGCTGAGGTCCCCCTCAACCAATGCCCATTGCAAGACGAATAAATGGTTTTTTTACATCTTTAACTTCTTGTTTTATTTTTGATATCGCAGCATCTGTAATTTTAATCAACGTTATTCCTCCTCAATATTTAAAAATGTACAAACAAATCCGCTGAAACTGCCTCATTTAAAACCCATTTAATGGGGACTTGCTCAGCTGGGTACTTAAATTGCGTATGGTCCTTTATATCTAAGTCCACCACATAAAATTTAACGCCAGATTCAACAGCTATCTCAAGTAAATCGTTAATTGAAGGTGCGTTAAAATCAGCTAGAGCATTAGACAAGTATTCAATTCCATCCGATGGAATAGGAATGTATTTTTGATCTAAAATGTTTACTCCTTTTCGTGAGAAGGCTAAGATCACATCAGCCCCGGATGAAGCAGCTCCAACAGCAACATTTAAAGGTGGGTAAGCAGACTCTAATTCATCATGAAGTGCTAAAACGACAACTTTTTTCGTATTCATGTTTAGTCCCCCTCTTAAAAACTTAAAACAGCATCAGCTTGGTAGGCTGTTTCTAAAAAGGTAACAACGCCCGCGAGTTCTGCCCCTTCTATTAATTCCAAACCATCAGCAATTAACACATTCATTTGACAACCATACAATTTAATTCCCGCATTTAAAGCCAAGTTAAAAAGTAAGGATAGATCTACTCCATGTGTTCTCGTCATTCTTTTTAAATAACGTTTATCTAAAACACGCGCTCCATCAAGATCAAAAAATATGGCGACTTCATTTTTTTGTTCAACCATTTCGATTGATTTCTTCAACACATAGGGAACATTTGAGCTTAACGATACAAAATAAACAAATTTCTTGTTCGTCATTATAACCCCTTCTTTCAAACCTACTATGAATACACTTTATTTTCCCCTGTTTTTACAAAATATCTAACCAAATCTTAACGGCAGTAGCTCCAATTAATAACGCTAAAATGACTTGCAACACTTTGGTATTTACTTTTTTTCCAGCCATTGCACCCAATGGGGAAGCAATTAAACTTGCAACGATCATAATAAAAGCTGGGAAGTAGTCAATTTGTCCGGTCGTAATTTTACCTACTGTCGCTCCGATTGATGAAATAAACGTAATCGCTAGAGAAGAAGCGATCGTCATTCTTGTTGGAATTTTTAATACCACTAACATGATTGGCACTAATAAAAAGGCTCCTGCTGCTCCAACGATCCCAGCCCCCACCCCTACAATAAGGGCTAATAGTGCTGCAAGCCATTTGTTAAATTTCACCTGATCTAATGGAATGTCGTCTATTCCCTTTTTCGGAATAAACATCATCACTGCTGCAATTAAGGCTAATATCCCATAAATTAAATTAATGCCTCCTTCAGACATTAACTTTGATCCAAATCCTCCAACAAAACTACCCACTAAAATACTAGCACCCATATACATAATTAACGTTTTATTTAAATATCCACCTTTTCGGTAAGCCCAAACTCCACCAATAGTTGCAAAGAATACTTGAATCGCACTTATGCCTGAAACTTCATGTGCAGTAAATGCTGCTAAGCCAAATAACGGTGGAATATATAATAACATTGGGTATTTAATAATAGACCCGCCGATTCCTAACATTCCTGAAACATATGATCCAATAAATCCTATTAAGAAAATCGTAATGATGAATCCAAAATCCATGGTGTTACCTCCTTTTGAAAAAAGGGAACCCTACATAGGCTCCCCTTATTTTTTAACCTTTTTTAATCCAAAATTTAAATACATCATTTTCTTCTTCATGCTTAATTAGTTCATGACCACCAGATTTTGCCCAAGCTGTTAGGTCGTTTTTAGCACCTTTATCAGTAGCATGAATTTCTAGAATTTCACCTGATGCTAATTCATTGATTGCCTTTTTTGTTTTTACAATTGGCATTGGACATGCTAATCCTTTTGCGTCTAATACTTTAGTTGCTTCCATTTCGTTATTCCTCCTAAAATAAGTTTTTATCGAACCGCACAACGGTTTGGTCCAATTTCCATTTCACGTTGTTTTTCATCATCTGGGTTAATTTTCCCCATGTTAGTTTCACGAATTTCTTGATACGCATTTGGTTGTGGTGGTAGGTTTTCTGTTACTAATTTTCTGAATTCATTTTCGTCCTCGATGTTTAGACCATGATTTTTTGCAAATAGTGTCCCTAATTTTTCTGATACACTACCATCGTCATTCAATTCATCAATGATCATAAAGTGCGCTGGTAGAACAACTAGTTCTTCTGAAAGCTCTCTGTAACGGATGTACAAACTTTCTCTTAAATCTGCTACCCAGTCTTCTGCCATCCCAGCTAAGTCTGGTCTGCCGATTGAATCGATGAATAGGATATCACCTGATAATAAGAACTGAGAATCCACAACAAACGATGTAGAACCAATTGTGTGACCTGGAGAATACAGGGCATGAATATCGATGGCAGTATTTCCGATTGTTACCACATTTCCATCTTCTAAAGGCTTATACTCAAATGTGACTTCTGTTGCATCCTTTGGTGGTAACCAATACGTAGCACCTGTTCTCTCAGCAATGACTCTTCCACCAGAAATGTGGTCAGCATGAAGATGCGTATCAAATACATGCGTAATTTTTGCACCAATTTCTTTTGCAAAATCAAGATAAATATCAGTCATACGAGTTGCATCGATGATAGCTGCTTCCCCATTTGAGACGACCATGTAAGATAGGCAGCCCTTACCGATACGAACGAACTGATACACTTCACCTCCATCGTTTAAGTCCCCGACCTTCACAGGCTCTAAGTACTCACTCCACGCTTTCATCCCACCTTGCAGGTAAGAAGCCGTTAATCCTTGTTCTGATAACATCTCTGCCACCATTAATGAAGATCCTTCTTTTGCACAAACGACTAAAACTTCTTGATTAGCCGGGATTTTATCTAAGATTCCTTCCACTCCATCCAGTAACTCGAAATACGGAATATTATAATAGTCGAAGTTTTCTCCTTCAATTTTCCAATCTTGAAAGTCACTTTCATTACGAACGTCTAGAATAAATAATGGTTCTTTATTAAATACTTTTTTTGTTACTTCTTTTGAAGTCATAGCCTTTACAGTCATATCATTTTACCCCCTATGGTATATTTAAATTCAAAAAAATAATTAATTTTTATTAAAACGTAAGAGTTACATCTGCATCTTTTGCAAATTCTAAAAAGGTTACAGCTCCACCCACTTCAATTCCATCCACAAATGCTTCCTTTTCTAATCCCATCACATCCATTGTCATTTGGCAACCAATGAATTTGACACCCATTTCTTGTGCCATTGCCACTAACTCAGGTATAGCTGGTACGTTTGCTTTTGCAAACCCTTCAGCAAAATGCTCTTTCCCCTCTGGCATTGGTAGTTGTGTGTATGCCTCTTTATGAATTAAGTTTAATCCTTCAAATGTAAAGAATATGGCAACTTCCTGATCAGATGCTGCTGCAGCTGTTGCGATATTAAAAACTTTATATGCATCAAATAATCCACCATTACTTGCTATAATTGCTACTTTACTCATTCTTAATTCCTCCTAGTTTCTTAATGCTAGCATTATATTATTTGGATCATAACCAACAACCCACTTGCCATTTACCTCTGTTTGAGGCACACCCAGTTGTCCGGTCTTTGCGACTAGTTGGTTCATAATCTCTGGGTTTTCTTCAACATTTACCTCTTTAAAAGGTATAGTTTGATCTGCCAAAAAGTTCTTTAGCATAACACAATACGGACAGCGTGTGGTTGTGTATACCGTTACTGTGCTCATATCAAATTTCCCCTCCTTATTTATTTAAACTATTGGTTTTGCCTGACCAAGCACTCATCCCTGGCACAACATTAATCACATTTGCAAAACCTTTTTCAGCTAATTTTTGAGCTGCGAGATCACTACGGTTTCCAGTTCGACACACCACATAAATCTCATCAGCTGTATTAAGCTCTGAAAGACGATCCTCTAACTCTCCTAACGGAATAGAGATGGCGTTTGGAATATGGTTGAATGCGTACTCCGCTGCTTCTCTAACATCGAGAACAACAATATTCTCGTTAACATCTAGTTTTTTCTCCAACTCTTCATTGCTTGTGATGTTAGGATGTTTTCTTTCAATTGTTCCATCATTGGAAGATTTTCTAAGGTAATGCTTTAACACATCTCCTTGTTCAATTGTGCCTAGATACTGATGTCCAGCGCTTTTTGCCCATGCTTCAAGGTCAGCTTTTGACCCTTTATCTGTTGCTTGAACCTCTAAGACTTGACCAGATTGTAACTCATTCATTGCCTTTTTTGTTTTGACGATAGGCATTGGGCAAGCTAGGCCCTTTGCATCTAATAAAAGATCTGTTTTTAATGAATTCATAATATAAAAACCTCCTGTTTATTACCCTTACGAGTATATTGACTTCTAAAAAAAATCACCTTATTTTGTTTCGCCTTCCCACGCAAGCATTCCGCCTGTCATGTTGGTTACCTTAAACCCATGACTTTCAAGAAATTGACAGGCGCGACCACTACGTGCACCAGAACGACAAACCATGATATAGTCTTGAGACTTATCTAATTCATGCATACGGAATTCTAATAACCCTAGTGGAATGTGGATCGCTCCTGGGATTTTCCCAGTTTCAACTTCATCCACTTCACGAACATCAATCAAGTTTAATGGTTGACCTTCTACTAACGATGTTTCCACTTCTTTTGCTGTTAGTTGTTTCATTTTCTCTCCTCCTTTTTATCTCCAGGCACTCATACCACCTTTTACATTTGTCACGTTCGTAAATCCTAATTTTTTTAATATTTTAGTAGCATTTTGACTTCTCATTCCACTTTGACAAATAACAACTACTTCTTTGTCTTTTGATAGTTCCTTCTCCGCTTTTTGCGCAAGTTGTTGGAGTGGGAGATTTTTAAATCCTTTAATGTTTCTTCCCTTAAACTCCCCAGGAGTACGTACATCAACAAATTGTTTATTCCTATCTTTTAATTCATTCTTTAAATCTGTTGTTGAAATCTGTCTAACACCTTTAGCCGGGATGATTCGTTTAATGATAAATAACAGAAAGAGTCCAATGATTAAATAATTTAGATATTCCAAACTTACTCCCTCCTTTTATGTAGGGGATAATCCCCCTAACGTGTTTAGATAAATAGGTTTACATTTCCATCTTCTGCATCAGCTAAATATGCAGCTACACCTGCATACTCGATATTATCTAAAAGTTCTTCTTTTTGAAGTCCTAATAAATCCATTGTCATCGTACAAGCAACGAGCTTAACATCTTGTTCTTTTGCCATTTCAATTAAGTCTGAAAGTGGCATTGCATTATGCTTTTTCATTACATCTTTAATCATTTTAGGACCGAAACCTGCAAAGTGCATTTTTGACAGACCCATTTTTTCAGCACCTCTTGGCATCATTTTGCCAAACATCTTTTCCATGAAACCTTTTTTCACTTCAATATCTTCATCCTTACGTAGAGCATTTAATCCCCAAAATGTGTGGAAAATAGTTACTTCATGATCATAGGCAGCTGCCCCGTTTGCAATAATATAAGCAGCCATTGCTTTATCATAATCACCACTAAATAATACGATTGTTGTTTTTTTTGTTTCTGTCATGTTTGTTCCTCCTCTTGTTGTTTACCCATTAGGGTATTTTTCTGTATAAAAAATTTTCCTTTTACCTTTACCCCTATGGGTATAATATTATTAAAAATAAAAGAGAGTGTCAACCCCTTTATTTCTATCTACTTCTTACAAGCAGATTGACAGCTTCTTTTAATAGTTCTTCTGTATTTTTCTCACCAATTTCTTCGGCGTTACGAACACATTCCACTAAATTTGAACTGACGACAACTCCAATCGTCCGATCAATCGCTGTTCTTGCTGCAGACAACTGAGTAATAACATCTTTGCAGTCTTTATTTTCTTCCATCATTCTCAAAATTCCTCTAAGTTGTCCTTCAATGCGCTTTACTCTGTTTTTCATTTGGTCGTTGTATTCCATCTGTTTTCCCCCTTAACAATAACTTTCTTTATTTAATTGATTTTCCTTTAATACTGTTTGTGTTTGATTTGTAATTAAATAGCCAACGACCTTAAAATCTCTTTTGCGTAAGAAACGAATCGCTAGATTCCTTTCAAGGCGGTTTGATGCCACTACAATCAAGTCACTTTTTGGGATTTCTGAATAAAACCTATTAAGGTATGCCACTGGAACATTGATGGCTCTTTCTATTGGGCTGTTATGAGACTCAATATAATCTCTTACATCTACGACTATTGATGTTCCCATATCAACGTGATTAGTTATATTTTCAACCCTAAAAACGGGAAAATGTCTTTTAAAAAGAGCAACAATAATGGCACTCATTATTATAGCAACTATCATATGCTGTCTCCTTTACTAATAAAAAAAGGAATGTCTTACAACGTTTATATTATACCCATTAGGGTATATTGTCAATACCTTTAAATTTATTTCTTTTTAACTTTGTAAGAATAATTTTGATTTATCAGATACCCTTCTTTTATTTGTGGATATATACCATTGATAACAAAAAATGAAGATTAGAAATATATCGATCACATCTCCACCATAATACATTAGCACTCCACCCATCTCGGCTTGGGAAATTGGTACACTCTTTGGGGGATGGGCATAAATATACTTTGATAGAATACCGTGGATGCCTGAGGCGATTATTAAAACAATAGAACGATAGAGGAAACTTGTTCTATGGGCAACTGGATCAATATAGATCATGGATACTGTAAAAAGGTATCCTGCTATGAATACATGAACGTGTATAAAGACATAAAGATATAAATTCCCGTGCATTTGTGCGTATAAGTCCGTTGTATAGAGTACCCATAGTCCTCCAATATTTAGAAGCGATGCGATAAAAGGATCACTTACAATGCGGACCGGGTAACTTTTTAATATCTGTGTAAACCGTCGTGCTAATTTCACAGACAGAGTTCTTAAAAAAAGCGTCATCGGTGCAGAAAGCGCAATAAGTAGAGGTCCTAACATCCCAAGAAATAAATGACCTAGCATGTGTATTTTAAGATCCATATGGGCTTGTTCAGCTACCGGTCCCACTACAGCAAGTGCTACAAACAGAACCCCTAAAAGCCAAGATAACGTTCGGTATGGCGACCATTTTTTATGCTTTCGATTGGATAAAACAACTCCCATTATATAAAGAATAATCATTAACACAAATACCAAAATGAAGAAATAATCTAAATAACTATAACCGGAACTATCAATGTGATTGTGATCCACTAAGAATTTCCTCCCCTTGGGATAATTGCTTTCTTGTGCGAAATACGAGAATCACCCCAACAATAATGAGTGCTACAGCAACTAAATTCCACACTAAGTCGTAAGGAAGTATTTCTACATTGTAACGAATCTGATGTATTCTCATGAACTTGTGTTGGATGATACCATCATACAAATTAAAGCCTCCAGCCCCAAGCAATATTCCTCCCCACCATCTTGCAAGCCAAAAAGCATTTCTGCGGCGAAGGTCTGCAAACATAAAAGCTGAAAAGATGGTCGCAAACCAACTAAAAGCATGAAACAGACCATCCGAAACTAGTCCAATATCAGTTGTTGATTTATCATAGAAGTGATGCCAGTGTAGTAGTTGATGAAAAACCGTTTCATCAATAAAAGCTACAAGACCAAGCCCAAATAAAAAGCCACCAAATAAATTGCGATTCGCAAAAATAAACTTTTGTTTTGAGTTTTTAATAATATTCATCCATTTCCCTCCTATATGTTCATATTTAATTATTTTGTCCATTCAACCATTACTTTTAAACAATAGGTGATGAAGAAGGATTTTGATTCTGTTTTCATAATAAAAGAACACTCATAAAGTCACGAGTGTTCTATAAAAAATAACCCAATATCAGCTTTTATTTAGTATCTTCTTTAATGCTTCCTTCTCTTCAAATATTTCTGTTGCAGTCCTAACGCCAAGTCTCCTTATCAGTGGTAATGGAGGACACCACCCCTGTAAAGAATGTTGGATCATAAATACACTTGTTATTCCTGACAATGCCATCCATTTTTTATTGCTTAATAATCCAAGTAAAGATGATATCAATACAATTGATGCAAAGTTAAGTTCTAAAACTCTTTCGGTATCCCATTCATAATTTAATTCTTTAATACGTTTATCTATTTCTTTTTCAGTTTTCCCGTAGTAATTGTTGATATTATGTGCAGTTTTTCGTTCTATATCATTATTGATTCTATCATCTGTGTTTAACTTTACTTTAGTCGTAGTTGGTGGAAATAGATCTCTCATACATTCCCATCCTCTCGTTGATTGGTATATAAACCCATTGAGTTTTTTAAATAAATCTTCTACAATACCTAGTATAACAATAGGAATTAATGGGTATAGGAGGAACCTAATATGAAACGTTTTTTCAAATCTTTTTTCAATGAAAAATGCCCTACTTGTAATAAAAATTTAGTCAGCGATAAAACGAACTCATTACTCTCAATTGTAATCAAATCATGTCCAGATAATCATTTTCAAAAGGAATATCATCCTGCACTTGAGACATACGTTGAAAGTAATAAGGTCTCTTAAAATAAAATATCAGACCAAATTTTAATTGAAGTAGCTAATATGAGTAATGCCAAAATCCATTGTAGGATTTTGGTATTTATTTTTTTACCAAAATTAGCACCAAGTGGCGAAGCGATTAGGCTTGCTACAACCATGATTAACGCTGGATAATATTCGACTTGACCTGTTGTAATTTTCCCAACAGTTGCACCAATAGACGAGATAAACGTAATAGCTAAAGAGGTCGCTATCGTCATTCTAGTTGGAATTTTCAGCACTACGAGCATGATAGGAACTAAAATGAACGCACCAGCAGCACCAACAATTCCCGCACCCACCCCAACAATTAATGCAAGAACAGCTGCGAGCCATTTATTAAACTTCACCTGATCATGTGGGATCTCATCGATTCCTTTTTTAGGTAAGAACATCATCACAACGGCGATTAAAGCTAGAATTCCATATACAATGTTAATTCCACTTTCGGTCATGAGCTTTGAGCCATATCCACCAATAAAACTACCAATTAATATGGCAACACCCATGTATATAATTAACGTTTTATTCAAGTACCCTCCTTTTCTATAAGCCCATACTCCCCCTATTGTGGCGAAAAAAACTTGTACGGCGCTAATTCCAGATACCTCATGTGCACTAAATGCAGCTAATCCAAACAGTGGTGGAATGTATAAAAGCATGGGATATTTAATAATCGATCCACCAATTCCTACCATTCCGGATATGAAGGATCCAATAAAACCGATAAGGAATATAACCACGATAAATCCAATATCCACTTTCTTTTTCCTCCAATCAAAGGGGGAGGGTAACCGTTTAAAGGTACCTTCCCCTAAATTCTATCCTTTTTTTAACCAGAACTTATAAACACCATTTTCTTCTTCATCTTTTAGCAATTCGTGTCCACCCGATTGTGCCCATGCAGTCAAGTCGTTTTTTGCCCCTTTATCTGTTGCATGAATCTCAAGGATCTCTCCTGAACTTAATGAATCCATTTCCTTTTTTGTTTTTACAATTGGCATTGGACAAGCTAGCCCTTTTGCATCTAATACTTTTGTTGCTTCCATCTCTTTTCCTCCTATCTCACTGCACAGCGATTTGGTCCAATTTCCATTTCCCTTTGTTGTTCTTCTTCTGGTTTGATTTTACCCATATTTGTCTCACGAATTTCTTGGTATGAATTCGGCTGTGGCGGAAGATTTTCTGTCACCGTTTTTCTGAATTCAGCTTCATCATTAATATTTAATCCATGATTTTGTTGATAAAGTACACCAAGTTTTTCTGAAATACTTCCATCATCATTCATTTCGTTAATTCCCATGTAATGGGCAGGTAAGACTAGAAGATTATCAGCTAGCTCTTTGTAACGTTGATAAAGGGTATTTCTTAAATCTCCTACCCAGTCTTCAGCTTTACCAGCTAGATCAGGGCGACCAATGGAATCAATAAATAAAATGTCACCTGTTAACAAATATTGATCATCAACGACAAAAGATGTACTACCAATGGTATGCCCAGGAGAGTAAATGGCTTTTATGGTTGTCTGTCCAACCTTGTATTCATCGCCGTCATTAATTTGTGAGTAGTTAAATGTGACTTCTTTAGCATCCTTTGGTGGTAAATAATAGGTTGCACCATGTTTTTCAGCAAGTTCTCTACCACCAGAAATATGGTCAGCATGCAAATGAGTATCTAAAACGTGTGTTAACGTAATATTATGTTCCTTTATCATCTCTTCATATGGAGACAACATTCTGTTAGTATCAATTATTGCCCCTTTTCCGTCAGACTCAATTAAATAGGAAAGGCAGCCTTTTCCAATCCGTACAAATTGAAAGATGCTTCCTCCATTTTTCAAATCACCAATCTTTATTGGCTCAAGGTGTTCACTCCAAGCCTTCATTCCGCCTTCTACTGAGTAAACATCTGTAAACCCCTGTTCCATTATTTGTTCGGCGACAAATTCTGATGCACCACCTTTAGCACAAATGACATAAATTTCTTTGCTCTTTGGTAGTTTATCTAATATTGAATCGACTCCTTCTAATAATTCAACGTAAGGAGAATTGATTACCTCTATATTGCGCCCTTCTATTTTCCAATCGTCAAAATCGCTGGTATTACGGGTATCAAGGATGAAAAGGTCTTCATGATTAATGACTTTCTGGGCTAAATCTTTAACAGATATTGTTTTCAGAGCTGTTGTTGTTCCCATGTGTCTCCTCCTTTTACTTTTCTAAAAGTTGAGTAATCGTTTCCGGATCATACCCTAAAACCCACTCACCACTAATTTCAATTTGAGGGACTCCCATCTGACCTGTTGTTTCAACCAATTTATCTCCTGCTGCAGGATCTTCTTGCACATTTACTTCTTTAAATGCGACACCTTGCTCATTTAAAAAGTTTTTTACCATTACACAATAGGGACAAGTGTTTGTGGTATAGACAGTAACATTCTTATTCATCATTCTTCACTCCTTTAGAACGTTAGCGTTACGTCAGCATCTTTAGCAAACGCTAAAAAGGTAACTGCACCGCCAACATCAATCCCTTCTACAAAATGCTCTTTTTCTAAACTCATAACATCCATTGTCATTTGGCACGCAATCATTTTCACACCCATCTCACTCGCCATTGCAACAAGCTCTTCAACTGGTGGAACATTCGCTTTTTTAAATCCTTCTTGATAATGTTCTGTTCCTGTAGGCATTGGCAAATTTTTATGACCTTCTTTATGAATGAGATTTAAGCCTTCAAATGTAAAAAAGATTCCCACTTCAGCATCAGTAGCAGCTGCAGCCGTTGCAATATTGAATACTTTATAGGCATCAAACATCCCACCGTTTGAGGCAATGATAGCTACTTTCATTATTATTCCTCCTTGTTTAATGATTTTTATCGATAGGTCCTGTCCAGTCTTTCATTCCAGGAACTACATTTTTAACGTTGTTAAAGCCTTTTTCGGTTAACTTTTGTGCAGCAAAATCACTACGACTACCCGTTCTACAAATGACATGTAGATTGTCTACATTGTTAAGTTCCTCAAACCGATTTTCTAATTCACCAAGTGGGATATTAATAGCACCCGGTACATGACCGAATGCATATTCAGCCGGTTCTCTCACATCTAAAACAGTTATTTTTTCATTTCCATCTAATTTCTTTAATAATTCATCTAAATGAACCACATCCGGATGTTTTGCTTCAGGTTTTTCTTCTTCTGAACGAACTTTTCGAAGATAATGTTTTAAGGTCTCTCCCTCTTCTACAGTTCCTAAATACTGATGACCGGTACTAGAAGCCCAAGCCTTTAAATCAGCTGTTGAACCTTTATCGGTAGCTTGAATTTCCATCACTTCACCTGGTTCAAGGGTGTTCATTTCTTTTTTTGTTTTTACAATTGGCATCGGGCAAGCCAGTCCCTTTGCATCTAACACCCTATTAACTGTAACTTCCATTGAGATTCCTCCTTCTTGGGTTACGGTTTTTCGACTTCATCTTCCCAATTAAGCATTCCACCAACCATATTTTTCACTTTATACCCCTTATCTTGCAAAAATTCAGCAGCCATTCCACTCCGATTCCCCGATTGGCATACCATAAAATGCTCCTTGTCTTTGTCAATTTCATGTAATCGATTTTCAAGCTCTCCTAAAGGAATATGGTAAGCACCTGGGATTCTCCCTTGTGCAACTTCTTCATGTTCACGAACATCGATAATACTTTGTGCTTTTCCTTGCCTTACTTTTTCAGATACTTCTTTTGGTAAAATCTCAGCAACTTTTGACTTAGTATTCATTTCGTCACTCCTTATGTTGAAGTAATACAAGTCATACTTAGAATTCTCTTTTATCGGTTAAATATGTTTATTTGCCACGTCCATATAAATCCAAAATAAGCTTCTAATTGTAACTTTTATCACACTAATTGATTTTAGTAATGTTAATATCACAATACTAACAGGGGTATAAAGTTGAACTGGAGTGATTAAAATGAATAAAAAAATAATAATAGTAGGTGGAGTTTTAGGTGGAGTTTAATTTTGTTTGAAATATTAGGTGGATTAACCTTAGGGCTATAAAAGACATTTATTCGGGAAAGCAGTAAAAGTGAATGTCTAAACAAGGAGGAAAACAAATGAAAATAAAAACAAATCAACGTGTCGTTGCCGTTTTAGCCTTACTCCTTCTTGCCGGATATGGTGGCATCGATCATATGATGTACTCTGGTGGCATAAGCCCAAATATGTATGCTGGACATGATGGCAGTACCGGAAATGCAAGATGGCATGATAGAAATATTTCAAAGTCCTGAAATGATAGATACGATAAATAAAATAGTAAACGAAAAATAAAAAAAAGGACGGCGATAGTTTTTTATCGTCGCCCGTTTTTTTCAAAGTAGTTATAAAATATTTATTTCTTGACAGGCAAATTCACAGTTTCTATATACTTTTATTAATACAATTAATTAAACGATCCTCAATATCTTTTGCAAGCTTTATGATTTCATCATTATTCACAAGCTTAATAAGTGCTGTTGGTCTAGGCATCCCTATCTTAGTTTGCCCATTGTCACTGTAAACAACAATTTTACATGGTAAAAAATACCCCACTAATAAGTTTTCATTTAAAACTCTCTGAGCTTCATGTGGATTACAGACTTCTAAGACCTTATATTCCTGATTAAAATCTAGTCCCTTCTCTTGAAGTTTGTCTTTGATATCAAACATCCACAAAACGCCAAACTTCTCTTCTTTCAAATTAGTTTCTAAACTTGTTACTGCTTCATTAATACTCTTTTTTGTTTCAACGGTATAGTCAAACATTTTTTATCCTCCTTAAAATTTAATGTTTTTAGCAATTATTGCATAAATTGATTGATTTAAATGCACAAGTTTTGGATGAAAGCCGTTTTGTTCTAATAACTTTTTCATGGTTATAGACGGTACTTTCTGTTCTATTGAAGGTCCTATCTCTGATTCCACCGCTTCCCATTCTAACAATACAAACATTCCACCTGGCTTTATAATCCTACGAATTTCTCCGAGTGCAGCTTTTATATCAGGCACTTCATGTATGACAAAAGCTATTAACGCTTTATCTATCTACAATATTCTTTTCCAATTTTATATCCTCAAGATTACTTTCAACATACCTGATATTACTTATGTTCTCCTTTTCTGCACGTTCCATTAATAATTTCAACATCCTGGGTTCAATATCTACAGCATAAACCATCTTAGATTTTTTCGTTAGTGAAAGTGTAAAATAGCCGTTACCCGCACCTAGATCAGCGACATTTTCAAACTCTTCAAGTTCTAATAATTCCAATGCCTTATTGGGTGTTATAAGCTTTTTTCTCTTTGGATCAAAGAGCCTATATGCTCTATTTGGATCAGTTCGATGAGACAGAATCATCCCCCCTTCCATTATATACGTATACCCGTAATGGTATATATTAATTATAAAATGAGTAATAAGATACTACAAGCCTTAAGTTTGGTCTTTGTCGTACATTGAGTAGGATTTTTCAATAAATCTTTTATATTGATTCAATACTCTGTTCCTACCTTATTAATGTTTCATTCATTCGAACTGCTGTTATGATTCCTGCAATTAGAGGTAATAGAGCAACTAAACCAATTGCCCAACTAATATTAAGCATATCTGCAATAAATCCTGCAAATAATGCTCCAAATGCATATCCACTATCTCTCCAAAAACGATAAACTCCCATTGATGAGGCTCTCCATTCTGGTTGTGCTATATCACTAATTGAAGCTTGTAAGGTTGGATATACCATTGCGGTTCCTAGTCCTAGAAGAATAGCTGCTATGAACCATAGGCTATATTCGTTTACAAATAAAATCATCCACAGAGAAAGAGCTTGAAGCCACATTCCACCAACAATGAACCACTTTCGTCCGATCTTATCACTTAACGCTCCGGTAAACAGTTGGAAAAATCCCCATGAAGCTGGATAAATCGCAACTAACACTCCAATTTCTGATACGGTTAAGCCAACACCTGTAAAGAATAATGGGAAGAGTCCCCAAGCCATACCATCTTTAAGGTTTGTGCTTAATCCTGCAAAAGTGATGCTAGATAAACTTTTATTCTTAAACGTAGTTATTTTGAACACTTCTTTTGCAGATAAAGTCGGACCATTATTGGATGATTTTGTTTGAAGCTTTATATGTTCTTCTGTATCTCTTACAAGTAATGATAAGATAAAACCGATTACCACAATAATAATACCTAAATAAAATGGTTCGGGGCGGTTAGAAAAATTTGTTGCAACAAAACCAGAGACACCAGCCATTACAGCTACTCCTATATACCCTGCAAATTCATTTAACCCTACAGCAAAACCTCTTTGAGTAGGTTTCGATAAATCAATTTTCATATTTACGGTCATGGACCAAGATAATCCTTGGTTGATACCTAAGAAAATATTTGCAACTACAATCATCCACCATGAGGTCGCAAATATAACCAGCAAAGGAACTAATAAGCCGATACTCCAACCGATAAGAAGGACTTTCTTTCTTCCTAATCGGTCTGCGATAGCACCTGCAAAATAATTCACAATAGCCTTTGAAAATCCAAAACTAATAATAAAAGATAATGCCGCACTAGCCGATGCCAAACCAAAATCTTCTTCACCAATAATCGGGAGAATGGTTCTTTCTAAACCAACCATTGAACCAACAAAGAAGTTCGTAACAACTAGAAGTATGAAATTTATTAAATTTTCTTTAATTCCAATTTGTACTTTACTCAAACCATTCACCTCCAAAAAGGGAGAACCAAATAGAGGTTCTCCACTTTATTATTTTCCTTGATTTGTTTTTCTCATCTCTTTAAAACCTTCTGGTTGTGGTGGTACGTTCGTTGTCATAAAATCAACAAATTCCTTCTCGTTATCAAATCTCATTGCTTCATTGTGACGTTTTTCAAATCCAATGGTTGAAGAAGGTTTCCCACTTAAACCACGTCCACAAACTGATCCTGAAAACGCTCCAGGATAAATTTCAACATGGTCTTCTAATTGAGTGATCTTTTTTAAGCTTTGATACAAATCTTTTGCCCCTTCTTCAATAGATACAGCCAATTCAGTTCTACCTGCATCTCCAACCATTAACGTATGACCTGTTAAGACAAACCAAGGTTCATCAGCTCGACGTTTATCAGAAACCACGATAGAAATGTGCTCTGGTGTATGACCTGGGGTATGCAAGAACTTTAATAGTGTATTTCCAGCTAATAATTCATCCCCGTCTTCTACTGGAGTAAAGTTAAAGCTTGTTTCTGCTGAAGAATGAAGGACATATTTTGCACCTGTTTTCTCAGCTAATTTTCTTGCACCTGATACATGGTCAGCATGAAGATGTGTATCAATTACATAAACAATATTCATGCCTAACTTTTCAGCTTCTTCTACATAAAAATCAACTTGATCTTCTAGTGGGTCTACCACCACTCCTTGTGATTGACTTCCACACCCAAAAAAATATGATGCTGCTACTGGATTAGTGTGTAAATATTGACGAAATAACATTTTTAATTCCTCCTTAAAATTAATGAATATAATCAGATTGTTTCCACTCATGAACCCCTTCTTCCATGCGATAAGCTTCGTATCCAAGGGAGTTTAATGTTTCTACTGCTTGTGTTGCAAAAGCACAATAAGGTCCACGACAATAAGCAATTATTTTTTTATCTTTTGGAAGAGAAGAAATATGCTCCTCTAGATCTTCAACAGGTATCGATAGAGCTCCCGTAATATGTTGATTTTTATATTCATCTTCTGGTCTAACATCAATTAGAACAGCCTCACCATTTTGTATCTCTTTCAACATATCTTTAAGATGAACCATTTTAATCCTTTCATCTCTTCCTATATAACCTTTTCTTACGTGTGTAATATCACTAAACTGCATTTCGGCTAAATTTTTAATCGAATGCAGGAGTTCAATTACGTTATCATCTGTTAAAGAGTAGAATACAAAGTTTTTATCCTTACTAAATTTAACTAATCTAGCCTCTAGTAGTGCCTGAAGGTGTTTTGATGTATTTGCTACAGACATCTTTGCTTCTTTGGATAACCTCTCCACTGTTTTTGGTCCTTGAGATAAATAATCTAATAACTCAAAGCGCTTAGGACTAGATAGAGCTTTACTAATTCGAGCAAATTGACTGTAAACAAGATCTTTAAATTCTCTAGGTTCCATATAATCACCTCTAATCTATTCAACTTATTGATTGAATAGTTGAATTGTATAATATATGATTTAATTTGTAAAGTGGTTTGCTAAGTGGAAAAATATAGTTTGAAAAATTTAATGTATTTTATTATTAACCAAGCTGAGAAGATTAAATGATATATAAAGTTAATAATGAAACTAGGAAGGATATGCTTTAGCCAAAATGTTTGCTGCAATCGTTAGATTTTCCGAAGAGGTATAGGGTCTTTTTATTTATAAAAAAACACCGCAAACCACGGTGGAAAAAGAAAAACCATTAATAATGGATAGCTGTTTATCTCTTTTTATTTCTGCTATCTTTCTTGCAATAACTTAATTTAAGACATTATTTATTGCGCAGTATTTAGTCTACTACGTAATTAGAGATACTCCACAATCGGGGCCTTATATGGAATAAGGAGTGACTAATTGTTCACTTCTGACAGCTTTCTATATAATGAAGCCCTAGATACATTTGTAATTTCACAAATTTGATTTACAGTCATATTTCCTTCTTTATATAGCTTTACTGCATAATTCATTCCTGCGTGATTTTTATGATATTTCTTTAACCGTCCTTTAAACTTCCCTTCTTTCTTTGCGAGCTCAATTCCTTCACGCTGACGCAAACGAATAAGGTCTCGCTCTAATTGGTTAACACCAGCCATTACCGTAATTAAGAATTGGCTGTATGGATTATCTTCTGATAAATCTAGCCATGTATCCTTAAGTGATTTTAAGCTTGCCTTTTTATTTCGTATTAAATCAATCAATTCAAATAAATCTTGCGTACTTCGAGTGATCCGAGTTAAATCTGTAACATAAATAACGTCACCTTCCTGTAAATCCTCTAACATTTTTTGAAGTTGTTCACGATCCTTTGTGGCTCCTGAAATTTTTTCTTCATAAATAATATCCATTCCAATTTCGTTCAATTGCTGAAATTGCCTTGAAGGATTTTGGCTAGTCGAACTGACGCGTATATAACCGATTTTCTGCAAAATTTCACCTCGTTTTTGAGACAAGTCTTATGAGACACTCTTAACTATGATTTTATCAGTCTACTATACTTGTATCAATAGAGTACACTCTATTGATATATAATTAAACTAATTAACTGAAAAATTACAGAAATGGGATGAGACTATATGAAAATTGCGAGAGGTAGAGAATTACTTACACCAGATCAGAGACTTGCTTTAATGCAAATCCCTGAAGATGAATGGGTATTGGGAACCTACTACACTTTTTCCAAACGAGATTTAGAAATTATAAATAGGCGAAGGAGAGAAGAAAATCGTTTAGGGTTCGCAGTTCAATTGGCCGTTCTTCGGTATCCCGGATGGCCATACACTCATATCAAAAGCATCCCAGATTCCGTCATACATTATATATCGAAACAAATCGGTGCCACACCATCCACGATTAGTCTTTATCCTCAAAGAGAAAATACACTTTGGGATCATTTGAAAGAAATTCGAAGTGAATACGACTTTGTAACTTTTACTCTAAAAGAATATCGAATGACATTTAAGCATCTTCATCAAGTAGCTTTGGAAAATGGTGATGCCATACATTTACTACATGAATGCATAGATTTTCTAAGAAGAAATAAAATCATATTACCTGCTTTCACCACACTTGAGAGAATGGTGTGGGAGGCAAGGGCGATGGCTGAAAAGAAGCTATTTAACATGGTTAATCAATCTCTAACAAAAAAGCAAAAAGAAAAGCTGGAAGAGGTCATTACTTCGCAGCATCCATCCGAATCCAATAAAACGATATTGGGTTGGTTAAAGGAACCACCAGGTCATCCTTCACCCGAAACATTTCTAAAAGTAATAGAACGACTCGAATACATACGAGGAATGGAGTTAGAAACGGTACAAATTAGTCATTTGCATCGCAATCGCCTGTTACAGCTATCTCGCTTAGGTTCAAGATATGAGCCTTATGCATTCCGTGACTTTCAAGAAAATAAACGATATTCGATATTAACCGTCTATTTATTACATCTTACTCAGGAGTTAACGGATAAGGCATTTGAAATTCATGACAGACAAATACTAAGTCTGTTATCAAAAGGCCGTAAGGCGCAAGAAGAAATTCAGAAACAAAACGGTAAAAAGCTAAATGAGAAGGTAATACACTTTACGAACATCGGACAGGCTTTAATCAAAGCAAAAAAGGATAAACTAGATGTTTTTGAGGTTTTGGAATCTGTTATTGAATGGAATTCTTTTGTTTCTTCTGTAGAAGAAGCTCAGGAGCTTGCACGTCCTGCTGACTATGATTATTTAGACTTACTGCAAAAACGCTTTTATTCACTTAGAAAATATACGCCGACGCTATTAAGAGTATTAGACTTTCATTCTACAAAGGCAAATGAGCCACTTTTACAAGCTGTAGAGATTATCCGAGGAATGAATGAATCTGGAAAGCGAAAAGTACCTGATGACTCACCAGTGGATTTTATTTCAAAACGTTGGAAAAGGCATTTATACGAGGATGATGGTACAACAATTAATCGTCATTACTATGAAATGGCTGTTTTAACGGAACTTCGGGAGCATGTTCGGGCAGGAGATGTTTCCATTGTTGGTAGCAGGCAATATAGAGATTTTGAGGAATATTTATTTTCAGAAGATACATGGAATGAAGCGAAGGAGAATACGAGATTATCAGTTAGTTTATCATTCGAAGATTATATGACGGAGAGAACCAAAAGTCTTAATGAAAGGTTAAAGTGGTTAGCTGCCAATTCCGTTAAGTTGGACGGAGTTTCTCTTGAAAAAGGAAAGATATCAATTGCACGCTTGGAAAAAGATGTTCCGGAAGAAGCAAAAAAATTTAGTGCGAGCCTGTATCAGATGCTCCCAAGAATAAAATTAACCGATTTACTCATGGATGTTGCTTATATAACAGGATTTCATGAACAATTCACTCATGCTTCCAATAATCGAAAACCGGATAAAGAAGAAACGATTATTATTATGGCAGCCCTTTTAGGAATGGGAATGAATATTGGTTTGAGTAAGATGGCTGAAGCAACACCCGGACTTACATATAAGCAACTAGCCAATGTATCTCAATGGCGCATGTATGAAGATGCCATGAATAAAGCACAAGCCATATTAGTAAATTTTCATCATAAATTACAATTGTCTTCCTATTGGGGCGACGGTACAACATCCTCATCGGATGGTATGAGAATGCAGCTAGGTGTTTCATCACTACATGCAGATGCAAATCCACATTATGGAACCGGAAAAGGAGCAACCATCTATCGTTTTACTAGTGATCAATTCTCTTCTTACTACACCAAGATTATTCATACTAATTCAAGGGATGCGATTCATGTTTTAGATGGTTTGTTGCACCATGAGACGGATCTAAACATAGAAGAGCATTATACAGACACAGCCGGTTATACAGACCAAATATTTGGACTGACTCATTTATTAGGATTTAATTTTGCTCCAAGAATAAGAGATTTATCAGATTCGAAATTATTTACAATAGATAAAGCAAGTGAATATCCAAAATTAGAAGCCATTTTACGTGGACAAATAAATACAAAGGTCATTAAAGAAAATTATGAGGATGTTTTGCGATTAGCTCATTCTATACGAGAAGGAACAGTTTCAGCATCCCTTATTATGGGGAAATTAGGTTCTTATTCAAGACAAAACAGCCTAGCTACAGCCTTACGTGAGATGGGACGAATAGAAAAAACTATCTTTATTCTTAATTATATTTCAGATGAATCTTTAAGAAGAAAAATACAAAGAGGATTGAATAAAGGAGAATCTATGAATGGACTGGCACGAGCTATTTTCTTCGGAAAGCAAGGAGAGCTTAGGGAACGAACCATACAGCATCAATTGCAAAGAGCCAGTGCCTTAAACATAATCATCAATGCCATCAGTATCTGGAATACTTTACATCTAACAAAAGCAGTTGAATATCAAAAACGGTCAGATAGTTTAAATGAAGAATTATTGCACCATATGTCACCTCTAGGTTGGGAACATATTAATTTATTAGGAGAATACCATTTTAATTCCGATAAAAAAGTTTCGTTAGATTCTTTAAGACCATTGAAACTTTCTTAACGTTGTTAAAAATAGAGAATTCGTCAGGAAAATAGGCTTATCGTTGTAAATCCGCATTTTCCTGACGCTACCCCAAAGAGTGGGAATCTTTCTAACACAGTCCAGTTAAACGGATCTTTTATTCTAAAAGAACTCTAAACCTATCATTAAATGATAGAGTGGACTAAAGAGATCTGATTCAACAAGTTCTTTCATATGGTCAAAATGAATTTGTAATTCTTCCATTTCGCTGAGAAGAATTTCGTTATTTGAACTTCCTTCTAAGATGACCTTAATATAAAGAACATCTGAAGATAATTCATCAAGAATTTGCTTATCATACAACTTTTTTAAAAGTTGATCTTCCTTTCTTCTGTTTACCTCATTTAAGAAATTTTCTAATTGGTTAATTACTTCTTTTTTCTTCATTTTATTATCTCCTTTCACTTTGAACTTTCTAAGTAAATAGATTACTTCGTTCGTGACTTTATTATAGTTAACTGTCCTTTATATATAACCGGAAAATGTTCGAGTAATTTCAGCCCTATAATTAGATACTTGCAATCTTAACTTCTATTAGGACAAACGGTTAATATTAAACATCTAAAGAGTTATAGGGAAAAAGTGAAGAGAGTGTACCAAAAATTAAACTTTTTTTGAATAAATTGTGAACTAGTAGGATTATATACTTATGAAATAGAAAGATTAATATGAAAGGAGGGATATAATTGAACGACTATGATTTGTTACTCCATCTAAAAAACCAATATGATGCAACCAATACTTCCACCGACCTCAAAAACCTCATCGATACCTTCTTAGAATATTTTCCAATCGAATAACATATAATAGTTCATCTATTTGTTTTGAATTAACATTAATATGCAGCTTTACTAAAAAAAGAGGAAGACAAAGATGTAGGATTGTTACTTGAAGAAAGAAAAAGATTATTAATTAAAGAACCTTGTTCAACAATAGAAAACACAAGGAATAAAAGGAATTTCAATTTCTTATTAATAAGTTTTTATCTAAGAAATTATCTTTGGTTGTTATGATAGTTCTACACTTAATAAATAATGTACTTTATTTATTAAGTGTAGAAAATAAAATACATTTTCTAAATATTAAAAATCTCTCGGTTGAATAATGTACCTATCAAGCCGAGAGATTTTTGAATGCCATTTTAATTGTTACATTTAACTAATTTTGATATCTGAAAGTGAATCAACTATGTCTTCATGAAGAATATTGACCTTGAAGTATTCTCTTAATTTACATAAGAATACGTTTAAATTATATTTATATCTTATTTGTATTTTGGTAATACCCGATTCAGGTAAATATTCATGTCCTTTATAACTTCCACCTACTATAAAGAGAGTGATTGTATCACCTTTATAGTCTTGTCCGTTAAAACTAGGTAAGATGGTTAGCGTTTTATTTCCTATATAAGCGGCTGCAACATCTATTGCTGCTTCCGTTGGAGTTACTTTCACTTTAGTATTATTAAAAATGCTATATACTGGCATATTAAGGTCCACCTTTTAAATTTTTTAGATTATAACTTCTTTATACTTATACTAAATTCCATCAATATGTTATTTTTCATAATCTTTCGGAATGCAATCTTGCTAAAGCGCCTATTTTTTTATTGTTTTCTTCATAATTATCAGGAACGGTCATTTTAATAGATAAATACTAATTATTTTTTCATATTTAATCGGAAAAAATATTTTGTTTTCTATTAGAAATAATATATTAGCTACAGAACTACAAAGAATATAAAGGTGGCTATGCAGGAGGAAGAGCAACTTTTGGGGCAAAAATAATTCAAAAAAGCTACACAAATGATAAAATAATCAAAATGTGTAACTTTAAATTTGGGTGTAAATTTTAGGATTTTAATTAACTCTCTATATAATACTAATCAACCCAATTTATTGATTTCAAGTCTTGCTCTAGCCATTTATAAATAATGTCAGTTATTGGTGTATCCTCGAATATATCTAATACTTGACCAGTACGAGTCACACTTAACCACATACAATCATCTCGACGATATTCTTTAATTTTTTTACCAATTTCATAGATAATATTATCATCAAGATGAAAATCATCTGAATCTTCTTTTGTAAATTGGATATCTAAAATAAAATCTTTATAATCTGATGGCAAAGGTTCTAAGTGCCAATTTAATCCCGGACCCGCAGAGAATCCATCTGTTTCTTTAGGTGCTTGTAAATCTCCTTTTAGAGTAAAAGGATAAAGTACAAACTTCCTTAACCTATTTTTTAATAATGGGAAGAATGTTTCAACAATCTCTTTATATCCAATAATCACTTCTTTATAAATTTTTACAGTTCTTATATATAGCTGTTCATCGGAGTAGGCACTCCATACCCAATTGTCTTTAGGATTTTCAATATCCTCCCCAGGTATCGGACATTCTACAACATTAATACCTTTAATCTCTAAATTTGCAATGTAATCCTTATACAATGACATTGGAACTCGTTTTTTATTTACATTTATATCTGAAATATTCTGATATTCTTTTTCAATTCTAGATTTTATTTCATTTATACTGATACTTTTGGTGTATAAAGAGCCTTTCCTGACTATTTTTAAGGAAGTGCTCCACATTAATTCTTTATAAATTATCTCTGTACAGATGGGCAATGCCTTATTTTTAATTATTTTTGTTAATTTACCCCTTAATTCCTCGAATGTCCATCTCCAATACCAACTTGATCTATCACCTGGTCTAGCTCCTTTATAACTTAGCCAGTCATATTCAATCTTATTTCCATCTAGGATATTGATTTCAGGCAGTTTTTTTCTTCCCCTATACCAAGATATATATAACCATTCGTCATCTTTCATTATTCCAATAGGTAGGATAGTTCGATTCATATCCACTGGTGCAATAATATCAGCTAAGATGCCTAAAGATTTTATCCAAGAACTCATGGTCATTCTAATTTTTTCTCCACATTCTTGTGTTGATAAAGAGGTTATATCATTATGAATTCCCCATTTTTTTATACTTTCCTCTATTAGTACTGAAGCAAAACCTGGTACCTTTTCTACAATTTCGCGAAGAATATTGTCAATAGTATCCTCCTTAAATATGGTAATTAGAATAATAAGAGGATATTTCCAGTAATCTAAAGTACCCTTTTCAATTATGTGATTAATATTTATCATATTTTCGGATAACGACTTAGCAGCAAACCATTGATTCAATATCGGAAGAACAAATGATATGTAACCATTTTCTTCAATAATCAAACCACTGTTTAAGAGACTCCTAACTTCGACAATGTCACCTATTTCAGTCTTTTTAACAGGAACATTTCCACTGCTAGTACTTATCATAGCTAAATTCATTAGTAACTGATTTGTATTTGATTCATTTATTTCTACATTTTTAAAGGCGTTTTCTATTAAGTATGCTAGTAGTTAGCCACTGGTATTTGGGATTATATTATTTGTTTTTCTTAAATATAATCCAAGTAAAATCGCGAAAAGAGGACGTTGAATTACTACTTCTATGTCTTTAGGTAGATTGTAAAAATGATAAAGTTTTTGCTGATTATTGATAAAATTTACTATCTCTAATGCTTCATCTTCATTCAAACCTTTCATTCTTATCTTTTCAGAGATATTAGCAAAAATACTTAATGGTCTGCTTGTAAGGATTATGCAGAGATTATCCCATCTTTCAATAGCAATACGCATATTTTCTAATATATTTGATGCGATTGATACTGATACTTCATCCATTCCATCTACTATAATCCAGTATCTTTTTGATTTATCAAGAACTATTTTTTCTAGATACTTTTGAACGTCAATGTCTAATTGTGCTGCATTTATACTTATCGGAATAGGAAAATCAAATTCATTCTCTGCTCTTAATAACAAATCTAAATAAATCTTATCAATAGCAAAAGATTTACCTAGTCCAAACTCACCTTCTATTACTACTAATCGTTTTTCGTCAGTTGGCTTTAAATATTCAAAATTATAGTGTTTATTCTCTAAAAAATATAAAGCTTGTTCTTTATCCAAACCATTTGCCTTAAGTCGTGAAATAGATTTTGCTAAAGTTAGCTTTCTTTGCTCATCTATTATTTTTTTTTTTAATACAATATCTCTTTCAAAAATCTCATTTACTGCTTCACTAACATGTCTGTAACTTATAGAACTATGATTTTCTACTTTTAAGATCCCACTATGATCTCCTGGAAGAGGAATTCCTCCTGTCCATTTCGATCTGACAATATGTGGAATGGCGCTGTTTTCTGGCACAATAGTATCCTCTGTTCCAAAGAAAAATTTAAAATCTAAATTAATTGTTTCTAAATGCTTTTGCCATAATCTTATCGTTTCATCTAAAAAACTGCTATTAGGCTCTAAAGATGGAATTTGAGCATGCTTGTTTATACTCTTTATTAATTGATTATATAAAGCAAATGAAGAACCATTATATGGTGTAGCTAAACTAATCATACCTTTTACATTATGAGTTTGATTATGTTCAAGTTCCTCGAGAATATATCTTATAGCTACTAATCCACCCATACTATGACCGATTAATAATACATTTTTATATTGCTTAATTTTTTTCGAGTCAATTTCTCTTTTTAATTCCCTAGCCAAAGTTTCAATAGTAGTAAAAGGACCTTTTCCAACAGAAAAACTTTTAAATTTACCTAGTTTAAGTTTTTTAATTCCCATTAGAGCCAATAATCCGTTTGCTAAATGGAATGTATCATAAGTTATTTCCGCTACATCTACATTTTTAAATGTATCATCAGTTAAAAATAGATCTATCCATGAAATACCATCCTGTTTCCATGTATTATCAGATGCACCAAGTCCATGTATCAGTACGATTAAATTATCATTTTTTATATCATTTTTTTTATGTAACAATAAATTTAACGCCAATTCAAATCCCTCATTTATCCATATATAACAAAATGTTAACACTCATAGTCAATTATACCAAGATATGCTTCATCATTCATTACAATAAGCGAAATACATTGAAACTTCGCTATCTTTCAAAATTACTAACTTTCACCATCTCTTTATCTTTTGAAACAAGATTGTAAGTTTGATTAGAGTTCATTATATCAATTTCTATCTGGAACGAAAAAATCATAATAATCACCTTGTATAATTATTCTGCTCCCATAGCGACATAAGGAAGAGAAGTTCCAATAATTCAAGGGAAGCACTCATTTGTTTAAGTACATTTTTTTACAAGCTCTTCTTCTTAACTTAGTATTGGATATATAACACTTTTGCAAAAAAAGACCCCAAGTACTCTACACCCGAGGTCTAAATGTTAATTATTATTTGTTCTTCATATAATTTTGGTAATTCTTATTTCCACCAGAAAGATTATATATATCATTAAACCCTAAGTTACGCAAAACATTTTGTGCAGCATTCCCAGTGACTCCACCATTACAGTAAGTTACGGTTGGTAAGTTACGATCAAGCTCTCTACTTTTCACACGTAATTCACCTAGTGGTATATTTATTGCACTCTCCACTTTTGATACATTATGTTGTTTTGGTGCTCTGGTATCAATTACTTGAAGAGCTTCTCCTTTTTCTATTCTCTCCGTTAGTTCCTTTGGTGTAATTAGCTTATTTTTCTTTTCAATAGCATTTTGCAGAGCCATTCCAGTGTACATTACTGGATCTTTTGTTGTACTGAATGGAGGTGCATAGGCAAGATCTAGATGGAATAAATCTTCTGCTTTTGCTTTAAACGTCATTGCTGTTACAAATACATCAATCCGTTTATCTACACCTTCTTCTCCAACTATTTGTACACCTAATATTCTGCCAGTTTCTCTATCAGCAATTGCTTTAATAACTAATTCTTTTCCTCCGAGGTACTCTGCTCTAGCCGGTTTAATATTATGAAGTATTTCGATATCATAGCCTTCTTCTAATGCTTCTACTTCATTCATACCTGTTTGACCAACAGCCAAATCAAATACTCTTAAGATACCAGTACCTAAAATACCTCGGTGTTCTAAAGAACCTCCCGTTATTACATCTCCAGCTATTCTTCCCATTTTATTAGCTGTACTTCCTAATGGACGATAGATAGGTTTTCCTGTAATAACGGAGTAGCTTTCAGCAACATCACCAACAGCATAAACATCAGGAAGGTTAGTCTGCATTTTGGAGTTAACTGCAATAGCTCCAGTACTACCAATTTCAACACCGATTTCCTTAGCCAATTGTGTATTTGGACGAACACCCGTAGCTAATATAACAATATCCGTTTCAATAGCTTTTCCTGATTTAGTTTGTACTTCCTTCTTGCTTATCGCAGTTACCTCATCATTTAAGATGAGATTGACTCCTTTTTTAACTAAGTGTTCTTCCACTCGTGAAGCGATATCTTTATCCATATGTGCCATTACATGATTACTACGTTGTACGATTGTTACCTCTAAACCTCTATGAGTAAGCTGTTCTGCCATTTCTAATCCAATATAGCCAGCTCCTATGATGGTTGCTTTCTTTGGTTGGTTTGCTTTCATATATTGATCAATAGCTGCTGTATTTTGTATCGTACGAACTTGGAAAACATGCTCTCCATCTACTCCATCAATATCAGGTTTAATTGGAGAAGCCCCTGTTGCAAAAACCAATACATCATAAGAGTCTTCTTTTATTTCATTTGTATCTAAGTTCTTCACTTGAACTTTCTTCTGCTCGGCATCAATTGTAGTTACTTCATGACGAGTAAAAATATCTACGTTATATCGCTTTTTAAACCAAGCAGCACTTCTTGGAGTTAATGTTTCCAGATTTTCTACTTCTCCACCTAGAAAATAAGGAATACCGCATATGGAATAAGAAATGTCATAGTCTGCATTATATAGAGTGATTTCCGCATTTTCATCGTTCCTACGTGCCTTTGCTGCTACAGATGTTCCTGCTGCTACAGATCCTATAATTAGTACTTTCATATTTATATCCTCCAAAATTAGTATCAATATTACTCTGTATAATTAACAATTCCCGTTCATTTATGAAAGAATGGAAAGCCACAGATATAAGCCGATTAGAGTTATCAAAAGGGTTGGAATAGTTAAGACAATACCTGTTTTAAAATAAGTTCCCCATGATATTTTTACACCTTTTTGAGATAAAACATGGAGCCATAACAACGTTGCTAATGAACCAATTGGTGTAATCTTAGGACCTAAATCAGATCCAATAACATTGGCATAAATTAACCCTTCTTTTATTACTCCTGTAGCATTTGTATCTGCAATTGCTAATGCATCAATAAGTACAGTTGGCATATTATTCATTATGGACGATATGATTGCTGCAATGAATCCCATTCCCATGGTTGCAACAAACAATCCTTGGTCTGCAGCTGCTTGAATAACACTAGATAGCAGGTCTGTTAAACCTACATTACGCAATCCATAAATTACGACATACATTCCAATAGAGAAGAATACAATTGCCCACGGAGCACCCTTTACTACTTTCTTAATAGATACAGCAGCGCTTCTTCTTGCAAATACAAGGAAAATAATCGCAATTACACCTGCTATGATTGAGACTGGAATAGACAGGAATTCACTCACGAAATAGCCAATAAGTAAAACAGCTAAAATCATCCAAGATAAACGAAACATCTTTAAATCTTTTATTGCTTCTTGTGGTACTTTTAATTGATTTAAATCATAAACCTTTGGAATTCTTTTACGGAAATATAAGTACAACACCAGGATACTTGCTATTAAAGAAAAAATATTTGGCACAATCATTCTGGATGCATATTCTACAAATCCGATATCAAAGAAATCAGCAGAAACAATGTTGACCAAATTACTAACAACTAAAGGTAATGATGTAGTGTCTGCTATAAAACCACTTGCAATGATAAACGGAAAAACCATTTTCTCGTCTAACTTTAAAGCTCTAACCATCGCTAAAACGATTGGTGTTAAAATTAGTGCTGCCCCATCGTTTGCAAAAAACGCTGCAACAATAGCACCTAAAATAGCAACGTAAACAAACATCTTGAGTCCATTACCACCAGCAACTCTTGCCATATGTAAAGCTGCCCATTCAAAAAATCCTATTTCATCTAAGATTAAAGAAATAATAATGATTGCGACAAATGCAAGTGTTGCATTCCAAACAATTCCAGTTACGTCAATGACATCATTGAAATCAACTACACCAACAAGAAGAGCTAATATTGCCCCGCCACATGCTGACCAACCAATCGAAAGATTTTTCGGTTGCCAGATAACTAATGTCAGTGTTACTAAAAAGATAATTATTGCTAATATAGTTTGTAACAAAGCTGTTAACCTCCATTAATTACATATAATTCTTAAACCCTTTTCCTCTAGCCATAGTAATTTTTCTCTCTGACTTGGAACATGTTTTAATAACTCTTTAACTAATACGTAGTATTCACTTGTTGTGTTTAAAGAATAAACCACCCACTGACCTTTTCTTTGTTCTTTAACAATTCCAAGATCTCGCATCTTCCGTAAATGCTGGCTAATAGAAGGTTGTGACATATTAAAAAGTTCAACAAATTCACAGACACAACACTCCTGTTCATCCAACATGCTTACCATAGATAATCTTGTTTTATCTCCTAAAAGCTTTAATACATTTGCAGTATCCTTTATATCCATTACAGTTGCCAGATTTATTTACCTCCCTTAGTATCTTCAAAAAAAAATGGTACTCATGTAACCAATCAAAGATATTAATGAAGAACTCATTTGCGTATATAATTATATGCTTATATGTTAATTATAAAAAAAGTTAATGTCAACCACATTAACCCTTATTATTTTATTTATTCACAAGAAATACGCATTCCGTTTTCCTCAAGCCAAATAAATTTTTCATTTTGATTTGGAATGTAATTTAAAATGTTTTTAATCATAGGGAAATATTGATTTCCTTGCTCTAGAGAATAGATAACCCATTTGCCTTTTCTTTGCTCTTTAACCAGACCAGCATCTTTTAATTTTCTCAAATGTTGACTTATAGCTGGCTGTGACATTTGAAACACATCCACAAATTCACATACACAGCAGTCATTTATCATTAGCATTCCCATTATGGATAACCTTGTCTTATCACCTAGTAGTTTCAAAATATTCGCAATAGTATCTATTTGTTCAATAGTCATGTATAATCATCCGTTCCATTTGAATTACCTTTATACTAAATGGAGTAGTCATAGTATGCAAGAAAATAAGAGTTAGTTAAACTCTTATTTTCTCTTTTCAATAGTATATTTAATTAATGAGCTATTTCCTTCTCTAATTCGCAATAAGCTCGAATGAAATTACTATAGGATATAGATCCAAGTGTATTTTCTTTATTGCTAAATAATCTTGCAAAAGCCTTCTCTCTTGCTAATTCAATGGAAACTTCCAAACTATTCATGATTAATTTCAAGTAAGCTTTAAAATAATCTTTACTTAGATTGCCACCTTTATTTATAACCATATATAACCCTCACTCTTAATTATTAGGAGCAACACGAATTCGTCTCACAACTATTATTAGGTGTAATATTAGAGAAACTCACGCTACAAACCCCTGTCTCAGGTAAATCTAGCTCTACTTTTTCAGAAGATTCTATATCTCCTGCCATAAATGCTGCTATTGAACGTACCTGTTCATATCCTGTAGCCATTAAGAAGGTTGGAGCTCGACCATAGCTTTTAGATCCAACAATATATAGATTCTTCTCAGGCTGCCTCAATTCTTTTTCACCATGTGGACGAACTGTTCCACAGCTATGCAAATTAGGATCAATTAAAGGAGAAATTGCCTCTACACTTTCAGTAGCAAAATCAACTTTTGTACGTAATTCATTTAAAAAAGAGTAACTAGGTCGATTTCCTGTATTGACAATAACTTCATCAATCGATTCAATTTCCAGCTTTACACCGTTCACTTCTCCTATAATATTTAGCGTTGAGGTATTATTCCTTTTTATCAACTGATCTACTCTAAAGGAAGTGTGTACTTGAACGATCCCTTTATCCACCAATCCATGAATCCTGCTGCCTAATAATCCTCTTGCTTCTAAGGCATCCTTTTCCTCTCCACCATATGCATCCTCTACCCGTTCTTTGCGGATAATCCATATAATTTCTGTTTTAGGGTTCTTTTCCTTTAAAATCCCTAATTCTAATAAAGCATTAATGGCAGAGTGACCGCTTCCTATAACTGCTACTTTCTTATTTTTGTAGCGGTTTATACTTTCTCCCAAGATATCAGGTAACCCATAAAAAATGTTGTCCTTCAGGGATTTTTCTGATTCTAACCAAACTCCATTGGAGTTAGCTGGATTAGGATTTCCCCATGTACCAGTAGCATCAATGACAGCTCTTGACTCAAGAACTTGAATAGTCCCTTTATACTCTGTATAAATAACAAATGGGACATTCTCTCTGTTAGCTGTCTTCATTTTATCGGTATTTTTTTTGGCTATAGAAATGACTTTTGTATTTAAAGCTATTACTTCTTGTAATTCTGGAATCTTTGATAAAGGGATTAAATAATTTTCCACGAGTTCTTTACCAGTAGGTATTTCCTCAAGATTCGGTTGTTCCCATCCATCTCTCTCTAATAAAGTAGATGCTGCTTTATCGATGTTGTATTTCCATTGTGAGAATAGTTTTATATGCTTCCAAGTAAGGATGTTTGCTCCCACTTCTGTTCCAGCTTCTAGAACAATCACTTTTTGCTTATATTGAATCAAATGAGCTGCAGCAGCTAAACCTACAGGACCTGCCCCAATAATAGCAATAGGTAGTTCTTTACTGATAGTTGTATTTTCTTGAGTTTCATCCGATGGCTGACAGCAAGATGATAAGATAAAATCAGACATATTAATTACTCTCCTTTGTATTTAACAAATAGTAATCTTGATCAAAAAGCAACTTTTCCATTATCATTACATCTACAAATTTGCCTCTTAATCTTCCTTGATTTTTAAATAATCCAACCTCCCTATAGTTTAGTTTTCGGTATAAACCTTGGCCTAAAGTATTTATAGGAAATGTAGAGAGCACTAGTTTGTAGAAATCCTGTGATTTTGCTTCTTCTTCTAAGACATGTAATAGTTGCTGTCCTAGTCCTTGGCCCCTAAATCCCCTATGTATATATATGGATATTTCTCCTACGCAATCATAAGCAGCCCTACTATTGTATGGGTTAATCGAAGCCCACCCCATAATTTCTCCTTGTTCATTGGTTGCTACGAAAGCACAATATCTTCCATTATGAAGATTAAAACAATTGTAAATATAGTTTTCGTCTTTAGATTCTTCTTCAAAGCTGGCTATTCCATCTTCAATTCCTTGATTATAAATCTCTAATATAGCCGATAAATCCCTTTTCTCTACTTTCCTAATCATTTTTCCATCCCCTTAATTGACTTTTTCATTAATTGACTTTATCAACTATATTGTTTAATGAAGGCCACCTTATTTGGTGGCACAACTACCTAACCCATTATTTTTGTTCATTGCAACCAATAGCAAACTTAGACTTTCTAAAACCTGTTGATGCTTATCTTCCTGTATGTGCTCGAAAATATTACCGAGATACTCCATCATTTGATTGGAAATTTCATCTGCTTTCGATTCCCCTTCATCTGTAAGTGACAAAAGGACATATCTTCTATCATTAGGGTCTGGAACTCTTGAGATGAAGTGAAGCTCAACCAATTTATTAACCTGACGACTTAAAAGTCCTGTATCCATGATTAACTTTTCTGCCAATGTCTGTAGAGATATATTCGGACTCTTACTTAACTCATAGACAATGTGACTTTGCGATACTGTAATTCCACAACAGTCAGAACCATCTTTCTGAAGAAGTCCAAAGTCCCTTACCAACTGTTGTAACAACTCACGTATTTGAATTTTATCCTGGGTTTTCATATATTATCGCCTCTACACTAAATGATAACGTCATTAATTGATATTGTCAAATGTTAAACTTCCTAATTCTTATGAGACATAAGAAACAGTTTCAAAAAGGTTCCTTTTTAGGTCTACAAATGATAGACTATGCTTAATAATGGTATGAAAGATGAAGATAAAATATTTATATCAAAAGTAATTCTTCGAAATTTAGAAAAATCATTAATAAAATCTAGATATATATCGATATTAATTTCTCTTATCGAATTTTAATTTAGAAGGAGTTAGAATATGAATAGTTTACAATATAGCAGCAAAACAAAAATATTTGCTTTAGGTGGTCTAGGAGAAATCGGAAAAAACATGTATGTAATCGAGTACAATGATGAAATTATAATTGTAGATGCTGGATTTAAATTTCCTGAATCCGAATTATTAGGTATAGACTATGTTATACCTGATTATACGTACTTGGAGAAAAACAAAGACAAAATTAAAGGTTTATTTATTACACATGGACACGAAGATCATATAGGTGGAGTTCCTTTTTTATTTAAGCGTATAAAAGTACCTATTTATGCAGGGGCTCTAGCAACAGCATTAATTCAGAGTAAGTTAGAGGAACATAAAACAGGTTATGTAGAAATGATACATATTTCAGATGATATTGATGTTCAATTTGACAATATAAAAGTAAGATTTTTCCGAACAACACATAGCATTCCAGATTCTTTCGGCGTAGTAATCACCACACCTGATGGAAATATTGTGCATACAGGTGATTTTAAATTTGATTTTACACCAATGGGGATAGAAGCCAACCTTCACAAAATAGCAGAAATTGGTCGAGAAGGAGTTTTATGTTTATTATCTGATAGTACAAATAGTGAAGTACCCGGTTTTTCAATGTCTGAAAAAAAAGTTGGAGAATCGATTAAAGAGATATTCGAAGCAACACAATCTCGTATTTTATTTGCGACATTTGCATCAAACATTCATAGAATACAACAAGTAGTTGAAGCTTCTATTCGTTATAAGCGGAAAATCGCTATCGTTGGAAGAAGTATGGAAAAAACAATTCAGATAGGAAAAAACCTAGGTTATATACAGGCTCCTGAAGATATATTTGTTGAAATCAGTCAAATTAATTATCTTCCAACTCATGAAGTAACTATTATATGTACAGGAAGTCAAGGAGAACCTATGGCTGCATTGTCGAGAATAGCAAATGGTAATCATCGACAAATTCATATTGTCAAAGGTGACACAGTTGTTTTTTCTTCCTCTCCTATTCCTGGGAATATTATAAGTGTTAATCGGACAATTAATCAATTATTCCGAGTAGGTGCAAATGTTATACACCATAAAATTAGTGATATTCATACATCTGGTCATGGTACCCAAGAAGAACAAAAATTAATGATATCACTAATAAAGCCCAAATACTTCATGCCCATTCATGGAGAATACCGAATGTTAAAAAAACACGTAGAATTAGCTGTTGATTGGGGTGTTTCACTAGAAAATTGCTTTGTTATGGATAATGGTCAAGTACTAGAAATCTCTGAAGATGAAGCACGAATTAACAGTAAAACAATACCTTCCCAAGGTGTCTATGTTGATGGAAGCGGTATAGGTGATATAGGAAATATTGTATTACGTGATCGCAAAATTTTATCCGAAGAAGGAATTATCATCATAAGTCTAAGTATGGATAGTAAAAAAAAGCAGTTAGTATCTCCACCTGCAATAGTTACAAGAGGATTCGTTTATATGCGTGGGTCTGAAGAACTTATGAGAACAATAGAAAAAGTGGTAAATGAATGTGTATCCACACTACTCAAACAAGATATATTAAATTGGGGGAAAATTAAACAAGAGATTGTGGAAGTTCTTAGTCCATTCTTATATGCTGAAACTGGACGTCGACCAATGTTACTACCCATTATTATAGAAGTGTAAGAATACAATATTTTCTTTTATAAAAATTGTCACAGAAACTAACAAAGGGTTTCTTTTTTCAACTACTTTAAGAAACCTTTTTATATAAAGTAATAATTAGAGATGCACTGTTAAGCTAAGCCAATTATCCTCCTGATAAATAAAAATATGAAAAAATTATTATCTATCATAGTTGATTGATTTACCTTGTGTCCAATTAAACTTAATAAAAACATTATCTCTAATAAGAGGAAAATCATAGGAAGTACAATAAAAAAATATGTTATTATAGTTTGGTCACAACACCATCAGGAGGATAAATATGTTATATGGCTACGCTAGACCAACACAAGAAGATCTTACTTGCAAAAAACAAATAACTCAATTAGAAGCAATAAATTGCACATCTATCATTTTAGAAGACCATTCCTCAGCCAAAAAAAGAATAAAATTAATAGAATTAATAAACTCTCTTTCAAGTGAGGACAAAATTGTTATTACTAAATTTTTCGCACTTGCTGATTCCACCCGTCATCTTCTGGAAATAATGGAGAAAGTTCAGAAAAAGAACGCATTTTTGCAGTCGTTACATGAAAATGTCGATACTAGCATAACAAAACACTATGAATTTACTGGGATACTAAATCATTTAGTTGAATTCCAAACAGACTTGATTAGTGAAAAAACCAAAGAAGGATTATTTGAAGCAAAAAAAAATGGAAAAGCACCTGGAAGACCAAAAAAGCCAGATAAAAATGTTAAACTTGCCATGTCAATGTACAAAAGTGGAAAATTCAGTCTTGCCCAAATAAAGGAACATACCGGAATCAGTAAAACTACTCTGTATCGATATCTAGAAAAATAATACTTCATCAGTGTTTTACAAATCTCCAATTAATTACTAGTGAAACTAAATCATTACTTAGTGTAGCTATTCTCCACTATAATTCATCACTTTAGAGGTTGGCTCCTTAATACAAGAATTATTTTAGATAGCCATCTTCTCATCTTTTTAATCAAAAGGAGTGTAGTTAATACTATGAATAAAAGGAAGAGGAATACTTCTATATTTTACGGTTGGTTTATTGTTTTTATAGCAGGTTTAGGTACATTTTTTTCAGGGCCTGGTCAAACCTATTCAAATTCGACATTCATTGAGGAATACATAAAAAGTTTTGGGTGGAATAGAACCGAAATATCCAGTCTATATTCCATCGCTACTTTATGCTCTGGATTTCTGATAATGTTTATGGGAAAGTTTATGGATCGCTTTGGTTATCGTAGAATGCTCGGAATAGTAAGTGTCTTGTTTTCATTAGCTTGTTTTTTCAATAGTTTTGTTACCAATATTTGGATGTTAGGAATTGGTTTTTTCTTGATTAGGTTCTTGGGTCAAGGAAGTATGACGTTAATTCCTAATACCATAGTGCCACAATGGTTTATAAAAAAACGAGGAAGAGCAATGAGTTTTATGGCTATAGGAAGCTTTTCAAGTGCTGCTTTTTTTCCTATTGCAAATACGTGGTTAATTGATAAGTGGGACTGGCAAACAACCTGGCAAATATGGGGAGTCGCATTACTAATTATTTTCACACCCCTTGCTATAATAGGAGTGAGAAATAGGCCTGAGGATATTGGAGCCTTGCCAGATGGTATTACAGAAAAATTCAAGAATAAATCTCATAATAAAATATCCCATTCTTATTTAGTGATGGATTGGACCTTAAAAGAAGCTATGCAAACTAAAGCTTTTTGGGCAATTTTAGTTTGCGTGGGAATCCCTGCACTTGTAAATACAGCTATTACATTCCATCTCTTATCCATATTTCAAGAACAGCACCTGTCCTCGCAGTTAGCAGCTAGTGTTTTAAGCCTGATGGCATTAGTTGGATTCCCAATTTCATTTTTGTCAGGTTTTATACTAGAAAAAATACAAACAAAAATCCTTTTGATGGGGATATTCTTAACAGAGATTACATTCCTCATTCTGTTAATAAATGTAAAAAGCATTTGGATTGGAATTATTTTTGGAATATTATGGGGAGCAAGCAATGGAATAGAAAGAATTACACTCAATATTATATGGTCTGATTATTTCGGAAGAAAATACCTAGGGAGTATAAACGGGATTGCTATGATGGTTATGGTTGTAGGTTCTGCAATTGGTCCATTGCCACTAGGAATAGGATATGATTATTTTCACAGTTATATAGAAAGCTTATTATTTTTACTGTTATTTCCGATTCTTGGAATATTTGGAGCAATCCTTGCAAAAAAACCTCAGAAAGTAACAATAGCAAAAAGAGCTAATTAGAGGAGGTTTTAACCTTCTTTCTAATTAGCAAGTTTATTTTACAATTAATACTGGACAGTTAGCTCTTTTAGTTACTTTATGACTTACACTACCTAAAACAAATTCCTGTAGGACGTTTAATCCTCTGCTTCCCATTATTGCAAGATCTGTACCCTTGTTATTAATGTAGTCTACTAAAACTTGACCTGGTTCTCCCTTTAATATAACAACTTCATAATTGAGCCCCGATTCTTTCACTAACTTTTCCACTTCTGAAATTTTCCCTCTATTTTTATCAACAAATTCAGAGCTATTCCAATTATGAAGGGTCTCAGTCTTTGCCTTTGAAGGATCACTTACCATAACGATTTCTACTTTAGATTCTGAGCAACAGTTAGCAATATAAATTGCGTTTAATGCAGCTCTTTTTGAGTGTACGGAACCATCGGTTGCTAATAAGATATTTCTATACATTTTCATTCCTCCCAACTAAGCAAGCGCTTACATATATAATATAACTTTTTATATAAAACGGGAACTTAATTTATGTTATTTTTATTTTATTTTCAATTAAACTCATTCATTTCCATTTTCCTCAAAAATAAAACCCACTTTTTTTAAAGTGGGTTTTATAATACAATTATTTTACTATCAATACTGGGCAATTGGCTCTTTTAACCACCTTATGGCTGACGCTGCCTAGTACCATTTCTTGTAGAGTGTTAAGTCCTCTGCTTCCGATTACAACCATATCAAACTTTTTTTTATTAGCATGTTCTACTATAGCTGGTCCAGGGTCTCCGTGTAATAATTCAAAACTAAAATCAATATTATTGGCATTTAATAACTCTTCAAAAGGCAATAATTTTTTCTTGCGAGATAACTCCAATTCCTCCTTATTATGAGCGTGTAAAACCTCATCTTTTGATTTGGAAAAATCCACAACATAAACTAATTTTATTGTACTTTCTTCACTTAAAGAAGCAATTTTCATTGCTTCCTCTGTTGCTCTTTTAGAATGTTCTGATCCATCAATGGCTAATAGTATTTTTTTATACATTATACACTTCACTCCCCTTTTTAGTGTGCAGATAATTTTGCATTTGGATCGTTAAATACTGCCAACTTATCCACGATTTTTTTACTTGCTGCATTTAAGTTTTTAATAGTCACGTTGTTATGATTTTCTCGATATTTAATCACTACTTTATCGATCGCACCAACAGCTGAATCATCCCATATGTGCGCATTGGTGAAATCAATAATAATATTCTTATTCTCCACAGAAAAATCAAATTGCTCCACGAACTCTTCCACGGAAGCGAAAAATAACTGCCCTTCTACCTCGAAAGTAATATTCTGGTTATTCACATTCCTAACCAACTTAATTTTAGATATTTTAGCCACAAAAAAGATGGCGCTTAATATAACTCCTGCTATAACACCGATAGATAAATCATGTGTTGCTACTACGATGATAACAGTGACTAACATAACTGCTGCATCTGTTTTTGGAGCGTTTTTTAGGTAAGTAAAAGATGACCAGTCAAATGTACCAATAGAAACCATGATCATTATACCTACCAGGACTGCCATTGGAATTTGGACTACTATATTCCCTAATACCAAAATTAGAAACATAAGAAATAGTCCAGCAACAAGTGTAGATAACCTACCTCTACCACCTGACTTTACGTTTATAACGGATTGTCCTATCATCGCACAACTTGCCATACCACCAAAAAAACCTGTAATAACATTGGCAATTCCTTGCCCTCTAGCTTCCCTATTTTTATTACTACCTGTTCCAGTCATGTCGTCCACAATGGAAGCAGTTAAAAGAGATTCTAATAAACCTACAATAGCTAATGCAATGGAATATGGAAAAATAATCTTTAATGTTTCAAAATTAAGTGGTACATCAGGAATAAAGAAAGATGGTAACGATTGAGTGATATTACCTAAATCTCCAACTGTTCTTAAATCAAAGTCAGAGAAAATTGCTAAACTTGTTAATAAAACAATTGCAATTAATGGTGCTGGAACCGTCTTTATAAATCTTGGTAAGATATAGACAATCAATAATGTAATGGCTACAAAGATATAAGTCATATTGGAGATACCTATAAAATGAGGGACTTGTGCCATAAATATTAAAATAGCTAAAGAATTAACAAAGCCAACCATAACTGCCCTCGGAATAAACTTCATTAGCTTTGCTATTTTTAAAACTCCAAAAACAACTTGGATAATACCTGTTAATATAGTGGCTGCTAATAAGTAGTTTATACCGTAGTCTTTTACTAATGGCACCATTAGTAATGCCATAGCTCCAGTCGCAGCCGAAATCATAGCTGGTCTTCCGCCAACAAAAGAAATGGTTACAGCCATACAAAAAGAGGCATACAGGCCAACCATTGGATCAACACCCGCAATAATGGAAAACGCTATTGCTTCTGGAATCAGTGCCAAGGCAACTACTATTCCAGATAGAATATCTGCGGGAATATTTGAAAACCAATCTCTCTTCATTTTTTCAATCACTAAAAAATACCTCCGTTATAATATTTTATATAATAAATATATAATCAGCTTTTTTAACTTACTTTGAACAGTCTAACACCAAAAGAACCAAAATGGAACCATTTTGGTTCTTTTTTTCAAATAATTTTTATGATATGGTTTATTTAAACGCTTAAAAACTAAGGAGGCTAATACATGTTAATTGGTTATATGAGGCCTGTTGAAGATGACCCTAATTGTATAGATCAGTTAGAAAGTCTTACTACCTATCATTGTAACGTAATCTATACTGAAGAACTTAGTTCTCACAAGAATAAAACTACACTTAAAAAGATGTTATTAAACTTAAATAAACACGATAAGATTGTGGTTGAAAAATTTTATACAATTGCTGATTCATTAAAAAAATTAAAGGAGATATTAAATATTATTAGGGAAAAAGATGCTTATATTTTGTTTATTAAAGAGAATATTGATACGAGTAATGTAATGGAAGAAAAGTTTAATGAATATGTACAACATCTAATAAACCTTCAGGGCGATATTATAAGTGAAAACACTAAAATAGGAATAAAAACAGCTAAAAACCAGGGGAAAAATACAGGTAGACCCAAAAAGTCTTTACGTAATATTCAAAAAGCAATTGATATGTATATTAGTAAGCAGTTTTCATTAATAGAAATTCAAAATACAACTGGAATTAGTAAGTCCAGCTTATACAGATATTTATCAAATTGGGAGGGAAAATCCTAAGCTTAAATTATATTGGGTGACTACCAATTTGTGATTTTTTCAAGTATTTTTAGGTAACATCAAGTGCTGGCTGATAATTGTTAATTTCCTTATATTGATTGAAAAATATAAAAACCTCTGTCAAATTTAAGAACAGAGGTTTTCCAATTTTTTGTCTATTTTAATTAATCTTAGATGAAATAATACTAAATATTTAGTTATTTTACATTTAACTTCAAATCAGTTGAGAACTTTTTGTAAAAAAGCAACTTTTTTCATCTAGAACTTTATTTTAATACAACAACTCAATTATATTACGAATATTTATGACAAATCATTCCGGAAAAATTACTAAATTAATCCGATTTTGAATTCTGACATATTATTTACTCTCCTTTGTTTTTAACAAATAATAATCTTGATCAAAAAGCAATTTTTCCATAATCATTACATCTACAAATTCCCCTCTTAATTTTCCTTGATTTTTAAATAATCCAACTTTCCTATAATTCTGCTTTCGATACAGACCTTGACCTAAAGCATTGATAGGGAATGTAAAGAGCACTAACTTGTAAAAACCATGTGATTTTGCTTCTTCTTCTAAGACCCGTAATAATTGCTGACCTATTCCTTTCCCCCTAAATCCCCTATGTATATATATGGATAGTTCTCCTACACCCTGGTAAACAGCTCTTGTATTATAAGCATTTATGGAAGCCCAACCAGTTATTTCTCCTTGTTCGTTTGTTGCTACGAAAGCACAATATCTTCCATTATGGAGATTAAACCATTTGTAAATATAGTTTTCGTCTTTAAGTTCTTCTTCAAAGGTGGCTATTCCATCTTCAATTCCTTGATTATAAATCTCTAATATAGCCAATAAATCCCTTTCCTCTACTTTCCTAATCATTTTTCCAACTCCTTAATTGACTTTCACATTAATTGACTTTATCAATTATAATATTTAATGAAAGCCACCTTATTTGGTGGCACAACTACCTAGCCCATTGTTTTTATTCATTGCATATAGAAGCAAACTTAGACTTTCCATTACCTGTTGATGTTTATCTTCCTGAATATGTTGAAAAATATTACCTAGATACTCTAACATTTGATTGGAAATTTCCTCTGCCTTCAATTCCCCTTCATCCGTAAGTGACAAAAGGACATACCTTCTATCATTAGGATCTGGAACTCTTAAAATAAAGTTAAGTTCAACCAGTTTATTTACCTGTCTACTTAAAAGCCCTGTATCCATCATTAACTTTTCTGCCAATGTCTGTAGAGATACATTTGGGCTCTTACTTAACTCATAAACAATGTGACTTTGTGATACTGTAATTCCACAACAATCAGATCCGTCTTTCTGAAGAAGACCAAAGTCCCTTACCAATTGCTGGAGCAATTCACGTATTTGAATTTTATCCTGTGTTTTCATATATTATCGCCTCTAATTAGATGTTATCATCATTAATTGATAATGTCAAATAATATTTTGAACTTATACCTTATTCAACTCCCCCTTTAGTTACACAAGAGACTCCTCCACTAAAATAAAATGAGTGTTAACTTTTAAATTAAGCGTTAATTACTATTAACCTTAAATCTCATAAAAAACGTCTAATCCCTTATGAAACAAGGTTCTAGACGTTTATCAATTATAAAAGCGTTAATATTAGTAAAAACGAGTTCATTTATTTTTCACCTTCTTATTACGCGTTATTATATGTATTTTTTCATCCTTTTCTCTTTCTCAAATGCATCAATCAAATTAAATTTCTCATCATTAAATGGATTGATAACAAAGGGTCTTGTTGATAATGAAATGGATTTAAATGAAATATACAAGTCATCCTCAGAAATTAAATCACTCCCACTTTTTAAAGCCTGTACGGTTGATTCTTCTATTAGTTTTTTTATATAATAAGGATTTCCTTTAGTTGCATAAAAAATCTTCTTTGCTAATACTGGATCAGCTAAGAAAGCTTGCTCAGGAAAGGGCAGTTGCTTATCTAATCCATTTAAAAACGCTCTAAATTCTATTTCCTCTTCTTTCGATTGGTAGGAAAAAGGCTGTAAACTTTGCTTTTCACAAAAGCGGCGGTCTAATTGTTCATTATAAACAAAGACTTTATTTGATTCAGGCATTCCGCATACTAATATTGGTATTCTAACTTCATTAGATAAATTTTTCACCCAATTAGATGCTTTGTTTAATACATTTTTACTTTCGCTATCAATTAAATGTTGAAACTCATCTACTATAATCATTTCAACTTCACACTTTTCAACAAAAGATAATATTCTGACAGTCATATTATTCTCTGTACCACGATCATAGTTTGGATCTCCCATATTCAACAATATTTTAGAAGCCACTGACTTTGGTGTTGCTCCTACAGGAACTGTTAAATATAAAATCGGAATTTTTGTAAAACCATCAATAATTTTTCTCGGATATTTACTTTCATACTCTTTGAGTAGAGTAGATTTCCCAAGACCAGTTTCACCATATATAAATAAACCATCAGGCTGAACAGAACCAAAGGATAACTGATGGTGTTCTTCTATTTTATCTAATATTTTTTTATAACGCGGATATTGAATAATGATACTTTTAACGTGCTCTTTCCTTTTTTTTATTTCTTTGACATCAGGAATTTTACCTTTTAGTGGCTTAAATAATTCATTCATCGTTATGACCTCATTTTTTGAAACTCACTCCATAATCTGGTAATGAGTCTAAATCAATATAATCACTATTACTTTTCCCAATCATTGTTTCTTCATCTTGTAATTGCTCTTTTTTACTTTTAGTTGCATATTTTTTCTGTTTATTTTCCCTTTCTTTCTGTTCATCAAAATGAACAACTATTGTATCAGCTTCAATAGGACTTTCTATTTGTAGTTCCGCTAATCCCATTGAAGAAATACCTTCATAATTATAACTCTTAGGCAAATCTCGTTTATTCAACTGTTCCAAGTTGCGTTTTTGTTGGTTATATTTCTTTTTATCACAATTTGTGAGCTCTTTTACTTTTCTTATGGTTTTTGCTAAATTAGTTACATCATCTTTGTTAGCGCCAAGTGTTCTTACCGAAGAGTCTAGTTCTAACTGAGACAAATAAACAGGTAAATTCGTGGGAATTTCCTTTCTTTCAAGAGATGTGTTATTTGCTTGAATATATATTTTTTTAAATTTATCATAAACATAAACAGATCTCATATCCGCTAAGTCATATCGAACTTTAACAGACCCAATTTTCTTTTCGTGTTTTACCTCGTTAATTAAGTTAGCTCTAAGTTCCATTAAATCTTTACTATTATAGTATTCGTTTTCTATAACAACGCCTTTATTTTGTATCTTTCTATAATCTATTCCACTCATAAAAATTAATTTAAGCTCTTTTTTGCTTTGTGGTATAGGTAATTGTAGCAAAGGATTATTCACTAATCCTTTAAGCCATAGATCCTTTGGCTTTCCTCCTCGTCTCTTATCATAAGAATTCGCAATTACATCTACCATCACCAGATGAGCCATATAAATAAACGTCTGCATTGTTATACAAGCTTCTCCTACAGAATCATATAATCCTTTCTCATAAACATTTGAAAAAGTCGTTCCTTTTAATGTATGAATCCATGTAGTGTTAAGTGTTCTAAATCCTCTCTCGATAGTTCCCTTTTGATAACCAGCACCAACTTTACAAAAGTGAACATTTATATTTAACTGTTGGCAAGTATCCTTAACATCATACGATTCATTTATTATTGAATTATCAAATACTACCTCAGAGGGTTTTCCATATGCTACCCAATCATTTTCTATTAAGGGATATAATTTTTTCAGGTACGTTTTTGGCATAATAGAATGTAATAGACATTGTTTCACCGCAGATGCATTTACATCCTTAAATGTTACATAAAATCCTAGTGGATGACCGGTAGCTTTATCTATTGCATAGACTAGCCAAGGACGTTCTGGCTTTAGTGTCGATGGATTAATTAATAAGACATCGACAGGTGTCCAATCAATCTCCACTCTTTCCAAGGGTTTAGTAATTACAACTTCTTTTCTAGAACCTTTCTTCCTCAATTCAGTTTCAACTTTACCAAGCCTAATCTCTTCTTTTCTAAATTTGTCTTCTATAGTTTTCTTCCTTCTATAAAATGTAGAACGAGATACTATTTTAATTTTATTTTTATCATCTCTAAATCTGTTAATTTCTTCGATTCTTAATGAAAATTCAGAAAAAAGATGTTCATCTGTAAACTTTTCACCACTATATTGGAATTCATTTACCAGTTCTTCTATTAGTTCGACTATCTCTCCCTTTGTATAATGATTTTTGGGACCAGGCTTCTTTTTTACAAGAGTTCGAATATCTTCATATTTTTCCCATCTACTCTTCCATTCATAAAAGGTTGTTTTACTAACTTTTGGTTCTATCGTATCTAAATAACTCTTAATTTCTGCAGGTAGTATCTCTCCGTCTATCACTGGTTTTATAATTTTATACCTTCTTTTAGCCTCGTTAACTGAATCTATATCTAGCAATGAAAAGTCCCTAATTTCAGATTCACTGCTGCGCCAATCGTTATTTCTGAATACTAATTCTTCTTTATTCCACTTTTCTAATAAGTGTTCTTTATCCCAAATCTCGATTTTATTGTAATTTAAATTCTCTAGTTCGATTGCTCCATTTATTTCTCTTCTAACTATATATCTATCTTCATCTATCATTAACTTTGTTCCTGCTAAAAATGCAAACATACTCATTAGTAACTATCCCCTCACAATATCTATAAAAGTTTCATCATTGAGTAATTCATTTATGAGATCAATATTTAATTGCTGATTATAAATCATATAGTATAAATTCGAATAAATTTCTGGACTAGGTATACTATCATCAAACTTTATGATATCTTCCATCTTACTTTTTCCATTTTTTTGTATAAAATTATAAATTTTTATTTTTGTACTTTCTTTAGTTAACCTTTCGTCGACTCCTCTAATCTTATCGAGGTTTTGTATTAGATATCCTTGTCTTATATCTTTTTCTGTAACTATTTTGAATTTCCATCCTTTTTTTTCACAATATATTTTCCCTACTTCAAATTTAACTTTATTATCTTCTTCTTTAATCTTATCCTCTGGCTTAACTTCAAAAATAATATACTGTTTATCCTTAGTTTCCACTAAAAAATCAGGAAAATATTTGTATATCTTCCCTTTATATCTGTATTCTATTTTTATTGGTTGAGATTGAATTTTTATGATTGAAGGATCAAAATCTAAAACCTTAATGAAGTCCTTCTCTAACAGACTCTCCCAAGCAACCATTTCATTAGACTTTTTGCTATTTATAAAGCCTCTAAAGCTGCCTTTTTTGGATGGTTTTATTTTTCTAACTTGTTCCATATTATCACCTAGTTTACCAGAGTATTTTTTTGGAGATTATTATATTTGAGGTGAAGAACATCATGTTACTTTTTTATTTAAAGCCTAAGAACAACGAAAGCCTTACTGGATTCTTTTATAGGACGGCAAAAGAAAACTTAATGGATAACATAAAATGGATTAATGATCACTTTTCCGTATTTACAGGTTATCAGCCTAATGTTAATTTAATGAATTGGGGCGAACAAAACCATATTAAAGATACTTCAAACTTTTTACGCATCGAATATCAGCTTGCAAACAGTATGACTTTTACTTATCTATTAGAATTTCACGGTTTAAGAGTAGATTATACCAAGAACACTATTAAGTGCCCTTGGTTTTCATACCAAACAACAAAGGTTTGTCCAGTATGTTTAATAGAGGAACCGATTCACCGTTTAGACTGGAGTTTTACATATAGTTTTATATGTAGAAAGCACAAATTATTTCTAATTGATAAATGTATGTATTGTTCTAGAGATATAAATATTAAGACCGTTATTTCCGATAAATGTGTTTGTGGGATGCCTTTATCTTCAGCTAAACCCAAAAATGTTACATTATCTCTTCTATTTAATTATCAACAAGAGGTTGATAAATTTTTCTCCCATGATAAAACTGTTAATATTAATGATTGGATTTCAAATTCTTCGACATTCTATTATGCATTAGAGTTTTTAGCAACTTGGATACCACAAACAATCAATATTGATGAGATTATAACATTAGATGGTTTTAAATATAGCGGAAACGCAGTTGTTAATAGCCGTTTAAAAAAATCAAAAACACTTATTCAATCTTGTCCTTTATACATACACGCTTACATATTATTGAGGGATTGGCCAAAGCAATTTTATACATTCATTAGATTGATGAAAAATAAAAACAACCTTAATAGTTTTCGTCTATTTTGTAATGCTGTTAATAAGTTAATTGGCACTAATTTGGAACCATTGCACACTGAGTTTATGAACTATATACTTAAGAATCAATTACCAAATAGTTATCCAAATCAATTTATTAGTATAAAAAAGGCATGTGAAATTACTAAATTAAAAGAAGATACAATTAAAAGAAGTGATTATTTTCAGCTGTTTATGTGTAACTTCAAGGAAATGGAATTTTTCTTTGTGAAAAAAATTGAAATCGAAAAATGGTTGTCCCTTTACAAAGAATCGATTTCAAAAGAACACTTACGGAATACTTGGCGGACAAGCCCAAAAGTTACTTTTAACATACTTTCCAATAATGTATTATGGCCAGCTATTAACATACAAACTGGTTCTGTAATGCAATGGCAAATCCCTATTGGCAAATTAGAAGAAATCACTTTAAGGTTACAACAGAGAACCACTCTAATAATTGGACCAAAAATTATTTTAAATAAAGCCTTTCAGTGGGTTGGTGTACATTACTCTTTTGTTGTAATTAAAGCAATGTTGGCAGGGTGCTTACCATTCGAATTAGATAAAAAAGTTTTGGGTAATTCTTTGGTTTCAAAAAGAGTACTTTTTAAAATAGTTCGAAATATTGTTGTTAAACTGGCTAAACAAAGTGGAGTTTTATCGCAAAAAGATGTTGCCTTCTTGTTTGGTGTTAAGAAAAAGGATATTGAATATTGGATTTGTACAAATAGACTTAAAACTAATAGCTCAGGGGCTATTACAAACGATTCCTTTACTAAATTTGAATCCAAGTACTTTACAACCTTTCAAATTTCTATGATTAAATCTATTAGTACAAAAAGAATATTAAAAAAATATAATAAGGGGAAATTGATTGCTGTTTCAGGACCTGAATTAAACGATGGTAAACGCTTATTATTCTTAAAAAGCGTAATTAACATAATCTAATAAAGATTAAAATAGCTTTCTAATGACTGAATCTACTGAATTTTATTAATTATTCAAAAAAGCTGAGATTTTATATTTATTCTTCTATAATTAGCTTTACATCACTTTTACTATATATTTTAAATTTATTCTGGAAATGATTTAATACAGGGCTAATGTCTTTACTAGTTAATGTGTTTAACAGTAAGTCAATGTCTTGGGAAACAAGATCACTAAGCTGAGATAAATTAATATAATTATTTTTGTATTTTTTTGCTTCATTTACTGAAAAATATGGCTTTTCCATTAGTTCGGTTGGTTTTAATAGCCCATATTTGATTAACAAACTAATTTGACTATTTTTTATCCCTAGGTATTTAACTAGTTCCAGTCGAGATAATACCCCTTTTCCTGTTTCTAACTTATTTTTTAATGACTCTTCCCATACTTCATTTTTTCTAATAAGATATCGTTTTAAGCCTGTATCTTTCACTCTTTTATCAACCACACGTATTTTCCCCTTGACTATAAGTGTAATCATATCGGATAAATTAGTGCCTACTGAATATTTAATACTCTTTGTAATATCTGTTAGCTCTTCTTCATTACAAGAAATTTGATTACTTTGTAAACAATATCTTTCATACCTTTTCTCTATAATTCGGAAGATTTGGTCAATCTTCCGCCGGTCATATAATACTTCATTAGTACCATTAATGATTGGAGAACTTTTTACTTCCAAAAGAGTCTTTTCTAAAGAAATCACACCGTTAAGTGATATGTTTAAAATACTACTTGTTACTTTTCTATTAACCAAGAATCTTTTATTTGAAAGATATCTATTAACACTTTCTCTTGATATTAATAAAAATTCTTCTCTCTCCTTGGTAATACTCGCTTTAAGAAATCCATTAGCTATAAGTTTTTTTACAGTAACATGTTTGCATTTTAACATGTTAGCGACTTGTGATAATGAAAGATAATAAGCACTATAAATATCCTTGTTAAAACTCCTACTATTTGAAATTAATGAACTATCCCAGTTTTTAAATATATAATTTTCAAATTCATTTCTTAAGAAGTCCATTTGAGGATGATTATACTTATTATATAAATCAATAAAAAAGTAGCCAAAGTTATTAATATAACTGCCTCTATCATATTTAGGCTTACACTTCTTAAAATTTCTGTACAATTCCAAAAAATCAGAATAATTAACAGGCCAATTTTCGAATCTTTTTGTAATGTTCATAATTAAGGTAGTAAATTCCCTATCTTCATATTCAAATGGAATTGAAATACTCCCTACTCTACTCTTATCTCTATAGTACAATCTTATAAAAAAGTGATAAATCAATAAGATATATTTTAGATCAAGTTTAGTTAACAAATTTAGATTACTTTCTTTAAAATTTCTGGTATCAGAGTTAAATTTATAATAGATGATTCTTGACACGAAGGAATTGCTTTCGTCAGCATTTTTAACTTTTAAGGTCCTTAAGTCCTTATTACATTTACAATAATAAAACTTCTTTCTATATTGTTTAATTGGTTTTCCACAGCTACTACATGAAGAAACAAGGAAACAATTATGTATTGGACATACTAAAAAAATTCTTATATCCCATAATTTATGATGAATACCAACAGTTTCAAGGCATCTAGGACATACCTTAGCATGAGCATTCATCAAACTGTCTTGATACAAAGTAAAATTAAAATGCTTAAATTTTCCTTTTTCATAATCAAACTCGTTATAAAATGTAGTTATTAATAATTCATTAAGTGACAAGCCAGTTAAATTCATTAAAGATGAAAAATCAAATTTCCATGGTAGCAGATTGCGAGGACCAATATAGTGATTAAAATCAGAATCGTTTAATATCCATGTATTTGTTTCATACATATTTTCAATTGATAATCTATTAATATAACTAAAGATATTTTCATCTTTTCTAGGTTTAACTACACAAAGTAATTTTTGTTCAATAAATAATCACCCCCAAAAAAGTTATTTTACTTATAAGTTTAAAAGATATAATAATATATAATTGAGTAATCTTAAATCAATTTAAGATTACTCAATTTTTCATTCCGAATAATTATGAAAAACTATTCCGGTCAATTATGAAATTATTCCGGAGAATTATGAAAAATCACAAATAAATCCTTTTAATGTTAGGGATTTTATTTTTTAATAATAAATCATCAATCCCTTTTCCATCCGATTCTTTCCAAACAATTAAATTAGCATGAAATTTTTGTTTTTTTAATTCCTTTGCACACTCCAATAGATGTTTTTTTACATAAACATTCTCAATAGCATCTGCATCGAAACAAATATTAATAGTTTGAACCCCCATCTCTTTCAATACTGGGATTGCTAACCTCCATGCTCCTACACCAGGAAGACTAATGAAAGTATCTCCAATTTGATCTATCTCTAATGGATCATATAGATTAGCCATTAAGTCAACTGCTATATCTCCTTTTAAAGCTCCTTCACCAAGCCACACGGTTTTAGCTTTATAAAGAGTACCAGGAACCCATTTTTTTAACTTTGTACTAGGAATTGATACATGAATAGGTGCTGGATTACCAGAACCTGTCCCATTAGGTTTATTGGCAGAACTTAACCAGTAATATCTATTCGCTTTTTTAACTCTAATCCATCCCAATAACTCATTATTATCTGTAATAGTAGTCCATTCCTTTTGTAGAGGAACCTCGCCTTGAAATATGATATTTCCTTTATATTTTACTTCTACAACATTTGGCTGTTTGATTACTTTAGCCTGAAATTCTTTCCCATTAAGTTTAACTTCCACTATATTCGGTGGGTTATCAATTCTATATTGAAAGCCTTCGATTTGGTTATATTGGTTTCTGTAAGGAATGAGAATTCCTTTCATTCCTGCTATACTCCAATAACCATTTTGAAAATAGAACCCTGGTATCCCTTGAAAATCATTTATCCCTAAATCATTGCTAATGGCTTTAACAATAGTCCACGGCTTATCAGGGAATGATTTATAATTTCTGATAGTTATTTGTTCATCACTCAATTTGCGTTCATTTGAAGTTAAATGATTATAATGAAAATCATCTAAAATTAGATTATCTAAAAGCGCATGATAGATTGTATCTAATGTGATACTGTCCTTTTTGGGAAATCCATTTACTTCTTCAGCCATTTCCTTTACATTCACTTTATTTCTATTATCTTTTTTTAATACATGCAAGTAACTAATTAACGCGGAGTTTTTTGAAAAATGAATGTCACTTTCTACTCGAATGCATACTACTTTGCTATTATCTTCATTGGTCATGCATGCTCCTGTTTTGCCACAAATAGGACAAGGAGTACGATAATATTCATAAAACCCTTTTACTTTTGTTTTTCTATATAAGGAATTCATACTTATCCTCCTCTTTCGTCTTGTTAAATACAATATTTAAATCTACTACGATCAATTGGTGGCATAGTTGTAACAATCTTAAATTGATGATTTGATACTTTTGCAATTACTACAACCACTGGATTATCGTCAGTATCTCTTCCAAGTACTGCAACTTTTGAAATGGATTGCCTTTCCACTATTTCTCCATTTAATATGGCAGTAACTATATCTGCTTTGGTATAACCTCTTTGCTCTAATCGCTGCATAGTATGAATGCTGATTATGATTTTGCCTTTTCCACTAAATAGTACTTTTTTTACTTCTTGTAATTTCATCTCCTTCACCTCCAAAAAAAAAGACTTTGGTATGTAGTTAAAGGACAGAAATACTCCTCAAAACTACGAACCAAAGTCCGCTATTATTAATTATTAAACCGCTTATCAAAAAGAAAGCAACAAAATACTAAAATATATACAATTTATGTATTTATCATAGCACTTTATTTAAGTTCTATTCAACCTCTTCATTGGAAAAGTTTTTTGATAATTGTTTTGAGAGGCAATTTTTTTGGATTTGATATGGAATCCAATTGAAATCCCGCCTTAATAAGATGTTCATAATTCTCTTTTACTTTTTCCCTTACTTCATCAAATGAGATAAGAGGCTTCTTTTTATATTGTAATCGAATATATTCTTCTGTTAGATCCGGAAGGGTGCCTATTATCGGGAGTTCAAGGCCATTCACTAAAGAGTTAATCTTACTAAATGGAAAACTACGATTATAGATTAATTTCATTGATATTCCATGTCTTTCTCTTAATTGGTGAATATATTTTTTCCACATTAAAATATCTACAATTGAATTGTCTACCATTACCCAAAGTTCATCTATATTTTGAAGTACTTTTTCTGTTTCTTCGGTCATCTTTCCACTTGGCAAATCTGTTAAAATTACATCATGATATCGAAAAAATTGAAAATACACCTCTAAAAAGTCCTCAGTCCAGTTATAAACATAATCTTTTTCTCCAATAGGCAGCCACAGAACTCCCATATATTGCCAATTCGTTTTGTGATAATCTAATTCCATAAGTTCATATTCTTCTAAATGAAACACTTCTATAAAAGAACGAAAATTAACCGGCATTGGTTCATATCTAGACAAAACACTAGATAATTTTGGAGGTTGCATTGCCTCTATAACAGCTGTTTGTATTTTTTGTTCTTGAAGGTATATTGCAAAGTTTAGAATAAAACTCGATACTCCTATACGATGAAGTGGAGACCATACAGCAATCGTTTTGTTTTGTGGGTATTGTTTCCCTTTGTATACATATTGCTTTCTCATAGCTTCAATTTTATTTGTACTGAAATGACTAATACTAATAGGATATTCCGTCGATGGGAAATCATCTTTAATATTCACCGGTGGTGCATTATTACAATCAAAAGTTTCAATGGAGTCAGTTATTTTATTTTCTTGTGCCTCACCTGTAATTGAAGTATGTAAAGGTCCCTGGTCAACTTGAATCTCCATATTGAGTGTATTCTCAGAAGTACTAATATCTTTATCTTGATTATTTTTTACTTTCTTTGGCCAGATGAATAGAGCCTTTCTGAGCGAATCCTCATTCTCAAAGAAATACATGTTTCTCCTATTTGCTTTATTGTCATTTGAATTACCCAAAATGTAAATATCATGGACTTTAAGAGACGTAAGGAACTGATTGTTTATTTCATCTGAAGTAATAATTAACAAATTAAAGATGTAATTTTCTTCTTCATGGTTAATGAAGTTAGAATCATAGAATACAATTTCTACATCATTTGATTGTATTGCCCCGATGATCTGTTCATCACTTATAGAGGTTAGAACCTTTTTCATAGATTAAATGCTCCTGTTTTAAGTATTCATCAATTTTTTTTCGGAATTTAAATGGAAAAGGAATTGTTCTACTTTCCACTTTTCTTAAATAGCTGCTACTGATGCCTATCTCTTTCGCGAATTGAAATTGATTTAACTTCAATCGTTTCCTCAAAATAATAAGTCTTTCAACATCATCTTCAATACAAATTTGGTTTAAATTTCTCATCATTTTTCCCCTTCTTTCCAAAAAAATAAAAAAAACCGCTAATACCCCCTTAGATAAGAGGATACTAGCGGTTATCGCTTTCATGTTTACTATTAATCTAAATAGAGTATATCATAGACTTTAAAAAATATATAGAATGAATTATTTAATAGTTGTTACAGTTGGAGACAAAATGTATAATTTAATTATAACTTTTTTATATTTTTTAATTTTTTGGCGATCCTTTTGGATTTGCGGTTTCTAAAATAAACATACAGCCTTTGGGTTGATAGATTTTAAGAATAGCATTTTGCTATTCTTTCCCTATCTCTCCAAAGGCTTTTTTATGTTTATCGATGTAAAAGAGTTATAAATTATTCTAAGAAAGGGAGAGAAAAAAATGACGACGCAATCTACAGAAGAAATTCTTAACAAATTAAGACAACCATTCTCACAAAATGATATAGAATGGAAAGTTCAAACAAGTAACAAAGGTAACAACGGAGCTTATGCTTTTGTAGTAGCTTACGTGAATAACAGAGCTATTCAAAATAGACTAGATGAAGTATTTGGTATTGGCGGCTGGAAAAACTCATACGTAGAATTCTCCGGTGGTATAATTTGTGAACTTAGTTGTTATATTAATGGCCAATGGATTACCAAATCGGATGGTTCTGAACCTTCTAATTTTGAAGCCTTTAAGGGTGGTTTATCGAATGCGATGAAGCGAGCTGCTGTACAGTTTGGTATTGGGCGTTATTTATACAAATTAGAGCCTATATATGTTAAAATCTCTGAAACTAAAAGTAATAATTCTATCTACTTGAATGATAAAAAAAATAAAGTAGTGGGATATTATGATCCACCGCGTTTACCTGATTGGGCTTTACCACCTAATGAGCAAAAACAAGGAAAAAACAAAGAAACAACTAGTACTACCGATAATAACAATAAAAAAAGAGAAATTGATAAGAAGACTGGAAATAACAATTTCAATAGGAATTCTTATTTTATTTCCATCACAGAATTTATAAATAAAATCAATCTTAAACCAAGAGCAGCAATGGAGTTATTTCATCATATAAATTCTGATACTAAATCTGATTGTGTTGAAATAAAAGATATTAAGGAAAAGGCTACTGACAAAGAGTTAATTAAATACTATGATACTTTAAAACCCGTAAGTGACTTAGTTAAAATGAGTATTCATTATAAAATACCTGTTGAAAATGTATTAAATTATGTGAGAATTTTAAAACCACAAGAGAAAATCGATAGCCTTCATTCTTGTTTAATACGTTTGAACAGAGAAGATATTAAAGAAATCAATGGATTTATTGAAGGTGATATAAAAAATAATATGTTTGAACATCAAACAGCGTAAACAAACACAAAAATACTTTTGTGTTATTTTTTTAACCTTTTTTAGGAGGAAATTACATGGAATTTATTATTAATAAAGAGAGTTTATTAGAGGTCCTTTCAAAAGTAGAGAAATTAGTAAAAACTAAAACATCAAATCCAATACTACAAGGTTTTTATTTAGAAGTTAAGTCAGATAAGATAATCGTTATTGGATCTGATTTAAACACTACTATCCGTTATGAATTACCAGTTTTATTCGAAGATGAGTCAATACTTATTAATAAAGAAGGTAAGGTAGTTGTTCCCTATCAGTTATATGAAATTGCTAAGAAAGTTAAAACCGAATTAAGCATTTCGTTAGATGATACGCAATTAGTAATAAAACATGGGAAGAAAAAAAAGAGTGAATTTAAACTATCAGTTTTTAAGGCAGAAGAGTATCCTAAATTACCTAGATTTGATGGTATAGAGCCAACTCTGTCTATTAAAGGAACCGAATTTAATTCATTTATCAAAAAAACAGGGTATGCAGCTTCAAGTTCTGATGCTAGACCAGTTCTACAAGGAATTTGTTTTGAAATTACAGAAGATAAGCTACGACTTGTCTGTACGGATTCTCACCGTTTAGGCGTTATTGACGTCACAGAATCTCATAAGGAGTCCAGGAAGATTATTATCCCAGCAAAATCAATATTGGAAAGTTTGAAATCCTTTGATTTAAGTGAGAAAGTTACTGTGTTTTGTGAAAATGATCGAATGCTTATTTTACAAAATAATAATCTCACTTTTTATTGCCGTCTATTAGAAGGAACTTATCCAGATGTAAGCCGCTTAATTCCAAAAGAGCATCTTGCTGAAATGAAAATAAGCAGAAAAGAATTTTTGGAAGGCTTTGAAATGATTAATGGTTTGACTAATGCAGCAGATAATGAGACTAAAGGAATCGTTAAACTCCATGTAAATGGAGTTGCGACTTTATCAACATATCAAGCGCAAACTGGAAGCGGAAAAATTGAAATCGATTATGAAAGTTTAGAAGGTGAAGATAATTTTGATATTGCCTTTAATAATAATTATATGATCGATACATTAAAAGCAATGGAATCAGAGTATGTGTCCTTTAAATACCAAGGTTCTATGCGTCCATTTTTATTAACACCATGTGATTCTTCTCATGAGGAAATACAATTGATTCTTCCGGTGAGAAATAAATAACAAAATGTAAGAAGAAAGGCTCTCCTTTCTTCTTTTTCTATTGGAGGATTTATGAAAATAAATATGAGGAAACTCTCACAGGAAATTAAAAATAAAAATATTATTGTTAAACCAAATTCATCGGAAGCAGGAATGGCCTACTTTATGGATATAGTTATTAACCATTCTGCAACAGAAAGTATTAATTTCAATTCATTTACCTATGATGAAGCAATTCTTGCCTTCAATGAATTCTATTATTTACCATCGGATGAATATACGGATGATTTTTCTGAAGAAGACTATGACAATATAAAAAATAATATGTGGTCCTCTTATATGCAAACCCAAGAATTTTTTGTCCGTTGGAGTCAAGAAAGCAAAAAAATGTATTGTTATGAGGATGATTTTATTTAGAGAGGTGTAAAAAAATGACATCAATTTTGATGGATGCAGAGTCAAAGGCAAGTTATGAATATTCAATTTCTAACTTATTAATGTTAAAGATTCTACATGACGCTAATGTGGATGTAAGTGGATACGGCAATTATCGAGTAGAGATAGGTTTTATGTCTAATCCTGGATACGATTTTTTAATGCGAGGTATGAATGATTTGGGTTTCGTTACAAAACACGCAACAATTTATACTGATGATCCAGAAGAAATCTCACTTGCTAAACAAATCGAGAGTGTAATTAACCGAAAAGCAGAATGGTATATAGTGTTGAATAGCTTTAAAGTGGAAAAAATACTACGTTCTAGTAGTCAAAAAGATGAGTATATAGCCTTTGTTAAGTCAACTTTGAATCACATTGATTTAGAATGTGAAGCATTTGTAGAGGAGTCTTTGGGTATTATAATTGGGTTCATTTTTGATGGATTTTATCATGAATTATTATCAGCTCTAATAGAGGTGGCTGATGAGACTAATAATATTTACGAAAAACTGGAGGAACAGCAAAATGGACATTATCTTTCGGCTTAGTGATGAACCACAGCACTTAAATGCACAAGTCGAAGTGTTACAAATCACTTCTGATTTCAATAATACTTTAGAGTCATTGGATCAAATGATTAAGTTAAATGGAAGAATGGTAGAGGGATTATATAACATTACCCTCCCTAATCTTTTTAGTATTCTTCAAGAAAGTATAGAGGATAACATAATTGATTCTCAAACTCCAATTCTTCCAAAAAATTGCGTGAAACATGTTTGGATTAATGAATTAGCAAAGCATCAACTAGTATATATAGAGGTACCAAAACAACAACTTGATATGCGGTATGGAAAAACTCTATTTAAACAGGTTGGACTTCCAAGACTAATCTTCTTATATGAAGTAATGGAGAAAAAAGTAACATTGAAAAACATTGTTGCTGTTAAAGGCTCCAAATTTTTGACAAAAGATACGGAAGTATTTCTTTTCCCCTTTTCACATGTATCTTTAGGCGGTCATGTCTGCATGGGAGGAAATACTTTTCCTGAAATAGATGACATCTATCAACTAAACAGTTTGCATTTATTATTTTTACAGGCACCTTTTGGAGAAGATTATGGAGCAAAAACAACTACTAATTTAAGTGTGGCAGCATTATTTGAAAAATATGAAAATAAACAATTTGATGATGAAATCTTATTACCACATTCGAAAATTCAAATTTTAGAGAAACTATAATAAAAATACAATATGGAGGAATTCAAAATGACAATAAAACAGGATGATATCTTTTCACTATTTGATATTGAAGTGGAGACTAAAAAAGTGGACCTTAATAAAATGAATGATATAAAGGAAAATAAACCAAAGCTAAAGACTGATACTAATGATAGTTCTACAAAGAGTTCAACAAATAAGAAAGATAGCTTTAAATTAACAAGTAAAACCATTATTCGTTTTGGGATGAATGAATATCCAGTTACTAATTATTTTTCCAAGGACGAAATTGAAAGAGGACTTCCATCTAAAAAAACTTCTGAGGATGGAGAAATTGAATATAAACCTATTAGTGAGGAACAACTTAGAAAGAAATTAGAAAAAGACTTTCCAATCTTAGTACCTAAATATACCACCTTGGTATATGTAGAAAAACAAGATGTGGTTATTCCTATTATGCAAGCAAAGAAAAATGGCAGCATGGATAATAAAGAGTTCTCTTTCGAGGGCTCTTCTTTAAAACAACAAAAAAAGAAGATTCCATTTCAAATCTTATTAGATTTTATCCATATTGCTAAGCACTTTTCAGATAATCACGGTGCTGAAGTATTCGCTAATATTTACTTTGATCATGAAACCGAGGAATTTTTTATGGATATTCCTTCCCAAAGAGTTAGCAGATATTTAGTCACTATTACAGAAGAGGCACAAGAGACCGCTCTTAAGCTCATAGAGAGAAGATATTCAAAGGTAATGGAAATACATTCACATCATATTTTAAGCACCACACCGTCAAAAATAGACGATGACAACCAGCGTGCTCCTATTTTATATGCCATTATTGGTAATATTAATGGATTATTCCCTGATGTGTTAGTTCGTACATTCAATAAAGAATTAAATGAACATATTATTATTGATAGTAGCAAAGTATTTGAATTTACATTGACAACTAAACAAAAGGTAAATGGGTATGATCTAACTGTAGTGGAGGTTGAATAGATGCAACCTATTTCTATAGATTTAAGCCGCTCTTATCAAAGTGAAGTATATTATCAGATTCTAGTTATAGGCGCAGGAGGTACTGGAGGAATTGTTATTCAGCAATTGTGCCAAATGTTGAGTATGTTTGAGATATCGGCAAAGTTAATAATTGCTGAACCAGATATTTATGAAGAAAAAAATAGAAATAACCAACTATGCTTAGCAAAAGATGTAGGTAAAAATAAAGCAGATGTCTTAGCAAAAAGGTATCGTGCTGCTTATCAACTAGACATAGCCACTTTCACTGGAGGTTATGTAGAAGACACTAAAACAATAGACACATTGTTCCAACTCAATTATGAAAGAATTCCATATAACTATAGAATAGTCCCTATTCTTATTTCTTGTGTTGATAATAACTATTCAAGAAAGATATTCCATGAGTATTTTAACACCGCTCAGACCCTACTATATTTTGATGTAGGCAATGAAAATGTTATCTTACCAAAGGATCACAGAAATAGACCAATTGAGTCCTGGACGAGATTGAGTCAAGTTTTTGTGGGAGTTTTTTTTAGCTCCCTTTTTATAAAGTAAAACTTTTAATTTTGTATCCGCTTTCTAAACATTTTCTTTCATCAAAATTTCGTTTTTTTCTTTTTTTAAAAACCTTTTAATCCCTGTAAGGCAAAGTGAATGGGTTTTCCAATCGCTTGATTTAAGTATGGCATGTTCTGACGCACGGTTTCTGTTACTAATTTTGTGGGTATTTTTCTTTTCGGTCGATGCTCTTTCTTTGATTTTTCCGTGGTCTTTTCCCATTTTCCATATATCGTTTGGATGGATAGGTCATCCTTCAATCCAATCCACAAGCGCGCCATGCTCATGACCCCTTTTTTGCTCCATGCTCTTCCATTTTTTAATCGTTTGGCTAATTGATTCATCATTGCTTCTGCACTTCCCATTGGTCGATATGCTGCCGTGTCCACGCCTTTCTCTTGTAACCAACTACGATAATCTTTTATGGTTTCCTGATGATGCGTTAAAAAGGCGAGGAAATGCGCTAGTTTTTCTTCTTCTTCTGGTGTATCCATTGTTCCTACTGCACTATTCAACTCTAAAAATAAGGAATCAACCTGATAATTTCTTAACGCTTTTTTCATGTAGCGATATCGAGGATGGTTTTTCATAAGCTGCTTCATCGAACGAGCGACATGAAAACGATCCATGGTGAAAAAGGCTCGTTCCCGAAAATACTCTCGACATGCCGTTATCCAGCCTGCTCCATCGCCATTAATAATAAGCAAGGTTTGGGTTGGATCATACGCATAATGATTCTGTAAGAATGTTTCAAAAGCTTCCCAAAAGGGTTCTTTTCCTTCATAGAGAAAATGCCTTTTATTTCGGAGCCTGACTCGCTTTCCGTTTTCTTTCCATCCCTCATGTACAGCGGCGAATTTCAACTCCCATCCACGCTTTTTCTTTTCTTGACTCTTCACATATAATCCATCTACTTCGACAAACAATACCTTTTGAAAAGGGCGTTTTTCCTTAGCGGGAAGGACGCTTGTATGAAGAAGATGTTGCCGTAATGCTTCGTGGCTCATCGCCGAATAACCTAAAAATTGTTCGAATGTTTCCACCGCCTTTCGATAGGAAGAGCCATTTGTCGCTAATTCTAGCCCCCATTCTTCTAATAGTGGACTAAACCCTTTATTCCCTTGAAACTGTAAGTAGTGATCTAACAGACAAATATATTTTTTGGTTACACGATCGAAATAATAATTACGCTTCAACGCCACTGCTCCAAACGCTGTATCTACTCGTATTTCTCGTTTATCTCGTAAAGCAAATCTTCTTTTGTCTCGTTGCTGAGCAATCTCTTGATCCCAATTTTCTAATGTTTGAACAAGGATTTCTTGAAAGGACATTTGTAGTGTTCGAAATAAAGTTTTTTCCAATTCTTTTAATGATGGTAATTTTATGTTACATTCATTCATGAGAGCCTCTCCTTTTCGTAGCGTTCTAGGCAAACTCTACTTTACAAAAGGAAGCTCTCTTTTTTAATGCTTAATTTTTTCCAGCTACCGCGCTCTCGCTTGGTGGCCTTTTTGTCTAGTTGGGGGACGAGTCCCCCAACTAGACAAAAAGGATATTTATTCTCCCACAAACATTTTACTCATACCCTGGACGAAAGAGGAACTGGAAGAATATAAAGATTCAGGTTTCACTGGACAAATGGTTTGTGGCTTCAAGTCTGATTGGAAAATACTTTCAGAACCAATAGGTACGTTATATCCAGATATTTTAGAGGACAATGATGAAATAGCTCCTTCTCAATTAAGTTGTCAGGAACTAGCTGCATCCAATCCTCAGAGATTAATAACTAATCGTTATAGTGCTATATCTGTAATTACTGTACTGAATGAAATATTTGAAACTAAAAGTCTATCAACTCACAGGATTCTATATCATGCAAAAAGAGGTTATATGAAAAGTGAACCAATTTTAGGGTAAAAAAAGTAGCACAGACATAGATTATGTTTGTGCTACTTTTTTAATTAAAAGTTGCTATGTTTTGAAATAAGATTGATTAACCTATAATGTTTTTGTGAATATAGTTAGGTAATCTTCTAATCCATAACTATTCATAAAACTTTTTGCAATTTGCTTATATTGTTCTCCACATTGATGAAGTTCGGTTTCATATTCATCAAACAATTCTTTGATTTCGGGAAATATTAAAGAATCTTTATGTTGACATAAACCTACTCCTGCAATAGTAGTCTTAATAAATAGGGAAGCTACTTTATGATCTATCTCTGAATTTCTTTTATTTAGGATTCGAATGAATTCATTTAATTTTTCATAACCTCGATTACTAAGGCATCCGTCTATCCCATTATTCATTACTTGATAATCCATATATTTTTTACTTCTATTTCTTTTTCATTTAGCATATTTTTTCCCCTTTACACAGAAGAAAATCATTAAATGGTTTTTATAAAACAATAATTAAAGATTTAATTTTTACTATTATCCAACTTTGCTTTTCCAGCACCTACTAATATATCTATTTTGTCGCCTTCTTTGTATCTATTAAATTCACTTTCTGTAACCAATATATCATAAGGTTTTTCATTAACGAATATTTTAAAGTATAGCTTAATTTCTTCTTTTGATGTTGTTATCGGTACACCAGCTGCAGTCATTACAGGGTCAATTTCCATTGCTGTTTCTTTATTAGCAAATTTACTCGCTAACTCGACTTGATATTTTACACTAGTTGATTCGAATATATATCCTTCATAAAAATAAAAAAATATAGTTATTAGAGAGAGCATCCCTATCACTAAGAAAAACGGAGTTAAGAAGTTTCTAGTATCCGTCATTCATTCCCTCCCTCTATAAATATTGATTTATCAACGGTTTGAGCCGTTGTTGGGGTGTCAAAAAAATATTTTTCGACACGATTCCTAACAGAATTTATATATTATGTGTAATTATTCCAACCTACGGGTACGCTACGCGGTCACTACTGGATAATTATAGAAAGTAGTGATAGGGAATTATGCGATGCACAATGGATCTCTGCGTAGCTTATGATGACGTACCCTCCCATGTCTCTGGGCATCTATGTGCCTACATTCCTTCGTTCGGTCTAGTCATAAGGCAGAGGCTAGCGAAGCTCCTTTAGGGACTCAAGGTCGAATGGAAAATATATTGCCAGCTTCTCCGTGTCATCCTGTTGTCTAGGTCTTATTGTCTTATTAAGGGGATGTAGGGTTTAAACAGCCTCTGCGAGACCTGGAATATCCCTCATCATTCGCTGTGCGTCAAACGCTTTGTGCTTGGTACTAATTCCATGTAATACTTTTAATAGCTTACCGCATAAAACCACGATAGATTGCTTCTTGCGTAATGGATTAACCTGACGGTTTGTGTAATACTCGTGCAGCTTTCTAAAGGCTTCATTATGGCGAATCATAGGCATCATAACTCGGAACAGGAGGGCACGTAACTTTCGTCTGCCCCGTTTAGAAATACGTTTTTGTCCTTTATGCAGACCAGAGGAATTTTCACGTAACGTTAATCCCGCGAGTTTGATAAGTTGGCGTGGATCTTCGTAGTGTGAAAAGCTTCCAATTTCGGCTAATAAGTCAACAATGGTGGTATCTCCAAGTCCTTGGACGGTTGATAGCCATTCATACTCTACAGACGTTTTTACAAGTTCAACTAAGTGCACCGTAATGTTTTCGATATCTTTCTCTAATTGATGGTAACGGCGAACGAGCGTGGCGATTTCAATGTGGGCCATCTCACGTCCTTCTGTTACCCCGATAGAGTTAGCCGCGACTTCAATAAGGCGCACTGCTTTTGGTCTTTGTGGGGATTTTAGCCCCTCGACCTTTCGATAAAGGGTTAAGACTTCATCGGGTTGTTTTTGGTGAAAATCACTCGGAAATGGAGTACATTCAAGTACAGCTAAAGCCATTTTTCCGAATGAAGGAAACACCTGAGTAAACTCTGGGAAATAGCGATCTAACCAGCGAATCATCATGTTTTTGAGAGAGCCTAACTCCTCTACCAACTTGCTTCTAAAAGTTGAGCCAACACGAAGTTCTGCTTCCATTTCCTTTAAAATACGCGGATAACTGAAACGACCGTCTTTAATAAGACGAGCAATTACTAGCGCATCTTTTCGGTCATGTTTAGTTGGAAGATTGTCGTCTAACTCCTTTGAACGTTTGACGTGCATCGGATTTGTCATTACTAAGGGGATGCCCCGTTCCTCAAGGAAATAAGCTAAATTGAGCCAGTAATGGCCAGTAGGTTCAATCCCAACAATAACCTCTGTTTTTTCATTTTCTTTCATTGCGGTCAAAATACGTTGATAGAAATAATTAAAACCGCTATTAGACTGGGAAACAGCAAAAGACTTTTGAAGCACACGACCGCGATCATCTACAAAGCAAGCGTAATGCGTACGCTTGGCAATATCGATTCCGACCACAAGTGTTTTCTCGGTGACTTGATTTATTTTCTGATTTTGTTTAAAATCCATTATGGAGTCCTCCTTGGTTACAAATTAGGGGTCATTTCGTCGACGATTTGACACCCCGCATCATACCAAGAGGGCTCTTTTTGTTCAAGTCCCCGAAAATCCTTCTAACAGGAATGCTCCTTTCAATAATATATAATAGTATTTTTTGAAGAAAGTTTAGACTACTAAAGATTTTCATGCAGTAATTCCTTTATTAGTCTTCCGAATTTATCGATTCATCAAAATTTTCTTCTCTTATTTCAAAGAACTCTTCTACCACGGCCATAGTCTTAATCAATTTACCTGTTTTATAGTACTCTTTAAGTAAACCTTCAATTTGATTAAAAATCATGTTTCTTTGAACAAGAGATAATGAATTTTTCATTATCACATTTAAATAGAGATCACCAACTGAATTTTTGGCCACGAATATATCGCCTATCTTGTCGAAAGCATTCCAAAAAGATTGGGTAATTGTCCATACCTCTACATTGTTATTTACAATTGAAATATTCATAAAGACATCAGGAAAAAGGAAGTGTGTATCTTCTATATTAGCTAATATTCCCCCCTCTTTATTTTGATTCGGTAAATTTATCTCTCTTTTATTCCGTTCATCTTGAAAGGCAAGCTGTACACCTAAAACTGTTGTATAAAAAGCATAGTTCATTAATGTTGGAAGAATATTTTCATATTCTGTTACTAGCTTAGCAGTTAATTTTTTATGAGGTTCTGTAATTAACACATCCTCGATATTTTCCCCTAAGACATGACGAAGCATATCAAAAGTTTGTTGTTTAAGGTTAGCATTGCTTTGTTCAAATATTTCATTATCTTTAAATATCTCTTCAAGGTTGTTTAATATTTCCATACCTATAAAATAACCATTGAATAAAAGAGATTTTGATACAGTATAAAGTTGTTCCTCATATTCCTTAATCTTCTCAGTTTCTATAAACTGCTCAAGGTGTATACGAACATATTGGTTCAGAAGGAAAAAGTCTTTGTTAAATTCTCCATTTGTTTGATAGTGATACATTAACATTTCCTCTGTTTTCCCCTGAATTTCTTCTAATGTTATCATTCTTCTTCTCCTCCTTGGGTTTCTTCAAAAAAAGGGTCTGACGGTTCATCAGTAACGTATTTCCAAGCACCATCTTCTTTGAAAATGGAAGTAATAAAATAGTTTATACCTTCAGTACTAAGTACTTTTCGATAAAAATATCCCTGTCTTTTAAATCTATCTAAATTGATTACTGTAATATCATAAGACTCTCCTTTCACATTCGCTTGTATATAAGAATCTTGTATTGTTTTGAAAATATTAATGGCATCTTGTTTTTGTGGTAATTCTTCAACCGTCTGAATACTTCCATAGTTTAAAATAAAGTTGTAGAAATCTTCAGGTGATATTTGAAGAGATTGGAATTTGTATAATATATCTGCCGCATACCTTGCAAACTCCTCTGGATCTTCATAAGCAGCTTTTACTTCCACTTCTTTTTTATCTAGTATTTTGACTGATTCACCGTCCAATTCAGCTACAACTTCTTCTATAGGTCTAGCTTGATCTGCATAGAATGATTCTAAGTCGGAATTACTATCAGTTTCAGTTTCTTCATGTGTATCCTTTGTTTCATTTATTTTTTTTGCTTCCTTAACAAATGGATCATTACTACACGCAGAGAGTAAGATAGAACCTGAGATAAAAAGCGATAAATAACATGGTTTAAAGCTCATAATAAACTCCCTTCCTTTATTTCTTTTTTCTCTTGTTCTGTAAGAAAATCAACAAGTTCCACTATATGAATAGTCGAGGAATTTCTAAAAACATTCATAAAGAACTGTTTAACATTAAAAATCCTAATTCGATCACCATGGAATGTAACTGGGACATTAATGTTTTTATTTATACAGAAGCACAAAGTTTTAAGGTGATCCTTGTGAATGGTGGAGTGTATGCTAATATAATCCTGTTTACGTTCTCCAAACAAAATGGCAGCAATTATAATCGCTTCTTTATCAATTAATGATGGATCAAGCCGAAAACTAAATATTTTATGCTCTTCAATATACCAATTGCTTAGATAGAACTCTAAAGCATTACTATGTATAGTAAATTCTCCTTTTTTAAATTGTACAGACACACTATCTTCAAGTTTGTATTCTGCTAGTAAGTTAGATAAATAAAGTATCTTTTTTTTATTAAATGGTACTTTAAGTTTTCGCGAACTTGATTTAATCTCTTTTTCTCCTTCACTTAAGAGGGATGCAGTTATAACTTTGTTAATAAAGCTGTTTTCCCTTTCCATTAATCAACTTCTCTCCCTAAAAAAAGAACCCAGAATAAACAGCTCGTTTATAGAACTGTTTATTCTGGGTTCTTCCCATTGATTGATTTATTTAAATGTATTATAGCCTATAAAGTTATTTTATTTCAACCTATTAATAATATTAGAATCTTGAAATTTAATGGTTACATATTTTTGGTTAATTTACTTAAATATATAGATACTGTTTGTTCTTCTATACCCATAATCACTGCTATCCGTTGGACTGGGAATTTTTTATTAATATATAAATAGTAGCATAAAGCTTTTCTAATAGTTGTTAACTGCAGGTTGTTAATATCATAATCCTTTTGTATATTTTTCAAGTGATAATGTATTCCCATAAATGTTATAGGTATTATTCTATTATTTACAGAATCCGTATAAGTGAAAAGATACTCTGATTCATTTAGTAGATTATTATAATAAAACTCAAGAAAAATACTTGCTTCATTGTTATCCAATGTTATGACTCTATTGGAAAGATTAATCTCAATTCTATCATCGATTATAGAAACATCATCCTTCTTAAACTTAAATTCGGAGGCTTTTAATCCTTCCATAGCAAGTATAAACAATGCCTTTCGCTTTGCTGAGTAATTGGCGTTTGCTATTACAAGTTCCTTTACCTTAAGTAAATCTTCATAAAACAAACTAATATCCAGTTGCTTTTGAACCTTAAGTCTTTTTATTTTTGCTGCTGGGTCAATAGGTACTTTATTATTTTCCCATAAATAATCAAAGTAGGATTTTAAAATGGCCAACTCTTTATTAATTGTGGAAATTGCCTTCTGATTCTCTCCCTGGGTTGAAAGATAGTCTCTTATATCTTTAGATTTAATTTCATATAATTCTATTTTCTTTTTATAGAGTTGTTTTAGGAATGAGAAGAATTGATTTAAAACAAGTTCATAACTCGCTATAGTAGTTTCACTATAATTCTTTTCTTCTAAAAACGAAATAAAACCATCATACTTCATCTTCTATCCCCCCCTATATTAGTATTTTAAACTTTTATGTAATTCTCTGCTTCCAGAATTTTATTTACTTAGTCCTTAGTATCTTTTAGTATAAATTACGGATAGTAATCTGTCATTTTAATGATGGGATTTTAAAAGGGGAATACCCATTAATGATGTGTATTGTTTAAATATTCTCAGAAAGATTAGAGTATATATGTACTCTAACGAAAGTGTTAACACAATAGATTTCATTAAGGGAATTACTATATGAACAAATCAATAAAAAAGACTAAGCACTAATAGCTTAGTCTTTTTTATTAAGAAATCCACTTTTATATGCTTACCAGTATTGAACCAACTAGAGTTAATATAGATAATATTACAATTGTATTTAAAATAACGTTTTCAGATTTTTTTGTTTTAAGTAAAAACATTAAAACCACCTCTGTTCATTTATGTACCTATATTATAAAATAATATGACAGAATTTTCAATCTATTATATTATTCTCTATAGGATTATTTAGAAAGTTTTGAACTGAGTATTTCCCCTCTTCAAGAATTCTTTCTTGTTCTCTTAGAGCCAGTTCATATTCTTGCTCCGTTTCAGCTATTTCTTCTTTTATATTATTTAACTCTTTATAATAGTCATCTATCTTTTCTTTTAGTAAATCGGCCTTACCTTGTATTGCGGCTTCTTGCTTTTCTTTAAGTTGTTTATCTACTTCTATATTTAAAAGTTCTTCTTTAGAATCATTTTTAAACCTACTAAAAAAACCTTTTGGTTTTTTCTTTAATGATGCAACTAAAATTTGATCTTGCCTTTCCAAAAGATAATTGCTCATAGAATCATTTTTAAGCTCAGTAACTTCCGATTTAGCATCAGCAATTTTTCTTTCAATGTTTACTGACTCAATTCTTAAATTGCTCAACTTTTTTTCATAAGATAATAACAATACAGTTTGCTGCTGCATTTTTACTAACAATTGATTATTAAACTTGTACGAAGCTTCAACAAATTGAGATAACTTTCTAAGATCGTCATATAAAGGTGTATTTTTACTGGAAGGAACAGTTGTAGTTTTGTGACCTAACTCAGTTAGTATTTCAGTTGTAGACATTCCCCCTGTCTCTATTAATATAGAGACTAAATGAATTTTAAAGATAGTATAATAACTTAATTTATAATATCTTCCTTGTTTTTCCGGCTTTATATAAATATCACTTAGCTCATGTCTTAAGTAATATCTTATAGTTGCATCAGCACGTCCAATAAATTTACTTGCTTCTACCGTATCGTAAGTTCGTTCATTACTCATACTTAAAATTTTATCATTCCAAATATATTCTTCTAATTCACGAATAATAGCAACATTATAAAGAGGATCAAGTTTAAATTCATCTTCTAATAATTCTCTCATTAAAATTTCGCTCATTCACCGCACCTCCTACCACATTTATTGTCAAAAATGACACTTTACAATTGATTTTACACGGAAAGAACCAAAAAATCAAAGGAAGTAAACGATATTTTTACCTACCATCGATGCAAACTACGCTTACATAAAATATTAGTTCACAACAACTATATATATAATTTATAAAAACCTTTCGTAAGAATTACGTAAAATGAATGCATTGTTATATAAATTTTATATCACAACTATGTAAGTCTTACATAAATACATAAGATTAATATATAAATTACATCAAGATTACATATTTTTTTTGTTAGTAAAATGCAATAACCACGTCAATATCATGTCAAAATCCACTTTATCTAAATAGCCAACGTAAACAACACATAAAACATTCATTTACATAAACTTCTTTTGTTAAAATTCGTTTATCCAAGAGATATGATTAAACAAATCGATTATAATAAGTTTATTGACTATAAATTAAGGAAGTAAAAAGATGAATAAATATCTAATTAAAGAAGAAATCGATATAAATAAAATCTATGATTATAATTTATATCCTGACAGAATTAGTGGTAGATGCGATAATTGTAATAAGGCACATTTTACAAGTTCTATATCGAAGGGGAAACTACTAAGAGAATGCCGGAACTGTTCCATGAAGAAAATTATCTAGACAAATAAAAAAAGCAAAGAATAGGGTGATTCTTTGCTTTTTATTATTTATTTTAATTCATTCTCACTTATTTGTTGTAAAATATCATCGATATCTATATCCTCATCATCAGCGGAAGAGGCTACTTCTCCAACAGATTCTTCAAAAAGATCCTCCATTCCTAGTTCGGCAGCCAGTTCAGAAAGATCAAAATCATCTTCTTCGTTAGTTTCACTAATTTGCTCAATCCCTTGGGACATATAGGTTATTTCTTTTTGTCTCTGTTTAAATTCGTTATATTCTTCCACTAATCCCTTAGCCAATCGCTTAGGAAATGCCTCTGCTTTAAAGAATGTATAAACAGTAACGGAAAAATCATTTTGTTCCTCTATATATCCAGAAAATACTGTGCCGTTTAGGGGTAATTTATTAATAATTTCATCTCTAGCATCATCAATAAAGGAGCTACCAACTTTTAATTTTGAATCAATGATAGCTAAAATGCCTATATGATGAATTTTTGCCATTTGATTTGTTTCTGGATTAATTAATTCAATAGGATCATGAAAGCTATTTTTATCGAGAGATTCAGAAAACATTTTTTTAATATCATGACCATTTTTTATGTCAGAAGCAGGTTTAGTTACCTTACTTATGAATAAACAACCTTGATGCTCTAAAATTGTTCTTCTAAAATCAGCACTATCAAAAGTAACAGAGGTTCCACCACCAGTAGTGGCCGTATTTAGTTCATGAAACTCTTCAACTAGCTTAATATTAGCGTAATCTCTATAATTTTCTATACCTTTTCTTTCATTTTCTTGTAAACCTTTGAACTCATCATACATAAGTTGGTTATCAGGATAGACTACAAATGCCACACCTTTGTTTGGATTTTTTGCTATATCATCAATTTTTTTAGTGAAATTATTTACTTGTCTTAATACATCAGGACCATCTGCCCTAGTAGGAATAGTAGCAACCACACCAATCTTTGTAAATCTCTTACGAGCAATTTTAGTAGCTTCAATTAAATATTTTTTAGGCTCTTTTTTTATTTCATCGATTCCGTATTTTTCTTTTAATTTATTAAACTCTTCTTGAATTTTTGGTTTATTGTTATATTCATAGAATTCTTCAATAGCCTTTACGATAGTAGAAGTACCCGTTCCTCCACCAAGACCAGCAAAAAACATTACTAAGTCGTCAGTCGGTCTGACTCTATCTTTTATAAAATCTTTCAGTTGTTCTTTAACTTTTTCATTTGTTTCTAAAATTTGCATTGCCTCTTCAGGATTTTTACCTAAACCACCAAGCTCTAGACTCTCTCTATTATTGGGGGTTATGTGCTTTAATCCCGCTAAATCACCATCATTACTGTTTAATGCTAAACAATTATAAACAGAAGTGCCATCAGGATTCTTTATAGCTGCAAATTGATCTGCCATTCTTGAACCGGCTTGTCCAAACCCAACCATAGTTATGTTAATAGCAGGTTTATTTTTTGTGAATGTTTTAGCCATCATTTCCATCTCCTTATTTACTAGATAATTTTCTTCATCCATATAGTCTTTGAATTACTTGTTTGCCACGAATAGTTAAAAACAAATGCTTATATGGTGGAACAGCTTTATAATAAATCAACGACATTGCTAACAAACGCTCAACTATTTTTTCCGCTTGTTTTCTATGTATGTAATCGTCTTTGGAAACAAATGAATAACGTTTATTTTTTTCAACTCTATGCTTTCGTTCTACCTGTACTTTTTCAGATATTTCTCCAACTGTTACAATACTGTCCTTTTCGTTCTTTGCAATAAAGAGAAATACTTTTTTTAATACTGTGTCATTAGATACTAGATCAGTGAACATATCTAATGTTTCTGGATCGAATTTTGTATTTTTATATTTTTGATGAAGCTCTAAGTCCAATATTATCCTCCTTTGCTAAGATATTCTTATAGTTTAAATATATAATAACCAATTAAAGTTACTAATTCAAGTATCTACATTTCTAATTATCAATTTAACAAATGCGATAAATAACCTAAACCCTTTAATACCAAGACTTTATTTATAGTTACTATATATAGTTACTGTAAAGTTCAATTATTAATAATCTATCATAATTTTTCATTGATTATAGTTATAAAAACTATATTAAACCTATCTATTCGTTTTAAATTTATAATTTTAGTTATTTCGCAATCTTTTTAAGGCATCTATTTGTAGTAAAACTATATATAGTAACTATATATAGTTACTATATCAAATCCTTATAATCATAGAATTTTTATCTCTATTTTATTTATTTAAAATCAGGGTAACTTATTATAGTCACCATTATTAGTTACTACTAGTTTGATTTTATTTTTATTTTGTATTTACATATGAATTATATAAACCCTGCACATATAATTCATATAAATCTATGTTTTACGTAACTCTTACATCAACTCAATAAACAATTTCTTTAATCTAAACATACGCTTTACATTAATCAAACATAAATGAGAGATTAACTTGGTTTCTCCTATAAAAAAAGAACTATAAGTCCAGGTTATTCGCAATTAAATTACTACTTGAATAAATCACTCCTAATTTTATAGTCCCTCAACAATAAAATTTGGGGTGAAATAAGGCATATTTTTTATCCACTTTTTTATACAGTTGTCTTTTTATAAATAATGCTGAATTTTTTATTTAATTCTAACAGCTTGCGGATATCCTTTTACGGATAACGTTACTTGTCCCTAAGCGGACATCCGTAACGGAGGATGATGTTAACCCTTGACATACTTAGATTTTTTTATGCTTTAAAACCCCAACTTCATATGTTTTTTGAATTAGAAAACCCACACCATTTTTATGATTTTTGTACTCTAATCATAATACGCTTTTCACTGTAGTTTTCTCGGGTTTTTATACTAGCAATTACTTTAAATAGATATGCCTAATTTATGAATACTACTAATATTTATGCATAAAACTCTAGTTGTTAGGATCATCCCAAAATGATATACTAATCACAGCTTTATAATACAAAGGGAAAAACCCTCAAAATGATGAAGAATGTTTTCTTCACTATTTTGGGGGTTTTTCTGTTTTAAGGAGGAGGAAATTTGGAATCAGCCAGAGTATGGTATGGATTTGATAATGAACATGAAAAAAGAAAAGGGGCCTGGATAAATTCCATTGATTTGGAGCTATTATCACTTATTTGGACTAACCGTTATTTAACTAATAAGCAGTTAACTAAGTATGGTAATCAATTATTTGGATATAAAGGGGATTCTATTCAAAAGAAATTAAAAAGGTGGTCAAATTACGCCATTGTAAAAATAGAATATCAGTCTGTCCTAAATAAACCACCTATATCATGTTACTACTTAGGGAAAAATGGTATTAACATTTTAAAACAAGAAGGAATTATAAAAGAAGAAGAAAAAGCTATAAATATCAATAATTACATAAGAAACTCTTCTCATTATTTAGGAATTCAAGATGTGGTTATTGATACTCTCATAGCTTTAAAATCAAATAGGAAAAACATAATATCTTTACACCCCAACAAAGATACTTACAAAAATGAAGTTGGTGAACCATTTATTGTCCCTGATTGGGTATTTAGAAAAGGTAGCCGCACTCTAAATATTGAATATGACACCGGTTTACAAACAATGACAAAAATTAAAGAAAAGATAAAAAATTACATTAAATTAAGTAAACACAAAGCTGAAGAAGAACATTATGTATTAATATCAGTTGCTGATAACAACAATATTTATACTGTAAAGTATCATGATGATAGAAGAACTAGGGTTTTAAATATAAAAAACACCATAATTCATAAAGGCGCTGATAAGATATCTAACCTTCATTTTTATGTTACTACAGCTAGTCGCTCACCAATTATTGCAAACAATATCTTAAAAGGTATTTATCCATTTGATAAAACTACTATTAAGTCCGAACAAGAACTTTTTGAACTATCAATGGATATAAGCAATTCTAATTATCAATTGGTGCCTCTTGCAAAAAATGAAATATTTCATAGTGATAGTTATAACATTGGAGAGGTAGCACAATATGAATTGATTCATAAAGAAAGATACAATTCAAAACAAGTTTTAGTTTTGAATATAGTGGAAGAGGCGAGTGTTGCTGCATTAAACAAAATAAATTATTTAGAAGAAGAAAACAAAAATAATAAATTTAAACAAAAGGTTTCACACCTTCTTATTGTTTATCAGAGTAGATCCGAACTAGAAAATGATATTGTAATGAAAAATTATGAAACAATAAAATTTACAGATACTAAAAATTGGCCATCACTTCTCCAAGGAGAAAAGCAGCTAACATTGAAGAAGAAAAAGGGGGGCAGAGTACTTGAAAGAACTAAAGGTTCATCCTAAGCTCCCAGGGATTACTATTTTAGTCACTGGTTTATTTTCTGTTTTTTTATCGGTTAGAAGTATTTGTAACTATCTTTTCTTAGTTATTGGGCAGTTTTACAATAGTGTGCCTAGTTTTGTATTGTTTGGTAACAGTTTAAGTCCAGGATTAATTGGTTTTCTTACAAGTACAGTTTTCTTGATTCTTTCTTGGTTAATAAGTACAAAATACGAAAAAACTCAAAGAAAGTTTTGGAGAAACATATGGTTTTGGAATATGTTCATTGGAATAACAGCCTATTATATGTGGTTAATCACAGCACCAGTTTATAATACACTTATTCCTTACCTCGGAAATCTAATCAATAGCATACATGTAGATAATATTTGGTTTACCGTAGCTGTTGGGGATATTAACACTTTGTTTTACACTTTAGTTTTTACACCTTCTATAGTTACAAGTATTATTTTAATTTGGTTGGGTGGACAATATTCCCAATACTCTAAACAAATTAAAGAAGCGTTTGAAAAATTTGAATTTAAAAATGTATACCTACAAAAATGGTTTAGAAATAGTAAAGAAGAGGTTTGGCCAGACGTTGTACTAGGTCCCGATTCTCAAACTAAAGAACTTATTGTACAACCTGGTAAAGATAGATCATTACATAATGGTATATTCGGACCACCAGGAACGGGTAAAACATCAGCATTAATATTACCTATCATTAATCAGGACTTGCATTGGTTAACAAAGTTTATCAATGCATTTCCTAAAGTTTCTAAATTAGCCAATTATAAAACAGAAGAAATAAGAGGAACATATTTAAGTAGTATTAGTATAATTGAACCATCTAACGATTTGTGTCAAAAAGCATTTCAATTAGTTAAAGCTCATGACATACCTGAAGAAGCTGTTTTCTATATTGACCCCACTAATCCCAATACACCATCTATTAATCCAATGCAAGGACCAGTTGACCAGGTAGCAGAAGCATTTGCAATGGTAATGGACGGAATTCAAGAAGGGGGAACAGGAAACTTTTTCTTTCAGCAAAGTCAAAGAAACCATTTAAAAAACTATATTTATTTACTAAAATTACACGATCCTTCTACCGAGGCACAATTTGATACTTTATTAAAAATGTACAATGATCCTCAAATTGTTAGGCATATGCATTTAAAGTTAAAGGAAACTATCCCTAAAGATTATCACCTTTTAAAAGATAGGGATGAACGAAACCATTGGGATATCGTAAAACAAATTGATAATTGGTTTAACATGAACCATATTCCTAAAACTAGTCGAAATGGAGCTAATGAACAAGTAAAAGAAGGCGAATACTATGGGGAAACAGCTTATTATGACGCACAAGGAGAATATGTACAAGGGCTAAGAAACGTTCTAAATGATATAGGAGCCAATAAACTGATAAGACGCGTACTATTTGATAAATCAGAGTTTTCTTTTGACGAGCACTTAAATAGAGGCGGTATATTATTAGTAAATACGGCAAAAGATGATTTAGGAGGTCTTTCTAACGTTTTAGGGAAGTTTGTTTTGTTAAGCCTACAGAATGCTGTATATAGGAGAACACCTCTAACTAGTACTTTTGCACATATAATCATCGATGAATTTCCAGACTATATTTATCTACCATTTAAAGAATTTATATCGCAAGCTAGAAAATATAAAGCTATTATTACTGTTGCAGCACAAACAGTAGCTCAATTGGCAGACAAATATGGAGAAATGTACATGCATACTTTGTTAACTGGTTTTAGACACAAAATGGTTTATGGAGATATCTCTTATTTTGACGCACAATTATTCTCAAAATTATTAGGAGAAGAAGATAGTTATGAAGAGGGGAAAAACGAACAAACTGTTAGCCCTCTTCAAGAAGAACCTGTTATGCGATCCGGTAGTAGCTATCAACAAAAAACAGATGTCATTCTAACACCAAATAAGTTAATTTTTCAGGAGCCATTCCAAGCTGCTGTGAAAATAGTAGTTAATAATAAACCTATACCTGTACGTCAGATTGATGCAAACTTTGTTCCAAAGGCTGAATTCAAAGAGGCGAAAGTAAAAGTAATCCAAGAAAGCGCTAGTATTTGGTTAGAGTCAAAATCCTTAAATACGGAATTGTTTCACGAAACAGATAAAGCGCTATCTGAAATAATTGATATACCACTTCAAGAGGAAGAACCATTAATAGAAATTCCTCTTCCAGAAGAAGATGCTGTAGAGGATATTGAATTAGAATTAGTTGAATTCGATAGATACCCTGATAAATATTTTTCTAAAAAGGCAGCGATAAAAGAAGCATGTAAAACTCAGCCGATATCACAACAAAAAGGAACTTCTTTAGGTGAAAAAGTAATTAACATAAATGATGAGGTGATAGACCTTGATGTATCAAGTCTATTTTCCAAAAATATACCTACTACCAATGAAGTACCTAACCAATCAGTATCAGTATTAGATGAAAAAGAAGAATCATTCTATAATGATTTAATAAAGGAGATAGATGATAATACAAATGAGGGGGAGGTTGAGAAAAAGGAAGAAGGAAAATCTAGTCCTTTTGACTTTATTACTCCATTTTCTGATAAAAGTTAAATATATATTCTAGGTAATTTTCAGTAAGTATTGAAAAAATTAAAAATATAGGTTAAAATTCCAATAAGTTAGTAAACATAAAAAACAAATAATAAAATTAAATATTTAATGGGAACGACCCAAGACGAAGTAGTTTGAATAACTGCTTTTGTTTTGGGTCGTTTTTTATGTTTACAGAAAATTCACTATTAGGAGGGAAAATGATGGCTGAAACACTAAAAACATCATGGGTTAATGACAACCAATTAAATGAACTAGCAAAGATTAAGCGAGATAGAACTATAATCAAAGGGGCTGTGACAGCAGTTTCAACGAGAGAAACAAAAGTATTAGAAGATGGAAAATATGTAAAAAAACACATGGAAGTAGCAACATTTCTATTAGAAGGTACAAACATAACAGCATATTGCCCAAGCAACGAATTCTCTGACCATGACTTCCGCTCCTTAAACGGTTTTACTGGATCGATTCAAGAAGTGATTGTAGACCAAATAGACATTGAAGATAATATTGTCTTGGTATCCGTAAAGAAGGCCGATGATATCAGAAAAGCGGAATTCATGAAACAATTAGTAACTCTAGAAGCAGAAGATTCCTTAAAATCAACAATTTTTGATGGTGTAGTAAGAGGTTATAATCCAAACACTAGGAAGGTATTTGTCCGTATTAATGGTGCAGATTGCTTTATGAACGCTAGACATTGGAGCTGGGAGAATGGAAATATTCAGCATGAGATTAATCGCGGCGAAACAATACAAGTAAAAGTTTTGAGATTTGATAAAGAAAATAACCTTATTCAAGTTAGCAGAAGAGATACTCAAGAAGATCCATTTAAAAAATTAATCGAACTTTATAATCAAAAAAGTACCGTTGCTGGTAAAGTGAGTAATCTAGACCCCATTCATGGGATATTTGTTAAATTAGATGCAGGATTAGAAGTTAAAGGGATCCGTCCCCGTCACTTGCCAGAGCCAGTAGTAGGAGATATCGTTTCTTGCACTATCCGCTCCATCGATAAAGATAAAAGACATGCCAAAGTAACTATTACGGGATATCCAAGGGGTAAAAAGAAAATCAAAGATGTCGCTTCATTCCTCTTTGAATAATGAATATTTCTGAAAATAACTTAGTAATGGACGATTTCCCTGTTTTCACCACAAGAAATGGTGAGATTCCTTTTTGGGACCATCCACTACTTAAAAGTAGTTATGTAAAACCTTCGAAATACTACCCATATACAGGGATAGAAGGTGCTATGACACTATTAAACAGAAAAATTATTGATGAAGCGGATTTTACCCTTATTAAAGTACTAGGTGACGCTGTTTGTGCAAATGAGGACCAAATTAGAAGATATATGTCTTCTCAAATGAGTAGGTCAGAAACCTCTAAGCGTTTAGATCGATTGAGAACCAATGGTGTTGTAGATAGATGGAAAGTTAGAATACGTGGTGATGAAGAAAAACGCCCTCCCGCTCCCTTTACATTAGGGATAGCGGGATATAGGCTGCTAAAACATTATTATAACGATCAGTTCTTTATGGCCCCTGATAGATGGGATAATTATGGTGTTGGTGGATTAAAACGATATGTATCAATGAATGAACTTCGCTGTCAATTCATTGAAAAGAAAGTTATTTCTAAGTGGAAATGGAATGCTCGTCTGGCAAATAATGCTCGATATAAATTCCCAATGAGTGCAGCAGAAGTAAAAACTCCTAATGGGAATATTAACTTTCTTATTGACAGAGCACAAATGAACCAAAATTTTATAGGTTATTTTAGAGATAAATTTGAGAATTGGAAATATGTCTATGATAAATATGGTAGTTTACCAATTTCAGATTTTCCAGAAAATCCGCAAATCGTAATTATTTATACCTCCACCATATCTATCGCTGAAGCAATTCATAAAGAATTATTATTAGATACATTACCATTTAATATACTTTTCTTAGTTGAAGAATTAATAAATGAAAATTTAGGAAGCGCCTATTATCAGCCACTGAAACATCAAAAATTACAAAGAATTAATGTTCATTTACAGGGGAATTAAAGAAATTTTTCCCCTGTAATATCTTTACTGAAGAATATATCGTTTGGAAAGGTCGTAAAGAATACGGCTATTTTTTTATTTTTATTTTCTTAACTGATTTTGATTTTTTCCCTAGCTCTCCAAACTGCTTTAATAATTCTTTCGATACGTTACTACTTTCGGTATTTCTTTTTCCCATATAAAATACTCCTTTTATATTAAATTATTCGTCTATTTAAAGTTTGTCCAAAATTCTTGTTTCTATACGTTCTAAACCTCTCCCTCCCCTCATACTCTAGCAATATAACAATTTGGCACACTGACACTGAGATAAAGTAGGGAAAAACAAAGAAGGAAGAGGGGGAAGAGAGAGCTATGGATGGAAGGAAGCCATTAAATCCTATTTTTAACAACAAACAAAAAAAGAAAGAAGAACCATTAATAATAAGGAATGTTCGGAAAATCCCAATAACTAAAGAGGAGGGACGCAAAAAGAGGATTGATAAGAAAAAGGATGTTAAGATCCCTCTTTCCGATGAAGAAAGAAAACTCATTAAAAGATTGGCCAATAGGAGAGGACTACAGCCAACACCTTTTTGTTCCCTCTTAGTAAAAAAAGCTCTAACAGAATATAAAGATGCCCAGATTTTTGAAGACTCCTATAATCCAAATGGAAAACCATATCCTGCAAAATTAGAAGTTTATTATCATGACCTACTCTTTGATAAGACAGTTGAATGGGATTGTAGCCTTAAAGAAGCAGCGTACCGCCTATTGAAATTCATGTTAGTTAAAGAAAGAGATGGTCATTTATATGGCTAAATTCAATAAACCAATATATCGTGTATATGAAGAGGAACTTAATGAGTTATCTTATCAACCGGATGGATTTTTTGACCGATTATTAAACTTTTCAATAAATAAATTAACAAATCCAGTTAAACTTTCTTATTTCTTTTTCATCCCTGTTTCTGAATATTTAAGAGGGGAGTTATTTTGTGAAGATGTTTCAGAAGCGATGGGAAATTATGAATTTACCCAACGAGATCTAATAAGCATTTTAGTGGATGACTTTCTATATCAAGTTAAAGATAGGAACAATCCTTACGACTTATATCATGAACTAAAACAGAGAAATGATTATTTCGTAAAGATTTATAGTTATGCGGAAGAGAAGCACCAACCTCTTTCCTTTACAAAACCAAATAAAACACCCAAAACTAGACGTATCGAATGTACACTAAAAAGGAAAGTAGCACTTAGACTTGAGGTAATGTTATCGGATATTACTGATATTGAGCCAGAAAATGAGTTTGAAGTAGAGGATATATTAAGATTACTATATAGTGATTTCATACAGCAGTATAAGAAAGGCAACTTAGGAAATGTAATTCCAAATATAATAAGAAGATTAAATTCCGATTAATAAAAGAAAAGAAAATAGAAAAGGTCATACTGGACTAACTACTCTATTTTACCTTACACTGATTGTAACAATCATGCAAAATAAACTCTCAAAACTAGAATTAGAAACAACTGTAATTGTAATATCCATTGTTTAAGTTTCACATATCTATAAAATTCTAATTGTAACAGAGATTAATTTAGGTGATAATTGAATTTCCAATACTTTTTTTGTGAATAATTAACTTGAATCTAAATTAATAACATGATACTATGTGTTTAAAGATTGAATCGTCGTCAATCTTTCTCATTTAAATGTAAATGTCTTCTAGTTTTCTAGGAGACCTTTCACTCAATAATACACAAAATTAATATATGACTAACGGGAAGCACCCGAATGTAAGACAATTCTTTGTAATTGCCTTGTGTTCGGGTGTTTTTTTGTTTTAAAGGAGTTTTAGTATGTCAAAGAAGGTTCTAATAGCGGTAGGTGATAAATCATATACCAAGATTTTATTTGAAACATTTTCAAAATATCCTGATGATTTTACATTGAGTAAACAAGAAATATTACATCGAAGATATCTTTATGAAATTGTTAAAGAAGAATCACCTTCCGTGTTAATTGTCCATGATACTTATTTAGAATCTGTTCAAGAGAATCAGAGAGACAAAGATAAAGAGCTGATAAGTATTATAAAACAACTCCGACTTGATTTCGACGACTCATTGAGAATAGTTTTTCTGTGTGAACGATCAACCAATGACCCTCTTCTTTCTCGACTAGTTAGCATGGGGGTACTTGATATATTTAATACCCAACGAATTGATATTGAACAATTTATAAACCAGTTAAAGGGGAAAGTTTCATTTGCAGAGATAGCACCTTTTCTCAATAACTCTCTTAGTATCGATGGGGAAGAAATACCTGCTTTACTTGAAGAAGATTTGGAAGAGGAGGACGTTACTGAAGAGAAAACTGATAAACAACAAATAGAGAAAAATACGAAAGAAAAAACTGTTGTACAAAAAATAGTCCAAAAAAATGTAATAAAACGTGAATACTCCATTCATGTACATAATGCACCTAATGAAAAAGTAGTGGGTATACCAGTAAAAAGAAAGACTATCCTAATAGGCAGCTTTTATCCCCGCAATGGTACAACCTTTGTTTCACATCTATTAGCTCGCAGTATAGCTAATTACCAAGTAAGTACTTTATATGTGGAAGATCCTTTGCTAAAGCCTTATACATATGACCGTTTTTATGGCCATGAATTTGCTCCAAATTACATAAGTAAATGGAGTACACAACAAGAGAATAACTCAGATATTCAAACAGACTGGATTCGAGAGGGCGTTCAACTTATATGTCATAATCCCACTTTATTAAGTGAAGAACCAGCAGGAATTAGCTTTGAGGATTATATAAAATTACTCTACACTAATTCATCACTTGTAACGATTATCGATGTCGGTAGCAACTTAGACAATGAGATAGTCACTGATTTATTGGAGATAGCCGATCATCTATTCATTGTTCTTGACTCCGATGTCACCCAACTTCAGGGCCTTGGTGAAAACTCACTTTTTGCTAGCCTTATAGAATCCGAGATAACGCATATTATCGGTAATCGTTTCAATGAAAAAATAAAGAAAAATCCATTAATACAGGATTTATTTAAAGATAAATTAATTTCTATACTTCCTTCTTTTCAAGATGAAGATGTATATGTAGCTCAATATCAAGGCATGTTCCTTAACGACTATAAAGATTATAGAAGTAAGGTAAATGAACTTTTGGTACCTATATTAGAGCTTTTGCTACCTAATAAATTATTGAAGGCTAAAGGCAGCGGGATATTAAACAAACTCTTCAATAGAAAAATTAAGATAGAAAAAAAGAATCCAGGAGGTAATCAATACGAATGAATTTATTAAAAAGACCTTCCATCAAAATAATTAGCGGCTTATTGGTAGGTTTCTCAGCTATCGGTTTAACCTTATTCTATGATCAGTTCTTACGTGTACGAATTGATTCAACAGAGGTTGTAGTGATTAAACCCTCTTCTGAAATATTAAAAAACGAACCTATTACAGAAGATAAGTTACTTATCGAACGGAGACCTAAACAAACTTTAATGAATGATGTCATCCTACCTTCAGAAGTGGATGACATTATTGGATTAGATGCTAATCAGATTATCCAAGGGAATTCTCTTCTTACAAAAACAATGATAGATTACGATGAACTTTTACCAAATGAAAAGGAAGGCGAAGCTATTCGCCCTATAACGAAAGAAATGATTTATGCAATGCCTGGTTCTTTAAGAAGAAAAGATACCGTAAATATTTATTTGATTTATAACGATGGAACTACAAATTTAAATAAAAATGGTCCTTCTACCACTAGCTCTGAGGATACAGAAGAAGAGATAGAGAAAGTGTCAAATTCTATGGAAAGTGAACCTTTCTTAAAATCAATAAAAGTTGTCTATGTAAAAGATTCGAGTAATAAAGAGGTAATCTCATCTTCAGAAAACAACAAAGAGGATAAACGCCTTAATGCCACTTCAAGCATAAGTGATTTGGAAATTATTTTAAATGAAGAGGACTTTAAAAAGTTAATGAACGAAGTGCTCGGTAAAGGAGCAAAATTATATATAACTTATCAATAGGGAGAAGGACATGTAATGGAAATATTAATTTTTAGTCAAAACTCTATCTACAAAGAACTAATTGACAAAATGGACAACCTCCATGCTCATATGGGCAATATTGATTATTCAAATAAGGAAAAAATTGACGCTGTTTTATTAGATGGAGATTCATTTGACATCAATAACATAGGAGTAGTTAGAGAGAAATATCCCTCTATTCCCATGTATTTTAAGCCTACTCAAATCAAGAGTGAACAATTTACTAAGACAATTACAAGACTATGTGCAGCATATAAAGTAACCCTTATTCATGAATATTCTACAGAACTTCAAGTAGTTGAATACTGTATCAATAACCTAACGAATAAAGATGATTATTTATCAAAGAGAATCATTGGCATATTTGGCACACATAATGGTGCTGGTGTTTCCTCTACCACTTTAAATTTAGGAAGAGCATTATCACTCAAAGTAAAAGAAAAGGTTTTAGTTTTGAGTTTAAATAGTTGGGATCCAGCCGATTATTTTTACTTGTATCAAGGTCAATATTTAAATGATTTGAAAGTAGATCTCAATGTCAAAAATTTAACGATAAACAGGTTATCTGAAGCTATTTATTATCATGATTCCTTTTATCATTTGGCCGGCAACCGCGATATTAAAATGCAAAGATTTTATAAACCTTATGAAATTGAACATTTGATTCAAACAGCTCAACAGTTATTTGATGTAATTTTAATCGATGCGGGCACTCACTTTGATTCTGCACTTGCAGCACAAGCTTACTTAAGTAGTAATATGAAATTTCTTGTTACTAATCAAGAAGAGAAAGGCTATAGAGGATATTATCCTTATCTATACCAACAAATAATTGAACCTTCTGGTGGGAAAAATGATGATTTTATGCTTGTTATCAATAAATTCCAACCTGCGAATGCATTAATAAGCGAAAAAAAACTTGAGGAAGAACTAAATATGAATCGAGTTGTCACAATACCAGATATGAAGGAGCTAGGATCCATTGCTACTTTTGAGAAAAAATTACTATACGATTTTTCAGATAGTAGCTATAACAAGCCAATAGATGTTTTAGCTAATGTAATAATTGCTGAAGCTAAATTAACAGAGAAAGAAGATACGAAGGAGCACAAAGAAAAGAAAGGATTTTTATCTATATTTAACCGGTAATAAGGAGGCGAAAAAATGACTTTAAATGCAGTTAAAAATGATACAGAACAATCATTAGGATTAGAAAGTGAGTTTGAGCCTTCCCAATGGTTATCTAAAACTATTGAGGAAAAAGGGTTAAAAAAAGATTTTGTAACTACCTATGAAAGAAAAAAGACATTTCGTTTAATTTGTAACCAAGTTAAAGAAGAGCTACAAAGTATCATAATAGCTGAATCTGTAGAAAATGATCAATCTTCCTCTTTAATAAACGATGATTCAAATAGTGATGATGTTTGGTTAAACAGGCAGCACCAAGCAGTTATTGGGGACAAACAGGCTATATCTTACTTTATAACAAAAATTAACGAAGTCTTACAAAAAGAGAATATTACGTCCGATGAATATCCCTCTTTTTATGATTCTTTACCAGAAGCAATTTTCCATGAAGTATGGGGCGTAAGTATTCTACATAAATGGGATAAAGAACCTAATAGTGAATCAGCTGTTATCAGAGGGACTGAATTATGGATCGATAAACATGGTTATTTTCAAAAACAGCCAGAAGAATTTGAAAGTATAGCAGTAGTAAATCGGATAAAAAAAGCTTTTCAAATTAGAACAAAAGAAGCACTAATTAATGAGCAGCAACCAGAACTGGAAATAGAACGAGAAGATGGTTCGCGAATCACCATGATGATGAATCCTAGAACTAAACTAGACATTATAGTATTTAGACGATTCGTAATTAAAAATAACAGTTTAGAAGAACAAGCAAGATTAGGAACAATCCCACAAGATGATGTTCCTTTTTATCGAGCCTTATCAAGAAGCATGGCTAACACCATTTTTGCTGGAAGAGTTCGATCTGCAAAAACAACTTTTATGAAGTCAATGATACGCGAAAGACCACCTGAATACACAATTGCAGTTTTAGAAAAACATTTTGAATTAAATCTAACCGAGGATTTAAAAGATCGTTTAATTTATGAAGTTCAGGCCACAGAAGGAGACTTACATCATGCCGTACCAAGACTTCTTCGTATGGAACATGACTATATTATTGTTGGGGAGATTCGTTCTCTAGAAACAGAGGGGTACTTACAAGCTTGTGAAAGAGGAGAACGCGGTGCCTTTTCTACTTATCATTTAACAGCCGTTAAAAATATTGTTGCTCAGATTACCCGACATTTATTAGATGAATTTCCCAATCGGAAATTTGATAACGAACAAGAGAGGGTAGCGAGAAATATTGACCTGGTCATTTCCCTGAGCGCAGAAAGAGATAGAAGAAAGAAAAGGGTTATCGGTGTAACAGAAATTATATGGGATGAGAACGAAAAGAAACCAAAAGAACAAGATCTAGTTCGCTACCACCCAATAAGCGGACAATACTATTATTCTTCTAACATAAGTAAGGAACTTCTATATCTAATGGCTGAAGAAAGTGTAGAGGATACTAAAATTCTATTAAATCATCTAAAAAAGAAAGAAAAGCTTTTTCCAATGAGCGAATATGAGAGACAAAAAGATAATATTCTTAATGATTTATTAGATGGTGCTTTAAATGAATAATTTTCAATGGCTTTGGCAAGCTGGTATCAATTACGTTCTCTATTCCATCTTTATCGTTTCTGGGCTTTATATTTCCTATCAGATTATGATGGATTCAGTCAAAATAAAGTATCAAGAAGTTAATTATAAGTACCGAATAAGAAGAATCAAAAGTGGTAATGCTTCACCAGAATCTCATACCTATAAGCACCCTTTTTTTAAACACATAAGCTTATTAATAAGAACTACAAGTGATCATCGTAGTGACAATGATACTGGTGTATTTCTCTTATTCACCACTTTACTTGGTTTGACTAGTTTCGCTTTTATCTATTATTTAATAAAAGATTTTGTTATCGCCCTACTATTCGGGTTACTTCTGATGACCGTACCATATTTAATATTAAGGATAAAATTAAACAAATTGAGATATGTCATGAGTACAGAATTTCTAAGTATGGTTCAGAAACTAACCCAAGCCTATAGTGTTAATAAATATGATATTTATTACGCTTTAAGTGCCATGCAAAACGAAATACAGAATAAGAGTTTAAGAAAAGTAACAGTTCGCTTAATTACTGATCTTCAGTTATCTCGAAATGAACAAGAATTGAGAGATAGCATTCAAGTTTTCACTTATACAACTGGAACCAATTGGTCAAAAAGATTAGGAAGTATTATTTTAAAAGGCTATAAGTATAAAGAAAACGTATTACATTCCCTCTTAGTTCTAACAAAACAAATAGAGGATACAGAAGAAATGTTAGAAGAAGAACAATCTCTAACTGTTGAATCTATTTATGATGGATTCCTAACGGTTCCATTGTTTATTGGCTCACTATTATTAGGTTATTTTACAAGTGGAGCACAGGATTGGTTTAAGCTTCAATTTGGAGAAAAATGGACATTATTTACCTTTTGCCTTTCCGTAGTAGGGACTGTTTTTTCACTTATAATTTCAATTTATTTAAAACATCCTAAAAACGACCTATAACAAGGAAAGGAGTAAAATTTTTATGGAATCAGAAGTTCTATTATTTAAATACATAGATGTATTTAAATACTTAGTTGTGATTGTTCTGTCTTTTACTTCAGGATATTTAGTGTATTTGGGAATGAACTCAACATCTGAACGAATGCAACACCGTTTACGGTTCAAAAGCAATTTACAAAAAAATAAGAACTCTATTTTAGGACTTGCTAAAAATTCTAAAGCCGAGGAATGGTTTAAACAAGCAAAGTATCCATTAGGACTAAATGGTATTAAATACTATTTAATTCTATATTCAGTAACAGCATTTTTAGTTCTTTATTACATAGTTTTTCCGGTTTTATTAGGGAATATGGATTATCTTGCACCAAAGGCTGCTGTTATATTACTTCTATTTGTTTTCGCTCTTCCTAGTAATCCTATTTCGTTATTTGTTTATATCATGAAAAGAACCATTGACTATCAAACATCGAAATTACATTCAGAGATTTTTATGCTCTATGATTTAATCATTAACGAAATAGAAATGATGACTGTCCATCGTCTTAATACTTATAGTATTTTGCAAAATATAAAGCCATTTTTCTATTTGCTACAAAAACCGTTAACGGAATTACTAAGTTCATGGACTAGTGATGGACCAAGTAAAGCATTAGAACAATTTTCTAAACACTTAGATTCTAAACCCAGCGAGGCGCTAATCGGAGTTTTACAAAATCTAGACAGTATGAAAAGAGAGACCGCACTTGAACAGTTAAATGGAATGCATGGAACATTTGCAAAAAAACAAGTTGAAAATTACAGAAGAAAAAGAAAAATAACAACAGATCTATTAAAAATTCCTATCAAAGCTACACATTTTATTCATATATTAAACTTTGTACTTGTAGTAGTAATGATGGTAATAGCTATATTAGATAAATCACAAATGTAAAGGTGGAATCTATTATTCTTTTAAGGAGGTGACCAACAATAAATACGTCGCTAAGTACTTTCATGAAAGTCGCCATTACAGCCATTGTGATAAGTACATTTATTTTTGTAGCTTTGTATCAGGAATTATCTGGTTTCTCTGATTCTATGGCTCTATATACTGCAAAAAGCGGTGGATAACGAGGGGATATTATTATGAATAAATCACTATTAACATTTATGATGATGGCAGCAATTGTATCCATTATGACTTATTTAATTTTAGGAACCTCATTTAATGCTTATAAAGCAAAAAACAATCAGTATCAAGATATGCTACAAAATGAACATCAAATAAAAATCAAATTGTAAAAGGGGAATTTTAAAAATGAACACAACTTTAGCTCAATTCTTGAAAATCGGACTTACAGTAGTAACAATTAGCGCATTCTTATTCTTCATCGGATACAATCTAGTAGGTTCAAATACTACTACTTATTCCGCAAAAATTAACGGAGCACAAAGCAACCTTCCTACTGGTGCTGGTGTATCTAGTAATAATTAAAAGATCAACATTTACAGTCAAAGGAGTTTACCGCTCCTTTGATTTTTTCAAAGGGGTGTTCTAAATGGCAAGAACGTTAGCCGAATGGATGGTATTGTTTATCACAGTAAACCTTATATTCACACCAATATTAGCATCAATTGATAGTATGCATCGTGAAGCAATTGAAGTTACTTTAACTGAAGGAGCAAAAAAAGCATCTATTGAAGGCAGATTAACACCAGAAATTATTAAGGAAATGAAAAAAACTCTAGTAGAGGGTTATAACTTTGACGAATCTAAAATTATCATCACAGGAACATCTAAATTAACCCCTCGAAACGAATATATAGAAGCTACTATTGAAGTGCCACGAACTTTTATATTTATTCTTAATATATTCAACCAAGGTCCTAGAACTATTTCAAAAAGCACCAAAATCTTAAGCGAATATTAGGAGTATATAATGAGTACAACATTAAGAACTTTATTATTTGCACTACTTTTTGCATTAATTATGCAATTACAGCTTAATTTAGATACAGACAAAACCGCTTCTAGACAATTAAAGAACTCTTTAGAATTAGCAGTTCATGATGCTGGTCTTGCGATTAATCCAGCTGCATTATCTGAAGGAAAGATAATCTTTGATAAAGAAAAATCATTAGAAAATCTTAAAAATAGTTTAAATAATAATTTAAAACTTAAAAGTTCTCAGGGCTATGTTTATACACCTACCGCAAACTCTTTTTTTCAGAAAGAATTGTACTTAGTTCATCTAGAATTTATTGATGATAGTATATCCAGGACCTATCCGTTTGTATATTATAACGATAACTACCAGGTATTCGAAAACGTAGAAGGTCCTTGTGTAATTGCCATTGTAACTACTGAAAGCCCCCGCTGGTTCAAAGGAGATCTTGCAATGATACGACAAGCAGCGGTTTATGAGTATAAAAATAAATAACAGGATAAAAGAACCATGCTAATTGTATGGTTTTTTCTTTTAATATTCCAAAATTATCCGATATAAACAGTGAACATGGTTAAAACAACCAATTTTTTTTACTTTTATAATGAAATTATCTTAAGAACCGGGTATAATTAAGGCATATCAATACTATTTTTTATTTTTTGTGCCATCAATGGCTATTCGATTAATGAAAAAAGATGCGGTTCTTTGGGACTATGTTTTAGAAGTTGATTAGGGTGATTATACTCTGATCCATTAAAACGTCCCATTGGATCGCTTTTTTTCGTTTATAAAGGACAAAAAATAAAGTAAAAAAATTGAGAGGGGAAATTTATATGAAAAGAGTAATAACGTTATTAACATTAATACTAATTTTAGGAGTATTAAAACCAGTGCATTTGCTTGCAGATGAGTTACCTTTAGCATCCTGTAGCATGACAATTAATTCAGATAAGGCTACACAAGCTAACCCAGCAAATGCAAGTGGATTATGCAGAGATATAGTGTATGGATATTATGCAAAGGCTGCAGATACTTTTAATATTTTTGGTGGGGTTCATCAATCTGTAACAAAAAGTGGTCAAAAGTTTATAGTACCCGTTTTTTCAGATAAACACACTCATGCAGAATTAACGGTTTATATTAACAGGGTTGCTACTAAGCCAACTCCTAAACCTACACCGAAGCCTGAGCCAAAGCCCGAACCTAAACCTACACCAAAGCCTGAGCCTAAACCAGACCCTAAACCTGCACCAAAGCCTAAACCAGAGTCCAAACCGGTTACACAACCGAATTCTGATAATAAAGCAACAAAACCTTCTACTTCTACAGGTAGTAAAAATTCAAGCAATACCAATACTAGTAAAAATAACTCAACTAATACTTCAAAATCGAGTTCTAGTAAAAGCAACTCAACTAATCTATCAAAATCAAGTGGAACAAGCAATAATTCAGAAAGTAAAAAAACAAACAGCAGTTCTTCTTCCAATAGTTCATCAAAATCAAGTCAAAGTAGTTCTTCCGATAGAAGCAATAACGAGGAAAATAAAGTTGTTGCCTCTGTAACAAAGATAAAGGAAGGAAGTAATACATCTACTGATAAAAATGATAATAAAACAAAAGAAAGCACAATGGAAACTGAGCAGAAAAAAGAAAGTTCTGATAAAAACGACCCTTCTACTGAAAACAAGGAAGATAACATGGATACCAATATTACAAATGAAAACAATGATAATATTAAAGAAGAAGCAACTCGTTCTTCAATTCTAGATGAAGATGAGTCTAAATCTAGTAAACTCCCAATAATTATTTCGGTAGTAGGAGTACTAATTATCGGAGCTGCAGTAATCTTCATTATTAGAAAGAAAAAATTAAAAATTTAAACTTGTTATTTATTGATTCCCCATTTAATTTGCTTTAAAATATTTAATATAAACTTTTATATTAAATGGGAACGACCCAAGACGAAGTAGTTTAATAAACTGCTTTAGTTTTGGGTCGTTTTTTATTATTAGGAGGTGAAATGTTAATTTTTTTACAAAGAATAGAAAGCGGGATTTAAATGAGAAATGCAAAGATTTTTTTTCTGATTCCTATTTTATTTTTTTTATTTTTACTTTTTATTCAAGAGCATCATGCTCACGCAAGTACTGGTGATGAAGATATATATAATGTTTCATCAACGGTTAAGAATAATTGGAATAACCTAATGGGATCAAAAGATTTCACTATGACTAGTGGAAGAAAAATAGTTTACGATGTATATTCAGACAAGTTTGTTACAAATGGTTATCAAGTTACAACAAAAAATTTTGGGAAAGGTAGTCAAAAATATATTAGATTTTCGGGTTGGTCAGTATTATTTGGACATCGTGAACATACCTCTTCTAACCAAGATACGTATATAGTTGCTAGAAAATCATCTGGTGATAGTGGTATCGGCACAGTAAAAATTTATAAAACAGTTCAAGGAAGTTTAGATGCAACTGAGGATCTAGAATATAATAATCAAGGGGCTGGCATATGGAACCAATGTCCATCTAGTGCAACAAATAGATGGAACGATGATTGCAATATGAAATATCAAGATGTAAGTTTTAATGCTTATTTACCCTTAGAAGAGCTTTTCAATAAAAAAGAAAAAGCTAATTGGGATTTATTTATCGTTAAAAAAGTGCAAAATCAAATTGTGTATACGCCACTTATTCTTCCTTTCGAATTTAGTAATAAAGCATATGAGGGAGGAAAGTTATCGCTTTCAAGTGGTACCAATACTAATACCTTAGAAATGAATGCAGAAGGTGTATTACGAAGGAAAACGCCCAGAGAAAGTGCACCCTCTGTCATTGATGAATTAGGTAATAACAGATACTTCACTCAAGGGAAAACTTATACAAAAGTCGATTTTGAAGAATCACAAACAGCTGTTTGGTATGGAGTTAGAAGTCCACATGATAGTAATAAAACCAAATGGGCAAATACCGCATATTTTACTTTTAAAGGAGATCAAGCTAAATTATCATTTCAACCAAATAGACCTCCTATTGCAAAATGGGAATGGGATCCTTCCAATAACGTCTATAATGATACAACTGTCAAAATGATAAACAATTCGTCTGATCCCGATGGCGACCCTTTAACTTACAAATGGTACAGGAAACCATATGGATCAGCTGATAGTAATTATGTTCAAATATCAACTGCTAAAACGCCATCTAGCTTTAAGATTGCAAAAGGAAAGTATACCTTTAAATTAGTAGTTTCTGATGGAAAAGAAGAGGCAGAAGCTGGACATGCTTTATATGTAAATAACAGGCCTCCTGTTGCAAAATGGGAATGGGATCCTTCCAATACTATTTATAATGATACACCAATCAAGATGGTTAATAGTTCTTCAGATCCTGACGGAGATTCTTTAACATATCGCTGGGAAAGAAAACCATATGGCAGCGCAGATAGTAATTATGTGACTGTGTCTACTGCAAAAACGCCGTCAAGTTTCACTATAGGAAAGGGAGACTACACCTTTAAACTCACTGTTTCTGATGGAGAAGATGAAAGTGTTGTCGGTCATGCCTTATATGTTATTAATAGACCTCCAATAGCTGATTTCACTTGGAATCCTAGTACCATTTACAATGATACTTCTGTTTCTTTCAGTAATAAATCTTCAGATGTCGACGGTGACTCATTAACGTATAAGTGGGAAACTCAAAAGCCTAATGAGACTACCTGGAGTACATTTTCTACTTCTAAAGACCCTCCTTATACTTTGAATAAAAAGGGCGTTTGGAAAGTTCGTTTAACTGTCTCAGATGGAGAGGCCAGCCATAATGTAACTAAAAATATTACTGTACAGAATAGAGCACCAGCTGCCGATTTTTCTTGGAGTCCTAGTACCATTTACAATGATACTTCTGTTTCCTTCAGTAATAAATCTTCAGATGCTGACGGTGACTCTCTAACGTATAAGTGGGAAACTCAAAAGCCTGATGACACTAATTGGAGTACGATTTCGACTTCTAAAAATCCCTCTTATACCCTAAATAAAAAGGGGATTTGGAAAGTTCGTCTAACTGTTTCCGATGGGGAAGCAAGCAATAATGTGACTAAAAATATTATTGTAAAAAACAGAGCGCCGAATGCTGATTTCACCTGGAGTCCTAGTACCATTTACAATGATACTTCTGTTTCCTTCAGTAATAAATCTTCAGATGCTGACGGTGACTCTCTAAGGTATAAGTGGGAAACTCAGAAACCTAATGAGACTACTTGGAGTAGCATTTCCACTTCAAAAGAACCTTCTTATACTCTAAATAAAAAGGGCGTTTGGAAAGTTCGTTTAACTGTCTCAGATGGGGAAGCTAGTCACAACGTAACTAAAAATGTTACTGTGCAGAATAGAACTCCGGTTGCTGACTTTATATGGAATCCTAGTACCATCTATAATGATACGTCCGTTTCTTTTACTAATAAATCTACGGATGCTGATAAAGATTCTCTAACGTTTAAATGGGAAGCTCAGAAGCCAAATGAGTCTACTTGGAGTACCATCTCTTCTTCTAAGGACCCTTCTTACACTTTAAATAAGAAAGGGGTTTGGAAAGTCCGATTAACGGTTTCAGACGGAGAAGCTAGTCATAATGTGACTAAAAACATTACCGTTCAAAACAGGATACCTGTAGCAGATTTCACTTGGAGTCCTAGTACTATCTATAATGATACGTCCGTTTCTTTTACTAATAAATCTACGGATGCTGATAAAGATTCTCTAACGTTTAAATGGGAAGCTCAGAAGCCAAATGAATCTACCTGGAGTACTATTTCTACTTCTAAGGACCCTTCTTACACTTTAAATAAGAAAGGGGTTTGGAAAGTCCGATTAACAGTTTCAGACGGAGAAGCTAGTCATAATGTGATTAAAAACATTACTGTTCAAAACAGGATACCTGTAGCAGATTTCACTTGGAATCCTAGTACCATCTATAATGATACGTCCGTTTCTTTTACTAATAAGTCTACCGATGCTGATAAAGATTCTTTAACGTATAAGTGGGAAGCTCAGAAGCCAAATGAATCTACCTGGAGTACTATTTCTACTTCTAAGGACCCTTCTTACACTTTAAATAAGAAAGGGGTTTGGAAAGTCCGATTAACGGTTTCAGACGGAGAAGCTAGTCACAACGTGACTAAAAATGTTACTGTTAAAAATCGAGCTCCTGTTGCGGATTTTACTTGGAACCCAACAACCATTTATAATGATACCACTGTCTCTTTCACTAACAAGTCATTTGATACAGACGGTGATCCATTAACAAATATATGGGAATATCAGGAACCAAATAAAACGACTTGGACCAAATTCTCGACTGAAAAAAATCCTAAAAATATTTTCACTAAGGTGGGAGATTATAAAATAAAATTAACTGTTACAGATGATGATGGAGCTACAGGTACAAAAGAGAAAACTCTAAAGATTACCAATAGACCACCACAAGTTACTCTTACATATACACCAAAGGATGTATATGAAGGTGATACCGTAAATGTTTGTATAAAAGTAATTGATTTAGATAAACAACCAATGACAGTTAAATTATTTTTAGAAAAGGATTATGGGAATAAACAAACCGTTTTAACAAAATCAAATATTAACTCTGGTGAAGAGGTTTGTTATGTTTTTGTTCCAGACGTAGGGAATTATGATTTTACTACCGAAGTGGATGATGGCCATGATAAAACGACTGTAGATATGTCCTTTTATGCTAAACCACTAATCATAAAAGGACATGTAAATCATACAGCCGATTGGAAGAAAAAGCATGAGAAACTTGGAAATACACTAGATAAATTTTTTAGTGGTGAAAAGTTTTTACTTGAAGCAGATACTTCACCTTATGAAACTATTTATGTAAAGAGTACTTTATCCGCGGTTCAAATGGATAACAAAAATACTACCTCTCCTGTTGATTTAAATAAAGTAACTAATATATTGTATAATGGTTCGCTTTATGAAGAAAAACATCAGTACTATCCAACTATGTTGAAAGTAGGAGAAGCTAAATTTGAATTTGAAGTAAAGTATAAGAATGGAGTAATTAAAAAGGATACCGTTAAAATAAATATAATTGATAACGCATTTAACTCATCTAGATATCATCGCAAATTTTAATTAATGTGGTCAATTATAGTATGGCTTGTCATAATACCAGTATTAACAAACTATTGTTAATACTGGTTTTTTTATTTATATTGGTGTTCACGAATAATAATGTCCCTTTAAACAACTATATAGTTGTTTAATAAACAATAAAGTTATTTAAAAACGAATAGTATTCATCGTAATCTTGCCAGTTCTTCTAGAACTAACGGGGCAGGAGAGTTAAAGAAGGATTTACATATTTTTTGGTGAATATTTGAATGAACTTACTAAATTTAACAGAAGATGATGTAATCCATATGGCTAGTAAATCAGATTTATAATGAAAATTTCGCTTTTTAGAAATTATGTAGATATATGCGAAGGAGGATATACATGACTGAAATAAAAACACTTTCAATTCCAGACCCAATAACTGCCCTGCTAAATAACTATGAGATGACTATTGAAAGGTTATATATATTTAATAGGTTACTACCAGAAAGGGATACCAAAGAGAATGATTTATATCAACTAGCTGCAGAGTACTATAAAGTTTTAAAGCATGTTTCTAAAGAGCTATATAAGGATTTTTCAGTGGAATTATTACCGGTTGGAGAGTTCTTCGAAGAAATGTCCGAGAGATTGGATGACGACGAAATTCAGGAATTAATTAAACCATTCTTAGAATAAATCTTGAGTAGCAAGTCCTAAATAGTGTTTCCCTAAGTTTATTATTTTTGCTCTAGTGGTGTTTTTAACATTTATCAATAAAACCTAATGAAAAATTCTTTAGAAAGATCGTGCTACATTCCTATAATAAATAAGATGCTTCTTTTGTCGCTATAGGGGCAGGATAGTTTAAGTGAATTTCTTCACAAACCTACGAATAGCAGCTACTTTACTTTTTGGATCTGGGTATACTTCCACAAAATAAAAAATATAATGATTGGGTTTCATTAGTTAATGTATTTGTCACATTTCCTTAGATAATACATATGAACATATTAAGAATGCAGAAAGGAGAATATATATCGTGAAAAAATTTCTGTTTTTCGTTTTATGTATATTAATGATATCACCTTCAATTGTTAGTGCTCATTCAGGCATTGTATCATCTAATCCAAAAGAAGGAGAAATATTAACCGAGGAATTCAATCAAATTAACCTTTATTTTAATACAACTATAAACGAAATAAGCACAATGAAACTTTTGAAGGATGGAACCGAAATTTCGTTTATTGATATTGAAGTTAAAAGCAAAAAAATGATTGGAACCTTAACAGAACCTTTAGACAATGGCTCGTATAAGATTGAATGGTATATTGTCGGGAAAGATGGTCATCCAATAAGAGGTGAAATTAACTTTCTTGTACAAATAGAACAAAAAGAGGGAGAAAAAAATACAACTCAGCAAATCACTAATGAAGAGGAAAAAAGCCAAGTCCAAAATAATAATGATGGTATAAGTGAAAATACAGATGACAAAAACATCTTAGTAACATTAATGGGGCTATTTCTTATCTTTGCAATTGTGGTTATATGGTTAATAAGGAAAGAACTTTAACAAAACGCACTTTAAATATTGGTTTTTGTCAGTACTTAAATTACTTACTTTTCAATATAAAGAATTAAATCAAAAGTTAAAGTATGTTATGTGTTTATATAGAAGATGCAGGTAAAAAAGGGAACTTCTGTCCAGTCAGAAGTTCCCTTTTTTACCTGCATCCTTATTTACATATAACTTTCATTATTTCTTTATTGTATTTAAGGACCCGAAGGGTGAGGCATCAAGTGGTGATCTACTAGTGTATCATAATAAGAATGATTCGAATTTTTCAGGCTCGTAAAACGTATGTCCGTATATAATTCATATGTAAAAATAAAACTTCAATAAATAGACACATTTAATAAATTTTAATTTATGTATAATAATGATAGCACTACTAAAATAGTGTTAATGTTTTTTCTACAAATATAATATAAATTCATAGGGGGTTACGATGAAGAAAGTCATTTCTTTACTTTTAGTAGGATTGTTTTTTCTAAATGCAAATAATGCTTTTGCACATACAGGTTTAAAAAGTTCTTCACCAGAAAATGGGGAGACAGTAAAGGAAGAATTTAATCAATTAACACTCACATTTGAGACGAAAATTGAACAGGGAAGTACATTTACTCTTGTGAATTCAGCCGGAAAGGAAATTTCCGTTCAAAATATTGAGTTATCAGATGACCAAATGACTGGAAGGTTGTCTTCACCTTTGGAGAATGATAACTATGATGTAACATGGCAAATTATTGGAGTAGACGGGCATGTTATAGAAGGGGAATATTCATTTATAGTTGATTCGCCTGTTACAGAAGAAGAAAATACTGGTGTAACGGAGGAAAAAGCAACAGATGAATCTGTAACGGAGGAATCCACACAAGACGAATCACAGGAAGAAGTGGATCATTCCTCCATGACTCCTGAGGAACATGCTGCTTATGAAAAGAGAAATTCAGACCCTTCCACTGTTTTAATTCCTGCAATAATAATCTTAGTAGGAATTATCCTTCTTATCATAGCTGCGGCCTTCATTATAAAAAGGAAGAAATAAAAAATGGTGATTATAGGTACTCTTACTCAAGCTTTGTTATATGTTTGTTATGCCATGCTAATGGGGAGCTTTATTCTCGATCTTGTACCTAATAAGCACCGACCAGTGGTGCATGTACCTAAAAAAATATTACTATTCTCCCTCGGGGGGATAGTAATATTTTCATTTATACCCGTTTTGCAACTCATCTTGTACTTAAGTTCATTACGTGGGTTCTTAGAGGCTTTACCTTTGGTTTTATTAACTTTTGAAACAGGGAAATCCTGGTTCTTTTGTTTTATTGTCTCTATTATATTCTTCTTCTTTTTGTTACATTCTGATAATGAAAAGAAGTCGCACAACTTTATAGGGATATTGCTTACCTTTATCTTAATATGTTCCATGGGTTGGTCAAGTCATGCTAGTTCAATAAGTCCGATTAAAGGATTTTTTAGTGATACTGTCCATTTTACAGCAGTCAGTGTTTGGGTTGGTGTAATTCTTGTAGTTAGTTGGTTTTCCAAAGGCGAATCTAATTGGCTTCCATTTTTAAGTTGGTTTACACCAACTGCTATCTTTTGTTTAGGTTTGACAATAATATCTGGTTTTTTATTAATGGACCTTGTTGTTGACTATGAAAGCTACTTTAATTCATGGATGATACCTTATGGGCAAGCATTATTATTGAAACATCTTTTGATTATTCCTTTACTTGTCTATGCAATGATCAATGGAGTTCTTATTAGAAACAAATTAAAAAAAGATATAAAATTTAAGCCGAGGTCATGGGTAAAGGTAGAAAGTATTGTTATATTGTTGATTTTTTCTGCAACAGCGGCATTAGGTCAACAATCACCGCCAAAAGAAACAGCTATTACAAATGAAACTATTTCCAAAATGACTTCACTCTTTTTTAGAGGAGATGTTGTACCTGATATACAGGTGCAAATAAGCATTCATTTAAACAGTATCATACTGTTAATATTTGCTTTACTTTTTTTGGTTTTATTAGTACTTTCCTTTATAAATAAAAGGCATGTGATTTTATCGTTCTGTATGTGTCTCCTGTCCGTTATTAGTTTGTATATTTCATTAATGCTTAGCATGGAATAAAAACTTAATTGGAAGAAAAGTTCCTATTTCCTTCGATCAATTCAATTAATGAATTGATCTTTTTTATCTTATGGATTATTTCCCTTTTTTAATTTAGATTTTACATATTATAGAATTTTTTTGACTTTTAATAAAGACGAGTATATAATAATTATATGAATATATGTTCATATATTGTAATAAGAAGAATATATAACATCTTTTAGTTTCAAGAGTGTGCGCTAAAATACATTCATTTATTTTATTGGGGTAGTATATAATCAGATGTTTTATTAAGGAGGTATTATTATAATGGGGCATGATCATAGTCATAGTCATAATCATACAGGTGGATCAAACAAAAAGGTGCTTTTCATTTCTTTTATTATTATTACGAGTTACATGGTAATTGAAGCAATAGGAGGAGTTGTTACAAATAGTCTTGCGCTTCTATCCGATGCAGGACATATGTTAAGTGATTCCATTTCATTGTTGATTGCACTCATAGCATTTAAATTAGGGGAGCGAGCAGCTAGTCATAGTAAAACCTTTGGGTATAAACGTTTTGAAATAATAGCAGCTGTTATAAATGGAGTTACTCTAATACTTATTTCTCTTTATATCTTTTATGAGGCAATTAACCGTTTTGCCAATCCACCAGAGGTAGCAACAACAGGTATGCTTTATATTAGTATTATTGGTTTACTTGTTAACATATTGGTAGCTTGGATTATGATGCGAAATGGAGATACAGAAAACAATTTAAATATGCGTGGTGCCTTTTTACATGTTATTAGTGATATGCTTGGTTCAGTTGGTGCCATAATAGCTGCATTGCTTATCATGTTTTTTGGATGGGGTTGGGCAGATCCATTGGCAAGTGTATTAGTAGCTGCTCTTATTTTAAGAAGTGGTTACTATGTAACCAAAGATGCTATTCACGTTCTTATGGAAGGAACTCCTTCAAATGTAGACGTAGAGGACATTATTACCACAGTTAGTAAAACACCAGGAATACACTCTATTCACGACCTACACATATGGTCCATCACAAGTGGTTTGAATGCAATGTCTTGCCATGCTGTCGTTGATAAGCAATTAACTATCGCCGAAGGTGAAAATATTCTTCGGAAAATAGAACATGCACTTGAACACAAGGGGATTACTCATGTAACCATCCAAATGGAAACTTTAGCACATAACCATGAAAATTCAATCCTTTGTGAAGCAAAAGGTGAACCAGCCCATGATCATCATCATCATTAATTAGAAAAGAAGAGGCTGGGACATAACCCTCCTCTGAAATGAAAAAGCCTGTGAAATTTTACTCATAGTAAAATTTCACAGGCTTTGATTTACTTTTTTGAAGAAAAATAAGGATCACTTCTGATAAAATAAAGTCACCACAACAAAATCTAATCAGAAAGAAGGATCCTTATGTTTAAAGATTATACCATGAATCAAATCGTTTTACCTTTAGATTTAGAAGTAAAATTACAAAATAATGATATTGCCTTCCATGTCCATCATTTAGTGGAAAGTATCCCTCAAGAAGCGTTTGAACCATTTCTTCGAAATGAAGGTTGTCCTGCCTATCATCCACGCATGATGCTTAAAATTATTCTATGTGCCTACACTCAATCTGTCTTTTCAGGGCGTAAAATGGAGGCCCTATTAAAAGACAGTATCCGTATGATGTGGTTAGCTCAAGGGTATGAACCAAGCTATCGTACAATTAACCGATTTCGCGTTCAACCAGAAGTAAAAGATTTAATTCGTCAATGTTTCATCCAATTTCGCTGCCAATTGATCGAAGAAAAACTGATCGATCAAGAAGCGATATTTATCGATGGTACAAAGATTGAAGCGAATGCGAATAAATTTACGTTTGTCTGGAAGAAAGCGATTGAGAAATTTCATCAGAGTTTAATTGATAAGTCAAACCAGTTGTACAATGAGTTGCTTGAGAACGAAATCATACCCCAAATTGAACGGAAAAGTGATGAACAGCTATCATTTGGAGAGCTCACTCAAATGGTTCAAAAAGTAGACGAAGTAGTGACCGAATATGATAAACAAATTGAAGAATCTTCAGACGTTACTGAACGAAAAGCCTTACGAAGTGAACGAAAATACCCGAAACAAGTGCGTAAACAGTTGATTGATTTTGTCTTGAGAAAACGGAAGTACCAACAGGATTTTACAATCTTTGGACCACGTAATAGCTATTCTAAAACAGATCTAGATGCGACATTTATGCGAATGAAAGATGATTATATGAAAAACGGGCAATTGAAAGCTGGTTACAATGTACAAATCGCAACGGAAGGTCAATATGCGCTTGCTTATAGTTTATTTCCAAACCCAACAGATACACGTACGTTAATTCCATTTTTAGATGAGATAGAGCAACATTATTTCGAGTTACCGAAACATATTGTTGCAGATGCAGGTTATGGTAGTGAACAAAACTTTAGTGATATTCTCTCAAACAGAAACCGAGAAGCACTGATAACATATAACATGTTTTTGAAGGAACAAAAGAAAAAGTACAAACAAAATACATTTAATCCTGATAACTGGGTATATGATCAAGAAACCGATACATATACGTGCCCTAATCAGAAACGTTTAGAATTTCAATATCATTCTGTCCGAACCGACGCTACAGGTTTCCAAAGGAGTTTCAAAATCTACGAGTGCGAAGACTGTTCAGGATGCCCATTCCGTTCATCATGTACCAAGGCAAAAGAAGGAAACAATCGAAAACTAATGGTGAACAAAAAATGGGAACAGCAAAAAGAATATGTGAGAGCGAAGCTTTCAGAAGAGAAAACGAGTGCCATCTATCGAAAACGCAAAACCGATGTGGAACCAGTTTTTGGATTCTTGAAGGCTAATTTGCGTTTCACTCGATTTTCTGTACGAGGAAAATCGAAGGTGGAAAACGAAATGGGCCTCGCATTAATGGCAGTGAATTTAAGAAAATTCACTGCCATTAACTAAGATAATAGAAGAATTAACACGAAAAAAAAGAGAAAAGTGAATTTGAGTACCTCAAATTCACTTTTCTCTTTTTTAGAGGCTAGTTATGTCCCAGCCTCTTGTTATATATTAAGGGGGATAAATACAATGTTGGACACACTAGTTATTGGAGCGGGCCAGGCTGGTATTTCCATGGGTTATTATTTAAAAGAAACGGGTATGAATTTTCTTATTTTAGATAAAGGAAAAGAAATAGGGGAGAGTTGGAAGTCCAGATATGATTCCTTGATTTTATTTACTCCTAGAATATATAGTTCTCTACCTGGTTTTGCAATGGAAGGAGATAAGCATGGGTTCCCTACAAAAGATGAGGTAGCTTCTTATTTGAAACAATATGTTAAAAAGTTTGAACTACCTATTAAATTTCAAACAGTAGTAACAAGTATAACAAAACAAGAAGAGGAATTTGTAGTATGTACAAATAGAGATACGTACACGACACGTAATCTAGTTATTGCCACAGGTCCCTTTCAAACACCTATGATACCGTCATTCTCCAGTGATTTATCTAATGAGATTTATCAAGTGCATTCTTCTCAGTATAAAAATCCACAGCAGTTAAAGGATGGGAATGTCTTAGTTGTAGGCGGTGGAAATAGCGGTGCTCAAATAGCAGTTGAACTATCCGAAGAAAAAGAAACATACTTGGCACATAGTAATAAATTAGTATTCTTGCCATTAATTTTTAAACAAAAAAGCATTTTCTGGTGGTTTGATAAATTGGGAATTTTAAGTGCAAGTAAGAATTCTTTATTGGGAGGGTTCATCCAAAAAAAGGGTGATCCTATATTTGGATTCGAACTGAGAGATGCCATTAAACGAAATAAGGTGAAATTAAAAGAAAGAGTAATGGTTATAAATCGCGATAAAGTAATATTTAAAGATTTATCATCACTAGAAGTTAACAATATTATTTGGGCTACTGGTTTTACAAATTCATTACCTTGGCTGAACATAGATGATTTATACAATAAGGATGGAAAACTAATTCATCAACGAGGCGTTACCAATATTAAAGGTCTATATTTTATAGGTTTACCGTGGCAGCATAGACGTGGTTCTGCTTTACTTCAAGGAGTTGGATACGATGCAGAATATATAGTTGCAAAAATAAAATAGAAAAGTTGTTTAAGGGAAGAGGATGGACTTTACTTGTATAAGATAAAGTGGGTAGAGTCCTCAATAAAAAATAAATTAATTGACAAAGAAAATGTTTTTCAGATATCCTTTATATATGCATATCTGTTCATGTAAGAATATATTTATGTATAGGAAAAGAAGGTGGGGGAAGTGATGAGGAAAGAAGTTCTCTCTTTGTTATCGGATGAGAATATAAAAGGAGTTTCTCAACTATGCAAGGTGTTAACCAATCCAACAAGAATAAAAATCTTATCTTTAATTTACAAAAAGGACTTAACGGTTAACCAAATTTCCGATCGACTTAAAATGTCTAACTCAATGGTTTCTAACCAGATAAACTACTTGAAAAATATAAATTATATCGAGTGCAAAAAAGGTACAGAGAACTTTTATAGGCATGACGATGAGAAATTAATTGTTACCATTAATCGACTTTTAGAGCAATCTTGTTAAAAAGGTTGCTATTAAAATAAATAAAAAATATAAAGAAACCTGATAATCCCAGTGGACTATCAGGTTTCTTTATTAATTACTCATCGTTCTCAAATTTTTTATAAATGTATTGAGAAGGATCGATAGGGGTAAAGTTCTTAGGTGTATAAAATCTTAATAAATCACCATTAACCACTTGGTCTGAAAGGGATAGGATGTTAGCAACCTTTTTTTGAGTTTCAATGGCTTCTTCAATTTTATCAGCTTCTAATAACTCTCCTGTCTCCGAGTTATAAAAATTGTCATCAACTGAGGAAATGGTTGGGCTAACAAATTCACCGTTTCTAAAAGGTACAAGTTGATTATGTTCTTCTGACAGTAAGTCTGAACCAAATTGAATATACTCTTTTGTATCCATACCAAGAAGGTGTAGAAGAGTAGGCAATAAATCTATCTGACCCCCGTACTCTTCTTTAATTCCACCTTCTTGTCCAGGTACACGGATAAATAGTGGTACACGCTGCAAGCCAGCTGATTCAAATGGAGTTATTTTTTTCCCTATAACCTTTTCCATTGCTGAGTTATGGTTTTGGGAGATACCGTAATGATCCCCGTACATAATTATAATGGAATTATGGTATAGACCAGAATCCTTTAGGTAATCAAAGAAATTTTCAAGTGCTTCATCTGCATAGCGGGCAGTTTGAAAATAATCATCTACTGACTTATCACCTGTATTATTTGCTTGGATAGTAGTTTCTTCTTGATTTATGGAATAAGGATAGTGATTAGAAACAGATATAAATTTTGCGTAGAAAGGTTGTTTCAAAGAATTAAGCAATGGAATGGATTTATTAAAAAAGGGCTTGTCCATAATTCCATAATCAGTCATCTGTTCCTCGTTAATGCCACTATAATAGCTTTCATCAAAAAAGTTGTTATAACCTAATGATTTATACATCTCATTCCTGTTCCAAAAACTGCCTGCATTTCCGTGGAATACTGCTGAAGTATAGCCTTTCTGCCCTAGAATACCCGGTGCTGCTTGGTAGGTGTTCCCACTTTTCATGGTAAAGGCTGAACCACTAGGTAAGCCATATAGAGAATTTTCTACCATGAATTCTGCATCAGATGTTTTTCCTTGTGCAGTTTGATGGAAAAAATTTTTAAAATATAAAGTATTTTTTTCCTTCGTTAATGAGTTTAAAAATGGAGTAACTTCTTCTCCATTTAATTTGTAGTTAATAACAAAGTTTTGAATCGATTCTAAATGAAAGTAAATTACATTCATGCCTTTGCCAATACCATAATATTCTGGATTAGGTTTTGCATAATTTGATTTAGTATAATTTATTACTTCCGTCATTTCATCACTTGATGCCATGACCCTTTGGGCAGATGCTTTTGAACTCTGTATGCCATCATAAATAGTGTAGTTATATAACCCCAGATATTTTACAATGTAATTTCGATCGAATCCCCTTGTTAACAATTGTGGTCTGTCAACTTCAGCTAAAACGAGGTTTAAAATAGAAAAAATCATAGTAACTGTAAAAATACCTAGTTTAGTTCTTCTTCTAGGTTCTTTCATATCTATTTTAACTAACCGAAAGACTAGGAAAAGAATAAGAATTAATAAATCTAGAAAAAACAGAACATCATAAGGCCTGAATTATTCATAGAAAATCATTAATTGGTTACAATCGTTATTCCAATAAGCTTTTTTGTTAAATGTTAATTCACTTGATAAATGAAAAAAGAATCCATTTCTGATAAGGTTAAAACAACGACGA
>NZ_CDRJSZ010000012.1:0-176038 GCF_976954375.1 Niallia sp. Marseille-Q9988 | reverse complement strand
GATAATTATAACAATAATTTTGAATATTCAACTAACCTTCATAATATAAGCGACTCAAGTATCCTTATTAAAGCTATAGAAATAAATAATCCTAGAATAAATATAGTAACTGGAATTTCACAGGATGTTTTATACAAAATGAAAGAGAACAGATTTACTATAAATCTAAATATTAACCAAACTAAAGGTAATGCCGTTATTAGACCAAAACTAGTATACAGTATAGATAACAAAGAAATGTTCATGCCACTAAATCAAGCCATCTATGCTTCAACTGTCCCTTATTCCGAGCTAGTGGAAATTTTACAAGAAAACGGAATGTTAAATAAAGAAAAATAGATAAAAAAGCACTTCCTAGATGATACATTTAGTATCTTACCAAGAGGTGCAGATGTTTGATTATGCATTGTTTGAATTTAGACTTACTTTTCTTTTTAAGATATTTACTAAATCATTGAATCATTCTTATACTAATTCGAAAGGTGACCCAAATAAGACATCCCCAATCTTTTCTTTTAATTTTAAAGGAAAGATTACGTTTGGTTTTGTCTATTTAGCGAGTCACCTTTCTACATTAAAGCTCTAGTTCTCCCATTCTAAGGAGTTCTACAACAGCCTGTGAACGCCCCTTCACGCCCAGCTTCTGCATAGCATTAGAAATATGATTTCGAACTGTTTTTTCGCTTATGAATAAATCACTGGCGATTTCCTTAGTCGTTTTGTCTTGGACTAGCAGTTCAAATACTTCTCTTTCTCTTTTGGTTAATAATGGCTTGTGAGTAAATTCATTCTCCTTCAAGTAGTGTAACCCTCCTTGCCTTTGCCAGCTATGAACTTTGGGATGGGTATAGTTATAGTCTGAATATATTATGTAAAATGACAACTTGGAGTGACTGGATTTATGGAAATTGGGAAAGGTTTTTGCCTTTTTAATTTTTTCTTTTCCATTCCCTCTTTTTATTATGTATTTAGAAAAGAATTCCATTGTATAATTAGTATATATTTCCGTATTTAAACCAAGGAGGCAATGAATGAAAAAAGCATATCAGGTCGTAATTTCCGTTATAGTCATTTTTATTCTAAGTGCTTCCATCTAGGCTACAAACAGTTTTTCCAATAATAAGGAACAAGTGAAAAGAGCTGTTGAAAATCATCTTTACAATATAAGACATTACAAGCAAAAGGCTATAAAAAAAATCGAGGTTCACTACGCCATGTTTGGATTTCATGCGATTGTCATTTTCCATGATGAAAAAGATGTTGCTTATACTTATATGTATAAATCTGAAAATAAAAGGGTTTATCAGCATTCTTTCAATAAGCTTAATGGAGATGCAATCTCCAGCATTATGGCCAAACATTCCGAGGAAAAGGAGTCATAATAAACTTCCTAAAAAATTAATGGTATAATGGAAAGAAAATTGCACTTCCAAATCTCTAAGTTTTGGTGATAATAATGGATTTAAACATTGAATTCTTGACTAAATTACATCAGGAGCTACTTCAGGATACATATTTTGATTATGAAGGAGAAGGTACTAGTTGTATTGACTTCGTTACCATAATGGGAGCCTTATTTTATTTTGAACACCAATCAAAAAAAGCAAAGAAGGATAATAAATTAATTATTCCAGTATTCCATGCAATCCTTTGGGAAGAAAACAGACCACTACTAGAAAAACTAATAGCTTGGATATTGGATGAACCTGTTCATCTTCAATTCCAACCAATCGATACTGATCTTCTTTCACCTTCGTTTTTACTGCCTAATCAGCATGATGTAACCTTGTTTTTAGATGATTTAGATTCCATCATTGGTGTTGCGCAAAATGCAAAGTCTTCTACTGCCTCCGATTATATTAGACTAGTAAATAAGGAAAATGGAAAATCAAAGCAAGGGAAACTAGCCTCCTTCCTGAGGAGTAAAGGAACAGATTCTACTGAGATTATTACCTTAAATTCAGCGATTTCCAAGAAAATTAGAAAGCAACAATCATCAGTTAGCCTCTGTCTACTCGTTTCGATTGCTGCTGTAAAAACATTTTTCAACGGTGGGAAGTATGTATATGTTTTCCAACTGAGTAAAATGAATCCAGATCCTTCAAATGGTTTTAATATATGGAAAAAATCAATGCATCCGAATACATTTAAACATTTAAATGATATTTATGCTGGTTTGGATCTTCATTTGCAAATTCAAACTCCTATACTTTTGAAATCTGTTCAGTCTCTCATGCTTGATTTGCCTAAAGAGTATAAAATCCAAATTAAGAACACGATAAGCTGTGTACGAATGAGTAGAAATGGAGCTATTCTTCCGTGTGGAATATGTCTTTCTTGCCTGCAAAGAAAAATAGCTTTATCCTCATGCAATAGCGAAGTGTATGATACGTTCTATCACTATGATTATGAGCAAAAAATATCAGATATAGAAAACGACGGAGATCGGACAATTTTTTTGGAAAGTATTCAACAAATGGAAAGTATCTGCTCTTATTTGGAAAACAAATTACCTACGCTATCTTTAGAAGAACAATATATAGCAAAGGAATTTGCCAATGCTTATTATCAATATATGACAAAGTATCAAACGTAAAGAAGAGGCTGGGACAAAACTAAATAACTAATCTTTAAAGACGAACAATCTTTAATTTAACTCTTAAATAAAGCTACTTTATCTATGTTTTTAAATCTAGTTAAGTGTAAAAACTAAGTCGTTCCATTGCGCTACAGACGCTCGATGCGCCGGGGAGGAAGCTAAGCCTCCTCGCTGCGCTGCGGGGTCTCAGCCTTTCCTCTATTTCCCGCAGGAGTCGAGCGTCCTCCGCTCCATTCCACTTCGTTTTTAAACCTTTTTCTAAAAAACAAACACGAACTATAATGCAATCTAATTACATTAAAGTTCGTGTTTGTTGTTGGTTGAAATACTTTTGTCCCAGCCTCTTTGATTAATGATCACTACCAAAGAAATCCTTAAACGCTTGAAAAGTTGCTTCACGGTTTAATGCTGCAATCGATGTAGTCAATGGAATTCCTTTTGGACAGGACTGCACACAGTTTTGTGAGTTACCACAATTAGCTAGTCCACCATCTCCCATAATTTCTTGCAATCTCTCTTCTTTATTCATTTCTCCAGTTGGATGAGAATTGAAAAGACGAACTTGAGAAAGTGGCGCTGGTCCAATGAAATCTGATTTGCTATTTACGTTTGGACATGCCTCTAAGCAAACTCCGCAAGTCATACATTTCGATAACTCATATGCCCATTGTCGTTTTTTTTCTGGCATTCTTGGGCCTGGTCCAAGATCATACGTACCATCAATCGGGATCCATGCTTTTACTTTCTTCAAGCTATCAAACATTCGGCTGCGATCCACTTGAAGATCACGGACGACTGGGAATGTTCTCATTGGTTCTAAACGAACCGGCTGTTCCAATTGATCAATTAGCGCCGTACAGGATTGGCGTGGTTTTCCATTAATAACCATTGAACAAGCTCCGCAAACTTCTTCTAAACAGTTCATATCCCAAGCTACTGGAGATGTTTTTTTCCCGTCGCTTGTGACAGGATTTCTGCGAATCTCCATTAATGCAGAAATTATATTCATATTAGGACGATACGGCAAAGTAAATTCTTCTACATAAGATGGTGAATTAGGGTCATCTTGTCTTTCAATTTGTAACGTTACTGTTTTTTGCTCCCCCATTTTATTTCACTCCCTCTTTTTGCTTTGAATAATCTCTTTTTCTCGGTTTGATTAAGGAGGTATCCACTTCTTGATAATGGAAATCTGGCGCCTTGTTTCCACCAACAAATTTAGCCATTGTTGTTTTTAAGAAATCTTCATCATTTCTTTCCGGGAATTCCGGCTTATAATGTGCTCCACGGCTCTCATTTCGGTTGTATGCACCAAGGGTAATCACACGTGCTAGCTGAAGCATATTCTCTAATTGACGAGTAAATACGCCTCCTTGATTCGACCATTTTGCCGTGTCATTAATATTAACATTTTTATAACGCTCTAATAGCTCTTGAATCTTATCATCTGTTGCAAGCAACTTATCGTTGTAACGAACAACTGTCACATTGTCAGTCATCCATTCTCCTAATTCCTTATGAAGAACATAGGCATTTTCTGTTCCATCCATTTTCATGATATCCTGCCATTTGGATTCTTCTTGTTTCATAGCTGAATCATATAGAGCAGATGATAAATCTTCTGCGCTTTTGCTTAATCCACTGATATATTTAACCGCATTTGGACCTACTACCATGCCGCCATAAATTGCCGAAAGTAAGCTATTTGCTCCCAAACGGTTGGCTCCATGCTGAGAATAATCACATTCTCCTGCAGCAAATAGGCCTGGGATATTCGTCATTTGATCATAATCCACCCATAATCCACCCATGGAGTAATGAACTGCAGGGAAAATTTTCATCGGAAGCTTACGTGGATCTTCGCCAGTGAATTTTTCGTAAATCTCGATAATGCCGCCTAGCTTAATATCAAGCTCTTTTGGATTTTTATGAGATAGATCTAAATACACCATGTTTTCCCCATTGATGCCGAGCTTTTGATCGACACAAACATGGAAAATTTCGCGGGTTGCGATATCCCTTGGCACAAGGTTTCCATAAGCTGGATACTTCTCTTCTAAGAAATACCATGGTTTCCCATCTTTATACGTCCAGATACGGCCGCCTTCCCCACGAGCTGATTCACTCATTAAACGGAGTTTATCATCACCTGGAATTGCAGTTGGATGAATTTGGATAAATTCACCATTTGCATAATAAGCTCCTTGCTGATAAACAACAGATGCTGCTGAACCAGTATTGATAATGGAGTTCGTAGATTTTCCGAAAATAATTCCAGGACCTCCTGTTGCCATAATAACAGCATCTGCAGGGAAGGATTTAATCTCCATTGTCTTTAAATCTTGGGCTTTAATTCCTCTGCATACCCCTTCATCATCTGTGATAATTCCAAGGAATTCCCAACCTTCATACTTTACCACAAGCCCATCGACTTCATAACGTCTTACTTGTTCATCTAATGCATAAAGTAACTGTTGTCCAGTTGTTGCTCCGGCAAAGGCTGTTCGATGATATTGAGTTCCTCCAAAACGACGGAAGTCAAGTAATCCTTCTGGTGTCCGGTTAAACATAACACCCATTCTATCCATCAAATGGATAATTCCTGGCGCAGCTTCAGCCATTGCTTTAACTGGCGGTTGGTTTGCTAAGAAGTCCCCACCGTACACTGTATCGTCAAAATGTTCCCAAGGAGAATCTCCTTCCCCCTTCGTATTTACCGCTCCATTTATTCCACCTTGAGCACAAACGGAATGTGATCTTTTTACAGGCACAAGGGAAAACAGTTCTAAAGGAGTCCCTGTTTCTGCTACTTTGATTGCTGCCATTAATCCTGCCAAGCCACCGCCAACGATGATAACTTTCCCTTTCTTCATAACAAACGTTCACTCCCTCATCTATTGCTCTATTAATCTACTATTATTAAACAAATGCAAAAATTGCTCGTACACCTACAATTGTTAATGCAACAAAAATTCCTAGTGTTACATATGTATTAATTCGTTGCGATTTAGGAGAAACCGTAATACCCCAACTAACACAGAAGGACCATAATCCATTAGAGAAGTGGAAAATTGTTGAGATAACTCCTACTAAATAGAATACTAACATCCATGGATTAGCTAAATTTTCACTCATCATCTCATAATTTACTTCTTGCCCTAATTGTGCAGCCACTCTTGTTTCCCATACATGCCAAACGATAAATATTAATGTGATAATCCCTGTCACCCTTTGGATATAGAACATCCAATTTCGAAAGTATCCATAATTTTTTGTATTATTTTTGGCTGTAAACGCAATATAGATTCCATAAATTGCATGATACAATATTGGTAAAAATATTACAAAAATTTCAAGAAAATACCGAAAAGGCAAATGCTCCATAAATCCAGCTGCCTTATTAAAAGATTCTGGACCGTTAGTTGCAAAATGATTGACAACTAAATGTTGGATTAAAAATACCCCTACGGGAATTACCCCTAATAAAGAGTGAAGCCTTCTGAATAAAAACTCTCGATTTGCTGCCATAAAATTCCCCCCTAATTGATGACATACTCCCTTTGCCCATAAAGCGATAACATAACCAAAAATTCTTACAATTTAGTGACAATTTAATTGTACTCTTAAAAAAAAATGCGGTCAAGAAAACGGATACATTAAATAAATTTTCTTTCGCTTTTTTTCTATCTATATGTGAAAAAAAGTAAAAATTTCCTCCTTTCTATTATTCGCATAAATTTAATATGCAAATCAAATAATAGAATCAACAACAAAGCCATTTAGAAAATATTTTTAATACAAATTTTGATTAAGGCAACCTAATATTTTGATATTGGTTTGGGGACTGCAACTTCTTGTTTTGCCTGCTTTTTCTCCCCTTTCCTCCTTTCTTACAGGAATTTGATTCCCTGTTGTTCGCAACTTTTATGAAAAAGTTATAACCTACTAAATGAGCTTTCAAGAGTGTTTGGCATTGCTAAATTAAAAAATCATTCTCTTTTCTTATGATTTTTTTTCGTTTATACAGTATACTATTTAGACAATATATTTTATTCTATTTTATTGGAATCCATACTTTTTTACATCATTAATTATTGTATGGAATAATCCTTCATGACTTAATATGATGACTTTTTAAGGAGATTACTTCTTCTAAGTAAGTGAATATAATAGAATGGTAGAAAGAGGAGAGCATATTGAGTAATTTAACATCCGTAGAAGAAAAAAAACAGGTGGAAGCTGCTGATCCGCTTACTGTTCCCGCATATGGATATGAATTAATTCGAGAAATACTTATCCCAGAATTATTAGGCCGTGAAACCCCTGATCTTTTATATTGGGCAGGTAAACGTATTGCTCGCTTATTTCCTTTACAGGCAATAGAAGAAGCTTATGCTTTTTTTCAAAAAGTCGGATGGGGTAATTTAGAAGTCGTGAAACAAACCAAAAATGAAATTACCTATCATTTATCCAGCGAACTCATTGAAAAAAGATTAAAGGAAAAAGGGAAATGCACATTTCAACTAGAAGCAGGATATTTAGCTCAGCAATATGAGCAGACAAAAAATGTTATTACTGAAGCCTTTGAAGACCCAAAAAGAAAAAATCATAAAGTTACCATTACTGTTCGATGGGATAGTAAAGATTCAGTAGTGGAATAATGAGGTGACTCCATATGACGTAGGAATTTTCTATCAGTTCCTTACGTCATATGGAGTTTTTTAAATGATGAATGCATTTATTTTTTCTTGGAGTTCGACTGCTACATCTGATAATGAGCTGGCTGCTGCTTTTATTTCTTGCATTGCAGCTAATTGTTCTTCGGTTGAGCTTGCCATTTCCTCAGAATAAGCTGCATTCTCGCTTGAAATGGTTAATAATTCATTTGCTGATATACTTACCATTTGTACCTGCTCTGCTATTTGATTAGACAGATTAGCAACTTCCGTCATCTGTGGTGAAATGTTTTTTACACGATGAATAATGCCACTAAAGGCTTCAAAAGTTTGCTCGGATGCCAGTATTCCCTTTTGAACACTTTTTGTAACTGTTTCCATCCCGTCAACAGTTGTTTTTGTATTCGTCAAGATGTTAGTAATAATATCGGCAATTTCTTGCGCAGATTGTTCTGACTGCTTGGCAAGTTTTCCAACTTCTGTCGCAACTACGGCAAATCCTTTTCCATGCTCACCTGCTCTTGCAGCTTCTATTGCTGCATTTAAGGCAAGCAAATTTGTTTGGTTAGCTATTCCACTAATAGTCTCTACAATAGATTCTATTCTTTGCGAGTGTTCTTGTAAGGAATGAATTTGCTGATTCGATGCTTCAACGGAATGATATATTTCATTCATCTGGCTCAGCGTATTGTTTACCGTATTCTCTCCTTCTTGTGCCTGAATGACTGTCTCATTTGTCAATGTGGAAACAATTTTTGCATTTTCGGCAACTTTATTAACATGATTCTCTATTTCCTTTAATGCATTAGAATTTTCCATTAAATTATCCTTCTGTATTTCGGCCTTACTTGAAACTTCCTCCAATGCTCCAGCTACATATTCAGATGCAGATGCTGTTTGATCAGAGCTTGCAAGCAATTGCTCAGACGAAGCGGCAATATGTTCCGATTTTTCGTTTACATCTTTAATGATACTATGTAGATTTTTTGCCATATTTTTAAACGCGTGAGCTACTTGGCCTATTTCATCCTCTCTATAAATGTCTACTTTCTCTGTTAAGTTCCCCTCACTCATTTTTATTGCTGTTTCCTTCAAGTTATTTAATGGTCTAATAAAGGAATTAATGAGCAAGAATACAAAGAATCCGCTTACTAATAACGACACTACAATTACTAGAACAGTTTGATACAAAATAGGAAAAGTCATATCATTAATTTCTGACTTATCTACAACACCAGTGATTTTCCAGCCTACTGTTTCATTCGTTATATATTGCAGAATATAGTTATTTTCTCCATCGGCTAGATCGATGCTTCCCTCATTTTTGTCGAACATTTGATTAAACACTGTCTGTTCAGCAGCTGTACCGGCTTCTTCCTTTGGATGTACAATATATTTTTTATCTTGATTTAAAATGATGATATAGCCTTTATCACCTATTTTTACATCTGAAACCAAGCTTTTTATTCGCTCTAAGCTAACTTCCATTCCTACTACACCTTTTTTATCCTCCGTCTGTTTAGAAACAGCCACAACTAAACTGCCTGTAGCAATCGAAGTATAGGGACTAGAAACGTAAACAACCCCCTCTTTCTCCATCCCGTTTGTGTACCATGCATCTTTCCTTGGATCATAGCCTTTTCCTTGAATACTATTCGGAGATTGGATGAGTGTTCCTTCTTTAGAACCAAAGAAAACGCTCTCAATTTCTGGATTCATTTCCATGTATTTATCAAATTCTGTCTTTACCGTCGAATAACTTTCTTCTGATTCATCAAAATTAACTTTTTCCGAATAAATCACCGTTTGATAGATACTGGTGCCTAATGTATTCCTAATAATATTGTCGACTATTTTTACGTTTTCAGACGAAGTATTTAAAAATTGATTTTCCATTTCATTTCTCGCTTTTATATATGAAAACGTGCTAATAATTAAACTTGGAATAATTAATATTAGTGCAAAAGAAATAATCATTTTGGTTTTCAACTTCATTTTAAATCTTGTTTTGCTCTTCTCCTTAGTTCTTTTTACCCTATTCCAACTCATTTTCTTCATAGCAGAACCTCCTTTATAGTAAAATATTCCTCTTTTTATATCTTACCATATATATTAAGCGTTTTCATAACAAAATTTTCTATTTTCCATTTTTGAAAATCAAACTAAAAAGCCGCTCCCTAATCCAAGCTTTTGGAAAGAAGCGGCTTTTTGTTTTTATGCATTCACTGGAATTTTACTTAATTCAAACGCATCATGCAATGTTTCTACTGCTTTAACCATATTCTCTTTTTCGATAACAGTGGAAACTTTAATTTCTGATGTGCTCACCATTTTAATAACAATTTCTTCAGCTGATAATACTTTAAACATATCTGCTGCAACACCTGGATTGGAAATCATTCCAGAACCAACAATAGATACCTTGGCTAAGCCTTGTTCAGAAGTAACTTTATCATATCCTAGTACACTCTTATTTTCTTCTAATACTTTTAAGGTTTCTTCTAAATCACTATCTTTAATGGAAAATGATAGGTTTGTCAGCTGATCATTAGTAAGACTTTGGATAATAATATCTACATTTATATGATGAGATGCAAGTGTTGTGAAAATAGTAGAAAGACTTGTTAACGGATTTTTTAATCCAAATACCGTAACACTCGTAATATTATCTTCAAACGCAACTCCACGTACGACTAAATTTTGTTCCATTGAAACTTCCTCCTCGATGATTGTTCCTTCTTCTTGTTCCATACTGGAGCGGACCACTAATGGAACCTGATAGTTTTTTGCATATTCTACCGCTCTTGGATGCAGAACCCCTGCCCCTAAATTCGCTAATTCTAACATTTCATCGTAGGAAATAGCTAATAGCTTTCTAGCATTTTTAACAAACCGAGGATCTGTTGTGAAAACACCGGTTACGTCTGTATAAATGTCACATTTATCCGCTTTTAGCGCTGCTGCAATAGCAACTGCTGTTGTATCAGAACCACCGCGACCAAGTGTGGTAATATCACCAGCTTCTGTAACTCCTTGAAATCCTGCGACAATAACCACTTTACCATCTTGAATTTGCTTTTGAACTTTTTCTGTTTGCATGTTTAAGATTCTAGCATTGCCATGAACGTCCTCTGTTTCTATTCCTGCTTGCCAACCAGTATAAGAAATAGCGTCAACGCCTTTTGCCTGTAACGCCATGCTAAGAAGGCTAATTGTAATCTGCTCTCCAGTTGATAGTAATACATCCATTTCCCGTTTGGACGGCTTTGGATTTATTTCATTTGCTAGCGTCACAAGGGAATCTGTTGTTTTCCCCATTGCAGAAACAACAACAACTACATCATTGCCTCGATTTTTTTCCTCCATTACTCTTTCTGCTACATGTAGTATTCTTTCAGCACTACCTACTGATGTTCCACCGAACTTTTGTACAACTAAACCCAAAGTCATTCCCTACCTTCTTGTAATCTTAGAGGTTTCTTTTTCTTTCTCATTGCTTTTTATTTATGTATTTCCTTTTCTTTTCCAATAATTTTAAATTCCAGAAAAAACGGATTAAAAAAAGCAATGAGAAATATCTCATTGCTGTGCAGGCCAATAATAGTATTAATTCGCACAAACAGTGAGATAGCTCTCCAAAACAGTTCCTTGTTTTGACAATCTTACATTTATTCAATGCAAAACCAGTAAAAAAAGCCATGAGAGCTTTCTTTACTTCGGCGATCTATCCCTTTCATAATTCTTCTCTGAAGCTCATTCTTCTCCGAATTATTACTATTGAAGTTCGCACCTCTACCTTCACTTATTAAGTTATAAGTTGCCATCATTATAGCATAATGTTTTCATTCCAACAAACATTATTTTCTATTCTTGTAATTTAGCAAGTAGCTGTTCCGCCACATTTGTTGGTATTCCAATTTCTAAGAACTCTTCCATCGAGGCTTCTTTCATTTTCTTGACTGAACCAAAAGTCTTTAACAATAATTTTCTACGTTTCTCCCCAATGCCAGGAATATCGTCTAATATAGATTGAAAAGCATTTTTCCCTCTTAATTGACGATGAAACGTAATCGCAAAACGGTGAACTTCATCTTGGATTCTCTGCAATAAATAGAATTCCTGACTATTTCGCTCCAGTGGAATAATCTCTAAGGGATTTCCATATAGCAGCTGTGAGGTACGGTGCTTGTCGTCTTTCACTAATCCCGCAACTGGAATATCTAAGCTCAATTCGTCTAGCAGAACCTCTCTAACTGCCTCTAAGTGTCCCTTGCCTCCATCAATTAAAAGTAAGTCTGGCAGTGGCAATCCTTCTTTTAAAACTCGTTGATACCTTCTACGAACTACTTCACGCATCGATTCGTAGTCATCTGGACCTGTTACTGTCTTAATTTTATATTTGCGGTATTCTCGTTTCGACGGTTTTCCATCGATAAATACAATCATTGCAGACACAGGATTTGTCCCTTGAATATTACTATTATCAAAAGCTTCAATTCGGAGCGGAGTATATATACCGATTTGCTTCCCTAGGTTTTCAACCGCTTTTATTGTCCGCTCTTCGTCTCTTTCGATTAAGGCAAACTTTTCTTTTAAGGCATTTTTCGCATTTTTATTTGCCAATAAAACAAGTTCCTTTTTTTGTCCCCTTTGTGGCTTTGTTACTTTTACCTTTAATAACTGTTCAACAATATCCCCTTGTATATCGTCTGGAAGATAAATTTCCTTTGGCTTAAAATGATTGGCTTTATCATAAAATTGTCCTAGATAAGTCAACATTTCCTCTTCCGGCTCTTGATAAATAGGGAACATACTAACATCTCGTTCAATTAGTTTCCCTTGCCGAACAAAAAATACTTGAACACACATCCAACCTTTGTCATAGGAATAGCCAAAAATATCTCTGTCCACTAAATCCGTCATCATCATTTTCTGCTTTTCCATTGTTGCTTCAATATGGGCAATTTGATCGCGATATTCCTTCGCGCGTTCAAAATCTAATTCTCCTGATGCTGCCATCATTTTTTCGGACAAGTCTTTTTTTATTTCTTTGTACCCACCATTTAGGAATTTTGTAATATCATCCGTCATTTTCTTATATTCCTGCTCACTAACCTCATTCACACATGGAGCCAGACATTGCCCCAAATGGTAATATAAACATACTCTATCTGGTAATACATTACACTTCCGTAAAGGATAGATTCGATCAAGAAGCTTCTTCGTCTCATTAGCCGCTTGTACATTCGGATATGGACCGAAATACTTTCCTTTATCCTTCTTTACATTTCGCGTTGTAATGAGTCTTGGATGTTTTTCTGCCGTTAATTTGATAAACGGATAGCTTTTATCATCCTTCAACATAATATTGTATTTTGGATCATGCTTTTTAATCAGATTTATTTCTAAAATAAGCGCTTCGATATTGGAAGAGGTTATGATATATTCAAAATCTTCTATTTCATTGACTAGTCTTAATGTCTTTCCATCGTGAGAGCCTGTAAAATAGGAACGAACCCGATTTTTCAGCACTTTTGCTTTTCCAACATAAATAATCGTGCCTTGTCGGTCCTTCATTAAATAACAACCAGGCTGATCAGGTAAGATCATTAATTTATTTTTAATGATATCGTTCAATGTTTTCCCTCCCAGCATGCAAACCTAAACAAACGAACATATATACTATCTTCTCTAATTATAGAGAATTTCATCGAATCATCAAGGAAAAAGTATAGGATGGAAATATTTTATGAGAACGGTTTTATTTTTGGATTCGGATTGGATGGGTTTTGCCTTTTTAATAAATTAATTATTGGTTGAGATATTTCCTCGATGAATGCCACTTATTTGTTTTTCCTATTATTTGTGGTTTTCATTCCTTCTATGAACGCCTCTTTTCTTGCTTTTCCTCTTACTCGTGGTCTTTATCCCTCCCCAGAACCCACCATTTACAGAAACATATCTACATACATCCTTCGTTCCACCAATAAAAAAACTGTAAACACTTCCTCATTTTCTGAGTGTGTCTACAGTTATTTCCTCTTCAAAGAAGATTAAATTCTTTATTAAACATGTTTAGATAATAATTCTGAAAGAGCTTCTTTAGGTTGGAAACCTACTACTTTATCTACAACTTCACCATCTTTAAGAACTAGTAATGTTGGAATACTCATTACGCCAAATTTAGATGCTGACCCTTGGTTTTCATCTACATCTACTTTTACGATTTTTACACTGTCTCCGATTTCTCCATCTAGTTCTTCTAGAACAGGAGCAATCATTTTACAAGGTCCACACCATGGAGCCCAGAAATCTACTAGTACTACACCTGAACCTGTTTCTTCTTGGAAAGTTTGATCTGTTGCATGTGTAATTGCCATTTATTATTTGCCTCCTTATTTGATAATCTAACAATATCGAAAGTATACCATGCTTTCAAGAATGATACTAATAATATGTTTCAAATATCATTTTCCCCTATAACTTGATAATACATTCAAGATATTTCGATTGTTGGATTGTCCCATTCTTTCATTAAGGCAGGGATTATTTCAAAGAGGTCTCCTACAATTGCATAATCGGCTACTTCAAAAATAGGCGCATGAGGATCTTTGTTAATGGCTATGATTGTTTTGGCTGATGTAACACCCACTAAATGTTGGATGGCTCCGGAAATACCGCAAGCAATATAAAGATCAGGAGCTACAGTTTTACCTGTTTGACCAAGTTGCATTGATGCATCACATACACCTAATTCTACAGCTCCTCTTGATACACCAACCGTTCCACCAATAGTTTTTGCTAATTGATTAATCAGAGCAAACCCTTCTTCATTCTGAATTCCCCTACCCGCACCAACAATAATCTTTGCATCCTCCAAATTAAGCGTCTGCTGCTTTTTTTGTTCTAGTCCAATTAAAGTCGGAATAGATTTATCAATTTTTACTTTTAAGGAACGAATCGTACAATTCCTTTCTAACTTCTTCTGTGAAGCTTTCCACTTTTTCGGCTTAATTGTTAGAAAAAAAGTGGGCGTATTTACTTCTATTTTCTCTATTAATTTTCCAGAGTAAACAGGTCGAGTTAAGAATAACCTTTTTTCATTATATTCAACGCTCTCTACATTCGAATACAAAGGAATATCTAATTTTTCACTTAAATAGGGAGAAATGGCTTTGCCTATATCTGTGTGTCCCCACAGAAGGATAGCAGGATTAAGTTGGTCCCATACGGATAAAAGTGCTTTAGCATAAGGTTCATTTGAGAATCTAGAAAGCAAAGGATGCTCCACTAAAACAATTTGATCAACATCATATTGTTGCAATTCGCAAGCATCTTTTTTTCTATCTTCTCCCATTAATAAAAGGATAATCTCCGCCTCCCCTTGTAGTTGCTTTGCAGCTGAAATACACTCAAGGGTGATGGAGGAAATTTTATCTTGTTGATATTCGCCCAAAATAATAATTTTATCTTTCATTATTAATTCCTCCACTTATTCATGTAATGACTTTAACAATTTTGCTAACGCCATTACCTTTTCTTGTGTTTCTCCTTGAAAGATTGTCTGCTTTCGTTTCATTTTAGGGTATGCGTACTGTTTCGATTTTTCTTTTAATGCCATTTCTTCTGACTGCTTATACACTAAGGGTTTCTTTTTTGCCTTCATAATTCCAGCAAGTGAGGGCAGACGTGGAACATGTAATCCTTGTGGAATGGTGACTAAGAAAGGAAAAGCAACACAAAATGTTTCTATGTCCCCATCCGTGTTTCGTTTTAATATGGCGCTTTCTTCCTCTTTTTCGATTTTGACTGTTTTGGTAAAAAAGGGAATATCTAATAAGGCAGCAACTCGAGGTCCTACTTGACTAGTTGCTCCATCTGTAGAAAAATCTCCTGCTAAGATGATGTCAAAGTCAATCTCTCGCAAATATTCAGCGATTTTTTTAGCTATGGATGGCGCTTCATCTTCTGATGGGTGACATTCTATTAAAACAGCCCGATCTGCTCCCATAGCTAAAGCAGCTCTTAGTTGTTTCTCCCCTTCTTTTCCGCTTATCATTAACACTGTAATTTCGGTATTATATTTCTCTTTAAATTGCAATGCTTCTTCTAAACTAATTGCATCTGGCGGGTTGATGATGAAGTTATCGTCTTCCACAAAAACTTGTCCAGAATCAAGCACTAAAGATGCTTCAGGTGAAATGGTCCTCGATAATAAGACAACTAGATGCAATGCTTTATTACTCATTTATTTCTTCACTTTCTTCCTTTAATTGTCTTCTCAATATTTTACCAATTGCCGTTTTTGGAAGTTCTTTCCTAAATTCATAGATGCGAGGAACTTTAAACGACGCCAGCTTGCTGCGCATATATTTATTCAATTCTTCTTCCGTCACGGTCATGCCTTCTTGTAAAACGACAAATGCTTTAACCGTTTCTCCTCTATAAGGATCTTTTACACCAACAACTGATGCTTCCATAATAGCTGGATGTTCATACAAGACTTCTTCAATTTCACGTGGATAAATATTAAATCCACTGGCAATGATAATATCCTTTTTTCGATCGACGATATAAAAATAACCTTTTTCATCCATATATGCGATATCACCTGTTAATAACCAGCCATCTTTTAAAACTTTCTCGGTTTCTTCTTCATTATTCCAATAGCCTTTCATTACTTGTGGTCCCTTAATACCAAGTTCTCCAACTTCACCTACTGGTAACATTTCTCCTGTTTCTATGGAAAAAATTGCAGCATCTGTTCCAGGCCATGGCACACCAATGCTTCCTTTCACTATTTCATTGTCCCAAAGGAAATTCACATGGGTAACGGGAGATGTTTCTGTTAATCCATATCCCTCTACAATCTTTCCACCTGTCTTTTGCTCAAATTTTTCGATAACCTCGACTGGTAATGGAGCAGATCCACTTATCGCTCCTTTAATGGAAGAAAGATCGTATTTCTTAATATCTGGATGATTCATTAATCCAATATAAATAGTAGGTGCGCCTGGAAAGATAGTCGCTTTTTGTTTTTGGATTGTTTTTAATAGATCTGTTGCGTCAAATCTTGGAACAAGAATCATCTTATACACTTCCATCACAGATAAAACAAGGACTGTCATAAGACCATACACATGGAATAATGGCATTACTGCAAGCATGATTTCCTTGCCTTTTTCCATCTTATATAGCCATTGTCTACACATAGAGGTATTTGAAACTAAATTTTGGTGGGTTAGAATAACTCCTTTAGGAAATCCTGTCGTACCTCCTGTATATTGCAGGATTGCTATATCTTTTTCAAAACTAATCGATACTTCTTTAAGCTTATAGTTCTTCTTTATTGTTTGGGTAAAAAGATGAGTGGATTTTGATGATGGAATAATTGGAGGCTTTCCCTGCTTTTTTGCTTGCACGAAAGGATAGACAATATTTTTTGGAAATGGAAGGTAATCTTTAATAGAAGTTACAATGATATGTTCTAAATCTGTTTGCTCCTTCACTTTCTCCACTCTGTTATAAAGCATATCTAATGTAATAACTGCTTTCGCACCTGAATCTTTCAATATAAATTCTATTTCTCTTTCTTGATACAAAGGATTTACCGGAACTACAATAGCTCCCGCCTGCAAAATCGCATAAAAGCTAATAACTGTTTGAGGAATATTTGGAAGCATTACAGCAACCCTATCCCCTTTTTCTATCCCTAAATTTTGTAGATATGCTGCTAATTTTAATGTTTTTTTGTATAGTGTTTTAAAAGTCATTTCTTTTCCCATAAAATGAATGGCTTTATGCTTTGCATACTCTTTTGCGGCATTTTCTAATAATTGTGGGAGAGTATCTGCCCGATAGTAGACATTTTTGGCTATTTGGTCGGGGTAAAGTTTTAACCATCTTTTCTCAGTTTCCAACACAATTCCTCCATTTAATTCTATTATTGTACTAGCTTATAATATGGAAGAATACTTTAATTGGATTATGTATAAGCCTACTTTTAATCGAATAGAAAAAATAGGCTTATATTGCTGGAACCAAGTAAAAGGGACCATCACTAAGTGAAAGCCCCTTTAATTTGGTCATTATTAAGAAATGCCTGCTCCTATAACGAAAGATAAACCGATGGATATAATCATGGAAATAAACCCTACAGCTCGATTATCATTTTTTATTTCTTCATCAATCTTAAATTTTGGTGTTAAAAATTCAAAAATGAAATAGCCGATTAGTAATAGTATAAATCCATACACACCCCATACTATCATTGTCAATAAAGAGTCATTATGCATAATCGAATGTCTAAATACATTTGCAATACCGAATATTTTGCCGCCTGTAGCCATAGCAACAGCAATATTGCCATTTTTGATTTCATCCCAATTATTATATTTTGTGACGAGTTCAAAAATAGCCAAAAATACAACTAGGCTTAAAATAACAACACTATAATCTCCTGCCGTTTTTACATATTCATTTTCCCAAAATTGATCCATAAGGTTTCTCCTCTACCATTTTCTTTAAAAGAAGGGATTATTTAAATTCCACTACAGTTACGCCGCTTCCACCTTCTCCTGCTTCCCCAAAACGAATTCTCTTCACCGCTCTATGATTTTTTAAATACTCTTGAACACCTGAGCGAAGTGCACCTGTTCCTTTTCCATGAATAATCGAGACACGAGGATAGCCAGCAAGGAGACTATCATCAATATATTTTTCTACTCTTGCTAAAGCATTCTCGAATCTTTCGCCACGCAAATCTAATTCCAAGCTCACATGATAATCTCTTCCTTTTATTGTAGCAAGCGGTTTTGTTTCCACTACCTTTGGTGCTTTTATGAATTCAAGATCCTTTTCTTTCACTTTCATTTTCATAATGCCAATTTGAACTTGCCATTCCTTATCTGAAACCTTTTCTAGTAATTGTCCCTTTTGATTAAAGGTAAGGACCTTTACTTCATCTCCTGGCTGATAAACATGGTTTGTATTGGCTGCTGCTTGTTGTTTTTTTATTTCTATTTGTGGCGTTGCATCCTCTAAACGTTTTCTAGCATCAATTAATTCATGCTCCTTAATTTCAGCACGTTTTTCAAGCTGCATTTTTCTTAAATCACCAATTACAGCTTCTGCTTCTTTCTTTGCTTCTTCCATAATTTCCTTTGCTTCTTTTTTCGCTTTTTCCTGCAGTGTTTCTTTCTTTTCGTAATATTCCATTACCTGTTTCTGTAAATCACGATGAAGCATTTCTGCTTGCTTTAATAAATCTTTAGCATCTTCATGCTCCCGTTCAGCCTGTCTACGGCTTTCTTCTAAAGAAGCAATCATATTCTCAATTTTATTACTGTCTTCACTAACATGTGAACGAGCCGTTTCAATAACATCTTCTTTTAAACCTAGTCGTTTACTAATCTCAAAGGCATTACTTCTACCTGGTACGCCGATTAGTAATCGATAGGTTGGGCTTAGTGTTTCAATATCAAATTCTACACTCGCATTCACAACACTTTCTCTGTTATATCCGTATGCCTTTAGCTCTGGATAGTGAGTTGTTGCGATAACCCTTGCACCTCTTTTATTTACTTCATCAAGAATAGAGATAGCAAGTGCTGCCCCTTCTTGCGGATCTGTTCCTGCTCCTAACTCGTCGAATAAAACAAGGCTCTCATGGTCCACCTTTTCAAGTATGCCTACGATATTTACCATATGGGAGGAGAAAGTACTCAATGATTGTTCAATAGATTGTTCATCTCCAATATCTGCATAAACGGATTTAAATACACCCATTTCAGAACCATCTAAAACTGGAATTTGGAGTCCTGCCTGCGCCATTAACGTACATAGTCCTACCGTTTTTAAGGTTACCGTTTTACCACCTGTATTTGGCCCTGTTATCACAATCGATTTATACGTATCTCCAAGGACAATGTCATTTGCTACAACAACTTCTGGTGGTATAAGTGGATGCTTAGCCTTAAGAAGTACAATTTTTCCCTCATCGTTGATTTTTGGTTTCGATGCTTTTAAGCGGTGAGCGTATTTGGCTTTTGCAAACATAAAATCAATGTCAGCTAATACCGTAACAATATGCAATAATTCCTCTTCATTTTGCGCAACAAGTGCCGTCAATTGGGTCAAAATACGGTCTATCTCTTGCTGTTCCTTGACTCGAATTCCTTGCAACTCATTATTTAAGGTAACTACAGACTGTGGTTCAATAAACAAAGTTTGCCCTGAAGCACTTTGATCATGAACAATTCCACCATAATTCCCTCTATATTCTTGTTTAACTGGAATAACATAGCGATCATTTCTTATTGTAATAATACTGTCTGAAAGCATCTTTTGGGCATTTGAGGAACGAATCATACTTTCTAGCTTCTCCCGTACCTTTGCTTCGTTTCTACGCAATTGATTTCTCAACGTTCTGAGTGTATCACTTGCACTGTCTAGAACCGAACCCTGTTCATCAATCGCCATCTTTATTTCTTCTTCTAATTCGGCTAATACCGTGATACTATCTGTTAAGGTAAAAAGAATAGGCACAGCTTCTTCTTCATGAAATTCTTCAATGAAACGTTTCATTTGTCTACTAGTATGAACAGTACTTGCAACATGATTTAATTCGATAGGACTCAGCATTCCACCGATAGAAGACCTTTTCACATGGGCACCGATATCATAAATCCCATCAAGAGGAATTGTTCCCCGCATTCGGTATACTTTAGCCGCTTCATCTGTTTCTTCTTGCCATCTTACTACCTCATTGTAATCCGTTGATGGAATTAGTTCTTCTACTTTATTTCTGCCTAAAGAGGAAGAAACATGCTCCATTAATTGCGCTTTTATTTTATCAAATTCTAACGTTTTTAATACTCTTTCCTGCATGGAGTAATCTCCTTTGCTATCCCGCTTATGGGTTAATGATGTTTGTAAGTATTCTCTATTTGCTTATATATTAGCCTTTATACAAAAATTCCAATAGTTCTTCCTTTGTCATCGCATTTAGGACCGTCGATTTTTTAATCCAGCCTTTTTTTGCTGTGGAAACACCTATTGCCATATTATGAAGCTCATGCTTATAATGGGCATCTGTATTAATAACAATCTTCACGCCAGCATCCTGCGCCATTTTAATATACGTAGCATTTAAATCTAAACGGTTCGGATTACTATTTAGCTCCAAAACAGTGTTCGTTTCTTTTGCTAATTGAATAAGCATGTCCATATCGACAGCATATCCATCCCTTTTCCCAATTTTTCTACCAGTTGGGTGTGCAATGATATCGACATACTTATTTTCCATGGCTGCTTTTAAACGAGTCATAATCTTTTCCTTCGATTGGGAAAACGCAGAATGAATGGAAGCAATAACAATATCTAATTCTTTCAATAAATCTTCCTCATAATCTAAAGTCCCATCAGGAAGAATATCCATTTCCGCCCCAGCTAAAATAGTGATATCATCATACTTTGCATTAAGTCTTTTAATTTCTTGTATTTGCTTGCGTACTCTTTCTGGTGTTAATCCATTTGCTACCTTTAAATATTGGGAATGGTCCGTTATCGCCATATATTGATAGCCTAAATGACGGTTCGCTTCTACCATTTCCTCTAATGTATGTGCACCATCACTTGCTGTTGTGTGCATATGCAAATCACCTTTAATATCTTCCAAGGAAATGAGCTCACTTTGATCTGAATAGTTGTCTACTTCTTTTCCATCTTCTCTTATTTCAGGAGGAATGAATGGTAGTCCGAAATAATGATAGAAAGCTTCTTCTGATTCGAAGGTTTTAATTTCTCCTGTTTCATTATTCTCCACACCATATTCGCTTATCTTTTCTCCACGTTCCTTTGCTAGCTGTCTCATTCGCACATTATGTTCCTTTGAACCGGTGAAATGATGTAGCGTTGTTGCAAATTCATTTGGCTTTACTAAACGAAAGTCTATAGAGACGTCGTAATCGAGTCCAAGAACAATACTTACTTTTGTTGCACCTGCTCCAATTACCTCTTTAATAGAGGAAAGCTGAAGCAACTGTGTTTTCACTTGTTCAGGATTCTCTGTTGCAATAATAAAATCTAAATCTTTAATGGTCTCTCTCACTCTTCTTAAGCTTCCTGCTCTTGAATAGCGGACAACCCCCTCCATTTTCGATAATGCCTCTTCAATCGAAACAGCAATTGGGATCATAAAGGCAATCGGTAATCGATCTGGTCTTGATCCAACATTTTGCAGAGATTCTAGTATTTTTTCCTCTGTCTTTTTTCCAAATCCCTTTAACGCTTGAACTTTTCCTTCTAAACAGGCATTTTTTAAATCATCAGCATTTTCAACAGATAGCTCTTTATATAATCTCGCTATCTTCTTCCCACCAAGACCTGGTAGCTGTAGCAAAGGAATTAACCCTTTCGGAACTTCGTCTTTCAATTCTTGCAATACGGAAGACTTTCCTTCTTTTATATATTCTTCTATAACAGCCGCTGTTCCCTTGCCGATGCCAGGCAACTGTGTTAAATCTGTTATCTCGGTTAAATTGTATTCACTTGTTTCTATTGTATTTGCAGCTTTTCGAAAAGCTGAAATTTTAAAAGGATTTTCTCCTTTAAGCTCCATATATATCGCTATTTGCTCTAATAATCGAATAATATCTTTGTTTGTTATTGTCATTTCATCACCTACATGGATATAATAAATCTTCTATTTTCTAAATTCTGCCTACACTACATATCATACCATGAACTTCAATATTTCAATAATGATGTTCGTAATTGCTAACCACACAAAAAACTCCACTAGCTACATACAAAGCTAGAAGAGTTTCCTAATTTCTATGAAGCGATATAGTCGAACCATAAATCTTTAATTTTCTCTGAAAAATAAGGAGTATTTTCTATCATCCAAGCTGCTACAGAGGATTCGTTTAATTGAGCTTGTATAAAATCAATTGGGATTAAAATAGAAATATATAATAGAAGGAATAATAGCAAATACGTTTCGATAAATCCTAATACAGCACCAGCCCATGTATTTAACTGTTTTAAAATTGGAATACTAGCAACAAAATCTATCATACTACCAAGAATTTGCCAAATAATTTTCACGACAAAAAATATCACAATAAAGGAGAATCCTCTGTAAAAAACATCTTCTATATTCGCAGTCTGAATAAAAGAATGTAGAAAACTGCTTTCTCCTGTATTTGGATAGGGAATCCATAGTGTTAATTTTTGCGATAGTGGTATGTAATATTTATTAGCAACAATAAACGCAACAATAAATCCTGTTAAGTGTATAATTTGCATAATAAATCCTCTTTTTAGTCCTCTTAAAAGACCAAAAAGCAGCAATATAACCAAAATAATATCCAACATGAACATTGTCAGTCCTTTTCTCTTTTTAATTCTTCTTCCAGTTCTTTCACTCGATCTTCTAGCTTTACATAGTCATTTACTATATTAACAGCAGTAAGGACTGCTAGTTTATTTAAATCAAGTGAGGGATTCATGACATGAATTTCACGCATTTTCTTATCTACTATGGAGGCAACCAGTCTAACATGACTAGAAGGTTCTTCCCCTATTATTGTATATGGTGTTCCGTATATATCAACATTTGTACGATTTTTAGGGGTATTTGACACGCCCATGCCTCCATTCTAAAGAATCCTAGTTTCTATCATATCATGAACTATTCTTGCTAGGGAAGTCATTCGAATAGATTCTATCTCAAGACTTGTTATAAGGGGAAAGAATTACTATTTCCATCAAGAAAAAAAGCATCCCAAAATAGAACGATGGGATGCTTTTTACTATTTCGTTAGCCTCTTAAAGTAGCTCCTGCTTGTTCTTCCGCAGCTGCAAGTACTTTTTCGTGAACTTTACTAATCATTTCATCTGTTAATGTTTGTTCTGGATCGAAATAAGTTAAGGAGAATGCAATTGACTTTTTGCCTTCTTCCATTTTTTCTCCCTCATATAAATCAAACACTTGGACATCTTTCAATAATTTCCCACCGGCATCTCGGATGATTCCTTGAAGATTTCCTGCAAGAATTTGTTTATCCACAACAAGCGCTATATCTCTTGTTACATAAGGGAAGCGAGGAATAGAAGTATAGTGTAAAGCTTCTATTTCTACTGCAAATAATTTGCTTAAGTCTAATTCAAAGCAATACGTTTCTTTTAAATCTAATTCCTTTTGCATTTGTGGATGAACTTGACCAACAAACCCAATAACGTCTCCATTAAATTCGATTTCAGCCGTTCTTCCTGGATGCATTCCTTCCATTTCCGCTCTTGTAAAAGTAATTTTCTCCGATACACCTAACTTTTGGAACAGACCTTCTAATACACCTTTTACAACAAAGAAATCAACAGCTTTCTTTTCTCCCTGCCATGGATGAGTGCTCCATATTCCCGTCACAGCTCCAGCTAAATGTTCTTTTTCTTCTGGAAGTTCCTGATTTTCATTCGCTAGGAAAACAACTCCTGTTTCATAAACGGCACTGCTCTCATTTTGTCTTGCTGCATTGTATTTTAGTACTTCTAAAAGCTGTGGTACGATACTTTGACGTAATAATGCACGTTCCTCACTCATTGGCATTGCAAGTTTAATTGGATTTCTTTTTTCTAAAGCAAAGCTATGGACTTTCGCTTCATTTGTTAATGAATACGTAATCGCTTGATATAAACCAGCTGATTCCAAATATCTGCGAGCCATACGACGCTTCTTCTGATAAGAAGTTAAGGTACCCGGTGTAGATGCGCCAATAGGCAATGTTTTCGGTAAATTATCATACCCATACAGACGGGCAACTTCCTCGATTAAATCTGCCTCAATGACAATATCATTTCTTCTCGTTGGAACCGTTACTGTGAACGTATCTCCTATAACTTGTGTTGTAAATTGTAGACTGTCAAAAATAGCAGTAACTGCATTTGACTCTAAAGAAGTTCCAAGGGTTTGATTAATTTTAGTTAGCGTAATGGAAACAACTTTTGGTTCAGCTGTTAATGTATCAACCGCTACTTCTCCTTCAAGCACCTCTCCGCTTGCATATAAATGCAATAATTGACATGCTCTATCTGCAGCTATGCGCACTCGATTTGGATCAATCCCTTTTTCATATCTAGCACTTGCTTCACTTCTTAACCCAATCACTTTTGATGATCTGCGAATGACTTTACTGTCAAAATAAGCAGATTCTAATAACACAGTGGTTGTATTAGATTGCACTTCAGAATTAGCGCCACCCATTACTCCAGCAACAGCAATCCCTTCTTTTCCATTCGTGATTAGTAAATTGTCTGCTGATAACGTTCTTTCTGCTTCATCAAGCGTCGTAATTTTTTCTCCACTTTGGGCTTTTCTTACTAGAATTTCTTTTGATCCTATTTTATCATAATCAAAAGCATGCAACGGCTGACCATATTCTAATAAAATATAGTTTGTAATATCTATTACATTGTTATGTGGACGAATTCCTGCTGCCATTAATTTTCCTTGCATCCATAATGGTGATGGAGCGATTTTAATATTCTTAATTACTCTTGCTGTATATAATGGTGTATCTCCATTTTCTTCGACAGATACTTGAATATAATCAGATGCTTTCTCGTTAATAGTTGGATATGCAGTATCAGGTAATTTAACATCTTTTCCTAAGATTGCTGCAACTTCATACGCTACACCAAGCATGCTTAAGCAATCAGCACGGTTTGGAGTTAACCCAAGTTCTAAGACAGCATCATTTCGTTGTAAGTATTCTAGGGCATTTTTTCCAACTTCCACATCGCTTGGAAAAACAAAAATACCTTGCGCATAATCTTTTGCAACCATTTTCCCTTCAATTCCAAGTTCTTGTAAAGAACAGATCATTCCATTTGATTCTTCACCGCGAAGTTTTGCCTTTTTAATCTTAAAGTTCCCAGGAAGTACTGCTCCTACTTTCGCGACAGCAACTTTTTGTCCCTTATCAACGTTAGGCGCTCCACAAATAATTTGAATTGGATCCCCTTCACCTACATCTACTAAGCATTTATTCAATTTGTCTGCATTTGGGTGTTGTTCACGCTCTACAACATAACCGATAACAACATTTTTAATCCCTTCATCAAGAATTTCAACACCTTCCACTTCAATCCCGCTTTTCGTAATCTTTTCCGCTAATTCATCGGGATTAATACCATTCAAATCTACATATTCATTTAACCAATTATAGGATACTAACATTTTTTCTCCTCCACCCTTAATATTCCGGTACTGAAAATTGTTTTAAGAAACGTACATCGTTTGTGTAGAAATGACGAATATCATCAATTCCATATTTCAACATCGCAATTCTCTCTGGACCCATTCCAAAGGCAAAACCAGAATATTTCTTTGAATCAAACCCCGACATTTCCAATACATTTGGATGAACCATTCCCGCTCCTAAAATTTCGATCCAGCCTGTTTTTTTACATACACTACAACCTGCACCTTTACAGATAAAGCAAGAGATATCTACTTCAACGGAAGGCTCTGTGAATGGGAAAAAGCTTGGACGCAAGCGGATTTCTCTATCTTCCCCAAACATTTTTTTAGCAAAAACTTCCAATGTTCCAATTAAATCGCTCATTCGAATGTTTTCGTCTACTACAAGTCCTTCAATCTGCATAAATTGATGGGAATGTGTCGCATCATCATTATCACGGCGATACACTTTACCAGGACAAATAATTTTCACTGGCCCTTTCCCTTTATGCTTCTCAAGCGTTCTTGCTTGCATTGGAGAAGTTTGTGTTCTAAGTAATGTTTCTTCTGTTATATAGAAAGAATCTTGCATATCGCGCGCTGGGTGATCTTTAGGAAGATTCAATGCTTCGAAATTATAGTAATCATTTTCCACTTCTGGTCCTTCTTCCACGGTATAACCCATACCAATAAAGAGATCTTCAATTTCTTCCACTACTCTTGTAAGCGGATGATGATTTCCTACAGAAACTGGACGACCTGGTAAGGTAATATCAATTGTTTCAGAAGCAATTTTTTCTTGGACAATTGCTTCTTCTAAAGCCTTTTGTTTAGCTTCAATGTGGCTAGTAATTTCGTCACGAATTACGTTTACTAGTGCACCCATTTTTGGTCTTTCTTCAGCAGATAGCTTTCCCATTCCTTTTAACACTTCTGTAATTGGACCTTTTTTACCTAAATATGCGATACGAATTTCATTTAGTTCTTTCATATCATTACTGTTTTCAATGCGTGATAGTGCTTCAGCTTGCAGTTCTTTTAATTTATCTTCCATCACTTTTCCTCCTTATATATTGGTTGATTTTGCATGAAAATTGGCATAAAAAAAACCCATCCCCAAAAAAGGGACGAGGTTATTGTCGCGGTACCACCCTAATTAACTTGTATGTATGATAAAACAAGTTCACTTCATTTGGATAACGGTAGTCTATACCGGTACATCTTTACATCATTTCTAAAAAGAAAAAATGGTCCCGATGCCGACTCAGGAGGTGAACTTCATTCATGTTTTTAATAAAAATGCTTACAGTCTGCGGCATTTTCTCCCTTGATTAAAAATCACCAATTACTTTTCTCCATCAATGTCTTTATTCATGTAATTTGTTTTTAATTATAATATATTTCTATTCAGTTTTCAAATGCCTTTTTAGCCTAAGATTCCACCATTTCGAAAACTTTATTTAGGAAAACAGATTATTTAAAATAATACATCAAAATCCCAGCTGCTACAGCAACATTTAAGGATTCACTTTTTCCGTAAATAGGGATATACAAGTTGGTATCTGTCTTACTTAAAACTTCTTTGCTTACACCATTGCCTTCATTCCCGACAATCAAACAAAACTCGTCTGTTTTTACTGTTTCTCGGTAATCTCTGCCATTTTCAAGTGCAGTACCGTAAACGGGAACCTTTCTTTCTTTCAATTCCTCTATAAATGCAGGTAAATTTGTTTTTATGATTGGCAAGTGAAAATGGCTGCCTTGACCGGATCTAACTACTTTTGGATTGTATATATCAACAGTTCCTTCTCCTATAATAACAGCATCTATCCCTGCTGCATCTGCAGTTCGGATAATGGTTCCCATATTACCAGGATCTTGAACCTGATCAATCGCAATAAATGTTTGAGCAGTGGATAGTATTTCTTGATGACTTTGCTGTTTGCAGAGTGCAAGAATGCCTTGTGGTGTTTCTGTATCTGAAAGCTCTTTAATGATTTCTTTCGTAACAATTGTTATCGGTATATCTCTATAATTCCAAGCAGGTACATCTATATCTTCAGAAATAATCAAATCGATGATGGCATCTGCTTTGAATGCTTCTTCCACAAGGTGAAAGCCTTCCACCAAAAACGTTCCCGTTTTATCTCTTTCCTTTTTTGTTAATCTTTTTTTCCATTCTTTAATTTGTGGATTTTTTACTGAAAGTATGTGTTTCACTTACTATTCTCCTTCATAATCACCAGATGATCTCTATGTCCTCTATTATAGCTTAAATAAAATACATAATAAACGGCATTAGTGAAATGATAAAAATAGATGTGTTCTACAAAACGTCTATCTAATATCATTTCCAATTGAAATGGTGTTGATAGATAACAATGGAAAGAAGGGTGCTTATTATGAATTTAAATTTACGAAATGCAATAATCCACAATGTTTCTGGAAATTCTCAAGATGAATTAAAAGACACCATCGTGGATGCTATTCAAAATGGGGAAGAGAAAATGTTACCTGGTTTAGGCGTTCTATTCGAAGTAATTTGGAAAAATTCTTCTGAAGATGATAAAATTGAAATGTTGCAGACATTGGAAAATGGACTAAAATAACCAAAAAGAAGGAGATTTCTCCTTCTCAGGCTGTCGAGAAAGTCTCGACAGCCTTTCATTTTTTATATTTACTTCATCTATTCACCGCGGTAATTTGATATAATATAATTATCAAATATAGGTTGGTGATTTCGATGTTACATACCCGTTCTCATACTCAAAACGAAGTAGAATTTGTTCTTTTAGATGAGCTTGTTCCAGCTAATCATCTCTTACGAAAAATTGATAAACACATTGATTTTTCTTTTATCCTCGATAAAGTCCGTCCTTATTACTCCGAAGACAATGGTCGTCCATCTTTAGATCCCTTGATTTTATTTAAAATGATGTTTATCGGTTATTTATATGGCATCCGTTCCGAAAGACAATTAGAGCGGGAAATTCAAGTGAATCTTGCTTATCGTTGGTTCCTTGGTTTAAAAATTACAGATCCTGTTCCTCATCATTCTACGATTAGTTGGAATCGGTGTAATCGATTTAAAGATACCACTGTCTTTCAGGACATTTTCGATGAAATTGTTCTTTTAGCGATGAATCATAAAATGGTTGGAGGGAGAGTTTTATTTACTGATTCTACTCATTTGAAAGCGAATGCCAATAAACATAAATTCACCAGAGAAACGGTGAAAGTGGAAACACGCGAATACGTGGAAGAGTTAGATAAAGCGATTGAGGAGGATCGGACTGCCCACGGAAAAAAGCCTCTAAAGAAAAAGGAGGCAGTGGAGGAAACAAAGGAAATTCGGGTTAGTACAACGGATCCTGATTGTGGCTTTATGTCCCGAGATAATAAGCAGGAGATGTTCTGTTATTTAGATCACCGTACGACGGATATGAAGTTTAACATCATTACCGATGCCTTTGTTACCCCAGGTAATGTCCATGATTCTGTTCCTTATTTAGACCGACTTGATCGTCAAATCGATCGTTTCCAATTTCAAGTGGAAGCTGTTGCTTTAGATTCTGGTTATTTAACAAACCCTATTTGTAAAGGGATAGAAGAACGAAATATTTTTGGAGTAATCGCACATAGAAGATATAGTCCAGTAAAAGGACTCTTTCCCAAATGGAAATTCACTTACGATAAAGAAGCCGATTGTTACACTTGTCCAAACGGAGAAATACTGCCTTATCGTACAACAACTCGCGAAGGATATCGAGAATATAAATCAAATCCCAAACGATGTAAAGATTGCCCATTGCTTTCCCAATGTACTCGTTCTAAAAATCATACAAAAGTAGTCACTCGTCATGTTTGGGAAGAAAACAAGGAAAAAATTCGGTTAAATCGTCTTTCTAAATCAGGGAAGGCCCTTTATAAATTTAGAAAAGAAAAAGTAGAGCGAAGCTTCGCAGATTCAAAAGAACTGCATGGGCTTCGCTACTGCCGGTTACGTGGAAAACAAAAGGCAGCCGAACAAGTATTAATGACAGCTGCCTGTCAAAATATAAAGAAGATTGCCATGCATCTATCCAAGATTGGATAGATGCATGAGAGTCTTTTTTCAATGAAATGGAAAAATAAAAGATGTGATTATGTCTACTTAAATAAAAAAATTGTAGAGAAAATTATACTTTCTCTACAATCTGAGAAGGAGATTTCTCCTTCTTTTTGGTTTAGCATTTTAAAATAAACTACTCATTTAACGCATGTAATTTATGTGCAGTTTCTTTTGTTGCTTCATATACAGCTTTATAAATTTCATATACCTTTTCATATTTCTTCACATTTTCAGGAATTGGCTGAAACTCTTCCTTATAATGAACAAATTTCTCCACACACTCATTCATCGTTGGGAACCAACCTAATCCAACAGCAGCAATCATCGCTGCTCCTAATCCCGGTCCTTGTTCGACTGTCAAATTAACGACTGGCGCATTAAAGATATCTGCTTGAATTTGTAACCAATTACTGTTTTTTGCTCCGCCACCTACAGAGACAATGCGTGTAAATTGCTTATTTGCATTTTCCTCCATCAATATCTTACTATCATTAAGTGAAAAAGTGATACCCTCCACAACAGCACGTGCAAAGTTATCTAATGTATGCCTTGCATCCATGCCAATAAAACTTCCTCTAATTTGACTATCTGTATATGGTGTTCTTTCTCCCATTATATAAGGCGTAAACAATAAACCATCTGAACCAATTGGCACATTCCCCATATTAGAAAGAAGCTCATCATAGCGTTTATCTGCAGCAAAAGTATTTTTAAACCAATTCAAGCTATATCCGGCAGATAAGGTTACACCCATGGAATAAAAACTGTCTTTTATTGCATGATTGAAATAATGAACTTTTCCTTCATAATCCTGTTGCCCATCTTGCTCATAGGAAAGAAATACGCCAGATGTTCCGATACTTGCTAATCCCATACCTTCTTGCACAATCCCTGCCCCAACTGCTGCACAAGCATTGTCCGCACCTCCAGAAAATACAGCGATTTCATTTGTAAAGCCATACTTATCTGCAAGTTGTTTATTCATTACGCCTATTTTGTCAGAAGACTCGACAAGCTTAGGGAAAATAGATAGTGGCAAATCAAATAATTCAGCAATAGATTCGCTCCAAACCTTTTCTTCCACATTTAGCAATAAGGTGCCAGCAGCATCTGAATACTCCATTTGCTTATTGCCAGTTAAATAGAATCCTAAATAATCTTTTGGCAATAAAAAGTGCTTTGCTTCTTCCCATATGGCCGGCTCGTTTTCCTTCACCCACAGTAGTTTAGGTAAAGTAAATCCTTCTAACGCTTTGTTTTTTGTAATTTGAATAACTTCTTGTCCCGCTTTATCCATTATTTCCAGGCATTGTTTGCTTGTTCTCACATCATTCCATAAAATTGCGTTTCTTAATGGTCTACCATTTCCATCTAATAAAACCAAGCTATGCATCTGTCCAGAGAAACTAATTCCCTCTGTTTCTGATGCTGCTTCTGGAAATGCGGCAATTATTTCTTTTAAGACAATATCCAATGCTTCGATCCAAACATTTGGATTCTGTTCACTATATTTTGGCTGAGGAGTCAGAAGCTCATATTCAGAGCTCTTTGTTATAAGAACCTTGCCTTCTTTATCAACTAACAAGCCTTTTAATGAACTAGTTCCTAAATCAATTCCTATTACATACGACATTTTCACGCTCTCCCTTCCTAAGTCATGTGACAAATGATAAAAGAAAGGGCTGCCTCATTTATAGAGATTTAGACCTCCACAAGTATAAATAGTAGATTATTTTCAATTAGCTCCTACTAATAAACTTGTGATGCCAATTCCTTCTACCTGAGACACCCCTTTATGGTGTTATACCAAATTATTATATTTATATTATACTAAATAATCGTTCAAACGAGATTTTAAGAATTCTAGATGATTTGGCTCATTTTCAATTTGATCATGTTGTAATGCATATTCTGTTAATGTTTTCAAATCTTCTTTACCTTCTACAATGGACTTACCAATTCCAGTTGTATAGCTCTTATATCTACGTTCAATTTCTTTGTCGAAGAAACCATCTTCTTTTAGTTTTGCAGCTGATTTTAATCCGCGTGCAAAGGTATCCATACCAGCAATGTGTGCTAGCACTAAATCTTCCATAGAGAAAGAAGAACGGCGTACTTTCGCATCAAAGTTAATACCACCAGGAGCAATTCCTCCGTTTTCTAGCACTTGATACATTGCTAGAGTTGTATCATAGATATTAGTTGGGAATTCATCTGTATCCCATCCAAGCATTACATCCCCTTGGTTCGCATCTAGAGATCCAAGTGCATTATAGCTTCTTGCTACTGCCATTTCATGTTCAAAAGTATGCCCTGCTAATGTTGCATGGTTTGCTTCTAAGTTTAGTTTAAAGTGTTTATCAAGATTGTATTTTTGTAAGAAAGCCATTGCTGTCGCAGCGTCAAAATCGTATTGGTGTTTTGATGGCTCCATTGGTTTAGGCTCAATTAAAAATTGAACTTCATGATTTAATTCTTTTGCGTAATCAACTGCCATATGGAAAAGACGAGCCATGTTGTCTTGTTCAAGTTGTAAATCTGTGTTTAGTAAAGATTCATATCCTTCACGGCCACCCCAGAATACATAGTTTTTGCCGCCAAGCTTTTTACTGATTTCTAACCCTTTTTTCACCTGAGCTGCAGCATATGCAAAAACTTCTGCATTTGATGATGAAGCAGCCCCATGTACAAAGCGAGGATTTGTAAACATATTAGCCGTATTCCAAAGTAATTTAATACCTGTTTGATCCATCTTCTCTTTAATCAAATCTGTGATTACATCTAAATTGTCGAAGAACTCTTGTAATGTTTCCCCTTCTGGAGCAATATCAACATCATGGAAGCAAAAGAATTCAAAGCCCATTTTTTCCATTAATTCAAAGCCTGCTTCTACTCTATTTTTTGCTGTTTCCATTGGTGTTTCACCAAACCAGTTACGAACATTAGTAGCTGCACCAAATGGATCTGATCCATCTTGTGTTAATGTATGCCACCATGCCAAGCTGAATCGTAAATGTTCTTTCATTGTTTTTCCTAAAACTACTTCTTCTGGATTGTAGTGACGGTAAGCAAAAATATTTTCAGTTTTTGGTCCTTCATATTTGACTTCTTTAATCATTGGAAAAAATTCCATGTTAATTCCCTCCTAATTGTTATAAAAGATATTTTTGTTCTTGCTTTAACTTACTTTTTAAAAGTAGCATCTTCTTTCTATTCTATTAAATCATTTTTAATTTGTTAGTTCAATATACTAACTGCATTAATCATAAATCTAACTATATTTTTTGTCAAGCGCTTACAATATCATTTTTATTATTTTTATCCATAAATTTAATAGAAGTATTTTAATTAGTATGGTAACCTAACAATATGAGCATCGTTATAAGGGGATTAATTAGTTTGGAGGAAAATAATGGTCACAGATAAATATGTAATTAGAGAGCAAAATGCTTCTCTTGTCATGGAGCAAATTGTTCAACATGCTCCCATTTCTCGAGCAAGTCTTTCATCTAATATTGGTTTAAATAAAGCAACTGTATCTGATATAACAAAGAAATTACTTGAGGATAAACTTATTGAAGAAATTGGAATTGGTGAGAGTAGTCATTCTGGAGGAAGAAAACCAATTCTTTTACAACTAAATAATAAAGCAGGTCTTTCAATCGCTATCGAGCTTGGCTATGACTTCATTTCCACAATGGTCACATACCTAGATGGAGAAGTTGTCTTTTACAATAAAGAAAGAGGTATATTTATTACAAAAGAAAATGTCATTGCACATGTTTCAAATATAATTGAAAAATATCAAAAAATAAGCCATCTGACAACCTATGGTATTATCGGAATTGGAATTGCGATTCATGGTATTGTAAATGAAAATACTATCTCGTTTACACCATATTATGATTTAGACAAAATGGAACTTTATGAGGAATTAACGAAGCTATACCAGTATCCTATCCATATTGAAAACGAAGCAAATTTAACAGCAATAGGAGAGTCTACTTTTTCTACTGAATTTAATAACTTAATCAGTTTAAGTATTCACAGTGGGATCGGTGCTGGAATTATAATTGATGGTCAATTATTTACAGGACTAGATGGAAGAGCTGGTGAAGTTGGTCATTCTGTGCTTTATCCAAACGGCAAAGCTTGTCCTTGTGGGAATAAAGGTTGCTTAGAGCAGTACTGCTCCGATAAAGTTCTTCTAGAGCTGTTCAAAGAAAAGAAAGAGTTAACAGATGTCACTCCTGATTTATTAGCTGAGCTATATTTTGCTAAAGACCCCCTTGTTCAAGAAATTATTCAAGAACATTGCTATAATTTATCGAAGGGCATAAACAATATAATGACTTTTTTTGCTCCAAAGCTTATATTCATGAACAGTTCTGTCATTCGAAGAATCCCTGAGATACTTTCATTAATCAGCAATAATCTGCAAAGCTCCTTTAATAAAGACATCGTCATTGAAAATTCGAGTTTAGGTTCGAAGGCATCTTTATTTGGGGCTACCGCTTTGAACATTCGTAATTTCTTAAATATTTCCCATCTGAAAATTATTAATACAGATTAACATAGCATTTTGCGTATGGTTCATGGAATGATACAATCTTATTTCTAAAAATAACAGATTGTATCATTTTTTCTTATACTTTAAAGGAAATCTTCTTAGGATAAATGAAACTTTTCTCCTCCTTATCTCGTAATATCATTATGAACGTAAAGTGTGATACAATCGTTTAAAATACATAATACAATATTTACAAGAAATTGAATGAATATGCTATACTTGCTATACAAAATAAGAAAAAGGTGAAAAATTTTGACAAAGAAGAAGTTTCATTATTGGTTACTGCAGATTCTCATCATCGCTGCCATTATTTATCTCTGCACAAAAATTACGTTTTTATTCAAACCAGTTGCAGTGCTATTTTCCACACTTTTTGTGCCAATTATTATTACTGGTTTCTTATATTTTTTACTTAATCCAATCGTTAAATTTTTGCAAAAAAATAAAATTCCGAAAACACTCGCAATTATTATTCTCTATCTTGCAGTGATTGGAATTATTATTTTGGCAATTGGCAGTGTTGTACCGATGATTAGTAAACAGGTTAGCGAATTATTTAGCAATATTCCTAAATATGCTGATGATGCAGTTCACTATTTCCAATACTTAAATGATACTAAACAGTACAAATGGATTATGAACCAAGAATATGTAAAAATTGAGGATATTACGGAGAACCTAAAGGCTTATGCTCAAACTATTCCAAGCAATATAACAAATGGAATTGGGACAGTTATCAGTACCATGACGAATATCACCATTACTATTGTAACGGTTCCATTTTTACTTTTCTATTGTTTTAAAGATGGTAGCAAATTTCCTGAAGCATTATCAAAATTCTTCCCTTCTTCTTATCGAAAAGAAGGTTTAAGAATTATTAAAGATACAAGTGAAACAATTGCAGCCTATATTCAAGGACAAGTAATAGTAGCTTTGTTTGTAGGAACCTTATCATTAATCGGCTATTTGAGTATTGGGCTTGATTATGCACTTGTAATGGCCTTAATTGTTGCTGTTACGAATATTATTCCATATGTTGGTCCTTTAATTGGTGGTGCACCAGCTGTTATAATCGCCCTTTTCACATCGCCAACACAAGCGTTCCTAGTTATTATTGTCATTACCATTGCTCAACAGATTGAAGGAAATATCCTATCTCCATTAATTCTAGGAAAAAGGTTGGATACCCATCCAGCAACAATTATTATTTTGTTATTAGTAGCAGGAAATTTAGCAGGAATTTTAGGAATGATTCTTGCCGTACCGACCTATGCTGCTGTCAAAACGATTGTAGTTAATATTAATCGTCTCCTTAAAGCACGGAAAGCAGCTATATTAAATACCCAAATCCCTCCAATCGAGTAAAAGATTTTGGTATAAGTTATAGTATTTTCTTTGAAATAAGAAAAAGGGAATTTGATTTTTGAAGATCAAATTCCCTTTTTTATTTTAGCTGTTTATGCAAATGTCAAGGAATCAACTGTTTCACGATCTAATCTCTTAATAACTTCCACAATTAATTTGACTGCATTTTCATAATCATCACGATGAAGCATTGCAGCATGTGAATGAATATAGCGAGTTGCGATTGTGATCGATAACGTCGGAACTCCTTTATGTGTTAAGTGAATAGAGCCAGAGTCTGTCCCGCCTCCTGGCACACTATCAAATTGATAAGGAATGTTTAGCTCATCCGCTGTATCTGTAACAAGGTCACGTAACCCTTTATGGGAAACCATTGAAGCATCATATAAGATGATTTGTGGACCCTTACCCATTTTACTTAGTGCTTCTTTTTCTGTAACTCCCGGTGTATCTCCAGCTATTCCAACATCAACTCCGAACCCAATATCCGGCTCAATTAAGTTCGCTGCTGTTTTCGCTCCACGAAGACCAACCTCTTCTTGAACTGTTCCAACACCATATACAATATTAGGATGATTGATTTCTTTTAAATTTTTTAATACATCAATTGCAATTGCACAACCAATTCGATTATCCCATGCTTTTGCAAGCAACATTTTTTCATTATTCATTACTGTAAATTCGAAATATGGAACGATCATATCTCCTGGTTTTACTCCCCATTCCATTGCTTCTTCTTTAGAAGATGCACCAATATCAATAAAGATATCCTTAATATCTATTGGTTTTTTTCTTGCTTCTGGGCTCAATACATGTGGAGGTTTAGACCCTGTAATTCCAGTAATTTCGCCTTTACTCGTTACAATCGTTACTCTTTGAGCTAGCATTACTTGGGACCACCAACCGCCTACTGTTTGAAAATAAAGAAACCCTTTATCATCAATACGAGTTACCATAAATCCAACTTCATCCAGATGACCTGCAACCATAATTTTTGGTCCATTTTCCTGACCAACTTTCTTAGCAATTAAGCTTCCTAAATTATCTGTTGTCACTTCATCCGCATATTCTGTTATGTACTTTTTCATTACTTCTCTTGGTTCTCTTTCATTGCCTGGGATGCCTTTTGCATCTGTGAGATCTTTAAGCATCGTTAATGTTTCATCTAATTTGGACATTATTTCGACTCCCTTAATATAATATATTCTTCATTATTATACTAGAAAATAGATATAGTACAAAGTATTAATTACTTATAAAAAGAATCTTCCCTCAATAGTTGCTTACTACCCGTCTTATATGGGTATAGAAAGAACCCTTGCTTTTATTATGTATCAAACCTTGGTTTCTATTTATTTAATCTTTTTTCTTTTAAAAAAATATTTTTTCTAAAATAATGAAACCTTTTCTATTATCAATCGTATTCTATTAGTTAATCCTGAAAAATTAAGTTACTGGAGGCTCTTTTATGAAATGGCTTTTGTTAATTGTTCTGCTCGTATTTCTTCTTTATGGTTTATTTCGAATCCTTTCTTTCTTAATGAATCCACAACAACGATTGAAGTTAGCGCAAAAGCGGAGAACTTTTTATTTGCTCGATCAAAAGGATAATATAAGAATGAATCTCTTATTAACCTATAAAGGGCATTTACTCGAAGGGGAAAAATACGCAGTAGCAAACGAAGTTGATCACATCTTACTATTCCCTACCAATCCTTATAATACGAAGATGTCAAAACAAGACAAAGCCTATATAGAACAGTCACTATTGTCTATATACCCAAAGGCTAAAATTGATTGGACACGGTTTAAAGAAGCAGAAAAAAATACGTAGAGGTTCGGACAGTATTCCAGCTCATTGAAAAACCCGACCAACCATATCAAGTTCCATATGGTTGGTCGGGTTTTTATAGTTTATAAAAGACCGTTTCAGTGAAGTTGGTGTTGTTCCCTGCAGCACATTTTGTGTCTGTAGCAGAATGGGAACGAATTAGTTTTTCATTTGATTATTTTTCATAACTCATTTTGGATAACAGCTATTTGTGAAATCGCTATATTAGAAATTGTTCGTCTTCACAGATTAGCAAATTAGTTTTGTCCTAGACTTTTTTACATGAAGTATTTTACTCATGGGCTTCTTTAAAAAATTCTCTCCATTTAATAATCGTAATTTTTTCCCTTAAAATATAAACAAGTATCGCTAATGCAAACATAATAATGACGACCATTGTTAACGAAAATTGACTAATAAACTGACCGAAAATAGTATAAAAGAACGCTAAAGGTATATTGCTTAAAAAAGCGCTTTTTCCATATTCATTTAAACTTTTTCTTTTCTCTAATAGGCAAAAATTTAGTAAATGATAATGAAATACTGGTATTAAACGCAATACTGTGATTTGTCCAAGTGTCAAATTACGATACTCCCCAAACCATCTTTTTTTTAAATTAGATAGTTTCCGATGTGTCTTTGGCAAGCGATGAATGACAGTATAGAAAATGAGACAATTAATTGTTAAGCCTATAATAGAATAGATGGTTCCAAGCGTCACTCCAAATAAAACTCCTCCTGCAATACAGACTAAGATTGGAGGAATAAACAAAAATTGCCGTAGGGTATGGAATAAAATAAATATAATTGGCGCTAAAATGCCACTAACTTCTACCATTACAAATAGGACTGATAACTGCTCTTCCATCTTATCACCTTCTGCTCTAAAGAATCATGCTGTTATTAAAGTGTATAGAAAAAGACAAGAGAATATGCCTAAACATTCAGCCAATAGAGTACAATCCCTAATTCTAGTAATGTTAGTGCTGGTAAACCATATTTAAATGTAGCATGCTTTGTTTTATGCCGAAAATTTTTCATACCTATGTATAACCCTAAAGCACCGAAAAAAATAGCAATTGTCCAAAGGGTTCGCTCACTTATGCGATACTGATGCTTGATCGCTCTTTTTTTATCAATCATCATGAATAAATAGCCTGTTACATTGATTAACACTAAATAGATGGATAGTAATGGCATCATCCTGCTTCCTCCTTCTTTCAAAGAAAAAAATATAAAAAAAAGAAGGTAGCAAATACCTCCTTTTTTTAATAAACTTATTTTAAGTTTTGTTTTGCAACTGTAGCTAATTCAGCAAATGCTTTTTCATCACTTACAGCAAGTTCAGCAAGCATTTTACGGTTTACTTCAATACCAGCTAACTTCAATCCGTGCATTAAACGGCTATAAGAAAGACCGTTGATACGAGCAGCTGCGTTGATACGAGTAATCCATAATTTACGGAAATCACGTTTCTTTTGACGACGATCTCTGTATGCATACATTAATGATTTCATTACTTGTTGGTTTGCAACTTTGTATAATGTATGTTTTGAACCATAATAACCTTTAGCTAATTTAAGAACTTTTTTACGACGTTTGCGTGTAACTGTACCGCCTTTAACACGTGGCATATAATTTCCCTCCTATATTGAAAAAATTACTTAATGTTGTCTAATAAATGACGAATGCGTTTGAAATCGCCTTTGGATACTAATCCAGCTTTGCGAAGTTTACGTTTTTGCTTAGTAGATTTGTTAGCAAATAAGTGACTAGTATAAGCTTTTGAGCGTTTTAATTTACCAGAGCCTGTCTTTTTGAAACGTTTAGCAGCTCCGCGGTGAGTTTTCATTTTTGGCATTTGGTATTCCTCCTCTTACTTGTCGTTTTTAGGCGCTAAAGTCATGAACATGCTTCGACCGTCCATTTTTGGATGTGATTCCACAGTGGCAACTTCTGCACATGCTTCTGCAAAACGAACAAGTACTCGTTGACCGATTTCCTTATGTGTAATAGCACGTCCTTTAAAACGAATGGATGCTTTTACTTTATCGCCTTTTTCTAGGAACTTAATAGCATTACGAAGCTTTGTATTAAAGTCATGCTCATCTATAGTTGGACTAAGGCGAACCTCTTTAATATTAATGATTTTTTGATTTTTACGTGCTTCTTTTTCTTTCTTTTGCTGTTCAAACTTGTATTTACCATAGTCCATGATACGAGCTACTGGCGGTTTTGCGTTTGGAGCAACAAGAACAACATCAAGATTTACACGTGTTGCAATTTCAAGAGCTTCAAATTTCGTTTTAATCCCAAGCTGTTCTCCATTTTGGTCAATAAGACGAACTTCTCTTGCACGAATGCCTTCATTTAAAATCATATCTTTGCTAATAGTTAAACACCTCCAAGGTTAATGACGAATACAACGTTCGGGTCAAGAATAATCTATTCTAGGTCACCTTCTCTAGCTTAGATACTAATTGACACTTGACTCTCAAGTTGACATCGTAGGCTTTGTAATCTTTATCATCCAAATAAAAAAGTGTGGATGAACAATTCACCCACACTTACGAAACAAAAGTAATACCTAAAATGTTTTACGTAATACCTGTTAACTACTTGGAATCTGTGTCAATCAGGTGAGAAGCGGGTGCTTCTTCTTTTCCTCAAACTCGTATTCAATTTACCTTAGTAACTATATCACAAATGATAACTGTAAGTCAACGAAAGAAATATCACAACGAGAAAAATTTTATCAAAATAATTGATTCAATGCAATACTTTTTATGCATAAATTCAGAAAAGCTAGGAATATGGAACGAAATTCGGACTTTACAACCTTTAAAACGACAGAAGTTCGTTTGTTTTTTGCTTTCTGGCAGACGTCCATTCCCTCTGAACCTTATCCTAAGATCCATGAAAACTAAGTCATAAGATGCTACTTCATAAAAATCTATGCTAACTTAGTTAGAAAATTTTACTTCTTGCGTTAATTTTTCCAAGAAGTCTACATAAGAAACTGTTTCTGATTTTTGTTCTCCGTATTTGCGGACATTTACGGCTTTGTCTTCTACTTCTTTATCTCCGACTACTAGCATGTAAGGGATTTTTTTCATTTGCGCCTCACGGATTTTGTAGCCGATTTTTTCATCACGTTCGTCAAGCTCTACACGGATACCGTGTCTTTGTAAGTTTTCTTGTACTTCTTTTGCATAGTCAAAGTGTACAGAAGGTGATACAGGAATCACTTGTACTTGCACTGGCGATAACCAAGTTGGGAATGCCCCTTTGTATTCTTCGATAAGGAATGCAATAAAGCGTTCCATTGTAGATACTACTCCTCTATGGATAACAACTGGACGATGTTGTTTTCCATCCTCCCCAACATATGTTAAATCAAAGCGCTCAGGCAATAAGAAGTCCAATTGCACAGTAGATAATGTCTCATCTTTTCCTAAAGCTGTTTTCACTTGCACATCCAATTTAGGACCATAGAATGCAGCTTCTCCTTCTGCTTCAAAATAATCTAGACCTAGGTCGTCCATTGCCCCTTTCAGCATGCTTTGTGCTTTATCCCACATTTCATCGTCATCAAAATATTTTTCAGTATCTGCTGGATCACGATAAGATAGTCGGAATGAGTAATCTGTAATATCGAAATCTTTATATACTTCTAATACTAAGTTTACGACACGTTTGAATTCATCTTTAATTTGGTCTGGTCTTACAAAGATATGCGCATCATTTAATGTCATTCCACGAACACGCTGTAATCCAGATAATGCACCTGACATTTCATAACGATGCATTGTTCCAAGCTCTGCGATACGAATTGGCAATTCGCGATAGCTGTGAATATCATTTTTATAAACAACCATATGATGTGGACAGTTCATTGGACGAAGCACTAACTGTTCATTATCCATTTCCATTACTGGGAACATATCCTCTTGATAATGATCCCAGTGACCAGAGGTCTTGTACAGGTCTACACTACCCATAATCGGTGTATATACATGGTTATAGCCTAATCTTTCTTCCTTGTCTACTATATAGCGCTCTACAATGCGTCTGATTGTTGCACCTTTTGGAAGCCATAGCGGTAGGCCTTGTCCCACTTTTTGAGAAGTCATAAATAAATCTAATTCTTTCCCAATTTTACGATGATCTCTTTCCTTCGCCTCTTCTAAAAATCGTAAGTGCTCCTCTAACTCATTCTTCTTAAAGAATGCAGTTCCATAAATACGCTGAAGCATTTTATTATCGCTATTTCCTCTCCAATAAGCCCCAGCAATATTTAGTAATTTAAACTCTTTTAGTTTTCCAGTTGAAGGAACATGTACACCACGACATAGATCAACGAATTCACCTTGTTGATAAAGTGTTACCGTTTCATCTTCTGGGATTGCATCAATTAATTCTAGCTTATATTCGTCATCCATTTCTTTAAAAAGCTCAATCGCTTCCGCTCTGCTTACTTCTTTACGAACAATCTCCAGATTTTCATTGATTATTTTCTTCATTTCCTTTTCAATAGCCGGTAAATCTTCTGGTGTTAATGATTGCTCTAAATCAATATCATAATAATACCCATTTTCGATAACTGGACCTACACCAAGCTTTACATTTCCATAGATACGTTTAATCGCTTGTGCCATTAAGTGTGCAGTGCTATGACGCAAAATTTCTAGTGCATCCGGGCTATCAGGTGTAACAATTTCAAAAGAAGCATCTTCTAAAATTGGTCTTTTCAAATCATATAATGAACCATTTATTTTTCCTGCAAGTGCTTTTTTTCTTAACCCTGGGCTAATGGAACCGGCAATATCTTCTGTTGTTGTCCCTACTGGAAACTCCTTTACCGCTCCATCTGGAAATGTAATGTTAATTAGATCTGACATAAAACTTCCTCCTTCATTCTCGCCATTAAGCTTTTCATGTACGATAAGAACCGATTGAACGCAAAAAAACCCATCCCTATGCGAAGGGACGAGTTTTATAAATATAAACACGTGGTTCCACCCTAATTCTCAGACAATCCATTGTCTGACTTTAGTTTAAACAGATAACGGCTGCTGAGACCGCCAGTCATTACTTAGGTTCCCTGTTCCTGACTGAAGTTTAAAGGTGGTAAGTAATCTCATCGTGTTAGGAAGTTCCCAGCATCCTTCCCTCTCTTTAAACCGTACAAGAAAACTATTGTCCTTATCAATACATGTATAAGTTATAGTTAATTTATGTACGTTATTATATGCTTTTCTAAACATAAAATCAAGGGGAGATAAAAATCTTATTTTATTTCTTTTTGAGTGTTTATTCTTAGGAAAAAATGACCCTTTTCAAGAAGCTGTACTCTCTCTTCAAAAATGTTTAAAATTGTTCGCACAATAGGCAACTCCCTATCTTCAGTATATAAATAGATTGTTTTCGGAGCAATTGCCAGCAGTGGTCCTAAAGAATATGGGTCAATATAATAGGGAGAAGAAGCTAAACTTCTTTGCTCATACAACATCATTAATTCCTGTTGGGGAATCTCTTGATATTCGGTATCAAAAAACTGGATTTCTAAGTCAACTAAAACATGAATATGATTCACTTTTGCAGTTTTTTTAGAAAGGGAATTTCGTAAGCTATGAATAAACACCTGATATTCTTGTTCCATTTTGTACTCATCAATCGATAATTCTATGTATTTTAGTAGCTTTTCAAAAAAAGCCTTTAATCGAAAGGTCACAAATGAATCAAAAGAAAATGCATGATGTGTTTCCACCATAAAATTATTCATACTTTCTGCAAGACATGCTTTTATATTAATATCTTTTGTTATATTTGCTAGTCCTTCACGCTCTTCTTCTATTAAACTATGAAGAATTTCTAATATACTCCGTTGTTCTAATTCATCCATATAGAAATAACGATTTTGTAATATTTCTTTTGCCCAATCATCTGTTTTAATATGCAAGATAAAAGCGGTTAAGCATTTTTGCACTACCTGACTGCTTCCATCTATTTTAACGACATTTCCACTATTGTCATCACTTATTCTTTCAATCGACTCAGCAAGTTTTACCTGTTTATTCATTAAACGCAAAAATTTCTTTGCATCTTTTTCAGAATGAAATTGAATTTCGATCAACCGTATCCCCCCTTTATAAAGAAGTCCTCGATTCCATATATATGGGGGATAGAGAGAAAATAGACTATAAAATAAGGAAAATCATCGGAGTATGTCCGTTATCGTAATATATGCTTACAATATAGAGGAATTGCCTTTTCTAAATAAGGACCACCCGTGAGAACGGGTGGTTTTCTCTGCGGCTGAAAGCCTTTGTTACTGACCAAACCCTAAAGGGCTACTGAAAGGTTCGCCATTTGTACTACTTCTACTGGCCAGACCTCAAAGGCCTTCTCTCCTAATTATTTCGTTTCTTTTTCTTCACTTCTTCCCCTGTAAATGGATCAATATATTCCATTATCGTTAATTGTTCTGCGACTATATCATCTTGTATTTGATTACGTATATATTCTTCTATTACCTTTTTGTTTCTTCCTACCGTATCTACATAATATCCTGTACACCAAAATTTTCGATTTCCATATTTATATTTCAGTTGTGCATGTCGATCAAATATCATCAAGCTACTTTTTCCTTTTAGATATCCTACAAATGCTGATACACTTAATTTTGGCGGAATACTCACTAACATATGTACGTGATCCTTACACGCTGTTGCTTCTATTATCTCCACGCCTTTCCTCTCACACAAGGTACGTAAGATTTGTCCAATATCTTTCTTTATTTTCCCGTAAATTATTTGTCTTCTATATTTTGGTGCAAATACTATGTGATACTTACAATTCCAAGTTGTGTGTGCTAAACTATTATTGTCTTTTGACATAAGGACTTCCTCCTGGCTATTTATTTTCGGTTGGCGAACCAAAAATATTTTAGCACCTTGAGGAAGCTTTTTTAATACCACGCTGTAAGCTTTTTGGAACCCTAGGCATAGCCCAGGGTTTTCTTTTCTATAAAAAATAGACAGACTTTTAATTAGTCTGTCTTCGTTCGTAATATCCAAATTCACAAAAAGAATACGATTGCTCCTACTATAATGACATACACAATAATGTATCTTATATACATCATTTGTAAAGAAATGGATCGTTTTTCGCAAAGATTTCTTACGTATGCAAGTAACCTTCTATTTTTTGTAACATACGTATAAGTTAATCCGAATACCAATAATGCCAAGATTATTTTATAAATTCCCGGGCTATAAAACGAGAGAAAAAATGGGATTAACAATAGCAAAATAGTGATGGATACAAAGAAAAGAAATTGATTATAACGCTTTACCAGTAATTTTTCTGCATTCGAAATTTCCGTCAACTCAACACTACTCCTTACACTTATAAACATCTAGTATAAATTTTTTATATCCGCTTATTTTTACCTTTTACATGAATCGGTGTAGATAAGTAACGAATTCTTTCCATTACTCTCATTGCTTTCATCTTTTCCTCTTCTCCTCTTTGAGAGTAGGTAAGATGATGCTCTAGTCCACTAAAGTCAAAATTAGATGTAAATAAAGTCGGTAAATTCTCTAACATCCTAAACTGTAAGATTGGTCCTAATACCTCGTCTCGAATCCAACTAGACATTGTTTCTGCACCAATATCATCCAGCATTAAAATCGGCTCCCTTTTGATGCTTTCGATTTTGTCATTTAATGTACTATTAGCAATCGAGCTTTTCATTTCCCTAAATAATTCAGGAACATATACGATCATAGAAGAAATTTGCTTTTGAGAAAGTTCGTTTGCAATGGCTCCTAAAATATAGGATTTACCCACTCCAAATTCACCGTAAAAGTATATTCCCTTTTGTCTTTGACCAGGTTTATACTCCTCTACAAATCGAATAGCTGCATCTACTGCTTCCATTCTTTCTCCTTCTATGTCCAGCCTGTCAAAAGATGCTTCTAAAATGTCCTTGGGCACATATAAACTTTGGATTAATTTTTCTTTTTTCTTTTGGTTATCCTCTTGGAGCTTCCTTGGGCAGCGGTCATATTGAATCTCAATATTCCCCCTCATAACAACTAGACTCGGATGATAACCCTGCATCATATTCACACAACCTTGAAGGCTTGGGCACTTATTACAAGCCTTGCTTTGATTAGCATATTCATATAATTTCATCATTCCCACATCTACCGCATTGGAAGTCAACTCATCTTCATGCTCGCGTAAAAAGGCCCTCACATCAGGGTGTGCAAGTACTTCCTGTTTCATCGCACGGTAACGTTCCTGAAAATTATTACCTGCCCCAAACTTCTTTAACGTATCATTAATCCTTTCCACCGTTTGATTCACCACCTATTTTTTTAATTTTTTTATGCGTTCTTCCAGCTCTCTTTTCTTCTGCTCCAAGTCTTTGTCGCTTGCTGCATTATCTTGATTCTGTTCCGCTGTTTTATTTGCTTCTTCATTCCCCTGATCTTGTTGTCCAAACCATTCTGGAATTTTTTCTGTACGAATTGCTTTGCGACGAGTTGACTTTGATTGTTGATTTTTTTTACCTTGCGCCCATTCCATATATTGCTTATGTTCCTTTTTCGCTAAATCCATTGCATCCTTCACCGTACGAATATTCTTTCTTACCCATTGACCAGCTATCTTTTCTATATAACCTTTCGTTAATTTCATATCTGTTTTTAGCATAACATATTGAATAAGCACATTTATTACTCCAGGTAAGAGCTTTTGTGAAAACATAATTTCTTCGATTATTTGCAAATCCGTTTTAGATGGTTCAGCACCTCCTGAAATATCTTTTAATACTTCACGAGGAGAAGTATGATCTAAATAATAGATTAATTCTTCCTCTTTTGATTTTGGAGCATCCATAGACGAATAATCCTTCTGCGGCTGTTTTCGGTCAACTAACATTGGCAGCAAATCGTTATGCTGAAATTGATACCAATCACGAGCAGCTATTCTTAATTCTTCCATATCAATCTCATCCTGTTGATTAATTGCACTGATAACGATATTCTTCATTTGAATGGGGTCAATTCCATAGATAAAGGCAAGATTTTGTATCGCTTCCTTCACCTTTTTGGTAAAGGCTTTTTTCGAAAGTAAAGAATCGTGTATTCCTGCATAGAGTAGTTCAAAATCAAAATCCACCTTCGTAATTTGAATTCCAGTCTGCTCTTCTCTTCCAATATAGGTTTGGTCAGTCTCTTCTTCATCCTCTAATTCATGTATTGCCCGAACAGCACTTCCATGATCAGACATAAATACCTCTTGAAAACCTTTTGTTACAAGCTGAAAACTTGGATCAACAATTTTTTCATCGGAAAAGAATTTCTTCAATCTGCTATATTGTGCTTTTCCAATTTTTCGATATAAATAAACATTTAACATTCCGTCGAGAAAATATTGTGCTGGCGATAAAGGTGGCTGCAATTCATAAATAAACGAGCGATTGCCATCCTCCTTCTTTAAATACGTTTTTAAAAGACCAATTCCCTCTAGCTTTAGTCTTGCTTCATATATATCATTTAAACCACAGCTCATGAAATTCATTAAGCTATGATGTGTATTTGTCATGGACCACAAGCGATTTTCTTCTACTTCAGCCCATAAAGTCATGTATAAAGCTAAACACTGTGTCCCAATTAATGGTTGATACAAGAATGTGATTGTTTTTCGATCATAATCACTTAAGAGTCCATTCACAGCTACTCGATATCTGTCGACGGGAAGTAGGTCTTGCCAGTGCTGAGACATATTAAGTCCCCCTTCCTTACATTCTATTTCCATCAAAGGAGTTGAAAGGCAAAAAAGAGCCAAAGAAATCTTCAGCTCCCTTAGTAATCATTTCCATAAAGTGAAACTCATTAATGAGTTTTTCCCCCCATCCATAGTTGAACCAATCGGATCTTTATGGACAACAATCTCCCAACTTTACTCCTCGTATTCTCCTAAGCAAAAGGAGAGAGTCTTATGGTCCGTATAGAGAGGGATAAAATTCGCTAGTCTTTTTTGATTAATTCTTTAAGTTCGTCAATAAACACATTTATATCTTTAAACTGGCGATAAACAGAAGCAAACCGTACATATGCCACTTCGTCAACTTTTGCTAAGCGATCCATTACCATTTCTCCAATTATTTCACTCTTTATCTCTGAGGCAACATTACTTCGAAGCTCTTTCTCTACTTCTGCAGTAATTTCCTCCAGTTGTTTTAATGCAACCGGTCTCTTCTCACATGCTCTAATTAAACCACGCAATATTTTATCCTTACTAAATTCTTCACGTGTTCCTTCTTTCTTCACTACAATCAAAGGAATCTCTTCTACTTTTTCAAAAGTTGTAAATCGATTGCCACAGGCTTCACACTCTCTTCTTCTACGAATCGATTTATATTCATCAACTGGTCGTGAATCAAGAACACGGGTGTTATTATGTTGACAGGTAGGACATCTCATTTCATATCAGCTCCGAATTCTTTGTTCCATGTATATACTTATCTTCATATTATATAAAATTAAAGGCTTGTACAAGTAATTATATTAAATTTCACCTATAACCTAATGTCAGATAGGAAAAACATGCCACTTTTCCAAAATATTCTTCGCTTGCTGTAATGAATTTTCGATTGTCCCATTATTATTAATTACTTCATCAGCAAGAGCTTTTTTCTCCAGCAAAGGCATCTGCGCATTTATTCTATTAACTGCCTGCTCATAGCTTAAATTATTTCTGTTCCTTAACCTTGCTATTTGGATATCTCGATCTACATATACTAAAATAGTTCGATCAACCATTGTGTTTAATTTATTTTCAAATAGTAATGGGATATCTAAAATTACGATTTTTTCGCCCATCTTAACGGCTTGTCTTTGCTTTTCATCCATTCTCCTTCTTACATCAGGATGAACGATACTATTAAGCACATCCCGTTCCCCTTCATTCGAAAAAATAATTTCTCCAAGCTTTTGGCGATTTAAAGTACCATCTTGATGAAGAATATCCTTACCAAAATGAGCAACAATTTCTACATATGCTGGTTCTCCTATTTCAACAGCTAATCTAGACTCGATATCAGCGTCAATAATCGGAATATGCAATGATTGATAATAGGAGGATATTGTCGATTTGCCGCTCGCAATCCCCCCTGTTAAGCCTACTATTAATGTCATGACAATACCTGCCTTATTAAATTTAGTATGTAACAAAATTAAATGAACAAACACTTTTGTAAATATATAAAGCAATAGATAGGTGAAATTCCTAAGGCGATTCGCCAAGGAGGGTCACCACCTTAGAAAATATAACCTATTCGCTAATTTTTTCAAGCGATTTAGAGTTTAAATATCCCAATAATAATTAAAATAATCCCTGGGATAAAAGAAAATTTATCCATATAACTTTTTTCTGACAGAAATTTACCTAGATAAATCCCTAACGAAACAAAGGATGTACTCATAAAGATAACGGAAAGTGTTAAAAAAAGTGGAGGAAGTCCTAGCATGGAAGCTCCAATTCCTGCGCCAAAGGCATCTAAAGACAGAGCAAAGCCTAACATAACTGCTTCTACCCCTGTAATTGTTCCCGATTTATCAAAGTCGGCTGACAAAGGTTTCTTCAATATATTTATAACGATACCTAAAGATTTTATTTCAAAATTAATAATATTCTTTTCTTCTGTTAATACTTCCTTTTCCTTGCTTGGCTTAAAATATTGGTAAAGAATCCATCCACCTAATATTATTAATATAATGCCACCTAAACTCTCTGCAAACGAGGGGGAGAATATCCTTGAAATAACATGACCTACCAACATTGCTGTAAGCAGTGTCAGACCGGAACAACAGGCGATAATAAGGATAGAATTTAAGGGCATTTTCATTTTTCGCAGACCATAAGTAAACCCAACACTAAAGCTATCGATGCTAACAGCGATTGCTATTAATAAAAGAGAAAACACCTGGGCCATAAAGATAAGCTCCTTCCAAATCAATAGTAATATACTATATGGAAAGAGCCCATCCAATGTTAATTTAGATTTATTGTTTTATTTTTTTTGACAATTAGGACAAAAAACAGTTCCTCTTCCTCCGACAATAATTCTTTCTAATGTATGTCCACATACTTTACAGTCTTGCCCTTTTCGGCCATATACATATAGTTCAAGCTGGAACATTCCTATTTGCCCTTGTGTGTTTACATAAGAACGAATCGTACTACCACCCTTTTCAACAGCTTCCGATAAAGTAGCAATAATCTCTTTATATAGTTTCTCCATTTCGGCAGATTTTAACGAATTTGCTAATCGCTCTGGATGAATGCCACTTCGAAACAATGCTTCATCTACGTAAATATTGCCTAAACCAACGACAATTTTTTGATCCAATAATGCCGTTTTTATGCTTCGGCTGGTTTTTAATAATCGCTCTGTAAAATTAGCAATCGTAAAATCAGCATCAAATGGTTCAGGACCTAATTGAGACAGTGGCATGGCATTTAATTCCTCACCCTTTTTAAATAAATGCATTGTTCCAAATTTACGTACATCCTTATATCTTAATTCAGAACCATCTTCAAAAAAGAAAATAACATGGGTATGTTTATCAACGGGTTCACCAGCTTGAAACACACCGTATTTGCCTTCCATTCGCAAATGCGAAACAATCGTAAAATCATTTGTTTCAATTAAAATGAATTTGCCTCGTCTTTTTACATCAAGGATGGTTTGACCAATTAATGCATCGGAAAACTCTTCTACATTTTCTGGTTTTTTAATCATTTTTGCCCATGACACAACAACTTCCTTAATTACTTTATTTTGCGTTAATTGTTTTAACGTTTTACGTACCGTCTCAACTTCTGGTAATTCTGGCACCTCATATACCTCATTTCCTTGAGAAAATTGCTCATGATTCTTTACTTCTCACCAATATTATAAAATAATCATTTATTACTTCGCATCATACCAAGTTGGTCCATAAGAGTAATCCACTTTTAAAGGAACACTTAATTCAACTGCATGTTCCATTACATCTGGAACTATTTCTTTCAACTTCTCGATTTCTTCTTTTGGAGCCTCAAAGATTAATTCATCGTGCACTTGTAATAATAATTTAGCCTGTAATCCTTCTTCTTCTAAACGTTTTGCCATTTCAATCATCGCTTTTTTTATAATGTCAGCGGCACTGCCTTGTATTGGTGTATTCATTGCTGTTCTCTCGGCAAAGCTTCGAAGATTAAAGTTTCTGCTTGTGATATCAGCTAAATACCTTCTTCTATGAAGCAATGTTGAGACATATCCTTTTTGTTTTGCATCTGCCACAATTTCTTCCATATAACTCCTTACTCCTGGATAGCTTTCTAAATAGCGTTCAATAAACTTGGCTGCTTCTTTTCTCGTAATGTGCAAGCTTTGCGATAACCCATAGTCACTAATACCATATACAATTCCAAAGTTAACCGCTTTTGCATGTCTTCGCATATTAGAAGTGACCGCATCTGCTTCTACATGAAAAACGGACATAGCTGTTTCTGTGTGGATATCATGGTCTTCTCTGAATGCTTCTATTAATTTCTCGTCATTGGCAATATGAGCAAGAACACGTAACTCGATTTGGCTATAGTCAGCAGCAAAAATAACCCAATCCTTTTCTGTCGGTACAAATGCTTGTCTAATTTTTCTTCCTTCTTCTAACCGAATTGGAATATTTTGAAGGTTAGGATCAATAGAGCTTAAACGACCTGTTTGTGTCAATACTTGATTAAATCTTGTATGAATTCTTCCATTATGTACCACTTTTTGCAAGCCTTCTATATAGGTTGACTGTAATTTACCAAGCTGTCTATATTCAAGGATTTCTCTAATTACTTCATGTGAACTTGCAAGCTGTTCCAACACATCAGCAGAGGTTGAATATCCTGTCTTCGTTTTTTTCACAACTGGCAAGCCAAGCTTTTCAAATAAAATAACACCGAGCTGCTTCGGAGAGTTAATATTAAAGGTTTCACCTGCAAGCTCATAAATTCGCCCTTCAATTTCTTTCAGTCTTTCGGAAAGCTCTTCTCCCATTGCTTTCAAGCGATCAACATCCACTTTCACTCCCGTTGACTCCATATCAGCTAGCACTAGGCTTAATGGCATTTCTAAATCATAAAATAGTGCTTCTTGGTCATTCTTTCTTAATTCATCTTCCATTTTCTCTTGTATAGCCTGCATAGCGAATGCTTTTCTTACGATGTGATCAGATAAGAATTCTTGATCTGGAACCTTTCTTTTTGCTCCTTTTCCATAGAAAGCTTCATCTGATTGTAAGTTAAGATAGCCATATTTTTTAGCAACAGAAGCAACATCTTCAATCGTTGCAGAAGGATCTGCTAAATATGCAGCAATAAGAACATCAAACGTAATTCCTTTTAAATGAATCCCTTGATGTCGTAAAGACACTTCCGATCTTTTAGCATCATAAACAATCTTTTCTTTGTTTTCATCTTCTGCCCATGCTTTGAAAGCAGACGATACTAAAGCTTGATTGATCGGTAGATAGTATGCTCCTGTGTCATTTAATAAAGAGATACCTAAGATTGGGGCATAATGATAGTTATCCTCCAATACTTCGACATACATTATATTTATATCAGAAAAAATAGCTTCTGTAATATTTTCAACCGTTTCAAAATTTATATCTTCTAACACTAGTTCCTCTTGTTCAGGTGTTTCTCCTAATTTTTCGAGTAAAGAGTTAAATCCAAGCTCCTTGAACATTTCTTTTAGCTTTTCTATTTGCATTCCAGGAAATTCTGTATCTTCCAAAGTTATTGTTAGAGGAGCTTTTCTTGTAATAGTAGCTAGTTCTTTGCTCATTAAAGCTTGATCCTTAAATTCTTCTAGCTTTTCTTTCAGCTTCTTACCACTTACTTGGTCAATAGACTCTACCAATTTTTCTAATGAATCAAATTCCTTCAACAATTTAATTGCTGTTTTTTCTCCTACCCCAGGAACACCAGGAATATTATCTGAACTATCTCCCATTAAGCCTTTCATATCAATAATACGATCTGGAGTTAGACCGTATTTTTCCTGAACATGTTCAGGCGTATAGGATTCCATATCTGTTATCCCTTTTCTTGTGATATAAACAGTTGTCTTATCTGAGCTCAATTGTGTTAAATCTTTGTCACCAGAAATAACAACCACTTCAAACCCATCCTTTTCTCCTTGAAGAGAAAGAGTTCCAATAATATCATCTGCTTCATAGTTTTCTAATTCGTAATGATGGATACCATAGGATTTCAATAGCTCTCTTATATAAGGGAATTGCTCTGACAATTCTGGTGGTGTCTTCTGACGCCCTCCCTTATATTCACTAAATGTTTTATGTCGGAAAGTTGTTTTTCCTGCATCAAAGGCTACTAAAACATGTGTTGGCTTCTCTTCTTCTAAAATTTTCATTAACATCATGGTAAAACCGTAAACAGCATTTGTATGTACACCTTTATCGTTATTTAAAAGCGGTAAAGCGAAAAACGCGCGATAGGCAATACTATTACCGTCTATTAATATTAATTTCTTTTTCAAGAAATCCTCCTCCATCCTATTTATGTGTTATGTTATCTCGTAAAAAAAACGATGATTGTTACATGGCTCAATACTATTTATTTTACATGACATATACATAAATGTAAAAAGGCAGAGATTGCTGAAAAAGAGGTTCCTTCCTACGCTTATATTTATTTCATTCATCGACGAAATAAACGTGGAACAAACACCTTTTACCAACTATCTCTGCTATTTTTACAACTTTAATAAAAACATTTTAGGTATATTGACATGGTCTTGAATTGGAGAAAACTATCTATTCTACTAACGAGCGAGAACCAATTCTTCCCTCTTCCAAGACTAATTTTACACAGGGGAAGCCAAAAGCGGGGTAGCTTTCAGCTTAAGTCCTTAACCAAATGGATAAGGGGGACTTCACAAATTATTGTATCAACAAAGTGTAAACCCACCATAAACCAAATGTAAAAACAATGTAAAGAGAAGAAAAGCGGAAGGCACCGTTTAGCGCCGTGTGAACTGGAGCGATTTTCTTGAGATAAAGGAAACACGAAGAACGATAGTGATACGATGTTGACTTATCGTAGAGACAATCGTGAAGTTCATCTGGCGCTGGTGACTGGAGCTAGACAATGAAAAGCGGAAGGGCCTGTTTTTTCGGTGTACAAACTGGAGACTCTCGACTGAGATAAAGGAAACACGAGGAACGGCAGTGAGTCGATGTTGACTTATCGTAGGGAGATAGTCGGAAGTTTGCTAACCGATAGGCACTGGAGCTAGACAATGAAAAGCGGAAGGGCCTGTTTATCGGTGTACAAACTGGAGACTCTCGACTGAGATAAAGGAAACACGAGGAACGGCAGTGAGTCGATGTTGACTTATCGTAGGGAGATAGTCGGAAGTTTGCTAACCGATAGGCACTGAAGCTAGACAGTGAAAAGCGGAAGGCACCGTTTAGCGCCGTGTGAACTGGCGCTGATACCATAGGAAAATGTGCTAGATTTAGAAAAAAGAGGATACCGATGTCAGTATCCCCTGTCCTTAAAATGGAAATTCCTTGTGCAAAATAACCGTGAAGGTAGTTCCTACACCCATTTCACTTTCCACATGAATCGTTCCTCTATGTAATTCAACTAAATGCTTAACAATTGCAAGACCTAGCCCTGTTCCGCCAGAATTTCTACTTCTTGCTTTATCTACGCGATAAAAGCGCTCAAATATTCTTGGAATTTCTGCCGAATCGATTCCAATTCCTGTATCTTGAATTCTAACTTCAATTTTCTTTTTCTTTTCCACAACATAGACGTTGATTTCGCCATCGTTTGGAGTATAAATCACAGCATTTGTGATTAAATTTAAAAAGACTTGAGTTAACCGACTTCTATCTCCTTGAATCTGGATAATTTCATTTGATTGAGGAAATTTCAGTTTTATATTTTTCGCCTCTGCTCGACCTTCTAGCATTTTTGTTGCCTTATTTAAAATTTCCACCAAATTAAACTCGTCTTTATTTAAAGAGAAGTGATGTTGTTCTAATTTTGATAAATCTAGAAGATCTTGAATTAAAGTCTGTAATCGATGGCTCTCTTTTAAAATAATTCGCAAAAATTCTTCCAGCGTCTCTTTATCTTCCATCGCCCCATCAAGAAGTGTTTCAGAAAATCCCTTAATAGAAGTAATAGGCGTTTTTAACTCGTGTGAAACATTGGCTACAAAGTCTTTCCGAACTTGTTCTAGCTTCTTCAACTCCGTAATATCATTAAAAACGAGCAAAATCCCCATCCACCTATCATTTGTCCCAATAATGGGAACTCCATAAACCTGAAAGCTCTTTTTCTCATTTTTAATTTCAAGTGTCATGTCTCGAATAACTTTATGTTCTGTCATAAAAATTTCTTCCGCAAGATCTGTAACTTGTCTATATGGAATAACTTTATAATATTGTTTATAAAGATAGTCAGCTGAACGAACAGAGAAAATATCTTTATAGGATTTATTGATTAAATTAATATACCCTCTGCTATCTATTAAAAGAAGGCCACTACTAATACTCTCAATCAAAGTACCTAAACGATCTTCTTGTATTTCTTGTGCTTTTACCATTTCTTGCATATCTTTGGCAACCTTATTAAGAGAAGAACTAAGAATCCCTGTCTCATCTACTCGATCTTCATATGTTCTAGCATGATAATTGCCATTTGCCAAATCAACAGCAACTTTGGTAGCCGACTCAATTGGCCTTGTGTAACGATAAATTAATTTATAACCAACTAGATAAATTACTATGAATGAAAATACAAACGAAGAAAAAATAATCCAATTGATATGTTGGTATGCATTTTCTATCTCGTCTACTTTTGCCCCTATTAGCAAATAACCTTGGCCGCCTTCTTCATCAGAAAGCTCCAGTTGGTAAAAATGAAAGTTAGGGTTACCATCAATCGCAACGGCATTTACTTTTTCATTTAATAACAAAGCCTGCATTTGATTTTCATATTCTTCATCTGTCTGCAGCTCTCCCACATTGAACAATATCTCGCCAGATTCATTAATAATCGTAATCTGTAACTCTAATGCTTCGCTATATTCGATTATTAAATCATTATTAACTTTTAAAATCCTACCGTTATTCATTATTTGCTTTGCTATTAATGTAGCCTCTCTTTCTAGGCGGTGATCAAAAGAATCCATAAAGGTTTTCTTATTATAAGACTCAATAAAAATAGCAACAAATAAAAACACGATAAAAATAGTAAATAAAACACTAGCCATTAATCGGGATTTAAAACTCTTCATTTACTTTGGTTCCTCTAATTTATAGCCTAAACCACGAATTGTTTTAATATATATAGGTTTTTTTGTATTTTCTTCAATTTTCTCTCGTAAATGACTAATATGTACATCTACAATTCTTGTATCGCCTACAAAGTCATAGTTCCAAACTGCACTTAACAGCTGGTCTCTTGTTAAAACTCTGCCTTTGTTTTTTACAAGATATAATAATAGCTCAAATTCTTTAGGCGTTAATTCTAATAATTCCCCTTTAAAATAGGCTTCATAATAATTAGGAAGGACTTTCAACTCTGCAATTTTAATACCTTCATCCTCATCTGTGTTTACTTCATTAGATGATGTTGGCACTTGCATCTGAGTTCTTCTTAAAACAGCTTTTATACGGGCGATAACCTCTCTCGGACTAAAAGGTTTGGTCATATAATCATCTGCACCAAGCTCAAGTCCTAATACTTTATCGAACTCATCATCTTTTGCTGTTAACATTAATATAGGAGTTAACACTTTCTGTTGGCGTAGTTCTTTACAAACATCCATCCCATCTTTTTTTGGCAACATTAAATCAAGTAGGATGACATCTGGATTAGCAGTTAAAGCTAGATTCAATCCTTCTTCTCCGTCCATGGCAGTCAATACATCATACCCCGCCTGTTGCAAATTATACTTTAGTAAAGTTACGATAGATTGTTCATCATCTACAACTAATACCTTTTTCTTCATATACAGCCTCCAAATATGTTAATTCCCCTTAAGTCCCCTTATACCTATTTACATTATAATATATTGTGTAGCGAAAATGGAAAAAACATTTCGTTACTATTTCCAAAAGGAAGTATTGATTTAAACGCGCAGGCTATAACAATGATACTTTTAGAAAAACTAGGCTTGTAACTTAATTAATTCCATAAAAAAATCGGCTAACTTTTATGTTCGACCGATTTTTCTCATTTATTCAATTTAATACTGTCATTACATGACGAACGGAATGAACAGATTTTTCTAATGCTGCTTTTTCATCTTCTGTTAAATCAAGTTCTATAATTTGTTCGATTCCATTACCGCCCAAAATCGTAGGGACACCTAGATAAAGATCGTTATACCCGTACTCTCCTTCTAAATAAGCAATGGTTGGAAGAACTCGTCTTTGACTTTTCATAATTGCCTCACACATATCCACTAATGAAGCCGCCGGAGCATAATAAGCGCTTCCATTCCCAAGTAGATTTACGATTTCGGCACCACCATTTCTTGTTCTTTCAATAATCTCTTCCAATCTATGCTTCGGAATGAGCGATTCTAACGGGATTCCACCTGCATACGAATAGCGTATAAGCGGAACCATATCATCTCCGTGTCCTCCTAATACAATTCCTGTAATATCTTTAACAGAAAGGTTTAGCTCCATCGCAACAAAGCTTCGAAAACGAGCGGTATCTAAGACACCTGACTGACCAATAACCCTATTTTTCGGAAAACCTGATTCCTTATAGACTGTATAAGTCATTGCATCAACAGGATTCGTAAGTACAATAATGATACAATTAGGGGAATATTTCACTATTTCCCTCGTTACTGATATCATAATGGATTGATTTGTCTGTACAAGATCATCTCTACTCATACCTGGTTTTCTTGCCATACCAGCTGTAATAATGACAATATCAGAATCTGCAGTATCCTTATAATCGGATGTTCCAATAATATTTGCATCAAACCCTTGTACAGGACTCGCTTCAAACATATCTAAGGCTTTACCTTTAGTTGCATTTTCATTTCGCGGAACATCTAATAAAACAATATCTCCAAGCTCTTTTTGAGCAAGTAGAAATGCTGTTGTGGATCCCGTAAATCCACCACCAATGATTGAAATTTTCTTGCGCTTAACCATATAATATCCCCCTTATTAGACCAAGAATGCATGAGCCACTAATAGGCAATTTACTAGGCAGAGTCCCCTTTTACTCAAATCTAGTAACACTATTTCATATTAGCTTATCCCATTCTAATCCAATACACCAAACTGCTATTTTAGACAAAAAGGAAGAAGAGATGAGACTATCTCTTCTTCTATTTGTTATTAACCCATGTTCTTAATTAATTCATCACCGAATTCTGAGCATTTCACTTCCGTTGCGCCCTCCATCAAACGAGCAAAGTCATAGGTAACAACTTTAGAAGCAATTGTATTTTCCACAGATTGAATTACTAATTGTGCTGCTTCTGTCCATCCTAAATGTTCAAGCATTAGAACCCCTGAGAGAATAACAGAAGATGGATTTACTTTATCTAAACCAGCATATTTTGGAGCAGTTCCATGTGTTGCTTCAAAAATTGCATGGCCTGTTTCATAATTTATATTTGCACCAGGTGCAATACCGATTCCACCAACCTGTGCCGCTAATGCATCAGAGATATAATCCCCATTTAGGTTCATTGTCGCCACTACATCAAACTCTTTTGGACGAGTAAGAATTTGTTGAAGGAAGATATCTGCAATAGAATCTTTGATAATAATCTTTCCTGCTGCTTCTGCCTCTGCCTGTGCTTTATTAGCAGCATCAGATCCTTGCTCTTCTTTGATACGATCATATTGAGCCCAAGTAAATACTTTTTCCCCAAATTCTTTTTCTGCTAACTCATAACCCCAGTTTTTAAATGCACCTTCTGTATATTTCATAATATTACCTTTATGTACTAGAGTTACAGATTTACGACCTTCTTTAATCGCATAATTAATCGCAGCTCTTACTAAACGGCTTGTTCCTTCTTCAGAAACTGGTTTAATTCCAATTCCAGATGTTTCAGGAAATCTAATTTTATTAACTCCCATTTCTTGTTGTAAAAAGTTAATTAATTTAGAAACAGCCTCAGAACCTTTTTCATACTCAATTCCAGCATAAATATCTTCTGTATTTTCACGGAAGATAACCATATCTGTATCTTGAGGTCTTTTTACTGGAGATGGTACGCCTTCAAACCATCTTACTGGGCGTAAACAAACAAAAAGATCTAATTCTTGGCGTAGAGCAACGTTTAAAGAACGAATACCTCCGCCAACTGGTGTAGTTAATGGTCCTTTAATAGCAATTAAATATTCTTTAATAACATCTAATGTTTCAGAAGGTAACCATTCTCCAGTTTCATTAAATGCTTTTTCCCCAGCTAACACTTCTTTCCAAACAATTTTCTTTTCTCCATTGTATGCTTTTTCAACAGCAGCATCTATTACTCTTGATGACGCTGCCCAAATATCTGGGCCAATTCCATCTCCTTCAATATAAGGAACAATTGGATTTGCTGGTACATTTAATACTCCATCTACTACTGTAATTTTTTCTCCTTGCATGCTTCTATCCCTCCGTAAAAAATAGTTTCCTTTTCCAATGCAATCAATTGGAAAAAGAATGAAATAATTTATTATAACAAGCTTATAAAAGCTGATTATATTTACTATTCTGACGAATAAAATTAAGTAAACGTTAATCCTTTTATTAAACTCTACAACACTAAGTATATATCATCCTTTTACTCTATGGGGAATTATATCCTTTTTAACGTTGATGAACTGGTACATATTCTAAGCGTTCAGGACCAACATAATCTGCTCTTGGTCTAATAAGACGATTATTCTCATACTGCTCAAGAATGTGAGCAAGCCAACCTGAAACCCTGCTTACAGCAAAAATTGGCGTAAATAAATCATGGTCAATACCTAAACTATGATAAACAGATGCAGAAAAGAAGTCTACATTTGGCACTAGATTTTTTTCTTCTTTTAACAGGCTCTCAATTTTAATACTCATATCATATAGTTGAGGCTCCCCTGTTAACTGCGTTAATTTTCTTGCCATTTCCTTTAAATGCTTCGCACGAGGATCGCCCTTTCGATATACACGATGACCAAATCCCATTATCTTTTCTTTTTTCGCCATCTTTTCTCTAATATATGGCTCTACATTTTCGATACTTCCGATTTCTTTCAACATCTTCATAACAGCTTCGTTCGCCCCACCATGAAGTGGCCCTTTTAACGCACCAATTGCCGACGTAACCCCTGAGTATACATCCGATAAAGTAGCGACACATACTCTAGCTGTAAAAGTTGAGGCATTTAACTCATGATCTGCATGAAGAACAAGTGCTTTATTAAAAGCCTCTATCGCAATTGCTTCAGGTTCCTTTCCAGTTAGCATATAAAGGAAATTAGCGGCAAATCCTAAATCCTTTCTTGGAGAAATTGGATCAAGCCCTTTCCTTAACCTTGAAAAAGCTGTTACGATAGTTGGAATTTTCGCTTGAAGCCTTACAGCCTTGAAATAGTTTGATTCAGAATCCATGCTATCTGCGCTTTCATCATAAGCTCCTAATAAAGATACACTTGAGCGAAGTACAGCCATTGGGTGTACCTTATCTAACGGGATTAGTTTCATTTGTTCAATCAAAGAGATAGGTAATTCAGCATTATCTGCTAATTCTTGTTTTAGTTCTGCCAATTCGCTATCATTTGGTAGCTTTTGATGCCATAATAAATATACAACTTCTTCAAAACTGGAATTCTCTGCTAACACATCAATATCATAACCAACATAAGCGAGTGAATCATCTATAATGGAACTGATAGAAGATGTTGTAGCAATAATCCCCTCAAGCCCTTTTGTAACAGCCATACATATCTCTCCTTCACACTTTTTCTTTTTAGTAGTACAAATCTTTCAAACTCCCATATTGTATCTATCGTAGTTACCAATATTGTTAAAATCTGTAAAACCAAAGCAATGGAATACACTCTAAAGTAAATGTTCACTATTTTGTTAGATTAACTGAATATGTACCTAAAAATCAATTAAAAATGTAATCCGGATTTATTTTAAAAAAGATGGGGGAGTTTTTTCGTTAAACATTAAAGTGAGTATTCTATATTTGAAAATGCTTACATTTTCAAATAAAAAAATAAACGATTTTGGTACTTATAGATGAGATAATTGTAACTACATACTCATTATAAACAAAAAACGTTAAAATGTCTCATATTTTATACTTAAAAACTGTAGATATAGTAAAAAAATTTTTTTCTGATTCCCTTTTACACTATATTCTTTTATTCTTGAATTATACCATAAATCCCAATCAACTGTCTGCCGGTAGAGTGGATTATGTTATCCACTCTACCACTTTAATTGCAGCATAAGCTATTCCTGCTCCAATTAACGGTCCTACTGCTACCCCATTAAAGACAGCCACAGACAAAATAGTCCCAAGAACCAGCGCTGTCGTAATCTCAGGAGAATCGGCTAATAAATTTACTCCGCCTTTTGCTAGTAATGCTACCATAATTCCAGAAATCAGCGCAATCCAAGCATAAGGTGATTTAAATGTTGCAGATAGATCTTTAAAGCCAATATCTCCTGTTGCAATTGGTACAAGAACAGCAATAGTAATAATCGTTACTCCCCAATTAATTCCTTTAGATTGAATCAAAGAAAAAAGCTTATTATCTATTCCAATCAGTTTTAATACTAACAAAAAAACAACGGCAATAATTAAAGAATTGTTTTTGGCAACAAGTGCAATTGCCAAAAGCAAATATAAAAATAAATATGGTTGGCTAAATAAAAACATGGATAATTCTCCTTTTAAAAAAATTATGCTGAAATTTTCCATCCGACTTATTATTTTATAATAAAAAGCAGGATTTCCGATTAAAAAAGCATAAGTATAGAAAATATGAATGACAAAAGGAATATATTTCTATTCTTATTCTTAATAAATTAAGTGACCACTATTTATTATACTAAAAATGGGAGGACTAACGTTGAATTTGACTTATTTGTATCGTACGATTCGATTTATGGTAGTACTTATTGCTACCATCCTATTATTTGTAAGCATCTTTTATTTATCCAAAGTCACCTACCCTTTTATTATAGGCTTTCTTATTGCTTTTCTAATGAATCCACTCGTAAATTTCCTGCAATTTACGTGTAAATTACCAAGAGCTTTTGCGGTTATTGTAAGCATTCTACTCATTTTATCTGTTTTTGCTGGATTACTTTCATTATTAATCGCAGAAATAGTTGCAGGCACAGCATATTTAGGAGAGGTAGTACCAAAACATATTGATATCATCATTCGATATATAGAAGATTTATTCGCAGGACAAATCATCCCATTATATAATAAAATATCGCAAACCTTTGATAATCTCGAAACAGGCCAACAGGATACCATTATGTCAAATATAAATAAAGTTGGTGAACAAGTTGGCAATGTTATGGGAGATTTTTTACAATCTATTTTCCTTAATATTCCCATTATCTTGTCCTGGTTTCCTAATGCAGCAAGTGTCCTAATATTTTCTTTATTGGCAACATTTTTTATTAGTAAAGACTGGGTTCGTTTATCTTTAAAGTTTGGAAAATTCTTTCCTTCTAAATGGCTAATTAGTGGAAAAACTGTATTCTTTGAATTAAAGAAAGCGTTGTTCGGATTTTTAAAAGCTCAATTAACACTTGTTTCCATCACAACCGTTATTATTTTAATCGGCCTATTAATCCTCCGAGTAGATTATGCTATTACGATAGCGCTATTAACTGGAATAGTAGATATTATCCCCTATTTAGGTACAGGATTAATATTTGTTCCTTGGATTATTTATGAAATTATCACAGGGCAAATTGTCCTCGCAATTGGGTTATCCGTGCTTTATACTATCGTGCTTGTCCAACGACAAATTATGGAGCCAAAAATTCTCTCATCTAACATTGGGTTAGACCCATTAGCAACATTAATTTCCTTGTTTGTTGGTTTCAAGCTTTTTGGTTTTATTGGCCTGATCATTGGTCCAGTCTCTCTCGTCATTATCACTACCTTACATAGAGTAAATGTATTTCATGACATCTGGAGATTTATTAAAGGGGAAAGTGAGATACCAAAATAAGGGAACTGAAAAAAGAGCCGTGAATATCAAATGATTCACAGCTCTTTTTCTTTGCAAACTTGTCTTTAGTATTTAGTAAGGCCCTCGAATGGCATTTTTAACTTTTTCTTCATAAAAAGTTCTTAAAGTTTGTAATTCCTCGGTATGAAATGTTTTTTCTTCTAAAGCCTTTAAGTTTTCAACAATTTGCTGACGATTTTTAAATCCAGGGATTACACAAGATATCCCTTGTTGATCCAAGATCCATCGTAATGCAGCTGTAGCCATTGACTCTCGACCATTTGCAATCCAAGATAGTTCATCCGCTAACTCTACACCTTTTGCAAAGCCAAGACCTGCAAATGTTTCCCCTACATTAAAAGCTTCTCCATTTTCATTAAACTTTCGATGATCATCTTCAGCGAAAGTATGCGCTTTCGTGAATTTCCCAGTAAGTAATCCACTTGCCAACGGAAGTCGAACAAGAATTCCGACACCCTTTTTCTCGGCTTCAGGAATCAATTCCTCCAGTGGTTTTTGACGAAAAATATTAAATATTACTTGTAAAGCTTTTACATTTGGATTTTGCAAACATATTAGCCCCTCTTCCACTGTTTCAACACTTACCCCATAGTTGCGAATTTTTCCTTCTTGCTGCAATTTATCAAGTACTTCAAATACTTGACCACCTTTTAAAATATCTGTTGGCGGACAATGGATTTGATATAAATCAATTGCTTCTCTATTTAGTCGTTTTAAGCTATTTTCACAATATTTGCGAACACTTTCCAAAGAGTATGTTTCCTTTGCAAAAATATCGCCGCCACGACAAAATTTAGTCGCAATATGAATTTGATCCTCTTTTCCCTTCGTTGCCTTTGCAAGTAATTCTTCACTATGTCCTTCACCATAAACATCAGCTGTATCAAAAAAGTTTACCCCTTTTTCAATCGCCAAGTCTAAGGATTTTAATGCTTCACTGTCATCAACCTTTCCCCATGAACCACCAATTGCCCATGTACCGAAACTTACTTCACTGATTTTTAGTCCTGTGTTTCCTAAATCTCTGTAATTCAATTTGTGAGCACCTCCATTAGCTATGAATACTTACGCAAATATTTATTGAGCCTTATTCTATTATAAAGGAAGCGGTAGCTATACAGTACTTCTCCTATTTCTAAAAAATAAGTGCTCTTAGAGAAATTATAACAACCAACCCTAAGTTTGTATATTAAATAAACTAACTTTCTATACATCCTCTTGGATTTTTCTTAAAAGACTATAAACAAATTCTCTTTCGGTTTGGTTCATAAAGAAAATATAGTATAATTAATCAATTATACTAAGACCCAAAGCAAGATTCGGAGTATGTAGAAAATTAACCCAACAAACACATAATTCCATCATTATGAGAAGGAGAGTAGGAATAGCTATGCATGTCACTTGGAATCAACAACTAGTTAAAAAAGAGAATAAATCACTCTGTTTAAATTTAATTAAGAACACTGCTCCTATTTCCCGAGCTGAAATAGCTCAACAAACAGGTTTAACAAAAGGAACTGTTTCCTCCTTAGTATCTGAGTTACTAGACAAACAATTAATTTATGAATCTGGTCATGGAGAATCGAGTGGGGGCAGAAGACCTGTCATGTTACTATTAAATGAACATGCTGGTTATTCGATTGGTATCGACCTAGGTGTCAATTACATATTAGGAATCTTAACTGATTTACAAGGAAAGATCATCCACCGAATCAATGAAAAGTATGTAAATTTAACCTTTGAAGATACACTACAGATTATTAAAAATATAATTACTACTTTAATGGACATTGCTCCTGAGTCTCCTTATGGTGTAATCGGGATTGGTATTGGAGCACCTGGCATTATTAACATGGAAGGCGATATTCTGCTTGCTCCAAATCTTGGATGGCATAATGTTTCCCTAAAAAAGCCTTTAGAAGAATTATTTAATCTGCCAGTATTAGTTGAAAACGAAGCAAACGCAGGAGCATATGGAGAGAAGCAATTTGGTCTCGGCCAACCTTATCAAAATCTTATCTATGTAAGTGCGGGAATTGGTATTGGCGCTGGAATTATTATGGACGGAGAATTGTATAAAGGAAGCAATGGTTATTCTGGAGAAATAGGCCATATGACCATTCAAAAGGATGGAATGAAATGTCGATGTGGTAATATTGGCTGTTGGGAGCTATATGCATCGGAGCAATATCTATTAACGAAAGCCTCCGAATGGAAGCATGGGGATACAGATCAAGTCCATTTAAATGATTTGATTGAACTTGCCAACCAAGGAAATGAGCTAGCAATCAATCTATTGAATGATGTTGGTGATCATTTAGGAGCTGGAATAATTAATATCATTCATACCTTTAATCCAGAGCAAGTTATTATTGGCAATCGTCTAACCTTAGCAAAAAAATGGATAGAGCCACGCGTGAAAAAAATGATAAGTAATCATACTTTACCCTTTCATCAATCGGAACTTGCTATCCATTTTTCAGATATCGATTTTTCCTCTTCTGCGCTAGGGTCTGCTGCTTTTACCACAGAGAACTTTCTAAGGTTTATGGTGCAACCGGATTAATGCTATTTTCGTAGATTTAATCAAAATTTTTTTACAAGTATGAATAATCTTTAGTCCTTATTCTGCAGGATTCCAAATTCGGAAATTACCACTTAAAGCCAGTAAACTAAAAAAGTATAAACAATTATCATAATAACGCCTATCCCCTTTTCGGATCGGTGTATTCCAAAATAATTCAACCATTCGTTTCGCATTCGGGCCTTCTGCTGCTAAAGAAGCCATTGCATTTGTTGCAATTAACCCAATTGGATGAAGTGATTTCTCAGAAAAAGGAACTCCATCAATCGTATATCTTCTGTAATCTTCAGGATCGATTTCTGCGAAAAAGTTCTGAATTTTATTAGCCGTTTTCCTTTCCCATTCACTTCCTCTAAACCATTCATAATCAAGACCAATATTCCCAGCAACACGATAGGAATCACTATAAAAATGGCCGTAGCCTTTTTCATTATTTGGTGTCCCATCATAAAAGGCATATTCAGGGGAGAGCCCTGTTTCTGGATGGCAAGAAAGTTCCAAATATTCACGACTTGCCTTGGCAGCTTCCTTCCAAAATCCTCGATCTTCCGGAAATGCCCAGCTAGCAAAAAGCTCATAGAAATGAGGTAGATGATAGGACGGATCGGTAAATTCACAATTAGGGACAAACTTTATTAACTTATTGTCTAAATTCCACATTGGGTTCCCGTCTCCATTTTCCCCCTTATGTAGGCAGGTTCGTAATAAGCTTCTTGCTTGCTGACTATAGTTGAAAGGTTCTTCCCCATCTCCCCATCGATGTGCTGCAAAAAATAGAGCAAGTGCAAAATACTCTTCTCCATCTGGAGCTGGACCATACGCCCGCTTTGTTCCATCTGGATTGCAAGACCAAGCAAAATAGCCAGCATTTTCACCAGTATGCATGTACATATGCTTCTTTGTCCAATTCCATATTCGGTCAAATTCCTCTTTTTTATCTAACTGGACAGAAATCATCATTCCATAGGACATGCCTTCCGTTCTAACATCTAGATTACCTGTATCTAATAAGTAACCACCATCACTAGAAGGAAAATATATTCTAGTGTCATTATCTCCATAAAAAATTTGAGTCCACGCATCTTCTAATTTTGTCTGAATAGCATGATCTGTATAACCCAACTCTTTAAATACATTTCGGTATTTCCCTGTTTTAAATGCACCACTCATTTAAACAATCACTCCTTTTTTAAGACGTATAGGAAGTTATCAGACTATCATCGATTCCTTTATATGTTTCTGTTTCATCTTTCATTTCATTTAATTCTATTAGCGTTACTTCATTTTTAGATAATGTAATAGCAAGCTTTAAATAGCCCTCTTCCTCTTTATTTATTTTTGCCGTCATAAGCTTTGGTATAGAAGCTTCTCTTAATGTTTCAATTGACTGTTTGTCTGGAAAACGAGGTCTCCCCATTTCTTTCCACACTTTCCAAGAATTCGCATGGTGTTCATCGACACTTTGCCGCTTAAGAAAGTATTGGTCGCTGCTAACAGGTATTTGTATCAATAAATCTTTTTCAAAGCCCTCCCCTTTTTCCATCACAGTATTCCAAGCTACAAGGGCAATAGATCCATTTTCTTTTCGAGTAATAATCATTTGGGCATCGCGATAGAGCATTTCCTCACCAAGCCTGTTGAAAAAGGCAAATAAATGAAAGGTAGGCTTTGGGATGGAATGAAGGGCTATTAACCCAAACCCTCCATGGAATGGTGCCTTCGGTATATCAGACTCCTCAAAAACATCACTAAATGTCCAATAGGAAAATGAGTCTACATAATCTCCTCCCTCACTCAATATGCGTGCAAGATAAGCAGCATTTAGTGGTGTATCATGCACTGGATTAATGGGACTGTACGACGTATTATATTCTGTAATATGGAATGGTAAATCAGAAAAGGCTGATTTTTTAATTAGACCACGTACTTCCTCAAATTGTTGAAGCATGTCCGTATTATCCACTAGGTCTTGATAATAGTAATCGGGAGTCACTTTCTTAGGACTTTGCGATGTATAGGCATGACGGCTGACAAAATCGACTGGCACTTCTTCTTTATGACAAAATTCCAAGAAATCAACAATCCACTCATCTGCTCCCCCGCATATTGCCGGACCTCCAACCTGTAAATCCTGGTTCACAGCTTTTATTGCTAATGCCGTTACTTTATATAGTTTAAAATATTCTTGCTTATCTGTGTCCTTCCAAAAATTCACTAAGTTAGGCTCATTCCAAACCTCAAATGGCCATTTTTTTACTTCCTCTAATCCATATCTTTCGATAAAATGCTCTACTACCGCTGTAACTAAATCACTCCATTTTTGATAATCTTTCGGCGGTGTAACATTTCCTTTCCAATAAAAAATTGTTTGATCACCAGAAGCTAACAATTCCGGCATAAAACCAAATTCAATGAACGGGCGTAGATTCAAATCAAGAAAGGAATCAAAGATACGATCAATATAAGTAAAATTATAAAATACCTTCACTTCTTCTCCTATCTTCATTTCCCGATAAATACCAACATCATCAGAAAGCAGCCCATGCCCTCTTATATATTTAAAACCTATTTTCTCCTGGATTATTTTTAAATGATCAAGATATTCTTTCTGAAGAGCCAATCCCAGCCTTCCTGTTCCGATACAGTACTTCCAATTTTCTGTTAACTTTTCCTTTCCTTTTGCTGCTACAATAATAGGTTTCATTTCCTTCTCTCCTATTCTTTTGTTCACATACATTTTCAGAAATATTTTCTAGTAAAATATCATTCTTTTCATTTTATTTTTACTCTTCAGGATAGTTTCAATCTTTTGTAAATGTCGAAATTCCCCAGGAAATATTGTTTTAAGAGCTTCAGCAGTTAAACTCCTGAGTAAGCCATAAACCCTCCATCAACTGGAACGCTGATTCCGGTAACAAAACCACTTGTTTCTTCATTAACTAGCCACAATAAGGTGCCCAATAAATCCTCTGGTCTTCCTAATCTTCTTACTGGTGTATGTGCCAGTATTTTTTTCGTACGGTCTGTATAAGTGCCATCAGAGTTTTTGAGCAACCCTTCATTTTGCTTCGTAAGAAAGAAGCCAGGAGCAATAGCATTTACTCTGATTCCGGTTTCAGCCATATGAACAGCAAGCCATTTGGTAAAATTTTCAATCCCCGCTTTTGCTGCACTATAGGCTGGTACTTTTGTCATTGGACTTGGCGCGCTCATAGAAGAGATATTTATGACAGTCCCACTTTTTCCAAGCATTTGCTTAGAAAATATTTGTGTAGGAATTAATGTTCCGATAATATTTAGATTAAATACAAATGAAAATCCCTCAATTGTTAAATCGAAGAAACTCGTAATCCCTTCTTTATCTAAATCTTCCATACGAAGAATTTCCTCTGATGTAACCCCCTTTGGATGATTTCCTCCCGCTCCATTAATTAAAATGTCACAGTTCCCAAAAGTTTCGTATACAATTTTCTCTGCTTCTTTTACACTATGGACATCGACTACATCACATGCAACTGCAATAGCTGTTCCACCTGCGATATTTATTTCTTCTGCTACCTTTTGAGCTTTTTCATACGTACGATTAAGCAGTGCTACTTTTACACCTTGTCTAGCTAACTCCTTTGCCATACAACTACATAGTACTCCTCCACCGCCAGTAATAACTGCAACTTTCCCTGATAGATTTTCAATTAAAGGCAACATTTTTGTCTTCCCCTTTCTGTTTGATTCCTTCGCCTTTTTCTAAACTATCCCAAATTCCTAATATATACATTATTCCTAAAGCTCGATCATAAAGACCATAACCAGGTCTTGCCTTTTCTCCCCAAATCATTCTACCGTGATCTGGTCTGAAATAACCTTTAAATTCATAATCATGTAGCGTCTTAACTATTTCATATAAATCAAGCGTGCCATTTTCCGTACTTCTATGGGATGTTTCCTCGAAATCTCCATTTTCTGCAATTTTGATATTCCGAATATGCACAAAAGGTACACGTTCTTTTTTCAAAAAATGTCGTAATATATCAGGAATATCATTATTAGGATTTGCTCCTAAAGAACCCGAGCATATCGTTAAACCATTAGATGGACTATCTACTAACTTAATAATTTTGTCTAAATTTCCCTTTGAATGAACGATCCTAGGCAAACCAAAAACAGACCATGGTGGATCATCTGGGTGGATAGCCATTTTTATATCACATTCTTCTGCAACTGGAATGATTTGTTCTAAGAAATACTGAAGATGGTTAAATAGATCTTCTTCTGTTACATCTTTATATAATTGAAATAGATACTTAATGGATTTAAGTCTTTCCGGTTCCCACCCTGGCAATGAGTATCCATTTGATAAGTTCTCCATTTGCTCAATTAAAGCCATTGGTTCAATCGATTCTATTTTCCCCTTTTCATATGCTAAAACAGTCGACCCATCAGGAAGTTCCTTTGCTAGATCTGAACGCGTCCAATCAAAAATCGGCATAAAATTATAGCAGATAACCTTCACTCCAGCTTTTGCTAGATTACGAATCGTTTGTTTATAATTTTCAATATATTTTTCTCTTGATGGAAGTCCAAGTTTAATGTCTTCATGAATATTAACACTCTCAATAACTTCTAAACTCATACCATTTCTATTGATTTCTTCCTTTAACTCCATAATTCTATCTTCTGGCCAAACCTCTCCAACTGGAATATCAAACAATGCTCCAACTACCCCATCTATTCCAGGTATTTGTCTAATATGCTCTAATGAAACACTATCATCTTCTCTACCAAACCATCTAAATGCTACCTTCACTTATGAATCCTCCTAGAAAGTCATCTCTTTTTATCAATTATCTCTATTAATCTCAAAATAATTTTTTGCATTAAAATAGGAAATATCCTGAACTAATTTTCCAATAAAATCATAATCTTTTGGGACCTCTCCATTTTCTATCCAGCTCCCTAGCATATTACAAAGAATTCTTCTAAAATACTCATGCCGGGTGTAGGATAAAAAACTTCTCGAATCTGTTAACATTCCAATGAATGTTGACAAAATCCCTATATTGGCTAAATCTTTCATTTGATTTATCATTCCATCTTTATGATCATTAAACCACCATGCGGCTCCACTTTGTATTTTCCCCTTCACCCCTGCTGCTTGAAAGTTTCCTGCGGCTGAGGCAATGATTGGACCATGGTTAGGGTTCAACGAATATAGGATTGTTTTTGGCAATTGATTATCTTTATCCAAGCTATTTAAAAATTGGTTAAGCGGTCTTGCTAAGGTAAAATCATTAATGGAATCATAGCCTGTATTAGCACCCAATGACTGAAGCATACGATTATTATTATTTCTCTTTGCTCCAATATGCAGTTGCATCACCCAGCCTAAGGAAGAATATAACTGTCCAAGGTATAGGAATGTATACGTTTTAAACTTATTTTCCTCTTGTTTAGAAATGGTTGCTCCTTCTAGCTTTGCTAGAAAAATGCGACTTGCCTCTCCTAACGTGCATTCTTCATATGGCAATTCTTCCAACCCATGATCAGCAATTCTACATCCTTTTAGATGAAAATAATCAATACGTTTTCTAATCGCTTTTAGAAAAATCTCGTAATCTGTAATGCTAGTATTTGTTTTCTTCCCCAAATTTCTTATATAAGAAAGGAACGATTCTTGATTAATTTCAAGTAAAGAATCAGGTCGAAAAGAAGGAAGAACCTTTGTTTTAATCTCCGAATTTTCCTTTATCATGCTGTGATATTCTAAATCATCTAAAGGATCATCTGTTGTCCCAATCATTTCGACATTAGATTTAGCAATAAATCCTTGGGCAGTATATTCTTTTTGCTTAAACTTCTCATTACAAATATTCCAGATTTCATCGCAAGTATCTTCATTCAATACAGTGTCAATCTGAAAATATCGCTTTAATTCTAATTGGGACCAATGATATAAAGGATTTCCTATGCAATAAGGAAGAACTTTTGCCCAACCCTGGAACTTCTCATAATTACTTGCCTTTCCAGTTATATAGTCCTCCTCTATTCCGAAGTATCGCATTGCTCTCCATTTATAATGATCTCCTGCTAACCATAGCTCACTAATATTATCGAAGGATTTATTTTCTGCTATTTCTTTTGGACTTAAGTGGCAATGATAATCAATTATTGGCATGGACTTACTATATTCATGATATAGAATTTTTGCAGATTCATTTTGTAATAAAAAATCTTCTTCTATTACTTTCATCAACACTCTCCCTCTCTCCTTACCTGAATATAAGAAATAAAAAACAGTTAGTGGTTTTTCTTTGGATAATCCATATCTTCACCTTTAAAATGTATCCTCTACCTATCTAAATAGATAAAATAGAAATTTTCTTTCCCTACTAAACAATGCTTAAATATTTTTTAGCCAATAAAGTAATTTGGATACTTTTCCTTTAAAACATGCTGTTCTAAAAAGGCTAGCCGAAGATGTTTCTCCATTATTTCACTTGCCTTTTCTCCTTCCTTATTCGTAATTAGTTGATAAAGGGACTTATGTTGATTAATGATTATTTCCCAATTTGTATCACTAGAAAATCTGAGCAGTCGTAATCGCTTAAAATGACTATTTAGAAGCTGAAGCATATTCCATGTTCGTTCTTTTCGACAGGCAGCAAATAATAATTGGTGAAATTCCTCATCTAGTTCAAATATTTTTTGAAAATTATTTTGTTCCATACAAAGTTCTTGCATTCTAATATTACTTTCTAATCGAAAACGAAATACTTCTGGAAAATCCTTACTGACCAGTATAACAATTTCCTTTTCCACCATTTCTCTAATAAAGCGACCTTCTTCTACATGCTCTAAATTTAATCTTGATACAATCGTTCCATATTGAGGGATAATATCAAGCAATTCCTCTTGTGCTAGCTTCATAAATGCTTCTCTAACAGGAGTTCTGCTTACATTAAGCTCATCTGCAATTTCTTTTTCAGATATCTTCGTACCTGGTTCTAATTCCAAACTCATAATTTTTTCTTTTAAAATATTATAGGAGTAATCTCTTGAAGAAACCCTCACTCCTTGCGTAGTTAACATTTTTATTCTCCTTCGTTTGAATTATGAATCCTATACACTTGTATCACTGTTTCCTGTCTTCTTTAGAAAATTACTTTCAATATGACCTAACATCGCCTTAGAATTAAATGTCATCCCCATCGCAATCAAACTTGCAATAAAAATCACTAAAAAATCAGTCGTCCATACTGTTACAAAAGCAACTAAAAATAATATCAATATATTGCCTATCGTTTCTTTAAATTTAGTAAACTGATAAAAGGCAGATAACTTTACTAAATCTCTTATCCGAAAAGTAAACCTTGCATTAATCATTAACATATTGATACTAAGCATTGTCCAAATAAGAGTAAGTACAAGCAATACGATAAAAATCATTTGATTGACTGGAGTTACTGTTATTCGGAGGTATTGTAAATCGATGAGTAAAACAAAGTATACGGCAAGGATTATTGTCCAGGTGAAAAACGTGCCTTTTAAATTTGATCGATAGCCATAGAAAAAGTCCGCAGTGGGTGACAGTTCCTTCGTTCTCACTAATTTCTCCATGGAATAAAGTAATCCTGATATAGCAGGACCAGATGGAATTAATGCAAGAACATACAAACCGATATTAGAGAACGTTGGTGTTAATGTCATAAAGAAAAAAATGAATATTGCATTTGTTGCTACAAAATAAATATTGGTTAATAATATCCAATATACGTAATTGCTGAATGTAAATAAGATCCCTTGTCCAAACTCTTTTTTATGTTCCATGCCTTTCACCTTCTTTCAGAATAAAGAAATGTCCTAATGAAAAAATATATAGGATAAGGTATCCTTATTGCTAGTCGCTATAGGATACCTCATCAATTCTTCATCTATTATTTATTATTCTTCTTATATTCTTGGTATGTTTTATTTGCTGTTTCTACATATTGATCTAACCCTTGACTTTTTAGCTCTTTAATAAAAGCATCATATTCACTTAAATCACGTGTACCTAAAATAAACTTTAATGTGTTTTGAGTCGTAAAGTCTTTTAATGGTGTGCTTTGTAAAGTAGCTCTTTCTCTATCTTCTACAGAATACGGAATAATTGGTTCTGCTGGAATTGTTGTTTTTACTGCTTTCATATCGTTTTGGAATTTGATTTCCTCTTCACTCATCATAGAGTGAAGTAAATCTGTTGTTCCACCATATGCAAAAACCCCATTTGAGAAACCAAAATCAACACGTAAATCTTTTGTTCCTTCTGGATTTAGACCGTTATAAGTGACGTCTTCCGTTAATGTTCTTACTCCATCTTCTTTTGTAAATGTTGTTCCTTCTACTCCCCATTTAGCGAATTCTTGACCCTCATCACTGTAATATAACCAGTCAACAAACTGCAGAATTGCTTCAAAATATTCACTTTCCTTTATTTTTGAAGAAATCATAACACCATTTTCTAATCGAGAACCTGCCATTAATTGACCTGCAGGACCACCAGGAACGGTTATTTTTGAAATAGAATAATTTCCTTTTCCTAATGTTTTATCCATATCTGTGCGGTGTAAATTAATAGTTTGTGAGTTACCATTGATAATAAAGGACTTTCCAGTTACAAATTTTTGCGTTGCCTGTTCATCAGTCTGTGTGAAACTCTCTTCATCTAACAGCCCTTCGTCTACTAGTTTATGAAAATAAGTTACTAATTCTTTGTATTCGTCTGTAGTAGGTGCATAAACAAATTCATCTTGTTCCTCTATATAAGACAATCCATTTCCAAATCCCCAACCGGCCTTTGTTCCAAAGCCTGTTGCAGCAATATTTAGGGTGCTATCAAACTTAAAACGATCGGAGAACGGAATAGAGTCTGGATAGATTTCTTTTAACTTCTTCATTGCTACATATAGTTCATCCCAAGTTGTTGGTATATCAATATTATTTTCTTCAAAGACATCTGTTCTAACGAGCAATGTATAATCTGGCCAAACTTCTTCATGCAAACCTGGAAGGACATAAAACTTTCCATCCTGTTGTCGTAAAGTATCTAACTCTTCTTCTAGGTTCCATTTTTCTATTTTATCTTTTAAATGAGGCATTTTATCAATGTAATCGCTTACTGGAAGTGCAGCACCTGAAGAAACAAACGCAGTTTCTTCGCCAGGATATGTTTTTGGAATTAATAATGGTGCTTCACCTGAACTAATCAACAAACTTCTTTTTTGCGTATAATCACTCAAAGGTACGATTGTTGGCTCTAAAGTAACATTCGTAATTTCTGTTATTTTATCCCATAGAAGCCAATCTTTCTCATAAGGATATGTAGACTGTTCCATATATAAGATTGGTAATTCAAATGGTTCCGTAGCTTTAAATGTGTCTCCAACCGAGTACGATTCCATAGCTCCTTTTGTAGATACTTCTGTGCTTGCCGCATCATCATCAGAACACGCAGCTGCAATAAGTACAAACATACATAAACTTAGAAATAACCCAACCTTTTTTAAACTTTTCTTCATGGTATTTCCTCCCCTTATATATATAGGAAAAGCGTAGGTTTTTTTCTCAAGATATGGCATATTGTAAACACTTCTTCGAAAAATAACTACGCTGAATTCCAGTTAGCTAGCGGTCCTGTTTTATTACTTAACAGAGCCGAGCATGACACCAGAAACAAAGTATTTTTGTACAAATGGATAAACAGATAGTATTGGTAAAATGGTTAAAACCATTGTTACGGCTTTAATGTTGGCGGAAATCTGTGTTAAGTTGTCTGCCGACGTTGCTCCTGCTGACATAGCGCTTGTTGCCCCTGCAATCATATTTCTTAAGTAAATTGTTACTGGAAATAATTCTTTTTTATCTAAATAAATGAAAGCACTAAACCAAGAATTCCAATATGCAACCGCATAGAATAATACCATTGTGGCAATTACCGCTTTACTTAGCGGCAAAACTATTTTTAATAAAATACCGTATGTGTTTAAACCATCAATAGAAGCTGCCTCTTCTAATTCTTCAGGCATATTTTCAAAAAAGGATTTCATTATTAGCATATTGTAAATACTAATTGCTCCGGGGATAACAATTGCCCACATCGTATTACCGAAGCCCAATGCATTGATTAATACATAGTTTGGAATCAAGCCTCCGTTAAAGAACATGGTAAAAACGGCAAACACTGTTAAAAACCTGCGGCCAACCAATCTTCTTTTTGAAAGTGCATATGCAAATATAGTTGTTAAAAACATGGATATGATTGTCCCCACTATTGTATAAACAACTGTATTTTTATAATTTATCCAGAACATATCATCACTAAGAACTTTTTGATAGGTATCTACATTAAAACCTTTTGGCAATAAATTTACCTGTCCTGAATTAATATAGGACTCACTACTAAATGACTGTGCCACAACATTTATGAACGGATATAACGTACAAAAAATGATTACTAATAGAATACAAACATTAAAGACCTTAAAAATTTTATACTGCTTCGATTCTTTCATCTAGTCTCCCCTCCTACCATAAACTTCTTTCTGTAAGTTTTCTTGAAATACTATTAGCCGTTAAAACAAGTATTAATCCAATGATAGATTCAAATAATCCAATAGCTGCAGCATAACTGAAATTATTAGACTCTAGACCAACCCGGTATAGATAAGTAGAAAGAACATCGGAAGTTTCATATGTTAAAGGATTATAGATCAATAAGATTTTTTCAAAGCCAACTGCTAGAAAGCTTCCTATGTTTAGAATTAATAGGGTAACAATTGTCGGTAAGATACCAGGAATCGTAATATGAAGTGTCTGTTTCCAACGATTTGCACCATCTATTTTCGCTGCTTCATAGAGGGATTCATCAATAGTTGTTAAGGCTGCCAAGTAAAGAATGGCTCCCCATCCCATTCCTTGCCATACTTCTGATGTAACATAAATGGTCCTAAACCATTCTGGACTTTGAATAAAGCTTATTTTATCTCCTGTGAAAAATTCTACTATTGCATTGATCGAACCGTTTAATGCGGTTAATTGTAAAACCATCCCTGCAATTATAACGATAGATAAAAAATGCGGTAAATAAGAAGCAGTCTGTACAAACTTTTTGAATTTTTTTGACTTCACTTCATTTAAAAGAAGAGCAAAAATAATCGGCATTGGAAAACAAAATAGCAGTGTTAATCCACCTAAAATAAAAGTATTTTTAAATACATTCCAAAAAACTGGATCTTCAATAAACATTTGAAAATAATACAAACCGACCCATTGCTCGCCATAAATCTTACCGCCTGGCATATACCTTCTGAAAGCGATAACATTTCCAAGCATAGGACCATACTTAAAGATTAATAAATAGATGATTGGCAATATTAACAAAGAATAAAGCTGCCAATCTTTTCGTATAGCAATCTTCAAAGTTTTAAATTTGTTTCTTTTTGGCTTACTAGTAGTCTTTACCTGTGAATGAACTACTTCAGTTTCCATTAGGACCCCCCATTTCTATTATTAGTAACTTTTTAGTCATATACAAATTCTTTAAGAAGTATTTGACTATTATAAAGCTTCATCTTACGAAGATGAAGCAAATACACTTTCTTTATAAAGCGCTTACTTTTACGAATTTTAGAAGTCCTGTTACAAATTATGAAATGCTATTATGTAAAAGGATATAATGTTATAGAAAATTTGAGATGAAACAATTGAATGAAGTGATTGAGAGTGATAAGATTGTATTTTTCAGAAAAATACTAGTATGGTAGTATACCTAAAAAACGATTATTACTTAAAACATTTAATTAATTTGATACAATGGCTTTTCTTTGAAGTAATGAACTGGAATATGTGGAAAGTATTCTTGAACTAATGATTGGAGGTACTCCATTCCAGGTTCTTCGCTAACTGCATGACCAATCATAATAAGTGCCTTTTTTTCTCCTTGGTGGATAGCGTCCCTTACATATTCTGGAGCTTCCCATTCTGGACCTTCACCTGCTATAACTAAATCTAGGTGTTGATTCTGAAATAAGGAATGACTAATTCTCCTCCACCTCGATAACCTGCCAGCACTCCGATTCTTATGCATTCCATTAACTGATCACCAACAACTTTAACAAAAGGAGCGCCAAGCTTTTCCTTTACATACATTGCTATCTCCATAACCGATTTCTTTGGAATGGTTAAAATAGTTGCAGTAGGATGGTTCTCTTCAACATATTTCTCCCATTCAAGCTTTCGAATCAAACCGACCATAATTCCATCTGGAGTGTAGCGATGAAAGTAATCATGAAAGCGAAAAATATTAATATTTGCTTCTTCTATTACTTGGAGTTTTGCATTACAAATTGGATCTTCAGCATATGCCTCTTTCCAATTATCATGACTATAAAAGGGACCTTCATGTGTAATAACCATATTTGCTCCAATAGAAATTGCTTTTTCTAATACTTCTTGCGTAAGCATGAATGCGATTACAATTCCTTCAACATCAACATTAGCTGAACCTTTTACTAATATATCAGTTGTTGATTCAAATCTTCTTGCAGGTTCGATTAACTTATCAATTACTCTTTGAATATTCGTCATTCTATCTCCCCCATCAAGTTAATCAAATTATACCATGATTAAGTTCGTTCATTCAATATACAAACTGTTTTTTTTACAAGTTTTTCTATGAATTTTTCTTTCACGATAAATTTCGTCTCAAACTCTACTTATTCCGTGATAATCTTGTTTGTTTTCTGGTTTTGCAATCGCTGAAAAATGAGTAGACCACCTGACATTAGTATACAAGCTATTGAAACACCACTGAAAAATGGTAGAAGTCCAGGTAAATAAATCAATAGAAAAATATCTGCAGCTACTCCAAGGATTACTAGAATCAATAAATGGAGATTTAAAATTCCTACAAAAAAAGAATATTTAAAATACTCGATGAATTTTAATTGAAAATGGACATATACAGGAAAAAAGAATAAAAGTGTAATAATATACAAGCAAGAAATTAGTAATACGATACTTGTTGATATAATACTGATTATTCCCTCTAAATTTAAAATTAGATAGTAATCTAGATACAACATCGCTCCAGCCATTGCAAATACCATGCCAAAACCATTACTTTTGATAAATTCACTTTTATAGACAGAGAAGAATGTTTTCCAGATGGGTATCTCGGTTTCTTTCATAAACCATTTTCGAACAACAGTAAATAAAGCTACTGTCGCAGGCATAAAACCGAATACAATTAATCCGCTTAACAGAAACATAATCCATAGTAAATTAATATAGGCCAGCTTCATAATCCATTCACAGATGGTATATAATTTTCCCATTGGTTTTGTTGACATGTAATTCCCCTCTACTTTCTTCTGTCCTGCTAACTTTCTACCTAGTCTTTTTTATCTTTCTTGCAAACTAAGAGTAAATCTCTCTGGCAAATAACTGTAAATAAAGGAAATGGGGCTACTTAAGCTCCCATTCCCCTTTCACTAGGAATGCTTTTTTCACCATAGTTACTTTTAATGCTGTTCCTCCAACCACAAGATGCTCGTTACTCCACGTGGATAGTATTTACTTCCTGCGATTTCACCTGCTATGATTTGATCGCTCCAGCTCCAAACGGATAACTCAGGGTGTGTTAGCCATTCTACATGTGCAGCATCTGCTTTTGCCCCTTTTTCATCCCATTCCCAGTCTAGAATTTCTCGAGCGATAAATTGGCATAAATAAATTTTGCTTAGCCATGAATTATTACTTGTAGAGGAGATTTTCCATCCTCCATCCTCAAATAGACAAACACCTTCTGTTAACACTGTTTCAAGATGTGTCTTTAATGCCTGAATATAGACACCATATCGTCCATGTTCATCTAACGCATCTTTACAATTTGTAAAGTATGGGAAAATCAGTCCTTCTATTGCAGGGATAATTTTCGAGTCATTTCCTTCTCCAATGACAGCTGGAATATACCCATCTTCGGTAACATGCTCGACAATGGTTGCTGCGCATGTTTCTGCTTGCTCACCTGCAAGCTTAGCTAAATCTTCTCTTTCATTTTCCGTAAATATTTTTTCAAGTGCAATATAGGAAGCCCATATTTTTCCCGCAAGATAAATATTGTTTCGCGCTTGCCCTAACGACACGTCAAGACTGTCATAAGTGGTAATTTCCGCACCGCCCATTACCCTTGAAGAATCTAGTCCCATTAAACCATTACGCTTATCAGGTTCTGGATGGTCTCTGTTTAGTATACTTTTAAAACATTGTTCCACTATCTCAAGATTTGCATCCAACCATTTTTGATCGCCTGTATGATGAACATAAAGGGCAGCACATAACACCCAGTTTACTAGCTGTTCATGGGTCATATGCGAGAAGCAACCATCAAGTCCATACAACTCATAGGATGAGTATTGCGGACGAGAAATTGTATTTGCTACACCCATATCATGGGTAAAACTTATCCCACCAGGATATTCTGTATCATCATTGGGAAAACGAACAGTATCTTGATAACTAAATCGTTGGACAAACATATCTAATTCATTTTTTACTGTCCATGGGTTCATTCTTAGCTCAAAGAAAATTTGATCAACCGTTAAATCAAATGTATTCATCATTCGATATTCCCCCTCATTCACTACCCAGAAGGGTTCACCATTATAATCTAACAATTGTGTAGATCCATAATAGCTGCGAATCGAGTGAATCAACATAAATTTTTGATCTTCCGATAAATGATTTGTACTAGTTATTTTTTTATTCGCATTTTTCGATCTGTCTGCAAGTAGATCAAAATTTCCAAGCGCATATTCAGCAACTGACTCGATATTATTAAAGAAGTTTGTATAGTAATAAGAAGTATCCATTCCTGCAGTTACAATCCCACCTCTATAAAAACAGATGGCAAATTGGTATGTTCTTTTTTCTCCTGCTGGGACATCCATAACAAGCGCTCCTAAAGGTCCTAATCCAAATGTCCAATTCTCTTCTTCAGGAGTTGTTAGAATATTTTCCAAACTAAAGTGCATTGCTGATTTTACATCAGGATTGTTGGATACAATAGCAGTCAATCTGCCTTGACCAATACCTGCAAAGCCATCCATTGTATCATCGACTCTTCGCATCGATGAATAAGGATCACTCCCCTGATAGCCGAAAAAAGCGCGTCTATTTCTTGTTCCGTTTGTATTATCTACTGTCAATTCAGCAAGTACAGCTGGCAAAATAGTACTTTTCAATTCTTCTTCATCTGCAGCTTTTGGATCTGGAACACCTTCTACTTGGGAGTAAATAGTAAAAGATAGATCCTCAGATTCCCATGTATCTGTTCCAAGTTGAAAATTACGTTTTATTTTATCTTTAGAGATAGGAAAAATTATATTAGGCTTATCTGGATCTGGATCCATATTTTCAATATCATATCGCTTACTTTCATCATCGGCTTGGTATGCAAAGAACGGAAAAGCTTCATATGTCCCTTCATTATCTAAAGATTCAGCTCCAATATCACTAGTGTTGCATAAATATTGTCGCAATTTTCAGTCTGATTATCCTCCTTGTTTAGAGCCAAAAAGGTAAATACCTATTCAAAGGTGGCTCCATCCATTTGGTTTTTTTTTACAATTAGACTTGTGCGACAACAACAATTTGCTTATTAAGGGATGGCTTTCCCTTCAATCTTTCGAAGCCAGATATGAGCTGGTTTCCACAATGCAGCCCTTAAATAACGGCTAATTTGTAAGGTTTTTCGCTTACTTCTTGTTTCAAGTTGTACGAGAACATGTAGGCAAAAAACAATCAGTGCGATAAACACTTGGTTTTGAATCGCCCATTCACTTTGACCGTAGAACTTTTTGATGCTGAGATGCTGTTTGATCCATTTAAAGAACAACTCAATTGCCCACCGTGATTTGTACATCTCTGAAATTTCTTCGGCACTCAAATCAAAACGATTGGTAATTAAATGCAGTTCATTTCCTTTTGAATCCATCACTTTTAGAAGACGAAAGTAATTTTCAGCACGGTTTTGAGTCGTACCAATCAACACCATTTGATCTGACAAAACAGCTGAATTCTCGGGTAGTTTAAAATTATAAACTTCCCGTATGACTGCGTTTTTCCGTAGCCTTGAAAGAAAAAAGTAACCATCATCTGTCATTCGGTCAAAGCGCTCGTAATCTAGGTAGCCACGGTCAAACACATACATGCATTCTTTATCATCAACCATGATTTCAAGCTGACCACGATCATGTTCTTTTGCCGTTGTTAAAACAGCCTTTTCAGGATAGGAACTCCCTTTTTCCATAAACACAAGTCTCAAATGCAACTTGACACCCGCTTTTGTTTTGCGGAACTTTGCCCATTTATGATTGGTCAAATTAAGTGGCAATGTGCTTGAATCAATGATTTTTAACGGCATAATAAGCTTTGTATAATGTGTTTTTGCATGAATTTGTGCGACTAAATCAAGGAAAAGCCTTTGAAATAAATCTGGATTTATACCGTTTAATCGGCGTGAGAGCTGAGAAATACTGATTGAATCAAGATCAATGCCTTTTTGTAGTTGGTCGTCGAAAAGACAATCGCTTAGCTCATGCAAACTTTCGACTTCTTGTAGCTGTGCAAAAAGGAGTAATTTTAGAAATGAGTCTGTTTTTAGTTTTTTCGTATAGTAATCTAATTTCAACGTTTTCACGGTTTCTTCAAAAAGTTGAAGATTTATTGGTGAAAACCATTGTCCAAATGAAGTTTTTCGTGTAATCTTGTCCATGAGTTGGTCCTTTTTTAGTGGATTTGGACGGGTTACCACCTGACTTATCCATTATAAAGGACTTTTTCTTTGCACAAAATAATAAAATTGAACATTTTGAGTATTTTTAATAGTGAAAATAAATTAATGCAACACTAGTGCTCCAATATAAATATTTTGCTTTGGAGAACGACCTAATTCTAAATCTAATCCACCACCATCACCAGGAAATCCTAGCGTAAAGCTGGAGAACGCTCCTATTGGAGAATGATGAGCATTAAAAAATAAATTTTTTGGCATCGTGATTATTTCCTCCTTTTTATCCTTTTACAGAGCCGGCAGCTAATCCTTCGACAATCTTATTACTTAGGATGATGAAAGCAATTAAAATTGGAATAATACTTATCATTAAGGTAGCTCCAATAGCTCCCCAATCTGTTAAATATTGACCTACGAAATTATTAACACCAACGGTTAAAGTCTTCCATTTATCAGAACTAATGAACGTATTAACGAATACGAATTCATTCCAGTTATAGATCATATTGATAATAACAACTGTTGCCATAACAGGAGTTGTCATTGGTAGCGTGATTTGAAAGAATATGCGATGGATCGAACAACCATCCATTACAGCTGCTTCTTCCAGTTCACGTGGCAATGCTTGATAGAATCCTAATAAAATCATGATGGTAAGCGGTAGGTTAAACGCTGTATACGATAAGATGATTGAAATCGGATTATCGATTAGTTGTAATTGATTAAAGAAACTAAATAAAGGAATTAAGGTGGAATGCAATGGAATCATAATTCCAACCATAAACAATCCAAGAACAAGTTTACTTAGTTTCCAATGCATTCTTGTTATTGCAAAAGTAACAAAGCTTGCTAGAATTACAGTTAAAACTACTGCGACAATAGTAATCCACACACTATTAAAGAAATATTGGCTTATATTCCCTTGTGTCCATACTTTTACATAGTTCCCCCATTGTGGATCTTTTGGAAGAGCAAATGGAGATAAGCCAAATACTTCTTGATTCGTTTTTAAAGAAAAGAAGAATAACCAAATTAATGGATATATTTGAAAAATGGCAATTATTCCTAGTACTAGATACAAAATTCCGTATCCTATTTTACTTCCAATTGATCCTCTTGTTTTAGGAGATGTGGATAAATTAGTTTTATTATTTTTTTGTACAACTACTTCACTCATGATCCTCTCTCTCCTTTAATACTGAGCATCTTCTTTTGATGCTGTTAATTTTTGTATCACCCATGTCATCACTAAGCAGATTATTAATAACGCAAAGCCAATAGCACTACCATAGCCAAAATTATATGTTTTAAATGCTTCCTTATACATATAAGATGCCATTACTTCACTAGCACCATTAGGTCCGCCGCCAGTCATTACATAGATTAAATCAAAGTATTTTAATGAACCTACAATTGCTAGTACTATCGTTACTTTTATTACTGGAGCAATCAGTGGGAGCTTTATTTTGTAAGCGATTTGTAACGGGGTAGCTCCGTCGATTTTAGCTGCCTCCATAATTTCATCTGGCACCCCTTTTAAAGCTGCATAATAAATAATGATATAAAATCCTGCATATTGCCATACAATTGGAATGAATATCGAATATAGGACCAAATTAGGATCTGCAAGCCATATCGGTGTATTTTCCACTCCAAACATTTCCAAAAGCTTGTTCAGCATTCCGTTTGTTGGATCGAAAATTTTTAACCATAACTGAGCAATTGCTACAGAGGATAATAGCATTGGAATTAAATAAATTTTGCGTAAAAGTCCTGCTCCCTTAATCTTACTTGCTAAAATTAACGAGATTACTAAATATGCTACTAGGCTTATTGCAGAAAATACTGCTAATAAAACCGAATGATACGTACTAGTCCAGAACATTTTATCTTTCATGAGCTCTATATAATTATCTAGCCCAATAAAGGTCTTAGCCCCTATACCGTCCCAATCCATTAAGCCATAATATCCTGTTAATACAATAGGAATATAGATTAAAATTAAAATGAGCAACAGTGCAGGGAGCACATACAGAGTGATTACCCATTTATTCGACATCACATTTTTCATTTTTCTGCTCTCCCTCCTTATTGATTTGTAAGGGCTTTGTCAAATGATAATATTGGGTATTCTAATGTGATTTTTTTCATCAAACCAATATTATCGTTCAACAAAGCCTTCTCTTAAAATCAATAATGTCAATATCATAATTAAATGATTATTTTTAAATAGTGGAATCCATCTTTTTCCCTATGATAGATTCCACTCATTATTTGTTATTCTTCTTCAGCTAACGCTTCTTCTTGTTTTGCTGTAAATTCTTTTGGTGTTGCCTGACCGCCAAATAGTGATTGAATCATATCTAAATGAACTTGAGCAACACTTGAGCTCATTTGAACGTCAGCATATAATGTTAAGTTCGATGCTTCTCCTAGATCATTTAAAATATCAATGTACATTGGGTCAAGATCAATATTGGAAGTATCCACAACAGTTGCCGGGATAACGCCAGCATCTTTAACAGAGTTTTTGCCCCATTCTTGGACTAGATATGCTACAAAATCTTTCGCTTCTTCTTTTACTTTAGATTTTTCAGAAACAAACAGTCCAACACCAGGACCACCTACAAAGCTGTTAATATCGCCTTTACCGCCTTCATAAGTTGGGAATTTAAAGTATCCAACTTTGTCTTTAAATTCTTGTGTAACATCTGGGCTTGTTGTATAGTTTGGCAACTCCCAAGTAGCCATTAAATACATAGCTGCTTGCTCATTCATAAAGTATCCTTTTGCCTCATCATTGGATAATCCGTTAAATCCTTTTACAAATCCACCCATATCTACTAATTTAATAATTTCTTCAGCAGCTTGAACAAGTGCTGGATCCTCAAAGCTTCCACTGCGATTAATCGCATTTGTTAATACTTCTGGTCCACCAATTCTATCTGCTAGGTACATATACCACATAGAACCAGTCCAACGATCTTTATTACCTAAAGTTATTGGAGTAACATCATTATCTACTAGTGTTTTCACAACATTCAGGAACTCATCATATGTTTCAGGAACTTCTAAATTATATTTTTCAAAGATTTCTTTATTGTAATATACAGGTGTAATGTTTAATTCAAGTGGAAGTCCATATGTTTTACCATCCATAGCAAAGGCTTCTGTTGTACCTGCTACAAATTGATCTTTAAAATTGCTATCAATGACATCATCTAATGATGCGAACATTCCACCCTTAACAAATGGCTGCATGTATCCTGCTGCCCATGTAACTCCAACATCTGGAAGCTCATTAGAAGCAGATAATACTTTAATTTTATCTTTATATTGCTCATTTCCTAAAATTTCCGTTTGTATTTTCACATCTGGATGGTCTTTTTCATATTGCTTAATGATATCGTTTACAATTGTGAACTGAGCTTTTGAACTTCCTTCTGGCCACAAATGCATAAATTTAATAACTGTTTTACCATCATCATCTGAAGCGCTTTCATTATTAGAAGAAGTGGATGAAGAACACCCTGCTAAAACTAAAACCATTAATAAAGCAACCGATAGTAAGGCTGACATTGCTTTTCTATGAAACATTAAAACTACCCCCTATACATTCTATTTATTTCTTTCTTACAATTAAAGTCTATCATTATTGGATTTCCGAAAAAAGGTAACAGTGATTAGAAAAAGTTCAACTATTTTTAGAAAGCCCTTTCAACATTGGTTTTTCGATAGGCACTCGGTGTTATTCCTTCTAATTCCTTGAAAATTTTTATAAAATATTTAGGGGTTTTATATCCTGATTCTTCTGCAATATCAGCAATGGAAAGCTTTGTTGACATAAGTAGATTTTTAGCATGCTGAATTCTCCTTCTCGTGATATATTCACTAAATGTTAAATGAATTTCTTCTTTGAACAACACGCTAAAATAACTTGGATTTAAAAAAACATGGTCAGCTACTTCACGTTGGTTTAAATCTTCTTTTAAATGCTTATCAATATATTGCAATGCCTTCTGTATTGGTTCTCGGGCCGATTCATTCGTTACGGTGGCATCAATTAACTTGTCATCAACAACTTTTGAGATTATATTGGCTCTTTCTCTATTTTTATCAATCGTAATAGCATCTTCCACTGCTTCTATTAGTTTCTTTTTACTTATTGGCTTAAGTAAATAATTGATAACACCTAATCGAAGTGCTTCTTGGGCATACTCAAATTCAGAATAGGCAGAGATAACAATAACTACAGGTTGATGTTCTTGATTTTTCATCGTTTTTAACATCATTATACCAGTAATTCTCGGCATTCGAATATCTGTTATTAGGATGTTTATTTTTTGCTTTTTCATGGTGTCAATTGCAGCTTCGGCATTGGCTGCCAATAATATTTGATATTGCCCGTTAGACCAATTCTCTAATGTTTTTTTTATCCCTTCCCTCGATCTTGGCTCATCATCAACAATTAATATTGTTTTTGTATTCATTCAGACATCCCTCCATCTTTTGGAATTTCAAAAGAAATTAATGTTCCTTTATTTTCACTACTTTCCATTATTAGTCCCTTTTGTTGCCTATCCTGATAATAGAGTGCAAGCCTTTTGTATACATTAGAAAGAGCCATTCCCTTGCCTGCTGCAGAGGTTATGCCTCCTTTTTCCATTGATTCTTTAATACTTTTTAATTTAGACGCATTGATGCCAATTCCATCATCTCTAACACTAACTCTTATTCGGTTATTCTCCTCTGCTTGTTCAACAATAACATCAACCGTACATTGTCCAAGCTTATTTTCTGCTCCATGTAATACAGCATTTTCAACTAATGGCTGTATTAAAAATTTAGGAATTCGTACTTCTTCAAATGCTTGAGGTAGCTTTATATGCCATTTTAACTGCTCTCCAAATCGCATTTTCATTATTTCCATGTAGTCCTCTATATGTTCTATTTCATCTTTTATACGTACCCACTCCTCCTCTGAGGAACGAGAGATTGTATATCGAAATAAATTAGACATCGTAACAACAAGTTCTGCCAGCTCTTCCTCCTCTTTCTCTTCTAATGTCCAATGAAGGGCATCTAAAGTATTAAATAAAAAATGAGGATTAATCTGAGCTTGCAGTGCTCTTAATTCACTACGGCTCCGAATTATTTCCTTTTGATATACCATTGTGATCAAATGATTGGTTTCTTTTACAAGCTGATTATATGTACTGTTTAATTCGTTTATTTCATTTACAGAAGAGATATTAGGTGTCGATGGCAAAGAGCCTTCGCTTGCAAATCTCATCGTATTTGTTAGCCGAATAATGGGTCTAGTAATAATATTGGATAGAAAAAATGAGCAGATGAAATATATTAATAATCCAATTAAGCCAGCTAAGAGGATACTTGTTCTTACCACCGTTATCCCTTTTGTTAACGTACTGAACGGCGTTAGGATGAGAACCGTCCAACCAGTTACATTGGAAAAATTCTTGGTAATCATGTAATCCCTTTCATTAATTTGAACAATTTTTTTATCCCTCTCCACAATTGACTCACTTGATTGCTCAAAATTTGTGATAATCGGTTTATTTAATTCGTCTAAAAGCATAAAATATTGATTTATTTCACCTGTAAGCGCTTGATTTGCAAACTTAAAATAATTTCCATAAATACTAAAAAGTAAATATCCCCCATTTGCAAAACTTCGATTAATAAGGTTTACCCTTCTGATAACCAGAAAATAATTGCTGTCATTGGGATCCTCGCCGATCCACACAAGGCTTCCTTTTGCGTCATCCGCCTTCTTCACCCATCTTGTATCGAGACTAGTCATTAGATTAGCATTATCCAGAGGCAAAATTCGTGTATGATTCCTAGTAAATAATTGAAAGGAAAAAATGCCATCTGAATTAGCGGTTATTGTATTAACCGTCCCCATCAAATCTTGTTTCTCTTGAAAAGCTACATGTTTTTGATCATATTCTTTCGTCAAAAGCTTTTGTACTTTATCATTAGTGGCTACAAGCTTTGATGCCATATTTAATTGTTCATATAAGGTTTCGATTCTGCCATTTGCTTCGACTGCCACTTGCTGTATTTGTTTTTCAGCATTATTTTCTAATAATGAAGATACCTGATTAAATATCAATATACTAACAAATAAAAGAACGACTATCATAACAGATAAAAAAACAAACAAGATTTGATTTCTTAGTGTATTCCATTTTCTTAATAAATTGAACATCTATTTATCGCCTTTCTCTTTATTTGCACCATTATTATACCAAATAATCACAAACTTTGTTTATTCGTTATACAAATAAACATTAGTTGCAAAAAAAGAGAGTCTGTTCCATTCTTTTGTAAGAAGTCAGACTCTTTCTTTATTACTATATATCATTATTTATTCCTTTTTGTCTATACTTATTGAATAATCGTTACTCTATTTTTCTTTTGCAACTTTCTTTGTATGCCCCTCATTAAGAGTAGCTTTACGATTCTTCTTGTAGGAGGAATTAACATAATAGCTCCTACAATATCTGTTAAAAATCCTGGGAAAAGTAATAGTAATCCCCCAATTAAAACACAAAAGCTATCTAGTATAGCGTCTCCAGGCATGATCCCTTGATTTAATTGAACCTGCACATTACGAATTGCCTTTAATCCCTGTTTCTTTAATAATATAGCTCCAAGAATTCCTGTTCCTATTACAACAAATAAAGTTTCTGGTATTCCAATTAAATTTCCTGCTAAGAGAAAGATTATAAGCTCTATTATTGGCAATAACAGCAAGCTAATGAAAAAATTTCGCAAAAATTGTCACCGTCCTTCTCTTGTCTACCTACTTATATTATACCTTTTTTCCTTTGCTGAGGATAGTAGACCGCCTTTCGTCCCACTGTTTATTTATGGTAATATCTTTTAATTTATCATTAGCATTATTTTTATAGGTGGTTTGGCGGAGGGGGCTTGGAGGTGCTCTGTTTCCATTTTTCGGTGAATATTATGAAAAGCTATTTTTCATTTCCGTTGCCAATGTAGCTTTCTTCCTTTCCTTGAACACTACTTTTTTCTTTCTAACTACTATCGTGGCTATCATCATATAGCTTAACCTTTTCTAACTAAAAAAAGAAGAATATCCCTTGCCTTATAGCAAGGATATTCTTCTTTTAATCATTTTTTATAGTACGCTAGCATGTCCGCTATAAACATAACCGCTACGGGAATCAACAGTAATATCTAGTCCATCCTTTAAGATACTTGTTGCGTTTTCTACACCAACGATAACAGGGATCCCAATGTTTAAGCCTACAACAGCTGCATGGCTTGTTAAGCCGCCTTCTTCAACAATTACTGCACTACATTTTTCTAATGCAGGTACCATATCGCGATCCGTTGCATTTGTCACAAGAATCGAACCAAAATTAACTTTATCTAGCGCTTCTTTAGCACTAGTAGCGATTACAGCTTTACCAAATGCTGTCTTACGGCCAATTCCTTGTCCTTTAGCAAGAACATCTCCAATTACATGAATTTTCATGATGTTTGTTGTACCTGCTTCTCCAACAGGAAGACCTGCTGTAATCACTACTAAATCACCATGTGTAACAATAGAGCTGTTAACACCTTCTTGAACTGCTACATCTAGCATTTCATCTGTTGATTCTGATTTTTGGCTTAAGCGTGGATATACTCCCCAAACTAGCGCTAATTGTCTTTGAATACTTGCATCATATGTTACAGCGACAATTGGAGCTTCTGGACGGTATTTAGAAATCATTCTTGCAGTGTGACCGCTACCAGTTGGTGTAATTACTGCTTTTACTTCTAAATTTAATGCTGTATGGGCAACAGATTGTCCGATTGAATCCGTAATGGAATGCTCAGAATCTTTGCTACGTTTCGATAATATTTCTTTATAATTTAATGCTTCTTCTGCTCTAGAAGCAATATTGTTCATTGTTTGTACAGCTTCTACTGGGTAGGATCCTGCAGCTGTTTCACCTGATAGCATAATTGCATCTGTGCCATCAAAGATTGCATTTGCTACGTCACTTGCTTCTGCACGAGTAGGACGTGGATTACGTTGCATTGAATCTAACATTTGTGTTGCAGTAATAACAGGTTTCCCTAAAGTATTACATTTTTTAATTAATAATTTTTGTACTAATGGTACTTCCTCAGCAGGGATTTCTACTCCTAAATCACCACGGGCAACCATTAATCCATCAGAAACCTCTAAAATTTCATCAATATTATCCACACCTTCTTGGTTTTCAATCTTAGGAATGATATGGATATGAGAAGCATTGTTATCTTCTAATAATTGTTTAATTTCTAAAACATCAGATGCACGGCGTACAAAGGATGCTGCGATAAAATCAATTCCTTGTTCAATACCAAAACGAATATCATTTGCATCTTTTTCAGTCATACCAGGAAGCTTTACAGCTACTCCAGGAACGTTTACACCTTTTTTGTTTTTTAATGTTCCAGAATTTAAGATTTTTGTATGTAATTCACCAGCTGATTTGTCTATTTTCGTTACTTCTAGACCAATTAAGCCGTCATCCAATAGAATTTTGCTACCTGGGTCCACATCATCAATTAATCCTTCATAAGTAACAGAGAATTTTTCTGTAGTACCTTCCACTTCTGTCATTGAAACAATGATATCATTTCCAGCAACTAATTCAATTGCGCCGTCTTTCATGTTATTTGTTCTGATTTCTGGACCTTTCGTATCTAAAAGGATCGCAATATTGTTTCCAGTAATCTCTGCTGCTTCACGAATATTCTTTATTCTAGCACCATGTTCTTCAAAATCGCCATGGGAAAAGTTAAGGCGAGCAACATTCATTCCAGCTTCCATTAATTGCGTTAATTTTTCCACGCTTTCACTTGCAGGACCAATAGTACATACAATCTTTGTTTTACGCATTAATAATTACCTCCGATAAATAATAGTAAAAAAATAATAGCTAATTTCACAGCATTTTAGGAATTTATGAGTTATCTGTACAATGAAATAGACGAGATAATCATAAATTCCTATCGATTTATTAAATAGATAATTCTTTTGATAAGTGATATAAATTACTATCAATCGTGTGTTTACGCGCTAAAGCTTCAATGATATCATAATCAACCAGTTGATTTTTCTCGATACCTACAGCTCGTCCACCTTTACCTTCTACAAGAAGCTCAACTGCATAAGCACCTAGACGGCTCGCTAATACACGGTCTTGAGCAGTAGGGGAACCACCACGCTGCATATGACCTAATACAGATACACGTGTATCGAAATCGGTATTTTCTTCAATCAATTTACCAATTTCAACACCACTTGCAACACCTTCAGCAACGACAATAATACTATGTTTTTTGCCGCGTTCTTGCCCTTTTTTCAATCTGCCAATAATCTCTTCTAAATTAAAGCCTTCTTCAGGGATAAGAATTGTTTCAGCACCACCAGCTAAACCAGCCCATAATGCGATATCGCCAGCATTTCTTCCCATAACTTCAATAATAAATGTTCTTTCATGAGAAGTTGCAGTATCACGGATTTTATCAATTGCATCAATGACTGTGTTTAGTGCCGTATCAAAGCCAATGGTAAATTCAGTTCCAGGTATATCGTTATCAATTGTACCAGGAACGCCTACACAAGGATAACCTTGTTCTGTAAGCGCCTTCGCACCCATATAAGATCCGTCTCCTCCAATAACAACAAGACCATCAATATTATGTTTTTTTAATTGCTCAATTCCTTTTTGTTGTCCTTCTTTTGTTTTGAATTCTTCACAACGTGCAGAGAAAAGGAATGTTCCACCACGATGAATTATATCGCCAACAGAACCAACTTCTAACTTTTTGAAGTTGCCGCTAATTAGTCCCGCATAACCACCAATAACTCCATATACTTCTACACCATGAAAAATCGCTTTACGAACTACTGCTCTAACGGCAGCGTTCATTCCAGGTGCGTCACCGCCACTTGTTAATACACCAATTCTTTTAACTGTCATTTCCTCACCTCATAATTTCTTAACAAATAAATTATGTAGCATAACATACATATACTATTATATAACAAATTATCTGTCTGCAACATTTTTCACAAAATTTACATATATAATTTTATGTAATGCTAACTTTTGTAAATTAATCTAGAAAATGTTTATTCTCTATTAATTCCCGATATTTGTACCCAATTATCCATTAAACAATTCTACCATATCATGAAGAATCGCGCATCTCAACTTAAACTATGAAAAAAATAAAAGACGGAATAATCAGCAAACTGAAACCGTTTTATACTGACGCATATTATAGGTCTTTCCCTATTTCTATCACTTTAAACCATGTCAACAAAATCATTTTAACAGTTTTATCATACACATTTCATTATTTTTTATGTATATGTTTTCGTCACTTTATTGTAAAGTTATGTCTAGCTTTCACTAGTTTTATCTTACATATAACAGAAAGCGTAAATTCTAAATAGTTTCATCAAAAAGACTGTAGACAGTTTTTCTTTATGTCTACAGTCTTAATTCTTGTTATTAGCGTTTTTTAACTATTTTTATATGCTCCGATATTTTTGAACTTATCATAACGATGATTCACAAGTTCTTCCTTTGTCATCCCTTTTAATTCTTTCAGAGATGCATATAAAACCTCATCGATTTGTACCGCTTGTTCTTTTATATCATGATGTGCTCCACCTTTTACTTCTCTTATAATCGAATCGATAATACCTAATCCTTTTAAGTCTGGAGCAGTAATTTTCATTTTTTCAGCAGATTGTTTTGCCTGTCCAGCATCTTTCCATAAAATAGATGCTGCACCCTCAGGAGTAATAACCGAGTAAGTGGAATTCTCCAGCATATGGATATGGTTACCAACACCAAGAGCTAATGCTCCACCACTACCACCTTCCCCAATTACGATACAAACAATTGGGACTTGCATGGATGCCATTTCAAATAAATTTTTTGCAATAGCTTCACTTTGCCCTCTTTCTTCGGCTGCTTTACCTGGATATGCACCTTTTGTGTCAATAAAACAAATAATGGGACGATTAAACTTATCCGCTTGCTTCATCAAACGAAGCGCTTTTCGATATCCTTCTGGATGGGGCATTCCAAAATTCCTACGAATATTTTCTTTTGTATCCTTCCCTCTTTGATGACCAACAATTGTTACAGGCAAACCTTTATATTTTGCAATTCCGCCAACAATTGCCTCATCATCTCCAAATCCTCTATCGCCATGCAACTCGATAAAATCTGTAAATAAATGAGAGATATAATCTAGAGTCGTTGGTCTATTTGGATGTCTAGCAATCTGAACCCTATCCCATGGCTTCATATTATCATAGATATCATTTTCAAGTTTTTTTAAGCGAAGCTCCAATTTTTCAATTTCTGTACTTAAATCAACTTTTGCATTTTCCGAGAAATCTTTCAACTCTTTAATTTTAACTTTCAAATCATTTATCGGCTTATCAAAATCTAATCCTACCACTCTAAATCACCACCAGTTTGATGCATTTCCAGCACTAAGCTAAGCTTTTCTTTTAACTCTAATCTAGGTATGACTGCATCTAATTGACCATGCTTTAGTAAAAACTCTGCAGTTTGAAAATCCTCAGGAAGTTCTTCTCCAATTGTTTGCTCAATAATTCGACGTCCTGCAAAACCAATTAATGCTCCTGGTTCAGCAAAATTATAATCACCAAGCGAGGCGAAGCTTGCAGAAACCCCTCCTGTCGTTGGATGTGTCATAATCGTTATATATAAACCACCATTATCACTAAATCGTTTTAATGCGGTACTCGTTTTAGCCATTTGCATCAAACTTAATACGCCTTCTTGCATTCTTGCTCCACCTGAAGCAGTAAAAATGATAAACGGTACAGAAAGCTCGTCTGCCGTTTCAATAGCAAGTGTTATTTTTTCTCCAACTACCGATCCCATACTCCCCATTCGGAAAGAAGAATCCATTACTGCTATCACTACTTTATTTCCATTTATTTCGCCAGTGCCAGTAACAACTGCTTCATTCATATTCGTTTTCTTAATATCTCCAGCAATCTTATCCTCATAGCCAGGAAATTGTAACGGATTGCCTGTTTTCATGTCCTCATTTAGTTCGATAAAAGTTGCTTCATCAAGGATACTATTCATTCTTTCATATGCTTTCATTGGTAAATGATACCCACAATTCAAACAAACCTTTAAATTCTTCTGTAGCTCACGTGTATACATTATTTTCTTACAATTAGAACATTTTGTCATAATACCTTCAGGAAGTTCGTTTTTCGATAATTCTGAAGGCAATGTAGCATATTTAAGTTTTTTCGATTTCGAAAATATCCCCTTAATCAATATGGAAACCTCCCCATAAGTAACAATTTAGATTTGAATCGGATTCCTGTCATTCCCATGCACCATTATTCATTTAAAGTTATTGTAAATACTATACACACTCCATAATTTCATTTGATCCTTATCATGTAATGCATCTAAAAGAAGGAGGAAATCTTCCCTCCTCCATTCTTTTGTAGGAATCTTTAAGGAGTGATAATAGTCATTCAAAATTGTCCATAAACGATGGACCAAAAAATTATCAGCTATTTTTATTAACTGAAAGAAAAATTCACTTTCTGACCGTTCTTGCGCTTTCACCCATTGTTTTAAATATTCGATTTCATCTGCTGTTATTTTTTCCATCGCAATATATAGAGCGTTTAATTGAATATAATTCTTCGTCTCCAAAACATCTTGCTTGGCTTTATCATTCTGCAAGATGAATGTACTGATTAGTTCTACTAGTTTATGACCTTGGAAATCACGAAGAAAGGTTCCTTCCCCTTTTCTTGTTTCAATAAGTCCAAGTAGCTCTAATGCCCTCAAGGCTTCCCTAATAGACGATCTTCCAGCTCCTAGCGTTTCACTTAATACCCGTTCAGATGGAAGCTTGTCCCCAGGCTTAAGACCATTCTGATCAATCATTTCTCGTAAATGATTGACGATATCCACATATAATTTGGATTCCTTTGAAGATGATTCATTCACCTTATGTCATCACTCACTTCTTTCTTGCCATAATAGGGCAAATATAATTAGAAAATAAATAAAGTATAAGTACAATAATCCAATCCAAAAAATTTTGCTAAGTGGTCTGACCAGTTAGCTTATTAAACAATATACTATCTTTGAAAAGTTGTAAAGTTTTATTCAGCTAGGATAACTTGATTAGTACCAAGCAGAGCAGTTAATTCTTCGATACATTCCTTACTTGGAGAAATTTTATATTCTTCGCTCAAAATTATATTTTTTCCTGTTTCTTCATAGTGAATAATAACAGGAGTAATTCCTGGATATTTCCTAATAATCGTAAGAAGCTTTGCTTTTTGGTCAATCATTTTTTTCTCACTCATCACTTTAATAAATAGCTTATGATTTTTTTTAGGAAGTGATTGGACTATTGTTCCCATCGATTCAACCATTTGAATAACGAGTTGTTTCGTTCCATTTCTGTCTTCACATTTCCCTTCCATATAGACCGTTTCACCTATTTTTAGCAGTTCATGATATTTTTTAAAGACAAGTGGAAATATAACGCCTTGAATGTCACCGCTTTGATCGCTTAACTGTATAAAAGCCATTGGTTCGCCTTTTTTTGTACGTATTGCATTTAATTCTGTTATATATACAATACATCTTTGTTTCTTCCCTGTTTCTATTTCATTAATGGGAGTAGTTTGTAAAGAAGTGTGATACTGTTTATAAATAGATACCGGGTGGTCTGACAAGTAAAAACCCAATGCATCTTTTTCTAAAACTAATTTATCCTCGACTTTAAGTGGCTCCACTTCTACATATTTCGGCTTAAAAAAGAAATCGTCGTCACTAAACAAATCATTTTGGTCTGCATCCTCTGGATGAACTAACTGTGCATGCTGAATTGCCACATCAATGGTAGCAAGCAGCGTAGCCCGGTCTACGCCAAATTCATCAAAGCTTCCTGAGTAGATTAGCATTTCCATCACTTTTCTATTTATCGTCTTTGGAGAGACACGAATACAAAAATCAAATAAATCCTCAAATTTTTTCTGATTTCTTGCCTTTAGTATTTCTTTCATTACGTTTGTGCCAATCCCTTTTATCGCAACTAAACTATAACGAATTTTGTTCTTTTCAACTCGGAAAAAGTAATTACTTTTATTAATGGATGGCGGAGCCACTTCGATATTCATTTGTTTTAATTCTTGAATATATTGAAGTATTTTCCCTGTATTTCCAATAGACGATGTCAGTAACGAAGCCATAAAATATAGTGGATAATTAGCCTTTAAATAAGCAAGCTGATAAGCAATCATACTATATGCCACTGCATGGCTCCTATTAAAACCATAATTAGCAAATCGTACTATTAACTCATATATTTCATTCGCCGTTTTCTCGTGATATCCTTTCCTTGCCGCACCTTTTACAAAATGAATCTTTTCTTGTTCTAGAATATCTTTTTGTTTCTTGCTCACAGCTCGCCTTAACAAATCTGCCTCTCCTAGCGAAAAACCAGCCATTTTAGAAGCAATTTGCATTATTTGCTCTTGATAAACAATTACTCCATATGTGCTGCTTAATATTTCCTCTAAATCAGGATGATAATAGTTAATCGACTCTTTGCCATGTTTTCTATTGATGTAATGAGGAATATTTTCCATTGGACCTGGACGATAAAGCGCATTAACGGCTACAATGTCTTCAAAATCAGTTGGCTGTAGCCTTTTTAACACATTGCGCATTCCTTCTGACTCCAATTGAAATATCCCAGTTGTCTCCCCTTTACTTAGAAGCTTGAACACAGCTGGATCGTCAATCGGTATTTTTCTTATATCAATCATTTTCTTAGTTGTTTTGTAAATCATTTCAAGAATAGATTCCATGAAAGAAAGATTTCTCAATCCGAGAAAGTCCATTTTTAATAAACCAAGTTCTTCTAAATATTCCATGCTGTACTGTGTTAAGTAAATATCTTCATGCCCACTCTGAATCGGAATAATTTCCACAAGCGGTTGTTGACTAAGGACTACGCCAGCAGCATGCGTAGAAGTGTGCCTTGGAAGCCCTTCAATTTTACAAGCGGTATCAAACAGTTTTTTATTACGAGGAGATGCTGCAACAAATTGCTGCAATCGAGTTGATTCTTGATAGCTCTGTTTAAGATTGATTCCTAGCTTAGATGGAATCATCCTTGAAAGTTCATCCAACTCTTTTACAGATAGACCAAACGCTCTGCCAACATCTCGCAAAGCAGCTTTAGCTGCCAATGTCCCAAAGGTAATAATCTGTGCAACATGAAGTTCTCCATACTTATTTTTCACGTATGAAATAACTTTTTCACGCTTATTATCCGGAAAATCAATATCGATATCAGGCATGGAAATTCTCTCCGGATTTAGAAATCTTTCAAAAAGCAATTGATACTTAATAGGATCTACATCTGTAATATGTAAAACATAGGCAACGATTGACCCAGCGGCCGATCCCCTCCCTGGACCTGTTAGAACACCATTTTCTCGTGCGTACTTCATAAAATCCCAAACAATTAAAAAATAATCGCTATAATTCATTTTTCCAATTATGCCAAGTTCATATTCTAACCGCGCTTTATGTTCTAGAGTAGGCTCTGGATATCTTTCATTTAATCCAGCAAGACATAATTCTTTCAAATAGCTTAGTGCGTTTTTCCCTGTAGGTACAGTATATTTAGGCAAGGTAGCAAGTATACCTTCCATCTCTATCTGGCAAGATTCACCTACATTCCAAGTATTCTCAAGAATCTCTGGAACATCATGAAAAAGTTCTATCATTTCTTCTTTATTTTTTAAATAATGCTGATTGGAATTCCATTCATTTTGCTCTAAATCTGATAGCTTTTCTGAATTTTTAATTGCCTTTAAGCATTCATAAGCGAAATGATCCTCTTCCTTTAGGTATAGTACATTATTTGTTGCTACAAGCTTCACTTCTTCTTCGATAGCTAATTTCCTTAATTGTTCATTGAACTTTTCCTCAATGGTTAAACCATGTCTTTGGATGGATAAGAAGCATTGGCCAGGTTCAAAAATAGACTTCCATAACAATAATGTATTTCGTGCCGATTCCATATCATCCTTCAGAATACTTTGTTCCATTTCTCCCTCGAATCCTGGGGAAATGGCTATCAAGCCCTTTGCATAATGCTTTAGCCACTTCACCGGAATTCCTTGTGGATTCTTTGTTTGAATGGCACTGGTAATTTTTAATAAATTTTTAAACCCAAGACTATTTCTAGCTAATAAGATTAATGGATATGCATTTTCTTTTTCCCTTTCACTTATTACATCTACTGTTAGTCCAATAATCGGTTTTATTCCTTGCTTCCATGCTTCTTTATAGAAAGAAGCTGCACCATACATAACATTTCGATCGGTTAAAGCAATGGAATGATACCCTTGCAATTTAGCATTGCTGACCAACTCTTTTATCGAAAGAGTACTAGATAAAAGACTATATGCGCTAGAAACCTGAAGATGTACAAAAGACATAAATTCACCACTTTTCTTGTAAATTTTTCAATTTCCTATTAACAGAAAATATATTATTATGCTCATTCCTTTAAAAAGAACGAATTTCAACCGAAAATCTTCGGTTACCGTCCTTTTAGGATAATTTTTAAAAATATCATTTTCCCCTTAAAAATGTTTGCGGAAATAAACCTTTTTCCTTTCATTATAGTTGTTCACAGCAAAAAAAGAAAATATGTTCTCTTTATGGAGCTTTCCGAGTATTTAAAATTATTCCCATTGCATTTATAGCAAATGGATACGACGATTTATAATCAAAAAACGATGCAAACATCCCCCCTTTAAAACATATAAAAGGAAGTTGTTAAAAACACTCATAAAACTGATAGTTTGTCCATAGTAATAAGAATAGAAGAATACTAGATAACGGTTTTACCATTTTCAAAAATGTTGCTAATAAGCGTGATGAATACGACAAACAATCTTTAGTCCTTGCTAATAACTTTGCGGTCTTTTTAGCAATGGACAAAACTAAAAAAGATAGAGAGGGTAAACATATGAACCAACAGCCATTCTTCCCTACCTTCATTGAAAGTTACTTTATTGCATTAGGCGTTATATTAGGTGGAGCACTTTTAGGCGGTCTCGCCGCATTTCTAACAGGAAAACCACTCATCACAGAAATCATCCGTATATCTGGAATCATAAAAATCTGGGCAATCGTCACCGCAATTGGTGGTACATTTGATGCAATTGATACAATTGAAAAAGGAATTTATGATGCCGGAACAAAGGATTTATTTAAGCAAATCTTATTAATTGTCTCTGCTTTTGGTGGCGCGCATACTGGAATAACGATTATAAAATGGATAACGCAGGAGTATATTTAAAATGAGAATTCCACCATATTATAAAAATCAGGCAGTGCAGCGTTTTTTTGCCGGGATGGTAATCGGCGGGGTAATCAGTTGGTGCATTTTTGTCTTTATTTTTGGCGTATGGCAGGAAAGATATAGTTCAGAAATTAAAACACAAAAAGCTACCATTGAAGATTTAGAAAGAGAGAAGAAAATTTGGCAAGAGGAGTTTGCTGCACAAAACAAAACAACCGAGGAAAAGCTTACAGTTGAAGGCATTGTTGTAAAAATAAACAATACAGATAAAGAAAAATATGACATTAAGCCATTCAATGCCCTTGAGATGGAAGATGCGATGAAAGAAGATTTATCGACCATTATTGCCAAAGACCTTGATATGGTATATAAAAGTCGGGCATTATTGAAAAAATCAATTGAAAACAAAGTAGTAGAATCTGATAAGAAGCGCTATAAATTTAAAGTAACAGAGTTGATTATCTATACAACAGTTCATGTTGAATTAAGTGTTACCTTTGCCGATTAAAAAGCAGTACGAGAAGGAGCAACCTTTCCTTACCAAAGAATTGTTCCGTTCATGAAGTAAATGAAGATAGTTCACTAAAAAACGATACTTACTTAGCTTTTGAAATAAGGTGCTGCTCCATAAAAATGAGATAGCACCTCTTTACTAGTAAAATTTATTTACAAACTTCCTCTAAATCTCTTATTACTGTACCTACTTCATCCCAATGATATATTGTTGCACCTGAAGCTAATGGATGCCCTCCACCATTATACTTTTTTGCAATACCATTAATAACTGGTCCTTTCGAACGCAGCCTTACTCGTATTTGATCAGACTCCTCTATGAAAAAGGCCCATGCTTTTAAACCTTTTACGCTTCCAAGACTGCTAACAAGTAAAGAAGCCTGTGCTGGAGTAGCATGAAATTGATCTAGTATCTCCTTGTTAATCATCATGCTTGCAACACCATTTTCATGAACATTAAAATTCTGGAGCACAAATCCACTCAGCTTTACAATAGAAGGATCAAGTTCGTACATTTGGTCATATATGTCTGTACGCGAAAATGAATACTTGATTAATTCTCCAGCATAATGAAATGTTTTTTCTGATGTGCTTGGATATAGAAATCTCCCTGTATCTCCAACAATTCCAGCATATAGAAGCCTAGCAGCTTCATCACTCATCTTTAGTCCTTGATCTTTTCCAAACAAATAAAGCTCATAAATCAACTCACTAGTTGAACTAGCTGTAGTCTCTACCCAAGCAATATCCCCATACGCATCATCATTTGGATGATGATCTATCTTAATTAGCATTTTACCTGTTTGATATCGCTGGTCACAAACTCTTTCTTGATTAGCTGTATCACATACAATGACTAAAGCATCTTTAAATGTACTATCATCAATCTCATCTAATCTTCTAAGAAAGTTTAATGAGATTTCTTCTTTCCCTACGGTGTACACATTTTTTTCCGGAAAAGAGGCTTTAATGATTTCAGCTAATCCCCCTTGAGATCCATATGCATCAGGATCTGGACGTACATGTCTATGAATAATGATTGTATCAAACCCTTTTATTGCATCTAGTATTTGCTGTTTCATTTATTTCTCCCTTCCTTAATGACGGTCAATTAATTGACACATCATCATCGCTTTTCCTACAAGGATCCCATGATTAAATACTTCCACATCTACCTTCCCAAATTTTCGTCCTACTTCTAGAATTTTGGGGGAAATTTCAATAACACTATCCATTTGAACAGGCTTGATAAAATAGATTGTCATATTTTCTACAACTAAATCCCCTTTTTTAAAACCTCTTAGTATTCTATTCGCTGCTTCTGATACAATTGTTGTAAAAACCCCATATGAGATAGTGCCTAAATGGTTTGTCATTTGCGGTGTCACTTCACAGGAAAAGGTAGTTTCCCCCTTATTTTTCCCTTTTGCCAACAATACATGCTTTGTTACAATATCATCAATTGTTTCCCCGATTTGAGGCTGCCTTTGGTTCATTTGCAATGCCTTTAATACATCTTGTCGACTTATGATTCCTTCTAGCTTATTTGCTTCCTCTACAACAGGTAGTACTTCGATACCTTCCCATACCATCATATGAGAACAAGAAGCAACACTTGTTTTCCCGCTAACAGTCATTGGATGCTTTGTCATGACTTTATCAATAGTCATATCCATCGATTTTCCGATAATATCTTTAGAAGTAATCATTCCTTGCACTTTTAAGCTTTGATCAACTACTGGAAAGCGTCCATGCAAAGTGTCTTTATTATATTGATGCCACAATGCAACATTATCTGTTGTCTTTAAATAGATTGTATCTTTAAGTGGCGTTAAAATGTCTTCCACTAAAACAATCTCTTTTTTTATTAGCTGATCATAGATTGCTCGATTTATCATTGCTGCAACAGTAAATGTATCATAGCTTGTTGAAATAATGGGCAGCTGCAATTCATCTGCTAATCTTTTCACATGATCCTCTGTATCAAATCCGCCCGTTATTAAAACCGCTGCTCCTGCTTTTAAAACATGCTCCTGTGCACGGACTCGATTCCCAATAATCAAAAGATTACCAGCACCCGTGTAACGCATCATTGCATCTAATTTCATCGCTCCGATAACAAAACGGTTCAATGTTTTATGTAAACCAGCTCTTCCGCCAAGAACTTGTCCATCGACAATATTTACTACTTCAGCGTATGTTAATTTCTCAATATTCTCTTTCTTTTTCCGTTCAATTCTAATCGTACCGACTCTTTCAATCGTACTTACATATCCTTTATTTTCTGCCTCTTTAATTGCTCGATAAGCAGTACCTTCGCTTACATTCAATGCTTTTGCGATTTGACGGACAGAGATTTTTTCTCCTACTTGTAATTCATCAATATAATTTAGTATTTGCTCATGTTTTGTAGCCAAATTACCACCCTCTTTTTAAGAACAGCGCATTGCATCCAATCTAACCTTTAAAAAGTCCTATTCTTTTGAAAAGGAAAAGAGACTTCTTGAAGTTTAGGCTAGACGAGAACGACTTGCACTAGACATTTTAATACCTTTTTTTCTATTTATCTGAAATTATTATCATTTAACTATTGAAAAGCTTACATATCTTTATTATAGAGTGAACTACTAGGGTATTCAATGACTTCTCGATTAATCGGTATAAAACATTCCAACATATATGGAAGTTAAAGGGGGGATGGTGTGGATTGAAAGATTTTACTTTAATCAACAATTATTATAAAAAGCAAAAGCTAGTAGAAGGTTCACCATACTAGCTTTTTTCACTTTATTGATAATAATATATTTTTTTCTTTTTCTGTACTTTTTTAGATGATTTTTTCACTGTTCTTGATTTTTTAGGAGTATATAGTAATGCAGTTAAATTTCCTGCTATCACCATCAAGGCAAATACTAACCAAGTAATCGAGAATATTCCTTCTGCTCCTTCGGAAAATGGGGAAAGTCTTGGCATGCCATAGTATAAAAAGACTCCACACAATAAGATACATAATAAATATCTATTTTTATTCATAGTCGTAAAACCTCCTTGTTTCCATACTATGCGGACAAGGTTTAAAAAAGTATTTAAAAATCAGCAAATTATTATACTAACAATAATTAGCTAAACGATCTGAAAAAATTTAGGGAAGCTAAATATTTACATGCTTGATTTTAGTTGTTACTCTTATAAGATAAGGAATGCATTCACCTAGTCCTACGGATAAAACGTAAGTATAACGAATCCTATATTTTTAAGAAACACGGAGGTTGGTTTAATTGGAACAAAAATTAGAGTCTTTAGCGAATTGGATGAAGCAAGAAGAAATTGATTTCACTTTTCTCACATCAACAGATAATATTTTTTATTTTAGCGGATTTTATAGTGACCCACATGAAAGACTATTGGCTTTGATTGTGTTCCCAGAAAAAGATCCCATATTGGTTTGTCCATCCATGGAAAAAAATGATGCAAAAAACGCTGGCTGGAATCATGACATCATCGGATATAGTGATACCGACAATCTTTGGGAAACCATTCAAACTATGGTTGAGGCTCGAACAAGCAGTAGAAATAAAGTAGCTCTTGAGATGGATCATATGAATGTTGCTAGATATCACGCACTGCAGAATTCTTTCCCTACTATCCAATCATTTATTTCTGCCGAAGAAAAAATTAATACCTTACGTATGATTAAAACTGCTGATGAACTAGCAAAAATAAAAGAAGCTTGTAAATGGGCGGATTATGCTATAGAAGTTGGCTGTAATGAAATTGCGGAAGGTAAATCAGAGATGGAGATTCTCGCAAGTATTGAATATGAATTAAAGAAAAAGGGGATCGGCAAAATGTCCTTTTCTACTATGGTACTTAGCGGTGTAAATGGTGCTTCTCCTCACGGTAATCCTGGAGAAACTCAAATAAAAAAAGGGGATCTAGTTTTATTTGACTTAGGAGTAGTTGTGGATGGTTACTGTTCAGACATTACTAGAACTGTTGCATATGGAGATATTAGTGAAAAACAAAAGGACATCTATGACACAGTTTTAAAAGCACAGCTTGCCGCAATTGAAGCATCAAAGGCTGGAGTTTCATGTGCAACCATTGACCAAGTTGCACGTAACACAATTAGAAATGCAGGTTACGGAGAATTTTTCCCACATCGTTTAGGTCATGGATTAGGTATTAGTGTTCATGAATTCCCTTCCTTAACAGAAACAAATCCCTTGTTACTACAAGAAGGCATGGTTTATACAATTGAACCTGGAATTTACGTTCCTAATGTTGCAGGAGTTCGGATTGAGGATGATGTCTACGTTACAAAAGAAGGTGTGGAAATATTAACGAAATTTCCTAAAGAGCTTCAAGTAATCTCATAAGGTATAACAAACTTTCATATATGTTCCATAAGGAATAGCTAATTATTTCCTTATGGAACACCCTTCTTTACCTTTCATTCTATTTCATCGTTACTCTTCTATCATACGAATTTTCTATAATCTGTCTCCATTTAGATGCGGTACTTGCACTTATTTAAAAAATACATCATAAAATACCTAGACTTTAAGGGGAAGAAGGGTAAATAGAATGGTGAAATATATGGATTATACAGATCCAAAAACATCATTTACTTATGATGTAAATAAGAGCAATTTTTTTAAAAGAGATAATTACAACAATATTAATGTCTTAGGTGAGCAACAATTAAATTCATTGGAAAATGTATCATTACTAGATATTTATTTAAGTAAAGATATAGTAGTGGAACCACATGTACATCAAAATGCTGCGGAACTCGTTTATTGTATTTCTGGTTCTGCAACGGTGTCGCTATTAAATCCTTTTTCGAAGGAAATCCAAAACTATACAATTACAGCAGGTCAAGTCGCGAATGTTCCTCAAGGATGGTGGCATTATGAGATAGCGAATACAAATAATACTCATCTTTTAGCTATATTTGACGCACCTACACCTGAAGCTATCTTTGGCTCTGATTTACTTCGTCTAACACCACCCGAAATAATGGCTCATACTTATTCCATGGACGTAAATAAATGGAAATCTACTATCTCGCCTATTAATCAAACAACCATTCTCGGTCCATCGATTAACAGAAGTAGTCAAAGGGACAATTACCCAGCTCACACTTATCCTCCCCAGCCAACTTATCAACATCCTTACCAATTCCCAAGATATTATTAATAATAGAATCCATACCCTTGATTAAATCTGTGCAATTTCTACTGCTCCATTAAATCTGATTAATCGAAGGAAATTACACCTAGCAATAAAATAGACTGAACACCATTTGTTCAGTCTATTTGTTCTTTCACTCACTATGAAAGTTTACTTTCGACTCTGTTTCTTTTCAGGATCCAAGAAAGCATCAATAGCACCATCATTATAGGATTCCATTACTTGTGCGGTTACTTCTTCTCTTCCTTTTTCATCAAATTGAAAATCATGGTTGGTACTTCCGTTTAGTTTATCCATTTTCTATTCCTTCTTTCCTTAATTTCTTATCTATTATCTGATTGAAAAGTTAAACTTATGCATGAAATGGGTATATAATAGAAGTAGATCAAATAAAGGAGTGAACGCTTATGAACGTAAACTATCAAAACATTATTGTGGCAGTAGATGGTTCAGAAGAAGCAGACAAAGCAATGAAGAAAGCGATTTCAATCGCGAAAGAAAATAACTCTAGGCTTGTCATTGCTCACGTTATTGATACAAGATCGTTCGCAACAGTGGCTGCATATGATCAGTCCATTGCAGCTAAATCAGATGAATTCGCAAATGAGTTATTAGATAAATATGTAACCGAAGCAACAGCTGAAGGAATACAACATGTAGTAAAAGCAATTGAATTCGGATCACCAAGAGCAGTAGTTCCACGAGAGGTTGCAAAAAAATACAAAGCAGATTTAATTGTTTGTGGAGCAACTGGATTAAATGCAGTTGAGAGATTTATCATTGGAAGTGTTTCGGAAGGAATAACAAGAAACGCACCTTGTGATGTGCTAATTGTGCGAAATAGTTAAGTGAAAAATTAAGTATAATAGCAAATGCACAGGGCTATACGGCCCCTTTCTAGCATACAGCAATCAAGAGAAAAGATAAGGATACTTATTGTAGGGAATGGATTGTGGCAAGAGGCACCATCGCTCAGCTCACAGGTATTTACACTAAACGTCAAATATCCTTTAAAATGCATATCCTTTCGAACGGTAAAAAGGAATATTCTATTCGATTGCAAAGTTGCATTCAAATAGAATATTCTTTTCACTTTGCAAACAAATTATTACTTCACTTCTTCTTTTTGTAAAACGCAAAGCTTTGCCTTTTCGATTGCTTTCTCGATTTGTTTAAATCCAGTTCCTCCAGCACTATTTCGTCTTTCTACTGCTGTTCTTGGATTTAGGACATGGTAAATATCATCTTCAAATAAGCTGCTTGCCTCTTTTAACTCATTTATACTTAAATCCTGTAAATAGCAATTTTTATTCACACAATACAAAACCAATTTTCCCACTACTTCATGTGCTTCTCTAAATGGCATCCCTTTATCTGATAAATAATCAGCTAGTTCCGTTGCATTCGAAAAGTCATTTTTTGTTGCCTTTTCCATTCCTTGTTCATTAACCTTCATTGTTTGAATCATCCCTGCAAAAATACGCAACGAGCCGACAACTGTTTTTACTGTATCAAACATTCCCTCTTTGTCTTCCTGCATGTCTTTATTATAGGAAAGAGGTAGTCCTTTCAGTACAGTTAATAATCCCATTAAGTTACCATAAACCCGTCCCGTTTTTCCTCTGATTAATTCGGCCATATCCGGATTTTTCTTTTGCGGCATGATACTACTTCCCGTCGAAAAACTATCGTCCAATTCAATAAATTTAAATTCTTGAGAAGACCAAAGAATAATTTCTTCACTAAAACGGGAAAGATGCATCATTAAAATAGAGCTAGTAGACAGAAATTCTAGGATAAAATCACGATCACTTACTGCATCCATGCTATTTTCATAAATGGAATCAAATCCAAGTAAATCAGCACTATATACACGATCAATAGGAAAAGTTGTTCCTGCTAGAGCACCTGCACCTAGTGGAGACAGATTGATTCTTGCCAAATTTTCCTGATATCTTTGTTTATCTCTTTCAAACATCCAAAAATACGCCATTAAATGATGTGCAAAAGAAATAGGCTGTGCACGTTGAAGATGTGTATAGCCAGGCATTACTGTTTCGATGTGATTTTCTGCCTTTTCTAAAAGAGCAACCTGCAATTCATTTAATAATTGAATGATTAATTTCACTTGTCTTCGTAAATAAAGATGCATATCTGTAGCTACCTGGTCATTTCTACTTCTTCCAGTATGAAGCTTTCCACCAACAGGACCAATTAAATCCGTTAACTGACTTTCTAAATTAAGATGAATATCTTCTAGTTTTACAGAAAACGTTAATTCATCATTTTCTGCTTGTTTTTTTAGTGTTAGCAAACCATCTTTAATTTTTTCCGCATCTTCAACAGGCAATATTCCTGTTTTAGAGAGCATAGCCACATGGGCTATGCTCCCTTCGATATCTTCTAATACTAGTTCTTGATCAAAGGAAATGGAGGCACCAAATTCATCCACCCATTCCTCCGCAGATTTTGTAAATCTACCTCCCCATAATTTCTTCACACAGTCACCTTCTTGCCATTTTCCACAATGCTTTGAACCTTTGTTGGAAGTCCCCAAAGTTTAATGAAGCCTACTGCTGCTGCATGATCAAACTCATCGTCTGAAGTATACGTAGCAAGTTTTTCATCATATAAAGAATTAGGTGATTTTCTTCCTTCTACTATCGCATGTCCTTTAAATAATTTCACACGAACAGTTCCCGTAACATTTTTCTGTGTTTCTTGCAAGAACGCTTGTAAAGCTTTTGTTATTGGAGAGAACCAAAGTCCTTCATAAATAACTTCTGTAATTTTTTTTTCAATTACTGGTTTAAAATGCGCTACTTCTTTGACAAGTGTGATATCCTCTAATTCTTTATGTGCTTTAATAAGTGTCAAAGCACCTGGACATTCATACACTTCTCTAGATTTAATTCCTACTAATCTATTTTCTACATGATCTATTCTACCAACACCATGTTTTCCAGCAATTTTATTAAGCTGAAGGATTAGCTCAGAAAGGGAGTAAGAGATGCCATCAATGCTAACTGGAACACCTTCTTTAAATTCAATTTCAATAACATCTGCTTGATCAGGTGCATTTTCAAGACTAACCGTTAAATCATATGCCTCTTCTGGAGGTGCAGCCCAAGGATCTTCTAGAATACCACATTCATTGCTTCTTCCCCATAGATTTTGGTCAATAGAAAATGGACTATCTAAGTTAACAGGTATCGGGATATTTTTATCTTTTGCATAGGCAATTTCTTCTTCACGAGACCATCCCCATTCACGAACAGGGGCTAGTACTTTTAAATTTGGGTTTAATGCTTGAATCGATACTTCAAAACGCACTTGGTCATTTCCTTTTCCCGTACATCCATGTGCGACTGCGACAGCATTTTCCTTTTCGGCCACTTCTACTAATTTTTTCGATATTAAAGGTCTTGATAACGCAGAAACTAGTGGATATTTCCCTTCATAAAGGGTATGTGCCTGCATAGCAGTAAGTGCAAAATCCTGTGCGAACTCTTCTTTTGCATCAATTACATAAGATTGAACAGCCCCAACTGACAATGCTTTTTGTTGAATAAAGTTTAAATCTTTTCCTTCCCCAACATCTAAGCAGCAAGCTACTACATCATAACCTTGATCTTGTAACCACTTTATTGCGACAGATGTATCTAATCCACCTGAATATGCTAAAACAACTTTTGGATTTGCCATTACCTAATTCCTCCTATATGCGAATAAATATTCATTTATTTATATTTTTATTCAAAAAACTATATGTATCACTTTAACAACTTTTTCTAATAATTTCAATAGAATTTTTATAAAAATATAAATTATTTCATTTTTATACATACCTATTTCTTTGCCATCCTAATTTATCTCCTTGTACAGCTAAATCATTTTAAATCCTTCTATCTCGAAGTCTATAATTTATGCATGAATTTATACATTTTCTTATTAGAAGTATAGATAATTTTATTTACAATGAAAGATATATCTTTATTTAAACAAAAAAAGGTCAGCAACCTCTTTTATAAGAGGTTGCTGACCTTACTCATCCATTATTTATGCAATTCACTTACTACATGGCTTAATTCTGGAAGAACTAGCTTCTTCATCGCAAGGCGTACTGCCCCAGTTGATCCGGGAGTTGAAAAAACGACCTTATTATGAATGGTACCAGCAATTGCTCTTGATAAAATGGCACTAGAGCCGATATCTTCTGTGTAGCTTAGCATGCGAAAAAGTTCTCCAAATCCATACAATTCTTTTGTCAGAAGTGGCTTTATCGCTTCAATTGTCACATCTCTTGGAGAAATGCCCGTACCTCCGTTGAGAAGGATACAATCAATTTTCCCTGATTGTACTCCTTTAACTATTTCCTGTTGAATTCGCTGTTTATCATCATTAATAATAATGTATTCTTCTATTGAGTGATTATCTTGTTCTAATAATTCAATCATCAGTTTGCCACTCTTATCGGTTTCGGTTGTTCTTGTATCACTAACCGTTATCACTTTACAGCCCACTTGCCAGTAATGATTGTTGATATGTGTTTGTTTATTCATGCCTTCCTCCCTTTAATTCTATCTGTTTATCTCTACTGTATAATGTTGCTCATCCACTTTATCCAATAATAAATCTGATTTTTCCCTAGTAAATAAATGAAGTCGGTGCATTGGTCTTGTCATTGCTACATATAATAGCTTTAAATCTATTTCTTCTTGTGTAAAACTCTCGCTTAGGGTGAAAAGAAATACTGCATCAAATTCTAATCCCTTTGAAAGATAGCTTGGTACAATGATCAAATAATTTTTTTCTAACTCTTCATTTTCTCGTAAGAATTGAACATTTGGAATTTTTCTGTTTTGCATTTCTTTGAATATAGTCTTACACTCTGCTTCTGTTTTGCCAATGATAGCAATAGAGTGAAAATCTTCATCCTGTAAACCCTTTGCTAATTGAACTATTTTATCTACTAAAGCTTCTTTATGCTCATACAAATGAACAGTTGGTTTTTCTCCATGACGTACAACAGGTTTCACCTTTGGTAAATCTTCATCTAGTAAATGCAGAATTTCATTTGCCAAAAACATAATTTCGATTGTAGTACGATAGCTTTTTTGCAAGGTCATATAATTAGCTCGTGGAAATACAGCTTGCTGCAGTGTATTCCAGTTTTGTAACCCTCGATACGAATGAATGCCTTGTGCTAAATCTCCAACGAGGGTAAACATATCAGTCTCCAATCCTGCTTTTAGGGCATATAATTGAAATTCGCTATAATCCTGTACTTCATCTATCACGATATTCTTAGCGCGATATTCTTTATCAATACCAAAGATTTTATATTGCAAATAGAATAATGCCCCAAGATCCTCGATTTCTACTTTCTTTTGCTTCAATATCCGCTGCTGAAAGGCAATCATATAATCCAATTGCTTTTCTGTTAAGGAATCCTCTGTATATTTTCGAAGGAGCTCCTTATCAGAAAATAATCGGCTATAGTATCCATATAAATCATTTGTCTGCATCGTTTTCATATAGTTTCTAACGGCAGTCGAAGCTTCTTTTTTGACATTGGCTAATCGTTCTTGCTTTGTATCCAAAAAATAGACTACCCTCTCTTTTCGCTTATCATCCTCTTTAATCCGTAAAGCACGATCCAATGCATCTTCATATTTATCTTCTAGCTTACTTAAAATCACTTTCTTTTTCCGTTTTAAATCTGCTTGCAATATCCCCTTTATTTTCTCTTTCCGTTTGATTAAGGGAAGGTAATCATATTCCTTCTTAAATAATCGTTCTAATTTTTTTGCCCCATATAAAGGGAATTTTTCCACACGGAACTCTTGCTTTGGGCTCATTTCATTGCAAATATCAATCAGATAATTATCCATTACTTTTTTATAAGCTAAAGAACCTTTATAACGAGAAAGCCACTTGATCATTTCTTCTTGTTTATTCTCATGATTAATAAAAGATAGAAGTTTTTTATTGGACTGGATTACTTTCATTTTTTTCCCAATGCATAATAGGACATAGTCCATAAAAGTCGTTTGGCGTATCTTCTCTACGCCTAAGTCTGGCAATGCCTCTGCTATATATCCTATAAACATATTATTTGGCGCAATAATCATTAGCTGCTCTGGTTGAAAGTATCGAGCATAGTTATATATAAAGTAAGATATTCGGTGTAAGGCAATAGTCGTTTTCCCACTACCTGCAGCTCCCTGCACTATAATCGGCCGGTTTAAATCTGCCCGAATGATTTCATTTTGTTCTGCCTGGATAGTGGATATAATTTCAGTTAGACGCTGATCAGCTTTTCCGGCAAGTGATTGCTGTAATAACTCATCCGTTGTTGTTAGGTCAATATCCTGAAAATGAAGCAATTTTCCTTTTTCGATTTTAAACTGTCTTTTTAAGGATAAATATCCTTCGATTGTTTCTTCATTAACTTCGTAAGCAACTTCTCCAAGACGTCCATCATAATAAACATTCGCAATCGGGGAACGCCAGTCTACTATAATTGGTTTTTGCGTATCTTTTTCGTACAAAGAGGTCTTCCCTAAATAATAAACATCTTTTTGTGATTTGCCCTTCATTTGATAATCAATCCGTGCAAAATATGGTGCATCTAAAATCCGTTTCAAAATATTTAACTCGGTTGTTGCCAGCTGCAAAAATTTACTATTCGTTAAATAATTGATATAACTCAAACTACTGTCAAGAGCTTCATCATTACTAATAGCATCTTTTACATTTTCCTGTAATGCTCCTTGATTTATTTGAGCCTCTTGCAAAACGATATTCATATAATTTTTTGTATATTCCAGTCTGCTTTTTTCCTGTTTCAGTTCATCTATTGAGTAATCTTCCATGTTTTTTCCTTTCTCCATCTATCAATTTTCTTCCCGTTTGTTTAATAAATAGCTTTTTTGATAATAATGATGTGCTACTTCTGTTATATTTCTCGTAAAATGATAGTTTCCTGCAGCCCCTATTACTGCTCCTGTATGGGACCCTTTATAAAATTGGAGAAAGGAAAGCTTTATTAGCTCTGTTAATAACGTCTGCAACATCTTTTCTGGCACCATTTCATCATTGCCATTATAAAAAAAGCTTTGTTGTTCCTTTTCCAATTCACCCATGATTTCAACCCAAGCTTCCATTCGCTGTTTATATGGCAAGCAGCCTGTACAGAATACTTTCAATGAAATCATTATTTCACTCGGACTATCTGCAGGTCTTCCATATATGGAAGCTAAAACCTGAACTGCCCGAAGATTGATTATAAGAATAGAAAGAAAATCTCCCATCAGAAAGCCAGTATGCTTCGATGCCAATATACCTTGCCCAGTAGCAAGTAATCTGTAATGTGCTATTAGTTTATCTGCAATTGCTTGTAATTGGTCAATATTCAATTTTTTCATGTCCTTTAAAGTGAAGATGGATTCATTATGTATTCTTGCATGATGTATTAATTTTTGTGCGGTATTTCGTTGAAAGGTGGAATTAAATAAGATGGCATGAAGATGAAATAAGATGGTATCAAATGAATGTAAAATTTTTTGTTTGTGCATATCGGGTATATAGGATAAAGCACTGTCTATGGAATCAGAATAAAGATGGAGGATTTTATTTGGACGACCATTTCTTAATTCTGATTCCCATTTCTCTATCTTTTCCATATAATAGTTTTCTGCTTTAGAAAGCATGTAATCCCCCCTAGTTCATACCGAATCATTCCTTATTTTACTAAAAGAACCTATGGAAAGACAATATATTTTCATTTGAAAGGTAGTCGTTTTAGCTTAGCAGAAAAAAGACAATCTTCCTCGCATCTGTTCTACGAAAAGATTGTCTTTTTATTAGATAATGGTTACAAACCTTACATGTCTATAGTTAACTTAAATTCCAGCAAATCTACAAACGTCTCTTGCAATCATTACTTCCTCATTTGTTGGAATGACCATTACTTTTACTGGAGAGTGTGGATAGTTAATAAATGACTCTTCCCCAGAAATTTTATTTAGTGTTGGATCCCAGTAAACGCCCATGAATTCAAGACCTTGTAGTACTCTAGCACGAACGATTTCACTATTTTCACCAATACCAGCTGTGAAGATAATTGCATCTACACCATTCATACCTGATGCATATGATCCAATATATTTATGGATGTTATCTGCAAATATTTGTAATGCAAGCTCAGCACGATCGTTGCCTTCTTTTGCTTGCTCTGTGATATCACGTAAATCACTTGAGAAACCAGAGATTCCTAAAAGTCCACTCTTCTTATTTAACACTTGTAACACTTCGTCAGCAGATTGATCTGTTTTTTCCATGATAAATGGAATTAATGCAGGATCAATATTACCAGAACGAGTTCCCATTGTAACACCAGCAAGAGGAGTGAATCCCATAGAAGTATCCATAGACTTCCCGCCTTCAATAGCTGCAATACTTGCACCATTTCCTAAGTGACAAGAAATTAAACGTAATTGGTCAATAGGACGACCTAATAATTCAGCCGCACGTTGAGAAACATACTTATGGCTTGTCCCGTGGAAACCATATTTACGAATTCCATATTGCTCGTAATATTCATATGGAAGGCTGTATAAATAAGATTTTTCAGGCATTGTTTGATGGAACGCTGTATCAAAAACTGCTACAGCTGGAACATTTGGCAATACATGTTGGAATGCAGTAATACCAGTTAAGTTAGCAGGATTGTGTAAAGGTGCTAATTCAGATAAAGTATCAATTTTAGCGATAACTTCATCTGTAATTAATGCTGAATCAGCAAATTCTTCCCCACCATGAACGACACGATGACCAATTCCTTCGATTTCATCTAATGATGCAATGATACCTAGCTCTGTTAACTTTCCTAAAAGGATTTTAACCGCAACATCATGATCAGGAATTTCTGTGATTTCTTGGATTTTTTCACCGTTAACAGAAATATTAAAAACAGCATCATTTAACCCAATTCGCTCTATTAAACCTTTTGTAATTACTTCTTCACTTGGCATTTCAAACAATTGAAATTTTAATGAAGAACTACCAGCATTAATCGCAATAACTTTTGCCATAAAATGTTTTACTCCCCTTTTGTATAACAACTTTTATTTACTTTGTCTGACATTGAACAGTTCGAATCATACAACAGACAATATTTACTTCTTTCAGTTTTTCATTAAAACATTCTACTAGAAACATTTCAAGCACATTATGCCCAGTTATTCATTTTTTTTTAGAATTTCGTCGATTTTTCGAAAAAAAGACATATTTACGTCGATATTCTTCTATACAATAGAAGAAATCTGTTTTATAACACTTATACAGAAATTTATGTTGTTATGCTTTTTTATTTGATTGAATCCATGTGTCCAATTCGCTTAAAACCTGTTCCATTCCACGCATATTGGAGAAGCTAGGCACTTTTGCAAGTAAAACTTGTTTCGGTGCAACTATATTATTCCCCTTTTTCTGCAGAATCAATATACTTTTTGCCGACTGTTTATTTTTGAAAAGCGTTTCCGGCAATTGCATAATCCCCTGTATGTGTACTTCTTCTTTAATATAATCATGCAGATTTGCAGCTTGTTCGGATTCAAATAAATTGTTTGGTATAACGAAGAATGCATAGCCACCTGGTTTTAGATAATTCATGCTTTGCTCTATAAATAAATGATGTGCATATGTATGCCCATTATTTGATTTGACTTTAAATTCATTAGAACGAACATCATTCGGATAATAACCAACTGGTAAATCACTTACAACAACATCTACTGGATCAATAAATAAATGCTCTAAACTATCCTGGTTAAAAAATTCAATTGGCTGTTCCTGTAGATTTGCATTTACAAGTGCTAGTTGTAATAATAAGTCATCAATATCTACACCATATGCAGCTATATTCTTCCCTTGCTGGTGATTCATAACAGTAGTTAATAAATTACCGGTTCCAACCGCTAAATCTAACAAACGCAGTTCCACTTTCGTACAAAACTTTTGCACTAAATAGCCAAAAAGAATGCCGATAGAATCAGGTGTCATTTGATGATTTGGTTGTGTATTTTCTTTCATCCCTTTTAAAATGACAAGTTGAAAAGCTTTGCGAATTTCTTCTTTTGTGTATTTGGCCAATTTGATTTCTTTATAGGCATTTCTTAATCTTTTCTTACTTAATTCACTTAATTCTTCCTGTAATATAGCTTCTTGAAAGATATTTTCTCCTGTTAAAGCTAATGATTCTAAATACGTATATTCCAATTCTTCTTGAATAATTAATGCTGTTTCATTAAATACTGTAAATAATTCTTCTACTGGAGAAATGTTCATCTATTATCACCTAATTTATTGTAGATTTCTAAACATAAATTTTCCGTTACATAACTATCTCTGAATTTTGCATAATAGGATACATCCAAATAAAAAGAGCCTGTCCTTTATATAGAAGGCCAAACTCTAGCTTATCATACGGTTAAAAATTTAACCAGATAATCGATTGTATTACCTATAAGTTATTATCGTTATTTCGCTGCTTTCACTGCTGCTATCGCTGCCTCGTAGTTCGGATGGTTGCTGCCCTCACTAACATATTCAACGTAAGTTACAGTATCAGTTGAATCAACAACAAAAATAGCACGAGCTAACAATCGCAATTCTTTCATCGCCACACCATATGATTCTCCAAAAGATAAATCCCTGTGATCTGATACAGTAATAACATTGTCCAAGCCACTTGCAGCACACCATCTTCTTTGAGCGAAAGGTAAATCAGCACTTACTGTTATTATCTCCACATTCTCAAGTCTAGCTGCTTCCTCATTAAATTTTCTTGTTTGAGTATCACAAACACCTGTATCAATAGAAGGGATAACACTAAAAAGGCGGACCTTTCCCTTTGAGCTTGCTAATGTTACCTCTGACATATCATTTGCTAACACGGTAAAATCTGGAGCTTTGTCTCCGACTTTCACTTCATTTCCAATCAATGTTACCGGGTTATGCTTAAACGTTATATTTGCCATTGCCTCTCCTCCATTTTCGATTTCATTCTATGTATTTACTACCATCATATCGATAGTTTTTTTTATTTGCAAAAAAAACGTACTTTCTTAAGAAATATAATTGGCTTTTTTTATAAAAAAAAGGAAACGAGTCCACTATTTTGTGTGAACTCGTTTAAACTACATCTAATTGATTTTTTTAAAACTCAATATCTTCTTTCGGCTGGTTTGTGTGAGCGTTGTTGTTGCTTGATTCAGAAGATGAATCTTTTTTAGCGAACATTTGTTGAATCTTATCAACAGCTTGTGGAGCAATGTCCAATATTTTTTCGTATAGATGGGTACTTTCATCTAAGTGCACCATTTTTACGCCCTCACCATTTACAATAAGAAAAGCAATTGGAGTAATACTTACTCCCCCACCACTTCCCCCTCCAAAAGGATGTTTAGTCAACGAATCATTTAATGAATGATTTTCAAGTGTGAATTCACTACCACCAGCAGCAAATCCAAATCCCACTTTAGATACGGTTAAGATGACACTGCCATCAGGTGTTTCAACAGGATCGCCAATAATCGTATTGACATCAATCATTTCTTTTAAGTTTTCCATTGCAGTTGTCATTAAGCCTTGAATTGGATGATCTGACATTTTCCCATTCCTCCATTGCTATTGTTTACTTGGAATAGATGGTTCACTTGTTTTAAACTTTGGAAAACCATCTTTCCAATATTTAACCAGTTTAATTCCTGCCATCATAGCATGCCCTATCCGAAATTGAATCATACAAGAAAATAATGTTTCAGAGGCCATTCCTTGAAATTGTGGATATATGTTGATTTTGGGCATGTCTTTAAGCTTCATATAATTACTAATAATGCCAATAATACTTCCTTTAACAGCCCAAATAGCACCAGAAATCATTCCAGTATGTGCTGCATCTCCTAGACCAACAATCGAGCTCCATTCGATATGCTTAATTGTTAGTTTTGCTAAAAATGACCTTACTATGCGATGAAACTGTACAACATGGTTTAATAATTCTTTTAAATTAGATAAAAAAATTAATAAATCAGAGGCGGAAAATTGCTTTGTTTCCTCTACAGTTTCCTGTTTACCCTGTAATTCCGTCTCCTCTTTCATCACCAGTGTTGGAGAGTCCTCATCTATTTTTATCAAAGGAATGGTTTTTTTGTATTTTATGAGTCCAAACAATGCTCGAAGCTCTATCTTTAAATCATCATTATCTTTCTTATGATAATAGCGTATATGTATCGTTAATTTTAAAAAACACAGAAAAATAAGCACTAAAAAAAGAGCACCAATAATAAGACCAATTATGGAAAGAACTTTCACTTTGGTAACACTTCCCTTCAGCCTATTATTATTGGATAAAATATGAAAAAATAAACCTATTTCTTCCTGATTCTTTTCTATGCTATGGAATTAGTATTCAAAAATAAAAACTAGGATGTGACAAAACGAAATAACCAATTTACTTTTTTAAAAATCATCTTTCCAAAACACAAAAAACGAACACTAATGCATACCAACTGCATAAATGTCCGTTTTTATTATTAGTTAAAACTTATGTCCCAACCTCGGTTCCTATTATCGATCATGAATGACTGCTGTATCAGCAAATAAATCATGAAGACCTTGTTTCTTCGGCAAGAAGGCAACTAGCGCATATAAAATAATAAAGCTGCCAGAGATAAATCGACCAATCCATTCACGGAAAAGGATAGTGTCCCATGTTAATCTTTCTTTGTTCATCGGTATAACCTTCAAGCCAAAAATCATCTTTCCTAACGTTTGTTTTAAAAACAGTGTCATTAAAACAAAATATAAATAAAACGTAATGGCCGTACAAATGTTAACGGTAGAAAAAATACTCGATTCATGTAACGGTACATCTATTATTCTTAAAATCGGATAAATAAGAATACGATTAACGCTCGATACAATCACTATATCTGCTAAATAAGCCCAAAAGCGCATCCAAAAGCCGGCATATACATACGAAACTTTGCCTTTAGAATCTAACTTACTATCACCAACATTCAGATTTTGTTCCTTTGATTCAACGGTTTCATTTAATGATACCGTTAATTCGGATAGTTCCTCGTCCTTCAGGGAAGATTCTGATTCTATATTTTCACGGTTATTACTCATTTGTCCCCCTCCTATTCTGCATATAAATACATTAGTCGAGGCGAGTTAGCATTGGTGACAATCTTTAGTATATTTGCTAATTCTTTATCCTCACTTGTAATTAATTTTTTGGCAGTCATTCCAAATAGGGAAGCAAAACCAGTATTGTCGGTATAGGTAACGACAGCTGCGTCCTTTAAATCATAGTCATTTTTCATCTGTTCTACTACATCATCAAAATAGCCAAAATCGTCGATTAAATTTAGTTCCTTCGCCTGTCTACCATCGTAAATCCGTCCATCAGCGATTTTCTTCACTTCTGCCTCTGTCATTCCTCGACCATCAGCAATAACCTTAACAAAACCGGCATAAGAATTATCAATTAAATTTTGTAAAATCTCTCTTTCATCCTCTGTCATTTCTCTTGTAGAACTCATGATATCCTTATATTTCCCACTCTTAATTGTGACAAACTCTACTCCATACTTTTCAGCCAGCCCTTCGAAATTATATCCACTCATAATAACTCCAAGTGAGCCTGTTAATGTTTCCGGACTAGCAAAAATTTTATCAGCAGGTGCAGAAATGTAGTACCCTCCAGACGCTGCCATAGATCCCATTGATACGTATATTGGTTTTTTTGATTCTTTTTGAATTTCTACTAATTTATCATGGATTTGTGCACTTTCTACAACTCCTCCACCAGGAGAATTCACTTTCAAAATTACACCTTTTACACTAGGATCCTCTTTTATGTAATTTAATTTTTCGATAAAGGAAGTATGATTATAACCTACAGTCGAAAAAAGAGATTCGGCATCTCCAGTATCTTGAATGGTCCCAGACACTTCCAGTACAACTATCTTCTCAGAGAAATCTCCGTCCTCTATGTATTCTTCTACATATGGTCCTTCCCCTTCACTAAGAAATTGTCCAAATAAATCTTCTACGTCCGTTGTGAACGCTACAGATACCATACTGGTAATAATGGAAAAGACAAAAATAATACCAGCTATCCCTAAAGCTGCCCAACGTTTTCCACTCATTACTTATAACCCCCTATTATTTCTTTCTATTTCTTATACGTATAAGTACCGATATTGTTTCAGGAAAATGTCGGATTACTTAAAAGATTCTTTACGCTATTCCCTTTGCTTGCTGTTGCTTTTTTGAATTAGAGAATAGTTTTGTTTGTGATAAAGAATAAATGGATAATGCTGACCAAATAAATATAAATGCCAATAAATGAGAGGTAGTAAATGGTTCATGATAAACGAATACTCCAAGTATTAGTGTTAATGTAGGTGTTAAATATTGAATGAACCCGAGCATGGATAGCGGAATCCTTTGCGCTCCTTTTGCAAAAAACAACAATGGCACTGCTGTTAACACACCAGAAATAATTAATAAGAAGTCTAAACTAGTAGATACAGCTAAAAATGCATGATCTCCTTTTAAAAATAAATAGCCAATATACATTAAGGCAAATGGAGTAATAAACATGGTTTCCAAGGTTAATCCTACATCCGAATTAATTTTGATTAATTTCTTTGTTAATCCATATAAGCCAAATGTTAATGCTAATGAAATAGCAATCCATGGAAATGCTCCATGAGCAAAAGTAATAAAACAAACTCCAATCGCAGCTAATCCTACAGAAACATACTGTATTTTAGACAATTTCTCTTTCATTACAAAAATGCCTAATAATACACTTACCAGTGGATTTATATAATACCCTAGACTCGTTTCGATTATTTTATTCGCATTTACAGCCCAAATGTAGATAAACCAATTGCAGCTTACTAATATAGATGCAATAAACAGCATGATACCCTGTCTTTTCTGGTGCTTAAATGATTTTAATGTTTGAAAGAATAATTCCCATTTACGAGTAAATGTTAGTAAAATGCACATAAAAATAAATGACCAAAAAATTCGATTTGCGAGAATTTCATCTGCCCCAACTCCTTGCAGATGCTTCCAATATATCGGGAATAGTCCCCATATTAAGTAAGATATACCAGCAAATATTACCCCGTTTTTAATGTTGTTTTTCTCCATCTTCATCGCTTCTTTCCATATTCGAAATATTCCATATTATATATATTATTTTGGTAACTGGCAATCTTTTTTAGAAATGTTTGTCAAATCCAGCCAAAAGAGACTGGGACAAAACTAAATAACTAATCTTTAAAGACGAACAATCTCTAATTTAGCTCTTAAATAATGCTACTTTATCTATGTTTTTAAATATAGTTAAGTGTATAAAATAAGTCGTTCATTGTGCTACAGATGCACGGATACGCCGGAGAGGAAGCTGAGCCTCACTACGCGACCACTGAAAAACAGATAGCTATTGATGATTGGTCGTAACCGCCTTTTAAACTTAGATGTGCAAATTGTTTTCCGAGGTGACCACATGACTCATTGGGGCGAGCGCTGAGCCGCTTCGTCGCTCCGCTCCTGCAGGGTCTCGGACTTTCTCGCTGCTCCCATAGGAGTTAAGCGGTCACCTCTCCAAACCAACTTAATATTCGCTTTCAAATAAATAAATTCTTATTTAATTTGGAAAAACTATACTTTTTCAGTGCCCTCATCACTGCGTTGCTGGTTCTAAAGCTTCTCTAATTCTCGCAAAAGTCGAGCGTCCTCTGCTCCATTTCACTTCGTTTTTAAACCTTTTTCTAAAAAATAAACACGAACTATAATGTAATCTAATTACATTATAGTTCGTGTTTGTTGTTGGTTGAAATACTTATGTCCCTGCCTCTTTCACTTGTTATTACTTTAATCGATCATACATTATTTCATTTCCAACAATTGTTTTTGTTACTTCTATTTTATCTATTTCACTTGGACTTACTTCAAAAATATCTTTATTCAATACAGTAAAATCTGCTAAATAGCCTTTTTCAATTTTCCCTCGATCTTCTTCATGACAAATGGCATAAGCACTTCCTTTTGTATAAAGGCTCACTGCTTCATATACTGTTAACGCCTCTTCTGGAAGGTATCCGTTTCCTTCTATGTCTTCTGCATTAGTTCTTGTAATAGCTGCTTGAATTCCTACTAAAGGATTTGCACTTTCAATTGGAGCATCAGAACCCCCTGCACAATGTAATCCCTCTTTTAATAATGTTTTCCAAGCATAACAATAGGCAAGATTTTCTTTCCCCAGTCTATCTATTACCCAAGGAAAGTCTGAAGTTACAAAGCTAGGCTGGATATCTAATATTAACGGCAAGTCTTTCATACGTTCCATTAAATCCTTGCGAAGCATCGTTGCATGAATAAGGCGATCTCTTCCAAATCCTTGTAAAGGATGTTGTTCAATAGCTTGTAAGACCATTTCAAAAGCTGCATCGCCTATTGCATGTACAGCAATCGGAACTTCTCTCTTCCTTGCCTTTTCTACTAATTCATTTAATTGTTCTTGTGAAAAAATGCTTACTCCATTTGTTAAAGGGTCATCAAGGTATGGTCTACTTAAAAGAGCGGTTCTTCCACCAAAAGCACCATCAGCAAATATTTTCATACTGCCAAGCTCCACCCATTCGGTACCACCTAGATATTTCCCGCCATCATGTATCATCTCATCAAATACTTCATGATGCACAAGCAAATGGGCTCTAAAGTGATTTCCTTCTTCTTCAATTACTTTTTTATAGGAACGATATGTTCCTTCATAGCCATGATAATAGTGTAAGTCTTCAGTATGAGCTCCAGTTAGTCCTAACTTATAGGCATCTTTAATACCTGCTCGCAATGCTCTTTCCACATATTCATCGGTTACTTTAGGCAAGACTCTTGTTATTAACTCTTGTGCTTGATCTTTAAAAACTCCAATAATCGTGCCTTCCTCATCCTTCTCCATAACTCCACCAATTGGAGAGGAAGTATCATTTGTAATATTGGCAATTTTTAAAGCATATGAATTTACTGCAATTGCATGCTTACATATACGATTTAGGAGGACTGGATGGTTTGGAACATACTGATCAATATCTATAGAAGTCAGTACCTGTTGCTCCTGCCACATATTTTCATTCCATCCATCTCCTATAATCCATTGCCCTTCTTCTATATTCTCTGCATAATTAGCTAGCAACCGCAAAGCTTCCTCTTTTGATGTGCAAGTGGATAAGTTTAATCTTAATAACTTTTCCCCATGCCCAACTAGGTGCATATGACTATCTACAAATCCTGGAAGGAGAACTTCACCTTCTAAGTCTATTTTTTCTTCTATCCTTCCTTCGTATTTTTCTTCCAAATACTTTTTATCGCCGAAATCCACGATATATTGCTCCTCTGTAAAAATTGCCTCAACTACTTGTCCTTCCTCTTTAAGCGTATATATCTTCCCACCATAAATCAGTTTCCCCATGCAAATCCTCCTACTATCTTAAATTTCGATTGAATGGCAATAAACTCTATAAATCATCAGTTCTGTTTTATTAAAAAGGACACTAACTTTAGTGCCCTTTTTAATACCTTTCGCACTCTGTTTTGAGAACGAGAAGTTTATTTTCTTCTTTAGTTGCTACGCTCTTCTTTCTCTCGTAATTCCACTCTTCTAATTTTCCCTGAAGTCGTTTTGGGCAATTCTTCCATAAATTCGATTTTACGTGGATACTTATATGGAGCCGTTAATTTTTTTACATGTGTTTGCAGTTCTTTTATTAATTCTTCTGTTCCTTCTACTTTATCTCGAAGAACTATAAATGCTTTCACGACATTTCCTCTAATTGGGTCTGGACTTGCCACTACCGCACACTCTTTAACTGCTTTATGCTTAACTAAAGCATCTTCTACTTCAAAAGGTCCAATCGTGTAGCCAGAGCTAATAATAATGTCATCTCTTCTGCCTTCGAACCAAAAGTAACCATCCTCATCTTTCTTAGCACGATCACCAGTGATATAGTAATCTCCACGGAATTGATTTTTTGTTCTTTCTGGTTCTTTTAAATATTCTTTAAATAATGCAGGAGTATCTTTGTGTACTGCGATATCTCCAACTTCCCCTACTGAACAAATTTCTCCATCTTCATTTATGATTTCGACGCTATTTCCTGGAGTTGGTTTCCCCATAGATCCAGGGCGTAATTCTACTCCCTTTGTGATCCCTACTAATAACGTATTTTCCGTTTGTCCATATCCATCACGGACATCTAGTTGGAAATTCTCTTTAAATACATCAATAACTTCTCTATTTAGTGGTTCTCCAGCAGAAACTGCGCTTCGTAATTGATCTAATTGATACTTTTGAATATCTTCCACTTTTGCCATTAAGCGATACTCTGTTGGCGTACAGCAAAAAACATTTACTTCATATTTCTCCAAAAGCTGCAGATATTTATCCGGGTTGAATCTTCCATGATAGACTAGTCCAATTGCACCAGATCCTAAAACAGATAATAGTGGGCTCCAAACCCATTTCTGCCATCCTGGACCTGCCGTTGCCCATACAAGGTCACCTTCTTCAATATTCAGCCAATTTGGTGCTGCTGTTCTGAGGTGAGCATATGCCCAACCATGCGTATGTACGACACCTTTTGGATTACCAGTTGTTCCTGATGTATAGGAAATAAATGCTGTATCTGACTTATGTGTACTTACCAGTTCTAGTTCATCTGAAACCTTCAGTACTCGCTCATCTAAAAGCATCCAACCTTCTTTTGCTTCACCTAATACAAAACGTTTAATAGTATGTATTTCTTCCACTAATTCTAATTCCTCTAAAAATGGATAATAGCTAACTACCCCTTTTACTTCTCCATGCTTAATGCGATATTGTAAATCTTTTGCGCGAAGCATTTCTGAACTTGGAAGGACAGTTATTCCCAGTTTTAAAGCTGCTAAATATACCTGATAGGCTTCTATTATCCTTGGAACAATAACAAGGACAACATCTCCTTTTTGTAGGCCCTCTTCTTTGAAAACATTTCCTATTCTATTTGCTGCTTTCATTAAGGAGGAATAAGTAACTTCCTTTGTTTCGCCCTCTTCATTCTCCCATTTTAAAGCAAGTCTATCTGTATTTTGGGCAAATTTCTCAATCTCCGAAACAAAATTATATTGTTCTGGAGCAATTAAATCCTCCGTCCGCATATGTAGTCTCCTCCTGTTTATAAAAGTAAATACTTAACCCATTATACTACCCTATCTCCAATTTTTGAATTAATTAAATTTCGTTCCTTTTATAGCCTATTTAAGTAGCCAATCTTTTACCAATAAAAGCAAAAAATAGGCATACATAAAGAAGAAGCAAGGCATGATGCCTTGCTTCTTGTAGCCATTACTATTCAATTATTTAGAGAAACCGCCGCCTAATTGTTGTTCAGCCATTTGCACTAAACGTTTAGTGATCTCACCACCAACAGAACCGTTAGCACGAGAAGTTGTTTCAGCACCTAAGTTTACACCAAACTCAGTAGCAATTTCATATTTCATTTGATCTAGAGCTTGAGAAACCCCAGGTACTAATAATTGATTTGAATTGTTGCTGCTTGCCATGTGTATCACCTCCTTGTGATAATAGAATGTGTAATACACATAGCATTCATTCGTTCTTTTTACTGGTAATTGTTCACAAAAAAACAGGGAATTTTTGTATCATACCATTTCTTCCTTATGGCGGTCATGCAAAACACTTTAAAAAAGTGAATCTATTTCGGTCTCCTTCTTCTTCTCTTCCCTTTTAAGGATAATCGTTTCAACATGATTCACTGCTTCTTCAATCAATGGTTCAAAGTCAGTAAAGCTTTCATAATATTGTATTTTTTCTTTTTTTGGTTTAGTCTTAGGCGATGCCGGCACAAATACCGTGCAGCAATCCTCATATGGACGAATAGAGATATCATGTGTATCAATTTTTTTTGCCCATTCGATTATTTCTGTTTTATCTGTAGTTATTAAAGGTCTTAAAATAGGTGTGTTTGTTACATCGTTGATTGCATACATACTCTCTAATGTCTGACTAGCAACTTGCCCTAAGCTTTCGCCCGTGATAATAGCCAGCGCTTCTTTTCTTCTGCGAATTTCATCTGTTATTCTTAGCATAATTCTTCTCGTTGCGGTCATTGTATAATTTTCTGGAATCTGCTTATGAATTAACTGCTGAATAGTAGTAAACGGAACAATATGCAACACAAAGTGACCATTAAAACTTGCAAGCTTTTCCGAAATATCAATTACTTTTTGTTTTGCTCTCTCACTTGTAAACGGAGGACTAAAGAAGTGTACCCCTTCAACTTCTAATCCTCTTTTCATAGATAAATATCCTGCTACCGGGCTATCTAATCCACCAGATAACATTAGCATTGCTTTCCCGCTCGTTCCTGAAGGAAGCCCCCCTGCCCCTGGAATATTTTCACAGGAAAGATAGATTGCTTCTGTTCTAACTTCAATTTGAACATTTATATCAGGATTTTTAACGTCTACTTTTAAACCAGAGATATTTTTTAGCAAATGCCCACCAATCGCCTGATTAATTTCATTTGTATCTAGTTCAAATTCTTTGTCAGCTCGTCTTGCACTTATTTTAAAGGTACATCCCTCTTTATATAAAGAAGAAACAATATCTAAAGCAGCTGCTTTTACTTTCTCTATATCCCGCTCAAGCTTTACTGCTGGGCTAAAGGATTGAATACCAAAGATGTTTTTAATCACTTTAGAAATTTCCTCTTCCTTTTCACCATTTAACATTATATACATTCTTTCTCTTTTTGCTTCAATTGAAACAGATGGATAGCCCTCTAGAGACTTTGCAATTGTTCGTTTTAGTTTATCTACAAATTGCTTTCTGTTTCTCCCCTTCGTAGATAGCTCTCCATAACGTATTAAAATACGATCATATTTCACTTCATTACCCCTCTCAACCATTCCTGAATATCTTTTATAGCTGCAATTACGCTTTCCATTTCTTCTATTGTATTCTCATAGGATAAGCTAATTCGGAACGAGCTTTCTGCAAGCTGTTCTGGTACTCCTATTCCTAATAATGTTTTACTAATTTTATTTGTCTTTGATGAACAGGCACTTGTAGTGGATATATATATATCACGTTCTTCTAATGCATGAACAAATACTTCTGCCTTTATTCCTTCGATGGAGAAGTTAACAATATGAGGTACACTTTTCTCTGCTGCTGGCGTATGAATGGAGATACCTTCTATCTTAGATAATTCCTCACGCAAATAAACATTCAACTGTTTCAGAATAGGCAGTTTCTCTTTTTGATTTTGCAGCTGCATTCGTAATGCCTTGGCAGTAGCAACTGCACCAGCAACATTCTCCGTTCCGCTGCGAAAAGTATTCTCTTGCCCGCCACCTGCCAATAAAGGTTCTATTCTTTTTCCTTCTTTTATATATAAAACCCCATTTCCTTTTAAGCCATGAAATTTATGGGCAGAAATGGTATAAGCATCTATGTTTGCCTTATTTATTGAGATGGCTTTTTTCCCAATTCCTTGAACACCATCTACATGAAAAAATATATTTGGATAATTGGTTAATCGTTTACCGATTTCCTCAACTGGCTGAATAGATCCTATTTCATTATTTACATGCATAATAGAAACAAGGATGGTTTCTTTGCGTATATTTTTGATTATATCCTCGATTGATACTTGACCAAACTCATCGACAGGGACATAAGAAATAGTGAAACCGTCATCTTCTAATTGCTCCATTACTTTGTGAATGGAATCATGTTCAATTGCTGTGGTAATAATATGATTCCCTCTACTTTTATATGAACGAGCAATTCCTTTTAAAACGGTATTATTTCCTTCTGTACCACCTGAGGTAAAAAATACTTCATTGCTTTTCACTTCTAAAAGTCCCGCAATTTGTTCTCTTGCTTGTATTAACAGCTTCTCTGATTCCATTCCTATTCGATGGATTGAGGATGGATTTCCAAAATATTTTTGGGATACAGTCGTAAAAGACTCAATAACCTCTGGAAAAGGCTTAGTTGTTGCACTATTATCTAAATATATCATTACATTGGAATTTCCTTTCCATTATAAAAATTCGTTAATCCGCTTTTCCTTTAGCGACAATCATTTTCACTCACATAACGTTATAATTGTTACGTCTTTAACTCTCTACTTTATCCTCTATAAAGCGGAATAATATTCACTAATCGAAGTTTCACTTTATTATGCTACCAAAAAACTTTTTCAAATAAAAGAATAAGCTTCATAAAAATTCATTATATCTATTCTTACTGGAAATAAAATGTTAACTCTTTCCATAACCGGAGAAATTTTTCGCTTTCCACAAAAAAAGTCTGAGACATGTCCCTCAGACTTTTTTCTACTTATAATGGAATTAGATGTTACTCATCATTACTTTTCATTTTCTTTCCATTCATGTGACCAAGCTTGAATCTTATTAGTACTTCCAGGCTCTATCTCTTCAATGGTTGCTGCAGCATATTGCAATGCTTCTTTATAGCGATAATTTCTAAAATGTGCTTCTGCCTCTAATAAGCCTTGATGGACTTTTTGATATTGGCGACGATACCTGTTCCCATATTGAATGATTTTCTCTGCTAAATAAACGGTTTCTACCAATTCAAGTGTTGCATTAACTAGCACCGTCACTTTTTCTTCTGTCACTTCTATTATGTTCTTCACTTCAACCATATTTAATGGTGTTCGATCTAACATTCTTTTTGCTTCATCAATACTTTCTTTTGCTTCTCGTACTAGCTCATTATACTCATCTGTCACACCTGGCAAATTGCTATTAGTAACACTTCTAATAGCTTCTGCCACTTGTTTACTTAGTTCTCTTATACGATTATGTGCAGAAACTTCATCTTTACGTAGAGCATGCAGCCTATCAAATAATTCTTTTTGTTCTAAAGAGGCATTTTCTAATTGCCCTTTCAGTTCCTTAAGTTCTTCTCCCAACAGAGTATGTGCTGCTGATTCAGTCAAGAGCTTATGTTCTAATACTTCATATTGCTTATAGAGATGATTTAATTTCTTCTCAAGCTTAAATTGCAGTTCAATATCTTCATTATCTAGATTATAGTTTGTCTGCAATAATCCAACTTCTACTTGAAGCTGTGCGTTTCCTTGCTGAACATCTTCTAAGATTTCCTTGGTTACGTTGATATTATTACTACAATAATTTTTTGCAAGTACTTCTTTTTCTAATAAATCATATAGCAAATCCAGCTTTTCCTGTATTTCCGCAATAACCTTTTCTACTGCCTCAACTTTTCCTTCTCTTAAATCATTTTCAGTTGATGCAAGTTCATTCATTAAGTTTTCGATTGCTTCTTCCATTTGCAAATGTTCCAAGATGTATCCTTGCTCCAACATATCTACATAGCCATCTTTTAACTCATCAAGTTGTTCTGGCAATTTTGTCTGACATTCAATCAGTAATGGAGGAATTTTTTCCATCAGATAAGTAATCGTTGTTAAACGTTCTTGCATTTTATAAACAATCTCTCTTGCTTCCAAATAATCCCCATTATTCGTTTTTTCATCATAAGTTATAAATAATTCCGCAACTTCGTGAAGCATTGTTTCAATCTTTTTCTCTGTCTCACCATAAGTATGACGATGTGCTAAAAGATTTTTTTTGCTGACACGGTAGGATTCTTTAAGTTCTTCAATTTCCGATCTGTTCTTTTCTTCACTACCAACTAGATTATTAAGTTCTTCTAATATAGTATCAATTCTTTTATCTACACTTTCCATTTTAAAGCGAATAGTATCTTGTGTCTTCTTGGCTTTCGGAAAGTTATATTTATCAATATAATTTTCCGTATCAAAAAGCAATTCCTCAATAGTAGGCAATTCGGTAGTAACAATGTCATCCCATTCTTTTCTCCATCTTTCGAACAACTCTTCGGTTTGTCCAATCATATTCAATTGTTTAACCTTTGCAAGCTCTTCTAATACGGGACGATTCATCATGTCTATTTTCCAATTTTCTAATTCATCGACACCATTATAATATTTTCGTTTAATAAAATATCCCGCTACAAATAGGCAAATAACTATACCTATTCCACCAATTATGTAATTCATTTGAAGCCCCCTGTTCATACACCGGCCATAATTCCGTATCTATTTTAATTAAGCTAATAATTATCCAATAGTAAAGAGCAGTATTCCACAAAAATAATACGCATAAAGGTAACTGCCGTAAAAAAAAGATTACTTTTTCAAAATCCAAGCAAAATGTTTTAAGCTATATTAGATATCTCCCTTTTTGCAGGTAAATTTCTTTGTATTTATGATAACATGTAAACGACATTTTTTGACTATTATTTTACGTTTTTTTCATAATTTCGTTTACTTTTTTCAAAGTTCGCTAGATAACTTAAATTATATAAGTATTTTTCAAAAATAACACGTATAACTACTTCTTTATTAGTCTTCCTGCTATATTAGGTATATATCAATATTAGCAAATATAGAAAGGGTGATTATTTCCATGCAAAAAGACGGACATATCCATACTCCATTTTGTCCACATGGTTCTAAAGATTCTCTTAAACAATACGTAGAACAGGCATTAGCCCTTGGTTATAAAGAAATGACATTTACCGAGCACGCCCCCTTACCAGAAGGGTTTATCGATACAACACCAACGCAAGACAGCAGTATAACAATCGAAACATTACCCATTTATTTAAAAGAAATACAGTGTATCAAAGCAGAATATGAAGAAACAATCAAGATAAATGTAGGACTAGAAATTGATTATATGGAGGGATTTGAACTAGAAATAAAAAACTTTCTAGCAGATTGGGGTCATTTATTAGACGACAGTATTTTAAGTGTACACTTCCTGAAAAATCCTTTAAACAATCACTATGATTGTGTCGATTACAGCCCCGAGCTTTTTGGAAAAATTGTTGAGCAGTACGGAGGAATATCAAAAGTATATGCTACTTATTACCAAACACTTTTGAAATCGATTCAAGCAGACTTAGGTCCGAACAAGCCAAAACGAATAGGTCATATGACGCTGATACATAAATTCCAGCATTTGTACCCCATTGACCAAGACTTTCAAACTGTTATACTCACCATTTTAGACGAGGTGAAAAATAACAATTATGAACTGGATTATAACGGAGCAGGAGTAAATAAGCCATATTGCAAAGAACCATATCCTTCAAAGTGGATAGCTGAAGAAGCGGTTAAACGTGGTATCCCCTTAGTATATGGTTCTGATGCTCACCAGGCAAAAGATTTAGGACAAGGCCGGAACGTTATGTTATGGAATAATCGATAATTCATTTTCATTCATACAAACAACGTCATGTATCCATCGATGGATCTCTTCTGAATATTTTCTTTTGAAATAATCTTCATTTAGAAAAACATGAAGAACCTCGGTAACATAGAAAGAGTGAATAAAAGGCATGGAGAGTAGCCCTTTTAATTGAATGATACTATAGGAAATAGACTGTTTCCTAAATTCTTTTTTCTCTATCCCTTTTTCCAAAATTTGTGTAAAGATATATCTTTCTTTCACATAATAAGTCGACATTATTTCCCTTACAACTTGTGAATCAATCGTAACTTCTCTTAATATAAATCTGGTTAATTGAGGATTTTTGCATTGATAGGTGATAATACTGTCTACTAATTTTTTTAACTTTTCCGTTGGATTGCAGGATTGTAAATAAACTTGTTCTAACAATTCTAAATAGGTTTCGAAAAAATTCATATAACAATATTCTAACAATCCTTGCTTACCATTAAAATAATAGGAAATATTTGCTGTATTCACTTTAGCCAGCCCAGCTATATCTCGGATAGAAGTACCATGATAACCTTTCTGATTAAATAACGAAATGGCAGCTTCTACAATGGCATCCCTTGTTGAAATTTCTTTCATCTAGCCTAACCTCTTTTCTGTTGCGAATCCTTAAAAAGTATGGTTGAATTATTAAAAACTTCGCTTTATGATAAAGACTGTTTTTTCAAGGAAGAGTGTGTATGAGTTTCCATATCAGTATTTTGGAGAACAGCCATTAAATCTACAAATATGCTATTCCTTACACTTCTTTATAAAGAGGGAGAATCCTTTAAAAGATTACCGACAAAGTATGGGTTCCTTCTGTATTTATCGTCAAAAAACAACAAAAAAAATGAGAAAGATTGGTGATATACATGTTTAGCGTCGAAACATATAAAGGTAAACGAGAAGAACAGTACCAATTAGTTGAAAAACAATTACGTGCTTTATTAGAGGGAGAACATAATACAATTGCAAATCTTTCTAATGCATCAGCATTATTAAATCAATTTCTAGAAAAAACCAACTGGGTGGGCTTTTATCTAGTTGAAGACAATGAGCTTGTTCTTGGACCATTCCAAGGCTTACCTGCTTGTGTCCGTATTCCATTGGGAAAAGGTGTTTGTGGTACCGCAGCCTTTAATAAAGAAACAGTAAGAGTTGAAGATGTTCATCAATTTCCAGGTCATATTGCCTGTGATGCAGCCTCTCAATCCGAAATCGTCATCCCATTAGTCAAGGAAGACGGTACTTTAATAGGCGTCCTTGATATTGACTCTCCAGAAAAGAATAGATTTGATGAATTAGATCAAAAATATTTAGAGATTTTTGTATCTACATTAGTTAAGTTTATAAAATAAATCGGGATGTACTTCCAAATATAAAAAGGTGTCCTGCCCTTCTTCATGAGAGGCAGAACACCTTTTTTATTCGCTAACAAGGAGAGTATTTTGGATAACTACCTTGTCTTTTCCTGTTTCCTTTGCTATATACAATGCTTTATCTGCACGCTTAAAAAGCGTATTATACGTATCATTAGTTTGCTTATTCCAATAAGAAACTCCACAGGAAATGGTAACAGATGGCTTAGAATAATCCCTTACCTTTTTCACCAATCTTTCAGCAATCGTAACACCTAAAGAAAGAGTGACTTTTGGCAAATAAATAGCTAGCTCTTCTCCCCCCCATCTGGAACCAACATCTGAACTCCGAATATTTTCTTTAATAATATTCGCCACTTGAATGATAATATCATCGCCAATTTGATGTCCATACGTGTCATTTATTAATTTAAAATCATCAATATCGATTAAAATAAATGTTCCTTCCTTATCTTCTATTAAGGACCTTTGAATCTTTTCATCCAAATAACTTCTAGAAAAAAGTTTTGTTAAATGATCTGTTACGACCATTTTTTCCAACTCCTCTCTTAACAAGGAATTAGTTAAGGCAAGAGTAGAATGATGTATTAAAGACTGTAACAGTTTAAATGTATCAAATGAAAAATGGTATGCATCTGGGTGCATTACTATAGCAAACCCCTTTAATATCCCTGTTTGCATCATAGGCACAGCCATTACAGACTTATACCGAACATCCTCAAGCTGCATACTGAAATCTCCTAAAAAGAGGGAATCTTTCTCCATTTGAATTTTCTCTTTAAAATAATCAATATAGTTCTTCGATTCCGGCTCAAAAAAGAAAGAAGAGCTTCCTTGCAGCACCTTTGTTGAATCATTTTCGATGGAAAACAGAATAAATCCTACTTCCTTTGCATTAAAACTCGCAGATATTCTTTCACAAATATATGTCATCATTTCATTTAAGCGTAAATTAGAATTTAATTGATCCGACGCCTCATTTATTAACTGTAAATCAGTAACTAATTTTTTTGATTGCTGATACAGCTGAGCATTTTCCAATGCACCTCCTGCCGTATTTGCCAATAAAGAAATAAATTCCACTTCATTTTTCGGAAAAGAGCTCACATCTGGAACAATAATTTGCAGAACTCCGTATACTCCTTGTTTTCCTTTTAAAGGAGCATAGATAACAGAACTTTTTTCTTCTTTCAAATTTTCGAATTGCAATTCAGCCGTAACATATGCTTCCATAGCGGCCATGTTTTCACTGTCATATTCTAAATCCTTTACTGGCAGATCCATTGGACTATTATTATCATGTGATAGCAAAAGATAATAATGATACGAAGGATACACTTTTTTTAAGGTAAAAATAACCTCTCTTAATACATCTTCCATTTTCATAGAGGAATGAAATTTTTCAGTCACTTTAAATAACTGCTTATATTTCTTCTTATCTCTATTAACATTTAACATATTTTGCATATTTCTAAATAATATTCCGACTTCCTTTGCTACCATATCGAATAAAGAAATTTCTCCATTTGGCTCGTCCAATAATTCCTTCTTGATCTTTATTGCTAGAATATAGTCAAGTTTCTCCTTACTTTTCAGGGCTAGCATCATATAATCATGTATTGTATCTTCCGTAATAGGCAACCGGAAAAATTTATACCCACTTGCCAATTGTAAATTTTCCTTTATACAGGTATTCTTTCCTAAATCATCTCTACTAGCTGTGGTGGATACGATTGACCAATTCAAATCCCATTCTTCACTGGTATATAGAGTAACTTCAACAGCCCCAAATACTTCTTTTATCGCTTGGAGCGCTTCTTGGATAATTATGTCGTAATCATCGTTTATTAATTTAATATCATACAATTCAAAAAAACGACTTTTTAATATTAATATTTTTTGGTGGCCAAGGAAGTCCATGTATTTATCACCTAATTCACCTAACTATTCATTCTTTGATTTAGTAATTCTTATTTAAAATATAAATACGAGATAAATTTAATAAAGAGTAAAAATTAATCGAAGCACTTTTCCAAGGAACAATCTTTATTTTATATATATTGATTTTTTATTTATTGTCGTAATTATAATACTTTTGTACTGATTCATAAATAGATTCCCTTTTAGAATAAGTACCAAAATAACAACTTATATATGTAACCAATCAGAATAAAATTAACGGGAAATATTTTTCTATTGAGGATGTAAACCAACAATGATAAAGCCTATAATATAGTACTAATTACATATCTATTCACAAATGTGAATAGGAGGAATCTAGTTTGCAATACCACTAAATATTACTATACACTAGGTTTTATTTTATCATGGATATAATAGAATTAATTATTTCTTGAACTCCACCTAATTATATAGTTAAATTATACTAATTATACCATATTGGCAATAAATAGATTAGACAAAAATATTTTTTTACTTTCGTTAACATTTCCCATGATCTCTAACTTATGTCATTCTGTTCTCATCCATTCAAATTAATAGTAAACTCTACTTGACTTTTCACCTATAAAAATCATATAATATTCTTTGTGTAAAATAGCGCAGCATATGTATACACTTTTTATTCTATTTTGTTCCTCAGGAATCATTTCTGATGGTGTATTGTGTAACCCTTGGCTGCTAGGGCGAAGGTACAGGAAGACAAAATAAATAAGAAGACATGTTACATCTGTTTTTATTTTACCAAATAAAAACATGAAGGAGGAGTCAATTATGGCTCGTTATACAGGTCCAAGCTGGAAACTTTCTCGTCGTCTTGGTATTTCATTAAGTGGTACAGGTAAGGAGTTAGACAAACGTCCTTACGCTCCAGGACAACATGGTCCAAACCAACGTAAAAAATTATCAGAATACGGATTACAATTACAAGAAAAACAAAAACTTCGTCACATGTATGGTGTGAACGAACGTCAATTCCGTAATCTTTTTGATATCGCAGGCAAAATGACTGGTAAGCATGGTGAAAACTTCATGATCTTATTAGAAACTCGCCTAGATAACGTTGTTTACCGTTTAGGTTTAGCTCGTACACGTCGTCAAGCACGTCAATTAGTTAACCATGGTCACATCTTAGTTGATGGCAAGCGCGTTGATATCCCATCATACCGCGTTAAATCTGGTCAAACTATCACTTTACGTGAAAAATCTCGCAACCTTGAAGTTGTTAAAGAAGCAGTAGAAGTAAATAACTTCGTACCTGATTTCTTAACTTTCGATGCAGATAAATTAGAAGGTACATTCACTCGTTTACCAGAACGTTCTGAATTACCAGCTGAAATTAACGAAGCTCTTATCGTTGAGTTCTACTCTCGTTAATAGAATTGTTATATTTAGAAAATCCCTGATTCCATATGGAATCAGGGATTTTCTATTTTAGTGAAGATGCTTAAAAAGAATTAATTATCATTCGATGCTTTTATTAAAACTCTCTTTCTTCTCCCATTGGGAAAAGCAGCGCTCCCCAATCAATCTTCTCTTTTTTTCGCGGCCTTCTCACAAGGATATTATTAATATAAAGTCCTTCTTCATAAAAAAATGTCGCTACTTGGACTTGATGAAAAAACGGAAAGAACAATTCTTTTATTCTAATCTCTAAGTCCCTTGTGTATTTAATGTTTGGCAGACTAATTTGAATAACTGTTTTATCCCGTTTTTGTTCATACACTAGCCAGTATTCATGCACTACTTGAGATATTATCTTTTGAAATTCTATATTGTTCTTTTCACAAGTATAGCTCTCCCTCTCACCTAAAACCCTTGGATTCTTGATTAACTCTATAACTCCCTCATTTTGAACACCTAGACTCCATTCTGGAGAAACGAGATCACCAGTTAGGATTGTCGGAAAGACATCCATTCGATCCTCGACTTTCATCTGTTTCTCTATATAATTTATTATCGCAAAATAAGAGGAACGAATATCCCGGCGTTTTACTTTTGTTACTATTTGATCGTATATTTCTTGACGCAAATTAGTTAGAGTCACAACATTATTTTTCCATCTTACTTTATCGAAAAGCATTTGAAATTCCGGTATTACATAACTGCTTTCAAAATGGCTTAAAGGGTACTGGAAGGCAATGGAGTAATGGTCTTTTTCATAATACTTCATCATAAACATCCGCATTACTATATACTCTAAAAAAGGAGACGGTACATTTAATACTTCACTGTTTAATTTCATCGCTTATACAGGAGAGGTAAATCTATTCTACATCTACCCGTTTCTCCCTCCTTAATTAATTGTTTATGTCTATAAGTATAAATCATTTTATAGAATAAACAGATTGCAATTGGAAGAAAATATATCTTTTTCACATTTTAGACAATATTTTGTAACAAAATGTTGCCATTAGAAAAAGAGGAAGCAATAAGATAGAACCTTCACAATTGAATATTTAGCTTGAGCATATACAGTTTCTCCCTTTCATAAAAAAATGCCTCAAAAGTAATCCTTTTGAGGCATTTCCCTTTAAAACTTAATTAAATAATATTTTTTCTTTCCACGTCGAATGACAGTAAACTGTCCTTCAATCCGATCTTCCTCTGTCAGGACATAATCTAATGCCTGTTTCCGTTCCCCATTAATATAGACAGCTCCATTAGTTATATCTTCACGCGCTTGTCTTTTCGAAGATACAATCCCTGCTGCTACAAGTAAATCTACAAGAAGGGCTTCTCCCTCTTTATGTTCATATGTCGGCACATCTTTAAAACCTTGTTTTATTTCTTCTGCAGTTAAGTTTTTTATATCACCGCTAAACAATGCTGCAGTTATCTTTTGTGCTTGTTCAAGTGCCACTTCGCCATGAATTAATTTTGTCATTTCTTCTGCCAATGTTTTTTGTGCCTTACGTAGATGTGCTTCCTCTTGTACCGATTTTTCTAATGCTTCTATTTCTTCTTTTGAAAGGAAAGTAAAGAATTTTAGATATTTAATTACATCTGCATCGGCAGTATTAATCCAAAATTGATAAAACTCATATGGAGTTGTTTTTTCAGGATCTAACCAAACTGCTCCACTTTCCGTTTTCCCAAACTTAGTGCCATCTGCTTTTGTTACAAGAGGTATCGTTAACCCGTAGGCCTTTGCACCTTCTGGCATATTCTTTCTAATTAATTCTAATCCAGTTGTAATATTTCCCCATTGGTCGCTGCCGCCAATTTGCAATTTGCAATCATGGTTTTCATATAAATGTAAAAAGTCCAATGCTTGTAATATCGTATACGTGAATTCTGTAAAGGAAATTCCTGTTTCCAAACGATTCGCAATCGTATCTTTTGCTAACATATAATTGATACCAATATGCTTTCCATAATCACGTAGGAAGGTTACAATATCCATCTTCCCTGCCCAGTCATAGTTATTAACCATTACTGCACCATTTGCTCCATCAAAATCAAAGATTCTTTCTAATTGAGATTGCAAGCATTTCACATTGTGTCCAATAACGTCTAATGTTTGCAGCTTTCTTTCTTCGCTTTTTCCACTTGGGTCTCCAATTAAACCAGTTGCCCCACCGACTAATACAATTGGTCGATGCCCAGCATTTTGAAAACGTCTTAATGTTAGAAATGGCAGTAAATGGCCAATATGCATACTATCAGCAGTTGGATCCACTCCACAATACAAACTAGTCATTCCTTTTGCTAATTGCTCTTTCAAGCCATCTTCGTCTGTTTGTTGATAAATAATCCCTCTCCACTGAAGATCTTCTAGTAAGTTCATTTATATTCCTCCATTAATTATAAGTAGTTGTACTTATCATATTTTTCGTTATTGTTGATAGGTAACGCAAATCAAAACCACCAGTGTGAACTGGTGGTTTGCTCTGCGGCTAAAAGCCTCTCTTACCGGCCTCGGCCTTAAAGGCCCACTGAAAAGGTTTCCCTTCTGCACCACATTCACTCACCAATTCTAAAGAATTTCTTTATTTACTTCCGATTTTTCTCACCCGTGAACGGATCGAATTCTTCGAACAACGTTAGCTGATCAGCCATATAATCTTCTTTCAGCTGATTTCTTATATATTCTTGTATTTGTTTCTTATTTCTCCCCACGGTATCAACGTAGAAACCACGACACCAAAATTTCCGATTCCCATAGCGATATTTCAAATTCGCATGTCGATCAAATATCATCAGGCTACTTTTTCCTTTTAGGTAACCCATGAACTGCGATACACTTAATTTTGGTGGAATACTAACCAACATATGGATATGATCCGGACAGGCATTTGCTTCATGTATAATGACACCTTTTCTTTCACATAGCTCTCTTATGATTTGTCCTATACTCTTTTTGTATTTGCCATAAATAATTTGCCTTCTGTATTTTGGGGCAAAGACTATGTGATACTTACAATTCCATGTTGTATGTGCTAAACTGTTCATGTCCTTCATAAGGGCATACCTCCTTCTTGCGTGAGATAAAGTGGTCGGGAAACCAACTTTATCCTTCCATGAAAGGAGGTTTTTTTGTTACCTCGCTATAAGCTCTCCGGAACCCCCGGCATAGCCAGGGGTTTTCGAAACCATCAAAAAGTCCCTGCAATTAAATGCAGGGACGCCAAATTAGCGCGGTACCACCCAAAACTTGAGAAAATGATTCTCCACTTTAATTAGAATAACGGTTTCTACCGTTCACTGCTACTAATACACAAATATGCGCAATTTTCCCAGTGAAAGCTCCAGGAGGTAATTCATCCTTTTATTTATACCATTTTCCACCAACCAATGGCTCTCTGTTTCTAGTGATAAAAGAACTACTTCTTCCCTTCAAAGCAATAACGAATCAATATATAGTTAGCTTATTTTTACCATAGTAAAGCTATTAATGTCAAACAATTATTCGAAAAAAGAGGAAAAATACCGAACTCTGTCTATATTCCCTTCTTCTTTATGCTATAATGTATGTGATTTTAGGGGGAATGATACATGAATGAAAGGCCGAAGTGGAAAAATGCATTAAACCATTTTAAAAACTTCTTCACCAATAAAAGAACAATAAAAGGAGCCCGTGTAACCTATGAGGTAACATGGAATGTTACCTTGCTGTTTATCATTATTATCGTGATAGGCGGGGCATTTGGCCTCGGAATTGGTGCAGGATACTTTGCATCACTTGTTAAAGATGAGCCAATTCGTCCTTATGCTTCCATGCAAAAAGAAATTTACAATTATGAAGAAACATCCGAACTATACTTTGCCAACAATGATTTTCTAGGAAAAGTTCCTACTGACCTTGAAAGAGAAGAAGTAAAAATTAAAGATGTTTCATCCTATTTAAAGGATGCTGTGATTGCTACAGAGGATGAAAATTTCTATACCCATAACGGAGTAGTCCCAAAAGCAATTTTCCGTGCATTATTTCAAGAAGTTGCTAACACTTCCACTCAATCAGGAGGAAGTACGTTAACACAACAATTGATAAAGAATCAAATCTTAACAAATGAAGTATCTTTTGAAAGAAAAGCTAAGGAAATATTACTAGCGCTGAGGCTAGAGAAATTTTTTGACAAGGATGAAATATTAGAAGCATACTTAAATGTTTCAACTTTTGGAAGAAATTCTTCTGGCAGAAACATTGCTGGTGTACAAGCAGCAGCAAACGGAATCTTTGGAGTGGAAGCTAAAGACTTAACATTGCCGCAGGCTGCATTTATTGCAGGACTCCCGCAAAGTCCATTTGGTTATACTCCTTTTACCCAAGAAGGAAAGCTAAAAAAGAACTTAGAACCTGGTTTAAATCGAATGAAAACCGTTTTAAACCGAATGTATGATCAAGAAAAAATTTCTAAAAAAGAATATGAAGCTGCTATAGCATATGATATAACGGAGGATTTTATTGGTCCTAAAAAAAGTCCAATTGAAGAATATCCTGCTTTAACTATTGAGATACAACAAAGAAGTATAGAAATTATTGCTGAGCTGTTAGCAAAAGAAGACGGATATACAAAAGAAGACTTACAAGCAGATGACATATTAGCAGAACAGTACAACATAATTGCAGACCGTCAAATCCATCAAAATGGCTATAAAATTCATAGCACTATTAATAAGAAAATTTATGATATTCAACAAGAAACGGTTAAAAACTCTCAACTATTTGGTCCAGACAAGCCACAACAAGTGATTGATCCAGAAACGAATGAAAAAGTAACCATTATGGAACCAGTAGAAACGGGAGCAATTCTAATAGAAAATAAAACCGGAGCGATTATCAGCTTTGTTGGGGGACGTGATTATAATCGAGAAGCGACAAACCATGCTACAAGCAGTGTTAGACCAAATGGATCAACAATGAAACCACTACTAGTATATGCTCCTGCCATTGAACTAGGCACATTATCACCAGGTAGTGTTCTTCCAGACTTACCATTAAAGTTAAACCCTAGTACACCAGGAAAAGTATGGCCAAACAACTATGATTTTCGGTTCCATGGGTTGGTAACAGCAAGATATGCATTGCAACAATCCTATAACGTTCCTGCTGTTAAGGCATATATTGATATCATGCCGCAAAACCCAATGAAATATCTAGAAAAAATGGGTATTACTACTTTAGATGAACAAGATTATTCTACAAGATCTGCCGCTATCGGAGGGCTTTCATATGGGTTAACTGTTGAAGAAAATACAAATGCATTTTCTACATTTGCTAATAGCGGTAAACATATTGATGCATATATGATTGAAAAAATTGAAGATAAAGATGGAAATATTATTTATCAACATGAAGTACAGCCCGTGGATGTATTTAGTCCACAAACTGCATATTTAACATTAGATATGATGAGAGATGTTATTAATCAAGGAACAGCAGCTGCTGTAAATGGCCGCTTAAAATTCCACTCAGATTGGGCTGGAAAAACTGGTACAACACAGGATTTAAATGATTCTTGGTTAATTGCCACCAATCCGAATGTTACATTCGGAGTATGGACCGGCTATGATACACCAAAATCATTAGAAACATCTGGCTTATCATACAGTAAACGTAATAATTATTTATGGGCAGATTTATTGAACGCTGCATACGACATAGCACCTGAGCTCATTGATCCTTCAGAAACCTTTAAAATGCCTGGTGGAATCGTAAGACAATCTGTTTGTTCTATTTCTGGACTACTTCCTTCTGAGGGCTGCTCCAAAGCTGGGTTAGTTACTACCGATTTATTTAAATCTGGTACTGTTCCATCCAAAAAGGATGATAGCTTAGTTGCTGGTAAATATGTTGAGATTAACAATAAAAAATACATGGCCTTAGATTCAACACCAAGTGAATTTGCCGAAGAAGGATTAATGTTAAATCCAGATTACATTGAAAAATTATTTGGTATACGCATTAGTGATTCAAGTATATTAAGCGAAAATAATTCAAAGCTGAAGAATCTTATCATTCCAAATAATAAGATTGAAGACAATGGTAAGGCACCTAATGCACTGAAAATAAGTCAAAAAGGTGATACGATTACATGGAGCAAACATAATGAAAAAGATGTTATTGGCTATCGTGTATATAAGGATGGAAAAAAGGTACAAAGCATAAAAGCAGGCAATACATTGAGCTTTAAAGCAAGTAATGGAACCTTTATCGTTAAGGCTGTTGATATTGCGGGGAAAGAATCAAAAGCATCAAATGAAATTGTTATAGGAAAAGTGCAAGAAGAACAAAAAGAAGAAAAATCCGACAATAAAAAAGAAAATAATGAAGAAAACACGAAACAAGAGAATCAGCAAAACAATGCAGAACAAACCAAGGATGATGGTGAGAAAGAGAATAATTAAAGCATATTTGAGGGGAGAATCATCATTGATTCTCTCTTCTTTTTATCCTTATTACACACACCTTCCCAAAATCTTAATCATTTTCCCATACAAAAAACCAAAGCTAGAATTTTCTCCAGCTTTGGTTTTTAATAAATCATTATTTTGTTGATTTACGAGATTCAATACGGTGTGGAAGTGTTACAATATGATCTTCCACCGTTTCTTTATTCATATATTTGGTCAGCAATCTCATTGCTACTGCCCCTATATCATATAAAGGTTGTACAACAGTTGTTAGTTGTGGACGTACCATTAAAGTTAATTTCGTATTATCAGATGTCACAATTTCAAAATCTTCCGGAACTTTATATCCCTTATCTTCAGCTCCATGAATTACCCCTAAAGCCATTTCATCTGAACCAACAAAGATAGCGGTTGGTTTATTATCAATTTCCATTAATTTATCAAAAGATTCCATACCAGATTCATAGGTATAATCTCCTTCAATTACTAAATCTTCATTATAAGCAATCCCAGCTGCCTCTAAAGCCTTCTTATAACCGCCTAATTTCTCATTTTTATTGATTGGCTCTTCTAAGGATCCTAGAACAATTGCAATAGACTTATGACCCTTCTCCACAAAGCTAGTCACCACATTATATGCAGCCTGAGCATAATCAATATTAACAGAAGAAATCTTCTTGCTTTCCTCTATACTAGCAGCAAGAACGATTGGCACAGGAGACTTCTCAAACTCAGTAACATGTTCCTCTGTTATATTACCACCCATAAATACAATACCATCCACTTGTTTTCCTAACATCGTGTTTAATAAATGTAGCTCTTTATCTTTATTTTGATCAGAGTTACTTAAAATAATATTATATTTATACATTGTAGCAATATCTTCAATCCCTCTAGCTAATTCTGCAAAGAAAGTACTTGATATATCTGGAATAATTACTCCAACAGTTGTTGTTTTCTTACTTGCAAGCCCTCTCGCTACTGCATTGGGACGATATCCTAATCGATCGATAACTTCTAGAACCTTTTTTCTTGTTGTTGGCTTTACGTTCGGATTTCCATTAACAACACGGGAAACGGTTGCCATAGAAACACTCGCTTCTCTTGCAACGTCATATATTGTTATATTCATTGTTATTTTGCACTCCTTTTAGTCGAACTAATTTCTTTCTATTATTTTACGGCAAGAAGCTACTTCCTAATCATAATCGATTTTTATTTAGCTAATCTTGTCTAATTATGTACTAATGATACGATATCGTCGCAAAAGCCGCAATGACAAGCTTTCATTTTTTTTCAAAAAAATCGACTTTTTTTCGTCATTTAGTAAAATAAAACCTTATTTGAGCATTCTTCCATTCAGTTTACCATAAAAACGAGAAAAATATAAATAATTATCCTATTGATGTATAAGTAATCATTTATATTACATAGTTTTTCTTTACCCGTTTATAAGATAAAAAACCCGTTCATGTTAGTTTAACACGAACGGGGCTCTTACCTATTCTATTAGAGCTTTAAACTCTTACATAAGGTGTAGATTGTATTGCTCGGTAAAATTCATCAAATTGTTCAATGTCCATTTGCTGTGCAGAATCAGATAATGCTACTGCAGGATCAGGATGAACTTCTGCCATTACTCCATCTGCTCCAATTGCTAAAGCTGCCTTTGCACAAGGTAATAACAAATCTTTTCTTCCTGTCGAATGTGTTACATCAACAAAGACTGGCAGATGCGTTTCCTGTTTTAAGATAGGAACCGCAGAGATATCTAATGTATTTCTTGTTGCACGCTCATACGTACGAATACCACGTTCGCAAAGGATAATTTGGTCATTCCCTTGGGACATGATATATTCTGCAGCATTTATAAATTCTTCTATCGTTGCCGCTAATCCACGTTTTAATAGAATTGGTTTTTTCACACTACCAGCTGCTTTTAATAATTCAAAGTTTTGCATATTACGTGCACCAATTTGAATGACATCAATATAATCTAGAGCTGTTTCGATATGCTCCGTACTCACAATCTCACTGATTACTGCTAAATCATATTCATCTGCTACTCTTTTTAATATTTTTAAACCTTCTACACCTAGGCCTTGGAAATCATAAGGAGATGTTCTCGGCTTAAATGCACCACCACGAAGAAGCTTTAGCCCTTTTGCTTGCACCGATGCAGCAACTTGAGCTACTTGCTCATAAGATTCAACTGAACAAGGACCAAACACAAATTTTGGCGTACCATCACCAATTTTTGTTCCTTTAATATCAACAATTGTATCCTCTGCCTTTTTCTTACGTGATACTAATAATGCTTTACTATCATCTTCTTGTTGTAATTGTAAGCCCATTTTAAAAATCTGCTTAAATAAATGAGAAATAGTTCCATTATCAAATGGACCATTATTTTTATTTAAAATATGATCAAGCATCTTTCTTTCACGGACTGGATCATATCGATGTACACCGTGGGTATCTTTTGTTTGCGCAATTTTTTGAACAAGGCTTGCACGCTCATTAATTTTTTCTAAAATTTCTAAGTTTAGCTCATCTACACGATTACGTAATTCTTCCAATTCCTTATTGCTCACAATCATCCTCATCCCTTCATTAAAAAAGACCAAAACCGTATAATTCCATTATACAATTTGCCTAGATTCTTTATACAAATACAAAAATATGTTACATTTCTTTTAATTGGATTAATTATAAATCAAATTTATCGCCTTGTCACTATTTTTCTTTAATAATTAAACGCTTTTAAGCGTTAAAGCGTTATAATTAATATGTTAATAAATGATTCTGCCTTGAACAAGAGTTTATATTTAAATAAAAAAGAAGGTGTTTTTCTGTGCAAAATAATGAAAAACTGTTTGCATTAGATATTGGTACTCGCTCCGTTGTCGGTATTATCTTAGAAAAGAAAGAAGACAAATATCATGTTTCTGACCTTTTAGCCATTGAACATACAGAAAGAGCAATGTTAGATGGTCAAATTCATGACGTATTAGCCGTATCTAAAATTATTAAAGAAATTAAAAATCAATTAGAAATAAAACATGGCCCTCTGGAAAAAGTTAGTGTTGCAGCTGCTGGAAGAGCTTTAAAGACAGAACGAGCATCTTATGAAATGAACATAGAAAGAAAACCGTTAATTACAAAAGAAGATATATTACATTTGGAATTGACTGCTGTGCAGCAAGCTCAAAGCTCTGTTGCAGAAAAAAATGAACGTGATAAAGGACAATTTTATTATTGTGTTGGCTATTCTGTTCTCCACTATTCTCTTGATGATCAAGAAATGGGTAGCTTAATTGACCAGCAAGGTTTAATTGCAAAAGTAGAAATTATCGCTACTTTTTTACCTAAGGTTGTTGTCGAATCCCTGATAGCTGCTTTACATAGAGCAGATTTAGAAATGCAAGCTTTAACGCTTGAACCAATTGCAGCCATCAATGTACTTATACCCCCCTCCATGAGAAGATTAAATGTTGCTTTAGTAGACATTGGGGCTGGAACATCTGATATAGCAATTACTGATTCTGGTACTGTTATTGCCTATGGAATGGTCCCCGTTGCGGGAGATGAAATAACCGAGGCACTAAGTGATGCATATTTATTAGACTTTCCACTGGCAGAGAAGGCGAAAAGAGAATTATCTCAAAATGATCATATTGAGATTTCAGATATCCTTGGATTCACGACTGAATTACATAAAGAAGAGGTTATTAAAGAAATCGAGCCAGCACTAGATAAATTGGCAGATACCATCTGTAGGGAAATTCTTTCGTTAAATAATCACAAATCACCTAAAGCAGTAATGCTAGTTGGTGGCGGAAGCCAAACGCCGGCATTACAGTTGAAGATTGCAGAAATGCTAAATTTGCCTGCTAATAGAGTTGCAATAAGAGGAATCGATGCTATCACCCAACTAACCTTTGAAAAGTCCTTCCACTTTGGACCAGAGCTTGTAACACCAATTGGAATCGCTATTACAGCTGAAAAAATGCCAGTCCAATATAAAACGGTTTATATTAATGAACAACCTGTCAGATTATTTGAAGTAAATAAATTAACCGTTGGAGATTGTCTTTTGGCATCTGGCATAAAGATGACCCAGCTATATGGAAAACCAGGCAATGCTATGATTGTTACGATAAATAATCAAAAAATAACTATTCCAGGAAGTCATGGCAAAGGACCAACTATTTTAAGAAATGAAATACCTTGCTCATTAGAAGATACAGTGAAGGATGGAGAAGCATTAACCGTTTACCGTGGGAAGGATGGAGAACAAGCAATTGTTCAAATAAAGGACTTAATTGATACAGAAGCAGACAAAAATATTATGATTAATAATAAAAGCTATACGATTCATTCTAAGATTATATGCAATGGAGAAGCTGTTTCAAGTGATTACCAAGTAGAAGATAAAGATATCATCGTATATCACGCAGATACCACCATTCATGAGGCATTAAAATCACTAAATTTAACCCATCTTATTGATGAACTTCAGCCATTCCAACTTTTAATAAACGGAAAAGAAACGATTCTTCCTGCTTTTTCTGGAAAAATTATTAAGAATGGTTTGCCTTGTCGTATAAGTCAGTATTTTGAACATAATGATGAAATTATATTAGAACAAAGAAGGACACCAACTGTTCAAGAATTAACAGAAAAAAAACAAATTTTAATGTACCAAATACTTCCTGTCTATTTTAATGACAAAAAAATAACCCTTACAAAACAATTAGCACAAATACAAAGAAAGGGACAAATTCTACAACTGGATGATCTTTTATACAGTGGAGATGACATTAGAATAGAGCAAAAACCATTTGAGGGGTTTTTATTTCAAGATTTATTCGCTTTTGTAAATATTAATATGCCTCAAAACGGCGGGGGATCTTTTCAGCTTTTACGAAACGGAGAACGTGCAACCTTTTTAACCCCTATAAAAAAAAACGATAAGCTTTCAATCGTTTGGCCTGTTAAAACAGGAAGTTAGAATAAAGACAAATAAACGGTTATAAATCATTTAACATTACAAAAGGAAGTCAGACTACCATCTTCCGACTTCCTTTTTATGTAAAATTTGATTTTTACTTATCTTTAGCTGAATCGCTAGGACTACCCTACTTTATCTTTCAATCACAGCTTTTTGTAAAGAATCTACCGTTATTTTTCCATGTGATGTATGCCAAACAATATGATTGTTTTCAAAAAGTAACGCTTGCGGAGATTCATGCCTTACTTGATAATTTTCTGCAATATAGTTAGATAATGCTCTTGATTCTTGTACAGCTAAATAGTATGTAGCGATTTCTTTATTATCTTCCGCATATTGTTTATATTCATCAAAAGCATTCGCACTAATTGGACATGTCAAGCTATGCTTAACCAACCAAAATATCTCTTTACTTTGAACAAGACCTTCAAATTTTTCAACAGTGTCTATTTTTTTCATTTCTAACCATCCTATCTTAAATAGCTTTCCTAAGACTCTTTAACTAATCGAAAGGGTTCTAGAAAGGAATCAATCTACTTAAAACAGCCTATATACCTATTGGCTATCTGCATGTAGCTTAACTTAAAAGACTGTCTCTTTTTAGCGTAGAAAGCGAATGGTAATATAGACTGCAAACTTTAACGATATTTTATACAAATCGTCCTTATCAATGATTGTATTTACTTTCTGTTTCATCAAATGCTTTTTTTGTTTCTGCTAGTTTTTGTTGAATTTCATCAAATTCCGAGCTTTTTAAACTAGTACTTAAATCAGATGCCTCTTCTTTCAGTTCATCAAAATGATCAGAAGTATTATCTTGTGCTTTCGTACTTTTCACCTTATCCATAATATCACTAGAAGTTTTTGTTACTACATTACTAATCTTGTCTGTTTTATCCTTCGCAATGGAAATGAACTCTGTGCCTTTTTCTTTTACAGTATCCGTTAATTCAATTCCTTTATCCTTCCAAGCTCCTGCTTGTCCGTTCAAATCATGAAGCAATTCTTTTCCAGGCTTTGGAGCAAGAAATAAAGCGGTAGCTGCACCGACAACCCCACCTAAAATGGCACCGACTAGAAAATCCTTCGTACTTGAGTTTTCATTTGCATGGATTATTTCTTGTTCTCGCTTCATTATTAAACATCCTCCTTTTAATTACTTCTTACTCGCGTTCGATTTTGTTCTGTCTTTCTAGCTTGCCACTGATCTTTAATATTCATAAATACTTTGCTATATTGAACAATTTGAGCTATTTTATCTTGATTTTTCGTAAGTGTATTTTCTACATTTTGCGTAATCGTTTGAACAGACTGATTAAAACCTTGTACACTTGTTCCTACATCCTTGACTGCATCTACGACTGAATTTAAACTTTCCGATTTCTGTTGAATATCTGTAGCTAAATCATTCGTTTTTTGTAATAAAATTGTTGTTTCTCTTGTAACGCCATCTAATTGCCTTTCTAACCCGACAAGTGTTTTTGAAACACTATCAAGCGTGATATGTAGTGATTTCAATGTTCTAGCAACATAAATGACTAGAATTGTAAATGCTATAGCTATTAAAGCTACACTTAAATATAAAAGATTTATCATCCTTATCGCACCTCCACTTTATTGGTCTTTTCCCACAATCGCTATGACTAAAACCTTAGTTTTATTATAATTGGAAAAACTTACAGAAACAAATGATTCCTTTCCATTCCTCTACTACGGGACCATGTTTGTGGAGAAAAATAATAGAAAGAGTCCGATTCTGATTATTTTTTTCTTATTTCTTATTTTTTATAACCGTTTATATTTAAGGAAAAAATTTTTTCGGGTACAATAAGAAAGTTATCACATTTATAAAACTTGGAGGTACATATGAAAGATCCACGCATTGATCAACTAGCAAAAAATTTAATTAATTATTCTGTTCGTTTACAAAAAGGAGAAAAAGTACTTATTGAAAACTTTGGACTTCAAAAGGAGCTTGTAAAAGCCCTTGTCCGTGAAGCATACGCTGTTGGAGGTTACCCATTTGTTTCCCTAAAAGACAATGATATTAATCGTTCCTTGCTTTTAGGAGCTCAAGAAGAGCAATATGAAATGATGGCACAATTTGAAGCAAATGTAATGCGTAATATGGATGCATACATTGGGCTTCGTGCTGGCGATAACATTAATGAACTTGCAGACGTACCAGCAGAGGGAATGAAGATTGAAGGATCGACAATTGGTAAAAAGGTACATAGAGAAATTCGTGTGCCAAAAACTAGATGGGTTGTCCTACGTTATCCTAGTGCATCCATGGCACAGCTTGCGAGAATGAGCACAGATGCATTTGAGGATTTCTATTTCGATGTATGTAATCTAGATTACGGGAAAATGGATATAGCAATGGATGCCCTTGTGGAGTTAATGAATCGTACAGATAAAGTTCGTTTAGCTGGTCCTGGCACAGACTTAACCTTCTCTATTAAGGATATTCCTGCAATAAAATGTTCTGGACAAATGAATATCCCAGATGGTGAAGTCTATACTGCTCCTGTACGAGATTCAATCAATGGAGTACTAACATATAACACACCTTCCCCATATCAGGGCTTTACTTTTGAAAATGTAAACTTAAAGTTCGAAGATGGAAAAATTGTTGAAGCAACTTCAAATGATACAGAAAGATTGAACAAAGTTCTGGATACAGATGAAGGTGCTCGTTATATTGGTGAATTTGCTATTGGAGTAAACCCATATATTTTACATCCGATGCAAGATATCTTATTCGATGAGAAAATCGATGGAAGCTTCCACTTTACACCAGGACAAGCTTACGATAACGCCTATAATGGCAATAACTCCAATATCCACTGGGATATGGTAAATATTCAACGTCCTGATTATGGTGGCGGAGAAATCTACTTTGACGATGTGCTCATCAGAAAAGATGGTAAGTTTGTCATTCCAGAATTAGAAGCATTGAATCCAGAGAATTTAAAGTAATGATATTGAAATTCTAAACATTTGGTTTTTAAAATATCCGTATAAATTGTCAAAAAAGGGATCAGAATTAACATTCTGATCCCTTTCTTTCCCCTCTTAAATATGAAGCTAAGAGTCCTATTGTCTATTCTAATGTTTTTTCATAAGCACTTTGATATTTTTGAATATCGCCTGCGCCCATAAACAAGATGACACTGTTATTATGTTCACTTAATGAAGAAATCGTTTCTTCGGAAATGATTTTGCTTCCCGGTACTTTATCTGCTAAGTCTTTTATGCTTAGTTTACCGTGATTTTCACGGGCAGAACCAAATATATCACATAGATAGGTAGAATCTGCCAAATTCAAACTGTCTGCAAATTCTTGAAGAAACGCTTGTGTACGCGAAAATGTATGTGGCTGGAATACAGCAACTACTTCACGATCAGGATATTTCTGACGTGCTGCTTCCACCGTTGCTTTGATTTCTGTAGGATGGTGGGCATAGTCATCAATAATTACCTGTGTACCGATTGTCTTTTCTGTAAATCTTCGTTTAACACCTTCAAATGTCATTAAACGTTCTTTCACGACTTCTGCGTCCAATTCTTCATAATGGCTAAGCGCGATCACCGATAGAGCATTTAAGATATTATGATCACCAAATGTCGGGATAGAGAATGTATTGTAATACGTATTACGTACATACACTTCAAACGTTGTGCCTTCCGTTGTTTTCTCCACATTCCTTGCTTGGAAGTCATTTTCGTCACCAAATCCATAAAATACTACCGGTACTTTCGCTTGAATTTTTTGTAGATGTTCATCATCTCCACAAGCAAAAATTCCTTTTTTAACTTGCCATGCCATTTCTTGAAAGGCAGAAAATACATCATCCACATTAGCAAAATAATCTGGGTGATCAAAATCAATATTAGTCATTACAGCATAATCAGGGAAATACGAAAGAAAATGTCTTCTGTATTCACAAGCTTCAAAAGCAAAATATTCTGCTCCTACTACCCCTTTACCCGTTCCGTCACCAATTAAATACGCAGTAGGCTTAGCACCTTTCATTACATGTGAAAGTAACCCAGTCGTCGATGTTTTACCATGCGCACCCGTTATGGCTATACTTGTAAATTGCTTCATAAAATCGCCAAGGAAACGATGGTAACGAATAACTGGAAGTCCTAGCTTCACTGCTTCTTCTACTTCTTCATGTGTATCAGGAAAAGCATTCCCAACAATCACATTCATTCCTGGTTTAATGTTCTCTCGTTGAAAAGGAAGAATTTTTATTCCTGCTTGTTCTAAAGCAACCTGAGTGAAAAATGTTTTCTCCACATCTGATCCTTGTACTTCGAAACCCATATCATGTAAAATTTGTGCTAATGCACTCATCCCCGACCCTTTTATACCTACGAAGTGGTAAATAGTCATATAAAGAACCTCCAACTACGCATATCTTTTAACAGTATATGATATCCTCATTCAATTTGCTAATTGCATTTATATGTATGCAATTTTGATTTTATTTTATTTTTTCTCATTTAGCATTTATTCATGTTCTCGCTAAACATTAACTTTTTTTTCCTTTTTTATTTCACATTTATTCATTATATCATCTTTTAAGTTGAAAAACTACGCAACAATACATTTCCAATGTATGACATTTTTAACCAAATGCCTTTTCTTATAGCTTTTTCGTAAAGATGTTACTCTATCCCCAAGTCTAAAATACACTTCGCTTTCCGCAGGGCTCGCACTAAAATCGCTTCTGCAGGGTCTCAAAGTGGCTCGCTACTCTCTCATTAGGTCTAGGTATAACGCTACTCTATTTTTCCAACTAATTCTTTTTTATTAATAAAATACGATTTTTTAGAAAACAGCCTTTTTTCATTCACTGTCCTGCAATTGTATTAATTCACTTTCTGTGATTAATACTTCTCTAGGCTTCGTTCCTCTTGCTTCTGATATAAACCCTTGCTTTTCCATCATATCAATCAGCCTTGCTGCCCGATTATAGCCAATTTTAAAGTTCCTTTGAAGACTAGATGTTGAAGCACCACCTTGTTCAATAATAAATTCACATGCTTCATAAAATAGCTCATCTTCTTCTTCAGACATTTGGACCTTTTTTAACAGCTCTTCTTGTTCAAATAAATATTCAGGTTTTCTTTCTTTTCTAACGTGGGCCACTACTTGATCAATTTCTTCATCTGATACAAAGGTACCTTGCAATCGTACTGGCTTTGATGTTCCATTTTCTAAAAACAGCATATCTCCTTTACCCAATAGCTTCTCGGCACCACTAATATCTATTACGGTTCGTGAATCAATTTGAGAGGAGACAGAGAAAGCGATTCGTGTCGGCACATTTGCCTTAATCAAACCGGTAATAACATCAACTGAAGGTCTCTGTGTGGCAATCAAAAGGTGAATTCCACACGCTCTTGCTTTTTGAGCTATTCTGCTAATTGCTTCTTCTACATCTGCTGGTGCCATCATCATTAAATCCGCTAATTCATCAATCACAATAACTAAATAAGGCAATTTGTCACTGTATCTTTTATGTTCATCAGCTAGTTGATTAAACTTAGTAATGTCTCTAACCCCGGCATGTGCTAATAACTCATATCTTCTTTCCATCTCTTCTACAGCCCATTTTAATGCAGCCGTTGCCGCCTTTACATCTGTAATAACGGGACTAGCTAAATGCGGCACATAATTATATGGTGCCAACTCAACCATTTTAGGATCCACTAACAATAGCTTTAATTCTTCTGGCTTTGCCTTATACAGCAAGCTAACAAGCATTGTATTTATACATACGCTTTTCCCAGAACCAGTTGCCCCAGCGATTAAGCCATGTGGCATTTTTCGTAAATCTGTTACGATTGGTTTACCGGAAATATCTAATCCCATAGCGACAGTTAAAGGAGAAGATGAATTTTTAAATTCATCGCTTTCCAAAATTTCTCTTATTAGCACAGGTCGGCTACTTTGATTTGGCACCTCTATTCCTACCGTATGCTTTCCAGGAATTGGTGCTTCAATTCTTATATCTTTAGCAGCTAAGCTTAATTTTAGATCATCCGAAAGGTTTGTAATTTTACTAACCTTAACTCCTGGCTCAGGCTGTACTTCATATCGTGTCACAGAGGGTCCTTGTGTTACATTTACTACCTTTGCATGAACATTAAAGTTAGTAAATGTATTATTTAAAAGTAGTGTCTGCTCTTCAATCCAGCCGTCCTTTTCTATTTGCAAAATAGGGGGATGTAATAAATTTTCTTCTGGAAAAACGTAATATGGTAAATCATGATGGTTCTCCATATCCTTCTCTAGCATAGAAGTGGTTTCTTCTTCCAACTTCGGTTGCTGAAGCGGCTTCTCATAGGCTTTATTTTCGACTTTTTTATTAGCCAAAGACTGTCTATCTTTATTTAGCATCAATACATTAAAAGGCAATGGACCTTTTTTAGAAGAGGTTGCTTTCTTGTTTTCTTTTTCTTGTAATTCTGTCTCTCGCGCTTCTTCTTCAATTGCTCCAATGATTTCTTCCTTATTTTGCTCAGGAATTTTTTCTTCCCTAATTTCCAAATCTTTCAGCAAAATCGGCTGATCGTTTTGTTCTTGCTCTTCTACTAACCTTTCAGTTTGTGTAGTAATTTCATCATCCATTTCAGGTGAAACTATTTCTTCCGCTTCTAGTGAACTATCCCCACTATCCTTATATTGCAAGTTTTTCTCACTCTCTAACCATTCTTCTGTAAACAGAGAAAGTATTTCCTCTTGCTCATTAATTGGCTCGATTACTTCCTGAGTGGATGTAGGTTGTTCTTGTGCTACAGCTATCTTATCATTCACTATTTCTTTCCATGCAAGTAATTCCTCATTCTGCCTTTGTTCTGTCTGGATAGTAGCCGATTCAACCGGAGATTCAATCTCTTCTTTTACTCTTGGTTGTTGTATCGTAATACTCGTTTCTTTTCGTTCCGGGCGATTATATCCATATATAGGAGAAATTGTTTCTGTCGGCTTAAAAGGTCGATTAGAACTATATGTATTGGATGTTTGATTTTCCCTCGGATTACTTTTAGGCTCTTCTTTTAATGGACGATTAAATGGTTGATTGCTATCTTGTCTTTCATCCGCGAAAGTTTGTCCTGCTTTCTCTCTTCTAGTTTTCCTTTCTATTTCCTTCCTATCGTCTTCATCCCCATCTGGAATTAACGGAAAGCGAAAGTTTCCTTTCGGATATTGATAAATAACTTTGGAATCCATCTCTTTTTTCCATGCTGTTGATTCCTTGTTTGGTTGATCGTATTCCTCTACCGTTTCTTCAATTTGGTTCAGCTCATCTTCTTCACTAACAAACTGTTTAAATACTTTCTTGAACCAATTCACACTTAATCACTCTTTCTTTCAAATCTCATTACTATTTTAACAGTTATGTTCAGAATTTCGAGCACTATTTTTTAACATCTCTTCCTTTCCCTATTCAGGAAGAGACTAAACAAAAAATTAAACATCGATTCGTATAATGAGAGTCATTTACAAAAAAAGAGAAACGATTTGAAAGTTTTTTGATTCCTAATTGCCCTTTCATCAAGTTTCTCTTTTTAATTAAGTAAAACGGGGTAATTTCCCCGTTTTCATCAAAGGAAATGGTGTTCCTCTTCTCCATGGTATCTTTCAACCTACATGCATGTTATTTTAATATAAAAACATTTCAATTAGATGTCATTCAAAAGTAATTTATGCATCGATTTGATTACATTCATACGATTATTTTTCGCGCTTTTTATTTTTCCCTAATATAAACACTGGCTCTAATTCTCCATTTTCATAGAGAAAAGATAATGCAGTAATTGGAACTCTGCCACTTGCAAAAAAGCTCATCGTCATTTGGGCAAGTATATCATACCCTGTTTCATTTCGAATATCTCCAATTATAAGGACATCCTGATGTGGCACAGCAACAGTCATTGTTCCTTCCATCTGTTCGTCCATTTCTTTTAAAAATGCATCATTTAATATCCTACTTGCATCGTAGCCATCATTACTATTTATAAAATAAAAGATATTTTCTGCAACACTGTCTGTCTTTACACTAGTTGGTAGAGACCTTACGTTAAAGAGAGCCATCTCTTTAATAGCTGTCTTTGTCCACTTTTCCTTTTCCATTAATTTCTCGTCGATGAGACGATACGTGTTTCCCATATCTAAGGCATAGTATATTCTTGTTTCTGCTGTATGCTCATCTGTTATAAATGGAATCTCTTCATTCGATTGCTGTGGAAAAGAAGTAGAACGTATAACTGGAAAGATTTTTTTCTCTTTCCCATCTATTTTGCTATCTTTTTCAATTGCTCCTAATCCATGCTCAATATAATAAACAATCTCATCTACTGCTTTCTCTTTTTGTGTTTCCCATTTTGCAATTATTTCAGGTAAAGAGACCGTAACGCCCTTGCCTGTCTGCTTGCTTTCTATGCGTACCAAATCTTTTTTACTATCAAAAGTAAATGTCCGATCCTCGTTATTAATTCGTTGTTTAAGCATGTCCTTCATTTTTTTACTGGTCATTTTCATTCTTGCTTCACTTCCGTCCTATTAGGTGTCATTTTTTTTATTATACTCTATCCCATCTTATATTCATCGTTTTGATAATGAATTTTATTCAAATCAATGGAAAAAGGTTATCTCAAATAGAAAAATATAGCAGGAAACTATGTTATTCCTACGCTATATTTTTTATAGGAGACAACCTTTTAACGTAAACAAATCTTCTTAAACTGCTTCTCACTTATGCACGTAATAAATACGCACCATTCCTTTATAAAGACTCAATAAATTTTTCAATTTCTTCTTGTGTTTTTCGATCCTTGCTTACAAATCTGCCTAGTTCTTTTCCGCCTTCAAAAGCAATAAAGCTTGGAATGCCAAATACGTCTAATTCGATGCATGTATCAATAAATTTATCTCGATCCACATGTACAAATGTATAGTTATCATATCTAGCTTCTACTTCTGGCATAAATGGTTCAATAAATCGACAGTCTCCACACCATTGTGCTGAAAAAAGAAAAATATGTTTTTCCGGACTATTTTTAAGCTCTGTAAATTCTTCTACTGATTGTAAATCTTTCATTGTAAAGCCCCCTTAAATAATTCATGCCACTTTCTTTAAATAGTATCAGAATTCCCTTTTCCTAACTACTAATATGCTTTCCTATTGATTGTATTTTATCAACCAATCTCCTCTCTTTTTTTATGTCATTTTAACTATTTCATAAAATTCTTTAAATGACTATTGTCCTATTTTTTATTCCCATCTATAATTATATAATATTCAGTTTTTTAAGAATTTTCAAAAAGAGGTGATAGGATGAAAACAATAAAATCGAAATTATATTTTATTTTAGGATTAGCAATTTGTGGATTTATTTCTATTTTAGGCGCAATATTCGTTCTTAATAATGCTCAAACAGAAAGTAAACAACAAGAACTACATCTATTATCTACTATTGGGGATGGAAAAGAGATTAAAGCGATTATTTATGAGACACGAAATATCGAAGGGGAATATCTTCAATTACCAAGCTACGCATTAGCAGAAAGTGTAAAAGCTGAGGGGACAAAATTAGTCCACCTAGCTGAGCAATACAGTGAAGATAAAAATCTTTCAAAAGAACTACAACAAAAATTTAAACAAATAGCTGCAGATGGGAATAATTATTTAGATGGATTTGATACATTGTCTAATCAATATGAAAAGATTGGTTACGAACCATATGAAGGACTAAAGGGGGACGTTCAAAGTTCTGTTAAAGAACTGCAATCGATTATACAGTATACAAACGATAGCATTCTTATTTCTGAACTCGAGGAATTACATACTAATGAAGAACATTATATTACTACACAAAATAAGATATTTTATGAAAATTTCCTCGAGATTTCATCCGGCTATGCAGATAGATTAGATAATAACACCGCTCTTTCAGCTGAGCAAAAGCAGGCGATTACAACTAGTTTCAATAATTATTTTGATGCTTTGAAAGAAATCAACCGTTCTTATGAAGGAAGTACTGATTTTATCACAGCCTTTGATTCACAATCTCAATCCATCCAAACCAACATTCAAGAACTTGAAAACGCCCTATCTAGTGAACAAAACAGATTAAATACAGAATTGCTTCAAAAAAATAGAATGTATACTGCCATCATCCTTTCTGTCAGTATTCTCATCATTTTACTCCTATTTGTCATTGGATTATTTCTTTTAAAAATGATTAATAAATCGATTCAATTACTTATCTCCGCTGCAAAAAAAATTAGTGAGGGAAATTTTTATTATCGTGTTCCTATAACAACTAAAGATGAAATGAGTATTCTTGCAATTGCTTTTAATCAGATGGCAGAAAAAGTCCAAAATAGTTTACTCTTTATCTCTACTTCAGGGGATCAATTACATGCTTCGTCCCAAGAGTTAAGTACTATTTCAAAAGAGACAACTGCACAAGCAAATGAAGTGGACCAAAGCATCCAGCAAATTGCTTTAGGAGCTTCAGAACAGTCTAATCGTCTATTTAACAGTCTTCATAATATAAAAGATGTGGAAGAAGCGATTGAGCAAGCAGTGACACTTGATAAACAGGTTACAAAAGAGGTTCATTTAGCTAGCGAAGAAAGTAAAATAGGCTTGCAAACAGTGAAGGAATTAGAAAATATATCTACACATTTTCTTCACTTAACACAAATGCTAACAAAAAAAGTGGTACATGCTACCTATTATTCGGAAAAAATCGCTTCGATTGTTGATACCATTCAAACCATTGCAGACAGTACAAATCTCCTTGCCTTAAATGCTGCTATTGAAGCTGCCAGAGCAGGAGAAAGTGGAAAAGGATTTACGGTTGTCGCAACAGAAGTTCGTCATCTAGCAGAAAAATCAAAAAAGGAAGCAGAAGACATCCACTGCTTAGTTTCTGAAATGACAGAGGAAATGAATCAGCTGAAGGAAAATGCTGAACAGTTAAACGAATACAGGAGTTATCAAGAAAAATCAGTTTATACGACAAAATTAGTTTTTGAAAATATAGTGAAATCCATTGCCAATATCAATGTAAAAGTGGGTACAATCAACAAAGCAGTAACGAAAATTAAGGAAGCAAATCAGTCCTTAAAGGGGGATGTTCTTGAGGTATACAATGTTTCTCAAAATGCAGCTGCTTCCACACAGGAGGTTTCTGCTTCTAGTGAAGTTCAATTAGAGGCTGTTATTAAAGTAAATGATTCCGCTTCTCTTCTTCAGCAAATCGCCTTAGATCTGCATAGTGAAGTAAATCAATTCACACTATCTCCTCCTGATGAAAAGCAGCTTTAAATAAAATAACTCTTATATATAGATAATAGAGAAGATGGTGTACTTAAGCCATCTCCTCTATTATGAAAAAGTCGGATGAGAGTTATGCTTTATTTATTTATTTGGTGAAATTCCATTTGTCCAATGAGTAATTCGACAACATGTTTAAACATCGAGGTTCTATTTATTCTCCCACTTGTAAATATCCCGATAGCACCTTCGTTATGGCGCACATTTTCTTTTTGGGCATATTCATCCATAACTGGTCCTAATTCTTTCCCTGCAACTAACTCCGTCTCAATTTCTTTCGGTAACGGTATTCTTGCTCCACTTGCGATAAAGGTTGTTCCATCCTTTAATACTAATGCACCCCAATTATTCAAAAAGAGGATATCATTTGTGTGATGTACTCCTCCTTCCAATCCAATCCCTATCTCCCCTTCTCCCTCTAGTAAAGCAGCTTTGGCTCGATTAATTGCACCTTTAATAGTTTCTTCATCTGAAAATGGTTGATCACTGACTCCAGAGCTAACATTGAACATAGCATATTCCATATGTTTGTCATTTCCTAGACAATTTTTGACGGCATTCACTTTAGCCATATTATTTGTACCGATACAAACTTTCATGATTATTCTCTCCTAACAAAATTTCTACAGAAAAAGGTATCTCAGCTAATTATAGTTGAGACACCTTTTATGAAGAAAATTCTTCTTTGTTCAAAACAATGCAAATCTACGCTAAATCTGACTATATTTATTGATTAGCACGCAGTGTTTCAATTGTGGTATTATCTGTTGTTTTTACTAATTTAGTAAGCAATTCCTTTGCAGCTGCATAATCATCGATATGAATAATAGAAGCACTTGTATGAATATATCGAGAACATATTCCAATAACAGCACTTGGAACCCCGTCATTAGAAATATGAACTTGTCCCGCATCTGTTCCACCAGGTGAAATAAAATACTGATAGGCAATTTTATTAGACTCAGCAGTATCTAAAATAAATTCTCTCATTCCTTTATGCATAACCATTGTACGATCATAAATACGGAGTAAGGCACCTTTACCAAGCTGGCCAAATTGATTTTTATCCCCTGAGGCATCATTTGCAGGACTTGCATCTAAAGCATAGAAAACATCGGGCTTAATCATATTAGCTGCTGTTCTAGCCCCTCTAAGACCTACTTCTTCTTGTACGGTAGCACCAGAATATAAGATATTTGGTATCTCTTCTCCTTGAAGGTTTTTCAACAATTCAATTGCTAACCCACAGCCATAACGATTATCCCACGCTTTTGCCATAATTTTCTTTTCATTCGCAAGAGGAGTAAATGGGCAAATTGGAACAATCATCTGACCTGGTTTAATTCCAATTTTCAAGGCATCTTCTTTATCATCAGCACCAATATCAATAAGCATATTTTTTATATCCATTGGTTTACTTCTTAATGCTTCATCCAATAGATGTGGAGGAATAGAACCAATAACGCCTATTACAGGACCATTATTCGTAATTATCTGTACTCTTTGTGCTAGAAGCACTTGACTCCACCATCCACCTATTGGCTGAAAGCGAATCATTCCATTATCTGTGATGGATGTTACCATAAATCCAACTTCATCCATATGACCAGCAACCATTACAGTCGGGCCATCCTCTTGCCCTCTTTTTACACCAAATATACTGCCAAGATTATCTTGCACTATCTCATTTGTATAAAGACTTAATTGTTCTTTCATAAAATTTCGAACTTGATGTTCATTCCCAGCTACACCAGGAAGTTCTGTTAAAGTTCTAAACATATCCAAAGTTTGTTGTTCCATTATAGCAAAGCTCCTTTAATTAACTATGTATTTGATAAAGTGAAACTTCCATCAGTAGGGGGCCCTTCCTCTCCACTAAAGGTTAGTTGAACCAATCTAGACCTTTACGGATAGTTGATCTCCCACCTTGCTTCCTTGCTATTCTCTTAAAGCTTCAGGTGGAAGTTTCTGTCCGTTAAGAATGGGATAATATATTTATTGTACCGAAATATTTAAACACATACCACTACTTTCCTTTAACTACTGCCAATTAATCCATTTCATTAAACCAACCTTCGCAAGAAGAATATTACCTTATCATTTCTTCTAGCATATAAATTAGATATAATAACATTATCTGTTTAAAAGGATGGCTTTCTTTTTGATAAACATTCTTGTTTTGAATAAAAAAAACGTAAGGAGCTAAGTTTATGAATTGGAAACAATGTTTAGGAGGGGTTGTTGTTGGAGTGGCTGCAAGTTATCTTGCGAAGAAAACCATTACAAAGAACAATAACCTATCAAGTAATGAAATTTTACATATAGCAAAAGTAGCTTTTAAAAAAAAGGGGCCGATTAACGGATCGTGGATCAATATGGAAAAAGAAACACTTCATACTCCTGAATCTTCACTCACAGTCTATAGAGGTGGTATTACTCGAATGAATGGTGAAAAACAAGAGGTTTTTGAATTTGTTTCCGATTGTGAGACTGGAACTATTCTTGATGTGAATCAATTAACCTGAGACCTATATAATAACCCGAACAACAATTATACGCATGTTTTTTAACATCTACGTGAAATAGTTCGGGTTATTATATAGTTGGAATACTTATATCCCAGCTCTTTTACATTATCTGAATTGTACTTCGCAACGATAAATTCTATTTCCTCTATTTGAGAATTTTTCCTCATACTCTGTCATGATATTGCCTTCATAATCACTATTATGCAAATCAAGACTCACATATTTTAAAAGCATGCCATATTCAGAAAAGCTCTTTAAAGAATATTCAAATAAACCTTGATTATCTGTTTTAAAGTGTACTTCTCCTTGATTTACAAGCACAGACTGATACGAATCAAGGAACGTTTTATAAGTAAGTCTTCGTTTTTCATGTCTGGTCTTTGGCCAAGGATCGGAGAAATTTAGATAAACTCTTGCAATTTCTCCCTTTTCAAAATATTCCTTTAGTTTTTCTGCATTTATATTCATTAACTTCAAGTTAGGAATCTCTGCCTCTATTAAGCGATCTAATGCAGAAACAATGACGCTTTCCTGAAGTTCTACGCCGATGTAATTAATCGAAGGATTCGCTTTTGCCATTTCTGTAATAAATCGACCTTTACCTGTACCAATTTCAATATGAATAGGACCCTTTTGACTAAAAGCTTGATCCCATTTTCCTTTCCAATCTACAGGGTTTTGGATAATATATTGTGGATATGCACTTAATTTATCTTTCGCCCATGGTTTATGTCTTAATCGCATGTGGACACTCCTTATTAATAACTATCGTTTCAAACAATATCATGCATTATACATGGATGCAATACTCTTTTATTGGCAACTTGAATTTATATAAGGATAAATTTACATTAGGAACAATTGTATAAAGAAAAAAAGAATTCACAACCTATAAGTGAATTCCTTAACTGGTATTTGAAAAGAATGTATTATTCTTTTCATACTAGAACCTATAGAAAGGGTGTTCTATGTATGCCTATAAATCATGAGCATCAACTAGCATTACTAGCCGATATTCTCAGTAATCAACAAACAGACTGCTGTGGATCTGTTGCAGAATGTGAGCAAATAGAAAGATTGATTACATCCTTAAGATCCAATGAGCAAATCGATCAGAATATCCTTCCAATTTTGGAGGAAGTTCACCGTTACAGCGAACAAGGTGTTACTGCCTCAAATTTAGACACACATATCCATTCACATCAAAATCAATTGTCTCAGTGGGTAGATGGCATTAACAATTTATCATAATTTATCAGAAATACTTTGAAATGGGTGTTATTCAATATCATGTAAAAACTTCATCCATCTTTCCATTTCACTAAAACGACCTTTTTTCTTGTACCAGCGGATGGAGTTAATGGTTTGAGCAATAACATACCATTTCATTCTTAAAGATAAATTATCTGTGAGTTCATACCCATAAGTGTGTAACCAATTTTTCCAATCTTCCTTTGGAATATACCAATAAAGCAGCATTCCTAAATCAATGGCTGGGTCTGCTATCATCGCTCCATCCCAATCAATGAGATACAACTGGTTGTCTTCAGAAAGCAGCCAGTTGTTATGATTAACATCACAATGGCATACCACATGTTCTGTTGTTTTTATAAACGGAAGATTATCTTCTAAGAATTGGATATAACGAGTAATATCCTCGTTTTCTTTTAGCTCATCGTCTATTTCTGCTTTTATGACTGACAATATCATCTCAGGATGAAAAGATGTCTTACCTAGTCTTTTTAGCATCTCTAATAAAGGCTTCGAGGTATGAATTTTTTTAAGCAACATTGTCACTCTTTCATCCGTCATATCCGAATGACCAAATTCTCTCCCTATGAGCCATTGCTGTGCAGTAAAAACATCTCCGTTTTCAAATCTTTTTGTCCAAACAAGTTTTGGGACAATTCCTTCTGCTGACAGCACAGCTAAAAACGGAGAAGAATTCCGTTTTAAAAAAAGCTTCTGCCCATTATTTTGTGCAAAAAAGGCTTCGCCTGTTTCTCCACCTGCAGGGGTTATTTCCCAATCTTGCCCTAATAAATGTTCCAAAATTGTTCACCTACTATATATTATGCTCCAAAAAAAAGATGAGAAATTCCTGTTTGAGTCTTTTTTGTCCTAATTTGGTAGGAAGAACAAACAAAAATGGTTATCAGCTATTCATCCATTTATAGTAAACTTATACTCATCGTACTGCAATCATTCTTTAATTAGCACAAATTTGCCTAAAGTTTAATGATATAAGAAAAGCGCAAGCGCCTTGTACACCGCCTTATAACCGGAAAGGACCTGTTCTTTCGAGAAAGGATACACGCATTTTTCGTGTTATCTAACGCAAAAGAAATGACCTAAAGTTTGCTAGACAGTAGGCGCTTTAGCTAGACACCAAATTAACTTTTAGAAAACTAATACTTTCTTAACTGTAAAAAAGAAAAGGACATAGTATCCATACCATTATACTATGTATCCAAGATTTCCAATCATTTTATATTAAATTTTACCTAAATACTTTTTCTTATAGAAAGTTTCTCATTTAAATATTATCTCTTATTTCTTTTTTTAGTCAAGTGAATCTCTCGTTAAAATAATGATTTCCTGTCAAAAAAATTTTCCGGTTCCATCATTAGGAAACATTCCTGCTAAATATCACGGAAATCTTTCGAATGTTACTATCGTTTCCTATTACTTGGCAATTATTGTTATGCTTACTGGCTTAACCATTATCCGATCTCTGTGAATGGTTGGATAATCCCGCTGATAAACTGTATCGCCTTCAACTAAAATATTCCAACATTCTTCTTTACAAAATCCTTCTTCAGGAGAATCATTCACATTTATAAATACGATAATCGATTCCCATTCTCCCATTTCTTTTAGATCATGTAAAATATATTGTATTACGTCATTCGATTGCTGATTAATGATAAGGTGCTTTTGAATAGCTTCCACTGATGGTAATCGGAACGCTCTGTTATTTCTTCTTAGGGAAATTAATCCTTTTATATATTCCACATTGCCTATAAATTGATCTTTTCTATCCCAGTCTAACTGATTAATTTCATCTGGCGATTGATAACTATTTTCTACACCATTTTTCGTGCGGAAAAATTCCTGACCCGAATGAATAAAAGGGATTCCCTGGCTAAGAAGGACAAGAGACGTTGCAAGTCGTTGTTTCTTTTGCTTCCACTCTTCTGATTCATTTGAAAAACATATTTCAATTTTATCCCATAGCGTATGATTATCATGAGACTCCACATAATTTACAGATTGACCTGGTTCAATAAACATTCCATTTTCCTTATAGACACCGACACTCCCAGCTAATAGTTCAGGAATATCGTCTTTATAAAGCTTATTTCCAAGCGCATAACCTCGATCATATAACTGAAAGGTACTCCCTTTTAATTTATCTCTAAATTGATCATTAAACTGACCGATCCTAGGAAGCAAATGCTGATTAGCAATAATAGCCTTCTTATCTTTGTTTAAAGGGGTTGCTAAATCCCAACCTTCCCCAATAATTAAAATGCTCTTATCGAAACTATTACACACGGAACGAACTTCATTCATTGTTTGGCAATCAAGAATTCCCATTAAATCAAAGCGCAATCCATCAATTTGATATTCTTTTATCCAAAAACGGACAGAATCAACAATGAATCGTCTCACCATCGATCTTTCTGAAGCTATGTCATTCCCTACTCCTGTACCATTTGATGGCATTCCATACTTATCATAGCGGAAGAAATAGCCTGGAACAATTTTTTCAAAAGAAGAATCTTCTTTTTTATAGACATGATTATATACAACATCCAATATGACACGGATACCTTGCTCTTGTACAGCATGAATCATTTCTTTAAGTTCGTTAATTCTTACATATGGATCAATAGGATTTGTCGAATAACTGCCCTCTGGCACGTTATAATGGGAAGGATTATATCCCCAATTATATTTTTTTAGCACCTCTAGCTCATCAACTTCTTCAAAGTCATGAACAGGGAGAAACTCTATATGTGTTATCCCTAAATCTTTTATATAGGAAAGACCTGATAGCTCGTTTTTTTTCGTTTTTGTATTTAATTCTGTTACACCTAAATATTTTCCTTTTTGCCGAATTCCACTATCAGGATGAATCGTTAAATCTCTAATATGAGTTTCATATATCACACTATCTACCGCATGCTCGAGTGCTGGTAAAACCGGCTTTTGTCTTTTTGTTTTATTTAAATCTACAATTACCCCTGTTTCTCCATTTACAGAAACCGCTACAGCGTATGGGTCTATTGCTTCTTTCCACTCTAAATTTATAAGTACTAAATAGCTGTAGTACCATCCTTCTAGATCTTCAAGATAGATTGTTTTCCAAACCCCTTTTTCCTGTCTTTCCATCTCCAAAATCCTTCGTTCCTCAATAGCTGGATCAGAGGATTTAAGTACCAATTTCACTTGTTGTGCAGTAGGTGCCCATAGATAAAAGATACTTTTCTCGGATGAATAGTCTACACCTAGAGGACCATCATAATAAAATTCTTCATCAAATGAAGCTGTTCTAATGACTGCACCTATTTGTAAATCTGTTACTCCCTTATTTGCATCCTCTACCTCATATTTTTGGCCGATTTGAATGGTTTCGTTTAAGTGACATTTGTACTTTACAAAATGCTGCATTTTTTCCTTCGACTCAATCACAAGATTAATAGGATGGCTATCTCCTTTTAATCTAAACGCAGTAGATTCCCCGTTATAATAGGAATAGGGAAGTAGAACAGTTATTAATGACATTTCATCTAAATAAGCAAAGAAACTTCTTCGAATTGATATCAAATTTCTCACTCCCTCATCTCTTGAAAACACAACTCTTCTACTCGTGGCCACTGAAAAAGTGAATTACCTGGTGAATCGGTAGTTACCAAACCATTCTAACTTAGTGTAGGCTTTTGTTTTCCGAGGCTTACCGCTCGCTTTCCACGGGGCGAGCGCCGAGCCGCTTCGTCGCTACGCTCCTGCAGGGTCTCGGACTTTCTCGCATCTCCCGTAGGAGTCGAGCGGACACCTCTCCAAACCAACTTATTATTTGCTTTCAAATAAATAAAACCTCATTTAATTTGGAGAACTAGACTTTTTCAGTGCCCTCCTTCTACTCTTCCCCTTTTTTTATGATTCTTCTGTATCCCATTCATACCTTCTTTTCGAGTTCGTCAAACCATATTGTAATAAGCTCTCTGCTGCTTTTAATTGAATAGCCTTAATTGGCGAATGATGACTTCTCATTTTTTGAAACCACTCTTCATAATTTCTTTTTTCCACAATTTTTAAATCATATGGCACGGATGGAAAATCAATATATCCATTTCGAGTAAGAATTACCTTTTGAACAGGTAATGTAATATCATATTTATCTAAAATACTTTTCACTATTTTTTCTGTTCTATTTATAGATATGACAGGGCTAAGAATCTTTTGCTCTTTATCCCCCTTTTTTTTGACCCAAAATTTATCATTCGAACCAACATATACTGCTGAATTCTCTGCTTCTAACACATGAATGCACCAGACATCAGTTGGGGTAATCATAATCGTGTCCAATTCAACAGGAGCATTTTTCAGTTGAAATAATGGTTGATAAAGTACCAAGAAAGTATCCGGAAATCTTTGTAAGTAGTACTTTAATAATTCATCATAATAAAGCGTCTTTTTCACGTTAGACTTTTCCGTGAGCGTTGAACTGGCCCATTTCAGCTGAAATTCAAATAATTGATTTAGGAATTGCTGTTTTAATTCCTCAACAGTTTGTGGACGGCTATATTGTTTTGCATCGTACTCAAAACTCAAATCATCTTCTTCCGTTTTGACTATTTCGCTTTCATTTTCCAATTCTACTTCTTCAAAATTATTTTGCTGCCAAATTGATTTCTTAAATCGTTCTAAAAAAGAAGGTTTATCCACTATCCAGTCTTCTTCTATTGGACTCTCCGGGTAAAATAGACTTCTATCCTTTGTTTCAAATGCTCTTTTTAATCCGAGCCACTTTTGTTTCTTCAACCGAACAAAACGTGATGGATACAAGACAATGTTTTGCTCATAACGCGACACATAATCTTGCAACTTTATTAACTGCGCCAAGCTTTTTCCCCCTAAATTACAATGTTTCTATTGGTCATTAAAGCAATAACTTTTTATTATTTCATATTTAGGTATTTTCTCCATATGTGTCTGAAATAGGTGGATACTGTCCATATCAAAAATCAAATCGTTTGGGAAAAGGGATCCTTTTAGCAATTGCTCCGAAAATATAGTTTCGGAATCCCATTTTCTTGCTAACGTTAGATGTGGATGAAACGGCCTAGTTTCCAACTGAAAACCAGCCTGACTACAAATATGAAAGACTTGATTTCTAAGATCAAATAGTTTCTTCTCCTCTTTTACCCCAGCCCAAAATATCCTAGGGCTTTTGGGTTGACCAAAAACACCTAAATGATCAATATGTAGCTTAAATTGGTTACTAGCTAAAAATGATTCTTCTAAAAGATTTTGTAACATTTCCCTTTTATCATCATTAGCACTCCCTAAAAACGCAAGGGTAATATGGTAATCGAAAGGATGTACCCACTTTTTAAAAGGGAACCTTAACTGTAGCTCTTTCCTAATCTTTTCTAATTTGCTTATAACAGGACTATCTGGCTTAACTCCTAGAAAATAATGTGGTTTTGTATTCATATCCTTTTTCCTTTAACCTTTTTTTAATGCAGTATCGATGATTAGCTTAATCTCTAACTATATTTCTATTATATAACCTAATGAATCAATTTTAACCGTATCTGTACCTATGTTTTAGAAAATCCATATAAATTACTATACCCTATTTTCTTTTGAAAAAAGAAAAGGAGCTGTCTCAAGTCCAGCTATTGACCATAACTAGTTTGAAACAACCCCATTTTGCGTTTTTCCCTTAAATTAATTTGCTAACTGTCCGCATTCTGCGATGATTGCATCAATAAACAACCCTTGTAACTTTTTCGTTACTTCTCCTACTTTCCCTTCTTTTACGGGAACATTATTGACAGAAGTAATTGGTGTTACTTCAGAAGTTGTACTGGATAAGAAAACTTCATCTGCATCAATTAAGTCTTCAATTGAAAATGCTTTTTCCTCTAGTTCCATTCCATTTTCATTACATAATTGAATAATTTTTTGTCTGGTAATTCCATTTAAAATGAATTGATTTGCCTCATGAGTTTGTACCTTTTCCCCATTCACAATCCAAATATTAGAAGAACTACCTTCTGTTACAGATAATTCTCTATACTGAATGCTTTCATAGCAGCTTGCCTCTACTGCTTTTTGTTTTGCCATTACATTTCCAAGTAAATTTAAACTTTTAATATCACATCTTGACCATCTAATATCTTCTACAGTAATGACAGACACACCATTTTCTAGATTATCTAATGGTCTTTGCATTATTTTTGTATAAGCTATAAATGTTGGAGTAACATCATCTGTTGGAAAGCCATGGTTTCTCGGACTTATTCCTCTAGTGAATTGCATATAAAGGATACCGGTGCTTAATGAATTTTTCGAAATTAACGTTTCTAATAAATTGGTTAATTCTGAGATGGAATAAGAAATAGCTATGCCTATTTTCTCGCTACTTGCAGATAAACGCTCAAGATGTTCTTTCGCCATAAACATTTTACCATTGTACACACGGATTACTTCGTAAATTCCATCGCCAAACTGATATCCTCTGTCTTCTATATCTACTTTTGCTTCTTCTCTTGGTATAAACTCCCCATTCATTAACACCGTACTCATTTTCTCTTCTCCTTTGGATTATATCTTTATTTCGCTAATTCATAGATAGCCTGTGCATAAATTGCTGTTGCTTTCATTAAATCCTCAATATACATATATTCATCTTTTTTATGAGCAATATCTTCTCTTCCAGGAAATAGTGGTCCAAATGCAACCCCTTTTTCTAGCGACCTAGCATATGTGCCTCCACCTATGGATAATAACTTAGCTTTTTCTCCTGTTTGCTCCTCATAGACTCTGCTCAATGTTTGAATTAATTCTGAGTTCTTTTCCACGTGATGTGGTTTAGAATCTGTGAAATTCTCTAGGCTAAAATCATGTTCTGTTAGTAATTTCGCAAGCTTCTCTTTCGTCTTATCCATATCATTTGTAACAGGATAGCGTACTGTTTGACCAATTTTTCCACCCTTTTCTAAATGATATTCCAAAATACCAGCATTTAAGGTAAGTTCGCCTGTAATTTCATCCTCATAATCAATGCCAAGTTTTTTTCCTCTAGAATCATTCACAAAGAAGTTTCGCACAAATTGAAAATAATGAGCAGCCTTTTCATCCAATTCTAATTCCACAAGAAAGTTAGCAAGTTTCAGACCTGCATTCACCCCATTATTAGGCTCTAATCCATGTGCTGACACACCTTCTAATTCTAATACTAAATCGCCATTATCAACCAAATAGCGCCCAGGTACATTCTCTAGCTTTAAATAATTCTTATAACGCTGAATGACCTCAGTTTGTTCACCTTCTTTCACTTCCAACACTGCTTGGGCAAAATCTGGGACCATATTATATCTTCTGCCTGATGCAAAGCTTATAATTTTAACTTCTCCTGTATCATTTGATGTTTTTGAAATTTTCTGAACGATATCAAAATCAGCAATGCCTTTTTCTGCAAAAATAATTGGAAAATCAGCATCTGGAGCAAATCCAATCGTAGGCATACTTTCGTGCTGGAAATAAGTATCCACACATCGCCAATCACTCTCTTCATCTGTTCCAATAATCATTCTAACTTCTTTTGACAAAGGGAGATGCAATTCTTTCACAATTTTCATTGCATAATAGGCAGCCATTGTTGGACCTTTATCATCTAAAGCCCCTCTTGCATAAATCTTCCCATCACGAATCTCTGCCTTATATGGATCGCTTGTCCATCCATCCCCCTCTGGAACAACATCTACATGGCAAAGAATACCGACACTTTCCGTACCCTCCCCAAATAGTAAATGTCCAGCAACGTTTTGAACATTCTTACTGACGAAACCACCCTTTTCTCCAATCGTTAGCATATAGCTTAATGCCTCTTTCACTCCTTGGCCAAAAGGTGCATCATCTGTTGCATTCTCTTCGTCCAATACACTTTTAATTTGCAAAAGTCCTTGTAAATCATTAATAAAGCTGTCTTTACGATTATGTACTTCATTTAACCAATCAATTGAATTCATGGTTTCCTCCTTGGAAGTTTTTAAATATAGTATAGGAAAAACATATCATAAAACGCTTTATATGAGAAATAAAACCTTTAAATTCATATTTCACTAAATTATCATTAAGTATAGTATACATTTTATCGAAAACAAAGCTACACTATATTTTTATCTACCATATGGAAGGAATGTATTTTAAATGGGATATGTTGAAGATGTAAGAAAGCTAGTTGGCAAAATGCCTATCATTCTTGTGGGAGCAGTAGTAATTCTGTTAGACAAGGAAAATAATATTCTATTACAAGAAAGAAAACACCCAAAAAATGTTTGGGGATTACCAGGTGGCCTTATGGAATTAGGAGAAAGTACAGAGGATACAGCAAAACGCGAAATATTCGAAGAAACAGGACTTCAAGTAAAAAATCTACAGTTATTATCTGTTTATTCCGGAAAAGACTACTTTGCGATTGCAGCAAACGGCGATCCTTTCTACACTGTAACAACCGCCTATTATACATCTAAATATGAAGGAATACTCGAGAATGACCAGGAAGAAGCATTCAGCCTTCGATTTTTCCCATTACACAAATTACCACAAAACATGGTCGGCAGCCATCGCAAAATGATAGAGGATTTTAAAAAAATGGAAGAAACTTTAAATTAGGAGCAAGGCGAGCGAGACAGGGGAAAACCCACTAGTGATTTACGTGGATCCCTTAGCCTTGCCCGCAATGTTTTTGCCATAGTTCATAGAGAAATCTTTTTTTAGAAAACATTATCAAAAAAATGTTTAACTAATAAAAAATTCGGGAAATAAAATTTAATTAAAAACTTTTTGAATTTTTATTCATATCATAATTATATATCCCATATGATGAATGTAAGGAAACCCTACAGGGGGTGGTAAATATAGACATAAAAAAGCAAATATTTTGTAAATTAACGCAAATAATGTAGAATATATTAGTAAATAGGGGTACAATATTTATATAGAAATTCATTCTATTGAATTTGTCACTATTTAGCCATTTGAAAAGGGGTTGTCTGTGGAAAAGAAAATTACATACGCTTGAAGAAAATATTCTTCAAATAAGCTGTCGGTCGCTGGAATTTGCCAAAGGTTTGAAAAAAGGATAGGGAGTGGTTTATTGAAACCTTCAACTAACCGGATGTTAAACCGTATCAAATCCGTCTACATGTTTATTAGTAAGCGTGGAACTGTCACAACACAAGAGCTAGTGGAGGAATTTGGTATTACTCCGCGAACGATTCAAAGAGATTTGAATGTGTTAGCTTATAATGACTTGGTGCAAAGTCCAAGTCGTGGAAAATGGACAACAACTAGAAAAAAAGTGAAAATGACATCCTAAAAAATGAAACAACCGAGATTTAAACTTGTATAATAAAGCAAACCTCACAATGAGTTGCTAGGAAAGCTATTGCTATTCCTGCTGTCAAAGTGAGGTTTTTGCTGCATATTTTCGTATTGTTTGCTGTTTGGCTTAAATCTGCTATTGCTCAATCGATAAGAATTTCTCCATTTGTGATTTTCACAAATTATTATTAATTATCTACTTGATAATTTTGCAATAGCTCTATTTCTTCTTCTGTTAACTCCCGATATTCCCCTAGCTCTAGAGTCTCGTCAAGTTCTAGTGGTCCCATCGAAATCCTTTTTAGGTAAATGACCTTTTTTCCAACACTCTCAAACATTCTTTTAACTTGATGAAATTTCCCTTCTGAAATAGTCAGTTCGATATCAGAAGTGTCTCCAGATTTTAATAGAACGAGATGCCCTGGTTTTGTAAGATATCCATCGTCTAAGACAACTCCTTTTTTAAATGCCTCTATATCTGCTTCTCCCACTTCTCCTCTTATAACGGCAAAATAGGTTTTCGGGACATGCTTTTTCGGAGACAGCAATCGATGGGCCAATTTCCCATCATTTGTTAGCAGAAGCAATCCTTCTGTATCCTTATCCAACCTTCCAACAGGAAACGGATTATATACAGAGTCCTCTATTTGGAGAATGTCTATGACCGTTTCTTCCCTCGAATCCTCTGTTGCAGATATTAGCCCTGGAGGTTTATTCATCATTAAATAGATAAACTCCTTATACTCAATCAATTCGTTATATAAGAATACTTCATCTTTTTCTGGGTCTACTTGGTACTTTGCATCTTTAATGATCTCATCATTTACTTTCACTGCCTTATTTTTCAGGAGCATTTTCACTTCTTTTCTACTCCCATAGCCCAAATTAGCGAGCATTTTGTCAATTCGCATCTAAACTCAACCTCTATCTATTATTTCTTGCTTATTATTTTATTTAAAAGCTAAGTTCCTACTATATTAAAAAGGAAGTCTTAGTTTTTGTTTTATTCTAACTGCTTGATTACCAAATATGCGATAAATCAATTTAGAACGGTAAGCTAGATAAACATATATAAGAACCCCAAAGGCAGCTACAATTACTACCATTAAAAGGGAAGCAAATACCGACTCTGTAGATAAAAATAACTGGAGTATTTTATATACATTCGTTGTAACAATATACATAATAACCGAAAATCCCAAAATGAGAATGCTTCTTCGAATAACTATCTTAAATGAATATTGCGCGTATGCTTTTATTACCCCTAAATTAATCAGGATAGATACAGTATATCCTAATGTAGTGGCAAGTATTGCACCGTTTGTTTCCCATCTTTCAATAAACGGGATATTCAAACTTAGTTTAATCAAAATGCCTACCAATAAACTTAAGATAGTAAAACGTTGCTCATTTAACCCCTGTAAGATTGAAGCTGTTACTGGATAAAGGGAAAATAAAATGGCTACAGGCGCATATAATTTTAATACTTCTGCTCCCAACATAATATCTTCTGTTCCATAAAATAATCGATAAACAGGTTCAGCTAATACGGACAATCCAATACATGCCGGTAAAGTAAGAAATAATAGTACTTGGAAAGTCTGATTTAGATTTGTTGTTAAATCTGAATGGTCTTCTTTTACAAAAGCTCTTGTAATCATTGGAATTAATGCCATTGAGAACCCAGTTGCAAGCGATACTGGGATAATAATAATTTTATGTGTTTGATAATTAAATATATTTAAGGCGGTTTCAGAAATGGAACCAAGCCCAATACTACTCATTGCATGGTTAAAGGTAATAGTATCAACTGCTTGAAACAATGGATTAGCCACTCCCACAAAGACAAATGGAGCAGCAGATAAAAGAATTTCTTTATACATAGAGCGTAAACGAATATCTGTTTGCATGCCTTTATCATACAGTAATAGGCTATCATACTCCTCTTTACTTTTTCTCCAATATAATAGAAGCACAGCTAGTCCGCCAATTGCTCCAACGAATGCTGCAAAAACAGATATACTGACAGCAGTAATCAACTCTCCATTTAATACAAATATAACGATTGCAGACCCACCAAGCAAAAAAACTATCCGGACAATTTGCTCTATTACTTGTGAAACAGCCGATGGAAACATTGCATCATGTCCCTGAAAAAAGCCCCTAATTAAACTCATAAAGGGAACGACGATTAACGCAAAACTTACTGCACGAATAACTGTTGTTACCTGACCTACAGTTGAAGTTAAATCCTCATCTGATATAATAAGTCCGGCTAAAAAAGGAGCAGCTGCATATAAAGCGATAAAGGAGAGAATTCCACTTACTAGCATAATCATTAACCCTGACTTAAATAGCTTCCTCCCTACTTCGTATTCTCCCATTGCATTATATTTCGAGATAAATTTACTTACAGCTAAAGGAATACCAGCTGTTGCAATACTTATTACAATAGTATAAGCTACATAAGAATATTGATATAAGACGGTTCCTTGTTTTCCAACAATCATATTAAATGGTATAACATAAAATAATCCTAACGCTTTGGATATAATTGTCCCAAGTGTTAAAATAAATGTGCCTTTAAGCAATTTTGACGACATATAATCCCTTCCTTAACCGAAGCTCTCTTTAACGTTACATAAATAAGTATTTTACCACGAAAACAACCGATAAAATATATACGATACAAAGTAAATATGAACATTTTTTTACACACTATTAGTAGTTTACCCTTTCTTAAAAAGAAACGCTACTTTTAAAAAAGGCAAGTATCTACTAACAGCTTTCTTTTTGATGAATGATACAAATCGATAAAACGAGCTAAATAATGTACTATTAAAATGAAAAATACTCCAGGAAAGTAGGATGTAGTATGCAATATGATGTAATCGTGATTGGGGGAGGCCCATCAGGATTAATGGCTGCCATTGGTGCAGCAGAGCAAAAGGCAAAGGTATTGCTAATTGATAAAGGCAATAAACTTGGCAGAAAGCTAGCAATTTCTGGAGGTGGCCGCTGTAATGTTACAAATAGGCTGCCAATTGAGGAAATCATTAAACATATCCCAGGTAATGGACGTTTTCTCTATAGTGGTTTTTCCGAATTTAATAATGAAGATATTATCGCATTCTTCGAAAACCTTGGAATCGCATTAAAGGAAGAAGACCATGGAAGAATGTTCCCAATTTCCAATAAAGCACAATCCGTTGTAGATGCATTATTGGGCGAGTTAGATAGATTAGATGTAACTATTCAAATAAACTCCCCTGTTAAGACAGTTAATTATCATGAAAATCATACAAAGACAGTGATTTTAGAAAATGGTGAAGCCAAAACATGTAAATCGCTTATCATTGCGGTAGGAGGAAAATCGGTTCCACATACTGGTTCTACAGGAGATGGCTATGCATGGGCAAAAAAAGCAGGCCATACTATAACCGACTTATTTCCAACAGAGGTTCCAGTTACCTCAAAAGAAGCATTTATTCAGAATAAAGACTTACAAGGGGTTTCCTTAAGAAATGTAGGATTAAGTGTTCTCAACCCAAAAGGAAAACCAATAATAACCCACCAGATGGATATGATTTTTACTCATTTTGGAATAAGTGGACCTGCTGTATTACGCTGCAGCCAATTTGTTGTAAAAGCAAAGAAAAAATGGAATTTAGAAGAAGTAAAAGTGTCCATTGACTCTTTCCCTGCAATAAAAGAAGAAAAACTATTTCAAGACACAATGACTTTACTTAAAAATGAACCAAAAAAAGCGATTAAAAATACGTTAAAGGGTATGTTAATAGAACGATATCTACTGTTTTTACTGGCATTAGCAAATATCGACCCAACAGCTACATGTGCAACGGTTTCCCAAGATAAAATTAGACAGTTTATTCGTTTATGTAAATCCTTTACCTTTGATGTAAATGGAACCTTACCGTTAGAAAAGGCGTTTGTCACAGGTGGAGGTGTTTCTATTAAGGAGATAGTGCCTAAAACAATGGAATCAAAATTGATGGAAGGCTTGTTCTTCTGTGGTGAAATACTAGATATTCATGGTTACACTGGAGGATATAATATTACTTCTGCGTTTGTGACTGGCAGACTAGCAGGTGTTAATGCGGCACTTGTCGCAAAAGGGATGTAGTAAATAAGTGGCTGGAACATAAGCATTTCAACTAATAATAAACACGAAGTGAAATGGAGCGGAGGACGCTCGACTCCTGCGGGAAATAGAGAGGCTTTAGACCCCGCAGCGCATGCGAGGAGGGTACTGAAAAAGTGAATTACCTGGTGAATCGGTAGTTATCAAACCATTCTAACTTAATGTAGGTTTTTGTTTTCCGAGGCTTACCGCACGACTCACCGGGGCGAGCGCCGAGCCGCTTCGTCGCTCACGCTCCTGCAGGGTCTCGGACTTTCTCGCATCTCCCGTAGGAGTCGAGCGGACGCCTCTCCAAACCAACTTATTATTCGCTTTCAAATAAATAAAACCTCATTTTATTTGGAGAACTAGACT